>NZ_JARTVP010000013.1:0-116464 GCF_029625865.1 Mesorhizobium sp. WSM4887
CGCCTTGGCGGGGGCCGGGGGGGGGGGGGGGGGGGGGGGGCGCCCCCCCCCCGGGGGGGGGGGGGGGCCGCGCGCGCCCCCCCCCCCCCCCCCCCCCGGGGGGGGGGGGGGGGGCCCCCCCCCCCCCCCCCCCCCGGGGGGGGGGGCCATGGCGCCGACCCCACCCCGCTCCGCTTCGCGGATCGACCCTCCCCACAAGGGGGAGGGTAAATCACTCCACCGGCTTGTCCGCCGGATATGGCGTCCTGACCAGGATTGCCATGCCGAGGCCGAGGAACAGCGCGATCACCGCCATGCCGAGCCGTGCCGAGCCGCTGGCCAGCGTGATCGTCGACACCAGGAACGGCGCCAGGAAGCTCGTTGCCCTGCCGGCCAGCGCGTAGATGCCGAAAAAGCGGCCGGACTCGGCGGCCGTGACGCTGCGCGCCATGTAGGAGCGCGAGGAGGCCTGCACCGGCCCGAAGGCGAGTCCGATCAGCAGGCCGTAGAGGATGTAGGCCTTTTCGGCCGCGGTGCCGAAGAGGCCGCCGGAATCGGTGGTGGGCAGCTGTATTAGGCCGAGCAGCGTGAAGCCTGGCCCGGTCGACACGACGCCGATCGTAGCCAGCAAAAGCAGCATCAGCGCAATCATCACCACGGCCTTCGAGCCGAGCGCGGTGTCGAGGCGCGCGGCGATCCAGCAGCCGAAGATCGCGACGACGTTGAGGATGATGCCGAACATGCCGATCTCGGTGATCGACCAGTTGAACATGCCGGCGGCAAAGGTGCCGCCGAGCGCCAGGAGCGCGTTGACGCCGTCCTGATAGATCATGCGGGCGACGAGGAAGCGGAAGATGCCGACGCGCTTGCGCACCTCGAAGAGCGTGGACTTCAATTCCGACAGGCCCTCCCGCACCGCCGGGCCCATTGAAAGCCCCTTGATGGCGTCCGGCGTGAAGATGAACATCGGCAGGATGAACAGGAAGTACCATCCGGCCGACATCGGCCCGGTGAAGCGCGCGTCCTCGCCGAGCTTAGGATCGAGCCCGAACAGCGGGTCGAGGCCGATGATCGTCTTGCCGGTTTCCAGATTGCCGGCCAGGAACAGCACCACGAAGATCAAGGCCACCATGCCGCCGAGATAGCCGAGTCCCCAGGCGATGTTGGAGATCTTGCCGATATCCTCCTTGGGCACCAGGCGCGGCATCATGGAATCGTTGAAGACGGTGGAGAATTCCGCGGCCACAGAGGCGAGCGAGAAGAGCAGCACGATCAGGAACAGGCTGGAGCCGGGCGCGGCGAACCAAAGCAGCGTAAGGCTGACGATCTTGACCGCCGCGAAGGAGGCGATCCATGGCTTGCGCGGCCCAGTCTGGTCGGCAATCGAGCCGAGCACCGGCGAAAGCACCGCAATGACGAGACCCGCGGCAGCGATGCCGTAGCCCCAGGCAGCCTGCCCGGTTGTGGGGTCGCTCGCCATGCGCGAGACGAAGTATGGCCCGAAGATGAAGGTGGTGACGACGGTGAAGAAGGGTTGCGCTGCCCAGTCGAAGAACATCCAGCCCCAGATGCCGCGCCCCGTTGCCCGCTGCACTGCTACTTCGGCCATGTCCCCTCCGGCATCGTCCGCTTGCCCCGCGCCCCGCGCATGTCTGCATGTTTTCGGGCGGCGATGCAAATGAACAAGCACGGCGCCGCCGCTCATTGGCTTGCGCGTTTCCACTCCGCGTCAGCGGGAAAAAGAGCGCCGGCCGCGACCTCTTCCTTCTGGGGAAGTCGCACCTCAGGTCCGCATGGGGGTCGGCGCTGCCTCCCGCCCCGCTGCTTCGCAGCGACCCTCCCCGCAAGGGGGAGGGTAAACCTACATCCCCGTCAGGTCGCTCATCAGGCCGGACGCCACCGACAGCCGAGACACGGTGATGTCGCCGCCTTCGGTCAGCGCCTGCAGCCGCTCGCGGATGCGCCCGACCTGCTCGCCGCCGGCCTCCAGCCAGGCCGCCACCGGATCCGCCGCGTTGCCGTGGCCGGTGAGCGCGGCGACCGCGATGCCGCGCCTTGCGGCGCCGATCGTGTCGGTCGCGCGCGACAGCGCCAGCTGGTCGTAATAGTCCGGCGGCATGATCGAGCGCGCGGCCTCCTCGACGCGAGGGATGCGAAAAGCGTCGCTGACGGCGAAGAAGGCCCTGGCGGCGCTGACGATGTCGGCATTGGCCGTGCGTGCGGTGAGCGCGATGTCCGGGATCAGGTCGCTCACCTCGGCCAGCGCCAGCTTTTCGGCAAGTTTGTCGGGCGCGCCGCCCTCAAACAGGTCATGGCGCCGCGCCTCGATCCGCTCGCGCGAGAAGGCCGGCAGCAGCGAGATGAGCTTCGGCTCCAAAGCCTTGCGCGCTTCCTGCAAGTCGGCGATGCGCTGGCCCAGCGGCGCGGAGGATAGGTCGTTCTTCAGGTACCAGCCGCTGGTCATGAAGATGAGCCGGCTGACTGCCTGGTAGAGATCGAGCTGCGTCTGGCCGTCGATCTGGTTGTCGAGGGCATCGATCTCCTTGTATAGCGAAGGCAGCGCGAAACCGTCGCGCACCAGGGCGAAAGTGCGCACGACGGCGCCCGCTGTGCGGCCCGTCGCTTCCTGCAGCCGGTTGACGAAAGACGGCCCGCCGCGGTTGACGAGATCGTTGGCGACGACGCGCGCGATGATCTCGCGCCGCAGCCGGTGGGCACGGATCTCGCCGGCGAATTTCTTCGCCATCCGCTCCGGGAAATAGCCCATCAGATCGCGGTCGAAATGCGGATCGTCCGGCACGTCGCTGGCGACGATGTCGGAGAAGAGCACGATCTTGGCATAAGCAAGCAGCACGCCGAGTTCGGCCCTGGTCAACGGCTCGCCGCGAGCCTCGCGCTCGGCGAGCGCCGCCGGCGAAGGCAGCGTCTCGACGGCGCGGTCGAGCAGGCCGCGCGCTTCGAGCGCCGTCATGAAGCGCGCCTGGTGCGCGATGTCGGCCAGCCCGCGCTTGCGCGCCAGCGACAGCGCCAGCGTCTGCTGGTAGTTGTTGGAAAGCACCAGCGTGCTCACCTCATCGGTCATCTCGGCAAGCAGCTTGTTGCGCGCCGGCCGCGCCAGCGAGCCTTTGCGCATGGCCGACGCCAGCGCGATCTTGATGTTGACCTCGACGTCCGAGCAGTTGACGCCGCCCGAATTGTCGATGGCGTCGGAATTGCAGCGGCCGCCCTTCATACCGAACTCGATGCGCGCCCGCTGCGTGACGCCAAGATTGGCGCCCTCGCCGATGACCTTGGCGCGCACGTCGAGCGCGGTGACGCGGATGGCGTCGTTGGCGCGGTCGCCGACATCGGCATTGGTCTCGCCGGAGCCCCGGACATAGGTGCCGATGCCGCCGAACCACAAAAGATCGACGGGCGCCTTGAGGATGGCGTTCATGATCTCGACCGGCGTTGCCGTGGTCTTGGCGAGGCCGATCGCGGCGGCCGCCGCCTGCGGCAGCGTTATCGACTTCAGGCTGCGCGAGACGATGACGCCGCCTTCCGACAGCTTTGACTTGTCATAGTCCTGCCACGACGAGCGCGGCAGTCCGAACATGCGCTGGCGCTCGGCCAGCGAGGCCGCCATGTCCGGGTCGGGGTCGATGAAGATGTCGCGGTGGTCGAAGGCGGCGATCAGCTTGGTTGCCGGTGACAGGAGCATGCCGTTGCCAAACACGTCGCCCGACATGTCGCCGACGCCGACGACCGTGAAGGGCTCGGTCTGGATGTCGCGGTTCATCTCGCGGAAATGCCGCTTCACCGCTTCCCAGGCGCCCTTGGCGGTGATGCCCATCTTCTTGTGGTCGTAGCCGGCCGAGCCGCCGCTGGCGAAGGCGTCGTCCAGCCAGAAATTGTGCGTCTCCGAAATGGCGTTGGCCGTATCGGAGAAGGTCGCCGTGCCCTTGTCGGCGGCAACGACGAAATAGGGATCATCCTGGTCGCGCCGCACCACGCCGGCCGGCGGGATGATGCCGTCGACACCGATATTGTCGGTGATCGAAAGCAGGCTGGAGACGAAATTCTTGTAGGCCGAAGTGCCGGCCTCGAAGATCGCGTCGCGGCCGGCGCTCATCGGCAGTTTCTTCGGATAGAAGCCGCCCTTCGCGCCGACCGGCACGATGACCGCGTTCTTGACCTGCTGCGCCTTGACCAGACCCAGCACCTCGGTGCGGTAGTCCTGGGCGCGGTCAGACCAGCGCAGGCCGCCGCGCGCCACCGGGCCGAAGCGCAGATGAACGCCCTCGACCTCCGAGCCGTAGACGAAGATCTCGCGCCAGGGGCGGGGCGCCGGCAGCCCGTCGACCGCCTGCGAATCCAGCTTGATCGCCAGCGACTGTCCTTTGTCTTTCGTATCGGCAACGAAATGATTGGTGCGCAGCGAGGCTTCGATCAGGTTGAGATAACGACGGATGATGGTGTCGTCATCAATGTTGGGCACCTCTTCCAGCGCGTCCTTGATCTTGGCCTTGAGGTGCTTGGCGGCGACCACGCCCTCGGTCTCGGCCGTCGGGCCAAGGCGGGCAACGAACAGCTGATGCAGGCCGCGCGCGATCTCCGGATAGCGGTTGAGCGCGGCGGCGATGAAATCCTGGCTCTGCGGGATACCGGCCTGCTGCAAATAGCGGCCGTAGGCGCGCAGGATCGTGATTTCGCCCGACCAGAGACCCGCGGTCTGGGCAAGGCCGTTATAGCCGTCATTGTCGACGTCGCCGCGCCAGACCGACAGGAAGGCATCCTCGAACAGCGCACCGTCGCCGAGGTCGATCGGCTTGCCGTAGCTGTTCTCCAGCTCCATGTCGTGGATGAACACCATGCCGGAGGCTTCGTCGCCAACCTCGAAGGTGCGCTCGCTGATGACGCGGAAGCCGATATTCTCCAGCACCGGCACGCGCCGCGACAGCGCCACCGGACTGCCGTGGTGATAGATCTTCAGCGCCGCCTGGTGCGGCTTCTGGTCGGCATGGCGGTAATAGTCGATGGCGATTGGATTGGCCGCATCGATCCTGGCGATGCGACCTGCATCGGCCAGCGCCACGGCCGGCGAGAACGAATCGCGATAGCTTTCCGAAAAGCGCGAGGCAATTGCCGTAAGCGTTGCATCGGCGCCCGATTCCGACACTGCTTCGCGCAGCGCATCGTCCCAGGTGCGCACGATGTCGCGGATCGCTGCCTCTATCGTTGCCGGCTCGACCTTCGGCGTCTTGCCGCCGGAGCGGCCGATGATGAAATGCACACGCGCCAGCCCGCCTTCTGGGAAGGCCGGATAATATGCCGACAGCCGGCCCTGAAATACTGTCTTCAGGTAGGTGCCGATCTTCTCGCGCACGACGCTGTCGTAGCGGTCGCGCGGCACGAAGACGAGAATCGAGACGAACCGGTCGAACTGATCGACCCGCACCAGCGCCCTGACGCGCGGCCGTTCGATCAGTCCGAGGATGGCTTCGGCGTGCTTCCTGAGGATCGGCACCGGAACCTGAAACAGCTCGTCGCGCGGATAGCTCTCCAGCACGTTGATCAGCGCCTTGCCGGAATGGTCATTTGGATTGAAGCCGGACTTGGCGATGACCGTCTCGGCCTTCGAGCGCAGATAGGGGATCTTCATCACCGAACGCGTGTAGGCGGTCGAGGTGAACAGGCCTACGATGCGCAGCTCGCCTGAAAGCACGCCGTTGGCGGTGTAGGTTTTGACGCCGATATAGTCGAGATAGATGCGCCGGTGCACCAGGGACTTGGCATTGGCCTTGGTGACGATCAGCGGTTCCGGCCCATGCAGGAAGGCGCGGATCTCCGGCGTTGTCGACACCGCCTCGGTGCCGCGCCTGAGAACCAGGACGTCGGGATCCGCGAGGATGCCGAGGCCGGGTTTGTCGGCGCGCTCCAGCATGCCGCTCTTCTCGCCGCCGGTGTAGTTGAACTCGCGCATGCCGAGGAAGGTGAAATTGTCGTCTCGCAGCCATTCGAGGAAGGCGATCGCCTCGGTGACATGCGCCTTGTCGAGCGGCACCGGCGCGTAGCGGAATTCCGAGATGGCCTGATCGAGCCGGGCAAGCATCGGCTTCCAATCGGCGACGGCGGCGCGCACCTGGTCCAGCAGCTTCTTCAGGCGGCCGGCCAGGGCTTCGGCCTGATCGGCCGAAAGGCGGCCGATATGGACGTGGACGACGCTCAGCCGGTCATGGCTGGTTTCGCCCTTGACGGAGCCGCCGTCTCCGAGGATCTCCTCGATGCCGCTCTTGCCGTGCCGGACGACGATGACGGGATGGGTGACCAAAAGCGGCTCGCCGGCGCTCTCGGTGATCTCGCCGAGGATGGAATCGAACAGGAACGGCATGTTGTCGTTGACGACGGTGATGACCGTCATCGGCCGGCCCTGGCGCGTCACGCCAGAATCCACGTCTATGGCAATGATGCAATCGCCCTTTCTGTGCCTGGCGACCGCCCGGCCGGCGAGATCGGCGGCGCGTTCGAGGTCGGCGACGTCATAGGCGGCGATGTCTTCGGCCGGCGTGCGGGCGAGGAGATAGTCGGCGAGCCTGCCGGGCTTTTCGCCTGCCCTTGCCGCGCCTCCTTTTGCCGGACTGGTCTTTTTCGGCTGGCTTGCGGTTTTCAGGCTGGCCATGATGTGAAGTCCCTCCCGTCATATGCTTTTGGGTCTATGGTAGCAGATGAGCGCTATTTGGCGACAAAGGTTTGACGACGCTTTAAGAAAATCGAACCGACGCTCACCCTGCGAGGAGAACGGACATGACCGACAGGATTACGGCGCTCGACCTGGCCCGGGCGGAGCTGAGCGAAGCGACGAAGGCTTATTTCGCCAAATGCGAGGAAAAGCTCGGCCTCGTGCCCAACGTGCTTCTGGCCTACGCCTTCGACGAGAAGAAGCTGCTGATGGTGATGAATTTCCGCGCCGCCGGCTTGCCCGAAAGGGAGACGGCGATGCTGGAATTCGCGGTCAAGCTGACGGAGGAGCCAGCCAAGATCGTCGAGGGCGACCGCGCCGCGTTGCGACAGGTGGGCTTCAGTGATCGCGACATCTGGGACATCGCCTCGACTGCCGCCTTCTTCAACATGTCGAACCGGGTGGCCGCCGCGGTCGACATGCGACCGAACCCCGAATACCACGCCATGGCAAGGTGAGGCTCACTGGCCTCACATTAGCAACGTCGAATTTCTCGTTGCCCGCCCCGCCGTTTGGGTCGATGATCAACGATTGCGGTTAGCCCGCATATCGATGATTGCGGCTAGCTCGCATATCGGATTGCGGCGTAGCCGCATATCGGATTGCGGCATAGCCGCATACCGCCAGGCGGCGCTGCCGCATCCCGGCTCGACGCTGCCGAAAAGGGAGGAGAACATGGCGAAATTTCTCTATGTCTATCACGGCTCCGGCAAGATGCCGGCCGACGAGGCCGAGCGCAAAGCCGCGATGGATGCCTGGACCGGCTGGTACGACAAGCTGGGTTCGGCCGTGATCGACGGCGGCAATCCTGTCGGCATGTCGAGAACGGTGCTGCCCGGCGGCGCGGTCGAGAACAATGGCGGCAGCAATCCAACCGCCGGCTACACGATCGTCGAAGCGAAGGATATCGACGATGCCGTCGCCAAGGCCAGGGATTGTCCGATCCTGATGAACCCGGCCTTCAGCGTCGAGGTCGCGCCGATCATCGAGATGATGTAGCGCCAAAGCGCCCGAAGGTCGTCACAGTGAAACACGGCGGGCGGCATACTCTTGCCCGCCCGCCGTCGCACGGCTAGAAGAGCCGATCCTTCCCGATTTCGAGTTTCACTTTGCCTCAGTAAACGCCGGTCTCGTCTACTCCCCGAAAGCACGCGCAGGCGCGCTTTGGCGGCGCCTGCATCATTTCATGTGTTCTTCAGGCGGCGGCTCGAGACCGGTTTGGCATTGCTGAGCCGCCGTCGCGCAATTGCGCGGGCGCCTGATTTTCAACCACTACAGCCTTTCGCCACACCGTGCCCGCATGGGCATCTCGGACATTGCCGCGCTGACGGACTTCCCGACGGGAAGGGCCTATCGGCATGTCTCGAACTTTGCGCATTCGCTGGGTGGTCGCGCCCGCAGTCGCGCCTCGACCTCTCATCAACTGCAATCGCTGCGGCGGCGTCAAACCTTACCAATGCAGCGGAAAGTTCCGCGTCAACGCCAACGGCAAGCGCATCGATGCCTGGCTGATCTATCGCTGCACCGACTGCGACAATTCCTGGAACCGCGCCATTTTTATGCGATGCAACCGTCGCGACATCGCACCGGCGCTGCTGGCTGCACTGGAGCGCAACGATCCGACGCTGGTCCGACACTATGGCTTCGATGCCGTGGCGCTCAGAAATCGGGTCGGGCGGATCGAAGAATCTCCGGAAGTCACGGTGCGAAAGGAGGCGCTGGATGGCAGGCCGGAAGGCGCGACGGCGCTTTGGCTTGAGCTTCGGCTCGATGCCGCAACGCCCTTGCGGCTTGACCGCTTGCTCGCCGGCGAGCTCGGCATCTCCCGGTCGAGGCTGCAGGCCTGGGAAACGCGGCGGTTGCTCGCCATCGAACCGTGCGGCGCCAAAGCCCTGCGCAGGCCGGTGCGCGACGGCATGGTGGTACGCGTCGACCTCTCCGGCGAGACCGGCCGTGACGCTGTCGTTTCGGCCGCATGTGCATGAAGTGAAAAGAGAGGGAGCGATGCCCCCTCCCTTGAGTAACTGCCTGGGCTAAAACCCTACGCCGCGCCCATCACCTTGGCCGACTTCTCGAAGCGCTTGCGCTCGTTCGGGTCGAGATAGAGCTTCCTGAGCCGAATGGTCTTCGGCGTCACCTCGACCAGCTCGTCGTCCTGGATCCAGGCCAGCGCGCGTTCCAGCGTCATGCGGACCGGCGGCGTCAGCTTCACCGCCTCGTCCTTGCCGGCGGCGCGGATGTTGGTGAGCTTCTTGCCCTTCAGCACGTTCACTTCCAGGTCGTTGTCGCGGGAATGGATGCCGATGATCATGCCCTGGTAAACCTTGACGCCCGGATCGATGATCATCGGGCCGCGATCCTCCAGGTTCCACATCGCATAGGCGACCGACTCACCCTGTTCGTTGGAGATCAGCACGCCATTGGTGCGGCCGGGCAGCTCGCCCTTGTAGGGCTCGTAGGCATGAAACAGCCGGTTCATCACGGCGGTGCCGCGCGTGTCGGTCAACAGTTCCGACTGATAGCCGATCAGGCCGCGGGTCGGCGCATGGAAGACAAGGCGCTGGCGGTTGCCGCCGGAGGGGCGCAGCTCGACCATCTCGGCCTTGCGTTCCGACATCTTCTGCACGACCACGCCGGCGTGCTCCTCGTCGACGTCGATGACGACTTCCTCGACCGGCTCCAGCAACTGGCCGTCATCGCCCTTCTGCATGACGACCCGCGGGCGCGACACGGCGATCTCGAAGCCTTCGCGGCGCATCGTCTCGATCAGCACGGCAAGCTGCAACTCGCCGCGACCGGAGACGAAGAAGGAATCCTTCTCCGGCGATTCCTCGATCTTGAGCGCCACATTGCCTTCGGCCTCGCGCAGCAGCCGGTCGCGAATGACGCGGCTGGTCACCTTGTCGCCCTCGGTGCCGGCAAGCGGACTGTCGTTGACCAGGAAGGACATGGTCACCGTCGGCGGGTCGATCGGCTGCGCATGCAGCGGCTCGCTCACGCTCGGATCGCAGAAGGTGTCGGCGACGGTGCCCTTCGACAGGCCGGCGATGGCGACGATGTCGCCCGCCTGGGCTTCCTCGATCGGCTGGCGCTCGAGCCCGCGGAAGGCGAGGATTTTCGAGATTCGTCCGGTCTCGATCTGCGTGCCGTCATGGTGCAGCACCTTGACCGCCTGGTTGGGCTTCAGCGAACCGGACTCGATGCGGCCGGTGATGATGCGGCCGAGGAACGGATTGGCTTCGAGGATCGTACCGATCATGCGGAACGGACCGGGATGCACCGTCGGCGCCGGCACATGCTTGACGACGAGATCGAACAGCGGCGCAAGGCCCTGGTCTTTCGGGCCTTCAGGATTTTCCGACACCCAGCCGTCGCGGCCCGAGCCGTAGAGGATCGGGAAGTCGAGCTGTTCGTCGGTCGCATCGAGCGCCGCGAACAGGTCGAACACCTCGTTGACCACCTCGATGTGACGGGCGTCCGGGCGGTCGATCTTGTTGATGACGACGATCGGCCGCAGACCTACCTTCAGCGCCTTGCCGACGACGAATTTGGTCTGCGGCATCGGCCCTTCGGCGGCGTCGACGAGCACGATCGCCGAATCCACCATCGACAGGATGCGCTCGACCTCGCCGCCGAAGTCGGCGTGTCCGGGCGTGTCGACGATGTTGATGCGGGTGCCCTTCCAATCGACCGAGGTCGCCTTGGCCAGGATGGTGATGCCGCGTTCTTTTTCGAGGTCGTTGGAGTCCATGGCGCGCTCGGCGACGCGCTGGTTTTCGCGGAAGGCGCCGGACTGTTTCAGGAGTTGGTCGACGAGCGTGGTTTTTCCATGGTCGACATGCGCGATGATCGCGATATTGCGGAGGTTCATTGTCTGGTCTCGGGAGCGTTGCAGGCAGCAGGCCCGAAAGCGCCGCCTTTTTCGGTTGGGCGGCTCATACAAGGTTTTTCGCAATTGCGAAAGGGGAGGCCCCGCCCCAAATAAATGGTCACTGATTCTTAAACGTCTTGGTGTGAAATGATTCTGTTAACCAAGGCGGAACCTTTGAGGGGCCGGGCAATTTCATGTTCATGACCGATCAGATGTCCAGATTGCGTCCGGTTTTCGCGTGGGCAGCGCTTGGCGTGCTTGTTGCGGCTGGCGCCGCGCAGTCGGCGGCTGCCCTGAGAGAAGCTAACCCCTCGCCCCGTGATGCCAAAACCGCGCAGCAGATGTTTGCCGACGCCCCGGACGGGGTCGACCCGATCGTCACCGGCCCGGTCAGCGCCGCATTCAAGCAGCGCCAGAAGGCAGCCAACTGCGACACCGCCGTCTGGCCGAACATTCCCGCGACCTGCTATCCGGATTAATATTGCGACGGCTATCTGACAAAGGTAGCACTCCGGCACACCCTCCTCTGCCGTAACGGACAGTCCGGCAGGACAGAGAGGGTTGCCTGGCGCCGACCCTAAGCCGACCGCACCGGATCGAGCGTGACCTTGTAGAGCTCGTTGTCGTCGCGATCCATCAGCCGCACCGTTAGTTGCTCCGTGGCGCCGGAAATGTCGACCAGGCCGAAGAACTGCAGGCCCGCTGATGGCGGCAGGTTCTGGCCCTGCTCGGCGCTCGGCGCCTTGATGAACTTCAGCTCGGGCCCGAAGGTCATGTCGAGATCGTTGGGACCGAAGGTACCGGCGTGGATCGGGCCGGAGACGAATTCCCAGAACGGGTTGAAATCCTGGAACTGCGCCTTGTCTGGATTGTAGTAATGCGCCGCCGTGTAGTGGACGTCGGCGGTCAGCCACACCGTGTTGGTGATGCCGGCGTTCTTGATGTAGCGCAGCAGGTCGGCGAATTCGAGCTCGCGGCCCTTCGGCGCGCCATTGTCGCCGTTGCTGACCGCCTCGGCTCCGACCTTTTTGGCCGCGTCGTTCCAGACGACGAGGCCGAGCGGCATGTCGGCGGCGATGATCTTCCAGGTCGCCTTGGAATTCGCCAGCTCGCGCTTCAGCCACTGCGTCTGCTGCTCGCCGAGCATACGCGACTTCGGCGTCAGCGTGTCCTCCATGTCGGGGCCGTTCGGGCCGCGATAGGAGCGCATGTCGAGGAAGAACACGTCGAGCAGCGGCCCGTGGGCGATCTTGCGATAGACGCGTCCCGGTTCCGAAGGTTCGTAGCGGATGGTCGTCATCTCATGGAAGGCGCGCGCCGCGCGGGCCGCCAGCACATGGATCGATTTTTCCGTGTAGCGGTTGTCGGTCGTCAGGTCCTTCGAATCCGACCAGTTGTTCACCATCTCGTGGTCGTCCCACTGGTAGAAGGTCGGGCAGATGGCGCTGAGCGCGAGCACGTGCTTGTCCATCATGTTGTACTTCCACTGGTCGCGATACTCGTCCAGCGTTTCGGCAACCTTGCGCTTGCCGTCGATCATGACGACGTTCTTCCACTTGCCGCCGCCGGGCAGGTCGACCTCGTCCTTCATGGCGCCGTCGGCATAGATCGTGTCGCCGGAATGGAGGAAGAAGTCAGGCGTGTGCTTGGCGATGGTGGAGTAGGTCTTCATGCCGGTCTCGTCGATGCCCCAGCCCTGGCCGGCGGTGTCGCCCGACCAGGCGAAGCGCACGTCGCGCTTCGACGCCGGCGCGGTGCGGAAACGGCCGACAATCGGCTCGGAGACGGCGTTGATGTCGGAAAGATCGGCGGCCGTCATCCGGTAGAAAATGTCCTGGTCGGCGGCGAGGTCGGTGAGCAGCCGCTTCACCGTATAGTCGCTGGCGGGCGAGGTATCGAGCGGCGCCAGCCTGACGGCGTCGGCGAAGCTTTCGGTGGTCGACACTTCGTACATCACGCGCGCCGGCCGGTCAGTGCGGGTCCAGACCACGCCGGAGGTGGCGTCGACATCGCCGGACTGGACGCCGTGGGTGAAGGCCGGGCGCTGATTGGCTCGGGAATAGTAAGGCAACGCGAGACCGGAGGCGCCGACTAGGCCAAAGGCGCTGGCCGAGGTGACGAAAGCGCGGCGGGTTAACGAGAGCTTGTTCATGGCTGTCTCCGGATGGCGTTGAACGGGACCGCCAACCTCCGGCCTCAATGTTTCAGGCGCATATCGGAACCATGAAATTTTGATAACAGGTCACAGCTCTTCCCTTCTCCCCTTGCGGGAGAAGGGAAGTCGCGCTTTAGGCCGCCTGCGGCTCCGGCTCAAACGCCGGCTTGCTCGTGTTGATCAAGAGCGAAATACAGGCCGCGGCTATGCCGGTCATGCCGGCGATCAGGAAGGCAAGCTCGTAATTGCCCTGCAATTCGCGCATCGTGCCGCCGAAGGCCGCCGCCGCCGCGGCGCCCACCTGGTGGCCGGCGACGATCCAGCCGAACACGATCGGGCCGCTGCGGTCGCCGAAAGCTTCGTTGGCGAGCCTGAGCGTCGGCGGCACGGTGGCGATCCAGTCGAGCCCATAGAGCACGGCGAAGATGATCAGGCTGACGGCCGAGAAGCCGGAATAGGGCAGATAGATCAGCGACAGGCCGCGCACGGCATAATAGACGCCAAGCAGCTTGCGCGGATCGAAACGGTCGGTGAGCCAGCCGGACAGCGTCGTGCCGATCAGGTCGAAGATGCCCATCATCGACAACAGCCCGGCTGCCTGCACCTCGCCGATGCCCATGTCGCCGCAAAAGGCGATGAGGTGCGTGCCGACGAGGCCGTTTGTGGTGAAACCGCAGACGAAGAATGTGGCGAACAGGTACCAGAACACCCTGGTTCCCGCGGCACGGCGCAACGTGTTCAGCGTATGCGCCAGGAAATTGCCTTGCGCGGCCGGCGACACCGGCGGCACGTCGTCGGCATCGGCGCCATAACGCACCTGGCCGATGGAAGCCGGGCGCTCCGGCACCAGCAGAAAGACCAGCGGCACGAGAGCCGCCGTGGCAATGGCGATGGCAACGGCGACCGGCTTCCAACCTCCCGACTGAGCCAACGAGGCGAGCAGCGGCAGGAACACCAGCAGGCCGGTCGCGCTCGAGGCGGACATCAGCCCCATCACCAGGCCGCGATTGGTCTTGAACCAGCGATTGACGATGGTGGCTCCGAGCACGGTCGCGACCGCGCCCGAGCCGATGCCCGAAAATACCCCCCATGTGATCAGCAGATGCCACGGCTTGGTCATCAGCAGGCTGAGCGCTGTGGAACCCGACATGATCAGCAGCGCGGCAAGCAGCGTGCGGCGTAGCCCGATCCGCTCCATCAACGCCGCGGCAAACGGCCCGGTGAGGCCATAGAGGAAGATGCCGACAGCAGCGGCAAGCGAGACGACATCGCGCCGCCAGCCGAAGCTCTCTTCCAGCGGCAGCATCATGACCGCCGGCGCGGAACGAAGCCCGGCGGCGATGAGCAGGCAGAAGAAGATGACTGCGACGACGACGAAGGCGTAGCGCTGGCCAAAGGGACGGGAATGAGCTATCATGTTACTGACCGGTACGTTGCAATGGAGCGGCCCCATTCATACGTACCGGTCAGTAACATTGTCAAGCGAGTTTGTTGAATGCCATCGGACAATAAAATTGAAGCGTCGATCAGCGGAGCCGGCACGGCGCCGGCACCGAAGGCTGCCGACAAGATCCTCGACGTGGCGCGCGACCTGTTCTATCGCGAAGGCATCCGGGCGATCGGCGTCGATGAGATCGTCAGGCGCGCCGGCGTCACCAAGCCCAGCCTGTACCGGACCTTCCCGTCCAAGGACGAACTCGCCGCTTCCTATCTGCGCAAGTACGACCTCGAATTCTGGCAGCGGTTCGACGAGGCTGTGGACGCGCATCCTGGCAATCCGCGCGCGCAGATCATCGCATTCCTCACCCGCGTCGGCAAACGCACGCAGAGGCCGAACTATCGCGGCTGCGGCATGACCAATGCGGCGGTCGAATATCCCGAGCACGGCCATCCCGCGCGGGTGGTGAGCGAGAACAACAAGCAGGAATTGCGCCGGCGCCTGCGCGCCATGGCGGCCGCGATGGGTGCGACTGATTCCGACACGCTGGGCGATGGGCTGCTGCTGCTGATCGAGGGCGCCTATATCAGCGGCCAATTGTTCGGCCTCGGCGGACCGGCGGCATCAGTCGCCCGCAACGCCGATCTGCTGATTGAAGCCAGCTTGAAGAAATAGTGGTCCGCACCGTCCGACTGCCCAGTTCCGGGCGTCGGTGGCCTAGACAATTGATCTTCGCGCCAACCCAGCTTCCTAGGCTCACGCGGGTTTTAACGCTACGCTGCTGCACCAAACGGAGGTCTTCGGATGCGCGCCTGGCTTGCTCTTACTGCCTTTGTCATCCTTGGTGGCTCGGCCCATGCCGGCGACATTTCCAGCGACTATACCGACCTCGACTGGAAGAAGGACTGCGTGACCTACGCGCAATCGGAAGAAGGCGACGGCGACTGGGCGAACCTCGCCTGCGCGGGCTATCGCGGCTATCCGGTGCTGATCGGCTATGACGACGCGCGCGAGTCCGTCTACTACGGTTTTCCCTCCGACGACATGACCGCCATCTGGGAGAGTTTCTCCGGGTTCAACACCGCTGGGGCGAAGGTCGAGTGGCGCATCGAAACCAATGGCGACAAGGCGGTGCCCTTCGCCGTGATTCATCGTCGCGAGATCAGCAATCCCGAAAACGAAAACAAGCCGACCGAGGTGCTGGTCGTCGCCAAGGTCGCGCAGCCGGAGGAGCATGAGGGCTGCACAATCGGCCTCGTGCTCGCTACCGGCAACCCTCAGGCCAACGATCAGGCCCGCAAGCTCGCCGACCAAAAGGCGAAGGGTTTTGCTTGCGGCAAGGACAAGCGCGAGGTGATCGGCAACGTGCCGGACTTCGGGCGAGTAGATAACTAGAAATCAGAGGGTGTTCGACGAATGCGAGACGGCGAAGGTTGCGCATTCGTCATCCTTGGGCGGAGCAAGGAGCGAAGCGACGCGGCGCAGACCCAAGAATCCATGCCGTTACATCAAGGCGTTGCCACGGTGCAGTAATTCTGTTCCGTAACGATCTTCGCGACCTCACGGCATGGATCCCAGGGGTCCGCGACGGAGCTGCGCTCCTGCTTCGCCCTGGGATGACGACGTTGAGGGCTTCGCCCAAGCCCCATCGCCCAGCCGTTGGCTGCCGCTTACTTACTTGACCGCCTTCGCCCGTTCGATCGCCTCGACGATCATCTTCTTGGCATAGTTGGAATCGTGCCAGCCCTCGATCTTGACCCATTTGCCGGGCTCGAGATCCTTGTAGTGCTCGAAGAAGTGCTGCACCTGCTGGCGGGTGATTTCCGGCAGGTGCGTGTATTCGGTGACATTCTCGTAGCGCAGCGTCAGCTTCGGCGAGGGAACCGCGATCACCTTCTCGTCCTGGCCGGCATTGTCTTCCATGATCAAGACGCCGATCGGCCGCACATTGATGACGCAGCCCGGCACCAGCGCGCGCGTGTTGCAGACGAGCACGTCGATCGGGTCGCCGTCGCCGGACAGAGTGTGCGGCACGAAGCCGTAATTGCCGGGATAGCGCATCGAGGTGTGCAGGAAGCGGTCGACGAACAGCGTGCCGGCCTCCTTGTCCATCTCGTACTTGATCGGCTCGCCGCCGATCGGCACCTCGATGATGACGTTGATGTCGTCGGGCGGATTCTTCCCCGTTGGTACGGCTTCGATACGCATGCTCAAATCCCTCTCTCGATTTGTGAGATCGATAGCGGGCGGCGCTTCATGGTGCAATGCGGCGAATAGCACTGGACGCTAATGGAAGCGCACAGTTTGTGATGGATTGTAACCCAATGCATGTCGCCCAAGGCTGCGCAGCGGTTTTGGGCAAACGATATGCATCAAACGAAGACTTGAAGCACGTCACCGCAACGCGTTTTAAGTGGCGGCCATCATTCCCAGACGAAGGCAACCTTCTTCAGCGCCTTCTGCTCGAAGACCTCGACGCCTTCGGCGACGTCGCGGCCGCCATTGCCGGCATAAAAGGCCAGCGCGTTGTAATTGTCTTCCAACGCCCACACCACCAGGCCTCTGAGCCCATGGTCGGCAAGGCGCGTCCGCGCCGCCTTGAACAGCCTGCTGCCGAGGCCAATTCCCTGATATTTCGGACGCAGGTACAGCTCGTAGATCTCGCCCTGCTGCCTGAGCTCGCGGGCGCGGTTCCTGCCGATCGTGGCATAGCCGGCGATCGTGCCCCCGATCTCGACCACCAGCACGGTAGCCGCCTTGCGAATTGCGTTCGCCCACCAATCGGGGCCGCGGCGATTGATCATGGCCGTCAGCGTGCGATGCGGGATGATGCCGGAATAGGCGCCGCGCCATGCCTCCTGGTGCACGTCCGCGATAGCCATTGCATCGCGAGGGTCGGCTTTCCGGATGTCGATCGTCAGCGTGTTCATGATTTGTTAATCATAAACCCGCTTGGCCCGACTGCAAAGAGTCCGCGCTGTCGCGCCCGCGCTTTCTCACAAGCGAGCTTGGCGGCATCGGAGGCGCCGAAAACCAGCCCTCACCCGGCCCCGGCAGAGCAGATTTTCAGCCAGTTCCGTCAGATCTCGACGAGATGGTCATCCAATTCATTGGTGTCGTCGGCGGTAACCGGGAAATGCTCGGCCAGCACCGCGCCGACCGATTCGATCGCCTTGGCGAAACCGTCGGCGAGTCGGTCGTCGCCCGCGTGCGTTGTCAGGTCCCGCACCACGCCATCCCAGACATGCTGGCTGACCTTAGCGTCGATGCCGCTGTCGGCCACCACCTCGGCATAGCGCTCGGCGATGGAGACGAAGATCAGCACGCCCGTCCTCGCCTGGGTGCGGTGGACGTTGCGGGCGAGAAATTGCTTCATCGCATTGGCATGCGCCGCCTGGTAGCGCAGCCGTTTCGGCACGAGGTGAATTCGCAAGCCGGGCAGCGCCCAGAGGAGCGCAAGCATGCAGCCAAACGCCAGAAGCTGAGCAAGCACGAAATGCGGCAAACGGATGGTCAGCCACAAGGCTTCCAGCCCGTAGGCCACTGCGAGGCTGACGACAATCGTGGCGAGCGCCGCCGCGAACGCGGCCGGGAAGAAATAGCCGTCGCTGGACCCCGCCACGACGCAGTATATCTCGCCGTCGGTCCTTGCTTCCGCGGCACGGATGGTCTCGGCGATGCGGTCATGGTCCTCGGGGCTGATCGGTCGCGTTGCCATGGTTTCTCACCAGCTTCCAGAGGAGCCGCCGCCGCCCGACGAACCGCCGCCGCCGGAAAACCCGCCACCGCCGCCACCGGAGGACCAACCTCCACCGCCCGACGACCAGCCTCCGCCACCGGACGACCATCCGCCGGAGGATCGCCGGCTGGGCTCGAAGGTCATGCCGAGCCAGCGGTAGCGGCCGGGCCCGATCTTCTGGCCGAAGATCGGCGGCAGCACCGTCAGGGCGATGCTGCCGAAGAAGATCAGCGCCCAGAGGGTGATGAAGATGGCGAAGAACAGGTCGTCGGAGTTGAACGGCGCCTGCTCGTTGCGCTTGCCGCGCGCCTCCAGCTCCTCCGGATTGCCCTCCAGCACCATGATCATGTCGTCGACGGCCTTGCTGATGCCGCCGGAGAAGTCTCCGGCGCGGAAGGCCGGCACCATGTCGTTTTCGATGATCAGCTTGGTGTGCAGGTCGGTCAGCGTGCCTTCCAGCCCATAGCCGACCTCGATGCGCATCTTGCGATCGTTCGGCGCAACCAGGAGAAGAACACCATTGTTCTCCTTGGCCTGGCCGAGCTTCCAGAAGCGGAACAGCCGGTTGGCGTAGGGCTCGATCTCCTCGCCGCCGAGGGTGGGGATGGTCGCGACGACGATCTGATCGGAGCCTTTCTTCTCGAAATCGGCGAGTTTCTGGGTCAGCGCCGCGCGCGTGCCGGCATCGATAATGCCGGCATTGTCGACGACACGGCCGCTAAGCGGGGGCAGGTCGGCGGCAAGGGCGGCGATGGGGAGGAGGAGGCAGAAGATGCTCAGCAAAAGGCCAATGAAGGCACTCCGTCCCACCCCCCTCTGGCCCGCCGGCCATCTCCCCCGCAAGGAGGGAGATTGGACGTCACCGCCGCCTTCGCCAACCGCCTGCGTTGCAGGAGATGCACGGTCAGCGAAACTGCCGATCTCCCCCCAAGAGGGGGAGATGTCCGGCAGGACAGAGGGGGGCGCGAAGGAACGCAAGGCCTGCAAGCTCGAATAAATTTGAGTCGCGCCGCTCACCCGCCCTGCTTGGTGCTCGTGCCGAAATCCACCTTCGGCACCTGCATCTTGTCTTCCTCTACGGTGAAGTTCGCAAACGGCTCATTGCCGCGGAACCAGAATGTCGCCCACAGCACCGACGGGAAGGTCCTCAGTGTCAGATTGTACTCCCTGACCGCCTGGATGTAGTCGCGACGCGCCACCGCGATGCGGTTCTCGGTGCCTTCGAGCTGCGCCTGCAGCGCGAGGAAATTCTGGTTGGCCTTGAGGTCGGGATAGTTTTCCGAGACCGCGATCAACCGCGACAGCGCGCCCGTCAGCCCGGCCTGGGCATCCTGAAATTTTTTGAGGGCTTCCGGATCCTTCAGCGTCTCCGGCGTCACCGTAATCTGCGTCGCCTTGGCGCGCGCCTGGACCACCGCGTCGAGCGTGTCCTTCTCGTGCGAGGCGTAGCCCTTCACCGTCTCGACCAGGTTGGGGATCAGGTCGGCGCGACGCTGATACTGGTTGAGCACCTCGCTCCAGGCCGCCCTGGCATTCTCCTCCGCCGTCGGGATGGTGTTGTAGCCGCAGCCGGCAAGGAGCGGCAGCACGAAGGCCATCATCAGCAAGGCCGGCAAATTGCGGAAAGCGGAGGGTAGAAGAAGGCGCTCGGCGAACATGATTGGTCCCCTCGACAGAAGTTGTGATGCGAAGCATTACCACAATCCGTGCGCAAGAAAATGACCCGGTCGTGGCAGCGCTCTGATCTTGGCCGCTCGCCCCTGTGAATACGCGACCGAACAGGCTAAGCTCCGGGCCGGAAAGGACATTTGCCATGGCCGAGCGCCGGGACGACGAGAATGAATCGCGCCGCATCCTTGAGCGCGTGGCGCGCGAAACGACGCCGGGCGGCGCTTCCTTCGTCGCCCGCACCGCGAAGGACGCACGCGACCACGTGACCGCGGCGGATGCCGACCGCTCCGATCCGATCGAAGTTTGGGGCACCCGCATTGGCCGAACGCTCGGCCTCATCATCGCCATTGGGCTGTTGGTCTGGCTGGTGTATGCCGCCACGCAGGGTGGCTAGGAACCGAATTTCATGAATGCTGATAAAACCGACGCGCCGCGCGCGGTCATCGTCATCTCCAGTCATGTCGCCCGCGGCTCGGTCGGCAACCGCGCCGCGGTCTTCGCGCTGGAGACGCTGGGTTTCCCGGTTTGGGCGGTGCCGACCGTGATCCTGCCCTGGCACCCAGGCCACAGCCGCGCCACCCGCATCGTGCCGCCGCTCGATCAGTTCAAGGCGCTGATGGCCGACCTCGAGCGCGCGCCGTGGCTGGGCGAGGTGAGCGCGGTGCTCTCGGGCTATCTCGGTGAGGCCGGCCAGGCGGAGGCCGTCGCTTCGCTGGTTGCGGCCGTCAAGGCGAGGACGCCGGATGCCCTTTATGTATGCGACCCGGTGATGGGCGATTCAGGCGGGCTCTATGTGCCGGAGCCGACGGCCGTCGCGCTGCGCGACAGGCTGATGCCGATCGCCGACATCGCCACGCCCAACCGCTACGAGCTCGAATGGATGGCCGGAGCGCCGCTACCCGACATCAAATCGGTGACGGCGGCCGCCCTGCACGCCGGTCCCGCCACAATGCTGGTCACCTCGGCACCCTCGATGATGGCGGGCGGCACCGGTAACTTCCTCCTCGACGGCCGCCAGGCGCTGCTTGCCGAGCACCGCCTGATCGAGAAGCCGCCGAACGGGTTGGGCGACCTGACGGCCGCCGTCTATCTCGCCCGCATCCTTTCCGGCCAGCCGGCGGCGAAGGCGCTGCAGTCGACCACCGCCGCCGTCTATGAGATCCTGGCGCGCACGGCGAAACGCGGCGGCGACGAGCTGCAGCTCGAGACCGACGCGCAGAGCCTGTCGCATCCGATGGCCATGGTGCAGCTTCGCCATCTCCTCCACCCGGGGCGGGACAAGCGGGCGTGAGGCCAGGCGGCGGCGTGCTGGCCGGCGTCGACGGCTGCAAGGCCGGCTGGATCGCCGTCCATCGCCAGCCTGGCGCGCCGCCATCGGCATCGGTCTTCGCGACTTTCGAGGCTCTGCTACACGCCCTACCCGATGCCACGATCGCCGTCGACATGCCGATCGGCCTGCCTGATTTTTCCAGCCGCGGCGGTCGCGGGCCCGAAGCGCTGGTGCGTCCGCTGCTCGGAGCACGGCAGTCGAGCGTCTTTGCCATACCATCGCGCGCGGCGCTCTACGCCGATACCGGCAACTTCACCACGGTCGAAGCCTGGTATGCCGCGCACCGGCGGGCGAGCGAGGTGGCGATGACGACTTCCAATCCGCCGCGCGGCGTTTCCATCCAGGCCTTCGGTATTTTTTCGAAGATTCGCGAGATCGACCAGCTGTTGATCGCGCGACCGGATTTGCGCGGCCGCATCTTCGAATCGCACCCAGAAGTCGCCTTCTGCCGGATGAACGGCGGCACCGCGATGATCCTGCCCAAGAAGATCAAGGGCACTATCAACCCGGCCGGCCTGGAGGATCGCAAGGCGCTGCTTTGCCGGCAAGGCTACGACAAGACCTTCCTCGACCAGGCGCCGCCGAAGGGTGCCGCCGGCGACGACTTCCTCGACGCGGCCGCCATGATGCTGATCGCCGGCCGCATCGCCAGCGGCGAGGCGCGGCCCTCTCCCGATCCGCCGCTTACCGACCGGTTCGGCATTCAGGTCGCCATCTGGGCATGACCGATCGGGGCGGCCGGCATGCGTTTGCGACGCCGCCATCCGCAATTCGGCATTGCCCGCGACCGGCTTTTGCCGCTAGAGGCTTTTCTCGATCGCAACGAGCTGCCGCCCCCAAACCCTCGGAAAGGCTCTAGCCGCCAATGCCTCACCTTCCCGAACATCTGCTGACCGGCTATCGCAACTTCATGAGCGGCCGCTATCCCGCCGAAAGCGACCGCTACCGCTCGCTGGCGCGCGAGGGCCAGGCGCCCGAGACCATGATCGTCGCCTGCTGCGATTCCCGCTCGGCCCCCGAAGCGATCTTCGATGCCGGGCCGGGCGAGCTCTTCGTGCTGCGCAATGTCGGCAATCTCGTGCCGCCCTATGAGCCGGACGGCGAGTTCCACTCGACCTCTGCCGCGCTCGAGTTCGCCGTGCAGAGCCTGAAGGTTAAGAACATCGTGGTGATGGGCCACGGGCGCTGCGGCGGCATCCGCGCCGCGCTCGATACCAATTTTGCGCCGCTGTCGCCCGGCGATTTCATCGGCAAATGGATGAGCCTGATCGCGCCGGCTGCCGAGACCGTCTCGTCCAGCACCTTCATGACGGCGACCGAGCGCCAGACGGCGCTGGAGCGCATCTCGATCCGCTATTCGATCGCCAATCTCAGGACATTCCCTTGCGTTTCGATCCTCGAGGGCAAGGGCAAGCTTACCCTGCACGGCGCCTGGTTCGACATCTCGACCGGCGAGCTCTGGGTGATGAACAAGGAGACCGGCGATTTCGAGCGGCCGGAGCTTTGATGGAGGATTGATGGAGCGGATCTGGTGTAGGTTTTTCCTTGCGGCAGCGCTGCTGCTGTCCGCAACGATCAGCGCCAGCGCCGATGACAGCGCCGTCATCGATCGTTGGTATTCGGCACTCCTGGTCGCCGACCGAACCGAACTGTCCGAATTGCTTTCTGAAGAGGTGCACATGAAGCTCGACGATGTCGGCGTCGTCCAGGACAAGCAGGAATTCCTCGCTTCGATCGACGAATGGCAAGGCGCGGTTGCCGGCGCCGCCATCCGCCATCGCATCGAGAAGAGCGAAAAGGGCGAGACCACGGTGCTCGCCTGCTACGATTTCCCCGAGAACGACACGCTGATGCGCGAGACCTTCACCGTCGTCGGCGGCCGCATAACCGCCAGCACCCAGACGGCGGTCGCGCAGGACTGCAGCGCCTACTGATCCTGTTGTTGCGCGGTGCCGAGCACCGCCCTACATCGGGATAACCCGCCTGCATTCAGCCCCACCAAAAGCGCCTATGGATTTGCCCATGTCAAAGACCGTCGACCTCGCCGCCCATCCGCTGACGCTTTGGCAAGGCCCGCTCGGCCTGCCCGATTTCACCCGCATCGGCGACAATGATTTCGGGCCGGTCTTCGACGCGGCGCTGGCAGCGCACCAGGCTGAGATCGACGCGATCGCCGGCAACAGCGAGGCGGCAACGATCGAAAACACGCTGGCTGCACTTGAGCTCGCCGGCGAGCCGCTCGACCATGTCTCGTCGATCTTCTGGTGTCGTGCCGGCGCCCACACCAACGACACCATCCAGCAGCTGGAGCGCGAGATTTCGCCCAAGATGTCGCGGCACTTCTCCGCGATCTCGATGAACGAGAAGCTGTTTGCCCGCATCGACGACCTCTACCAGCGCCGCGACAGGCTGAGCCTCGATCCCGAGACGTTGCGTGTGCTGGAAAAGACCTGGAAAGGCTTCGTCCGCTCCGGTGCGAAGCTCGATGCGGAAGGCAAGAAGCGGCTGGCGGCAATCAACGAGGAACTCTCCTCGCTCGGCACCAAATTCGGCCAGAATGTGCTGGCCGACGAACGCGACTGGGCGCTGTTCCTCGACGAGGCTGACCTCGTCGGCCTCCCGGATTTCTTGAAGAGCTCGATGGCCGAGGCGGCCGAGATGCGTGGCCAGAAGGGTCGCTATGCGGTGACGCTGTCGCGCTCGATCTACGAGCCGTTCTCGACCTTCTCGGAGCGCCGCGACCTGCGCGAGATCGCCTTCCGCGCCTTCATCATGCGCGGCCAGAATGGCGGCGCCAGCGACAATACCGATGTGGTGCGCGACATGCTGAAGCTGCGCGCCGAGAAGGCGAGGCTGCTCGGCTATGAGTCTTTCGCGGCGCTTAAGCTCGACGACACGATGGCGAAGACGCCGAAGGCGGTGCACAACCTGCTCGATCCGGTCTGGGAAAAGGCGCTGGAAAAGGCGGCCGCCGATCAGAAGCAGCTGGAGCGGCTGGCCACCGAAGCCGGCAGCAACGAAAAATTCGCGGCATGGGACTGGCGCTTCTACCAGGAGAAGCTGCGCGCCGAGAAATTCGCCTTCGACGAGGCCGAGCTGAAGCCCTACCTGCAGCTCGAGCGCGTCATCGACGCCTGCTTCGACGTCGCGACCAAGCTGTTCGGCATCAGCTTCGAAGAGAAGAAGGGCATTGCCGCCTGGCATCCCGACGCGCGCGTCTTCGTGGTCAAGAACGCGGACGGCAGCGAGCGCGGCCTGTTTCTGGCGGATTACTTCGCGCGGCCCTCGAAACGCTCCGGCGCCTGGATGAGCGCGCTGAAATCCGGCTACAAGCTTGGGGAAGGCGCGATGCCGGTCATCTACAACATCATGAACTTCGCCAAGCCGCCGGCCGGCGAGCAGGCCCTTCTCTCCGTCGACGAAGCAAAAACGCTGTTTCACGAATTCGGCCATGCGCTGCATGGTATGCTGACCGACGTCACCTGGCCGTCGGTCTCCGGCACCTCGGTCAGCCGCGACTTCGTCGAACTGCCCTCGCAGCTCTATGAGCATTGGCTGACGGTGCCGGCGGTGCTGGAAAAGCATGCGCTGCACGTCAAGACCGGCAAGCCGATGCCGAAGGACCTGCTCGACAAGATGCTCGCCGCCCGCACCTTCGGCGCCGGCTTCGCCACGGTCGAGTTCACCGCCTCGGCGCTGATCGACATGGCTTATCACGCAAGGCCGGACGCGCCGGCCGAGCCGCTTCCGTTCGAGGCCGAAACGCTGGAAAAGCTGCATATGCCCGACACCATCGCCATGCGTCATCGCACCCCGCATTTCGGTCATATCTTCGCCGGCGAGGGGTATTCAGCCGGCTACTATTCCTACATGTGGTCGGAGGTGCTGGACGCCGACGCCTTTTCCGCCTTCGAGGAAACAGGCGATCCTTTCAACCCGGAACTGGCCGAGCGGCTGAGGAAGAACATCTACGCCGCCGGCGGAGCGAAGGATCCGGATGAGCTTTACACGGCCTTCCGCGGCAAGATGCCTTCGCCCGAGGCGATGATGGTGAAAAGAGGGTTGGTGTAGCGCGCCCCTCCCTTCTCCCCATGTGGGAGAAGGTGGATCGGCGCGGAGCGCCGAGACGGATGAGGGGTGTTCCAGCGGAGTGAGACGTCAGCATTCCTTGGAGCACCCCTCGACACCCACAGGGGGAGAAGGAGGAGCCTCATCCTTCCACGGATCCTTCACCCTCGGCCATATCGGTCTCCTCAGCTTCCTGTAATCCGTCGCCGCCGGATTGCTGGGATAAGAACTCGGCGCCGCGACATAGATGACCTCGGCGGCAATCGGCGCGAAGCCGGCGTAGAAATGGTTGGTCGACTTGATCAGCAGGATGTCCTTCGACATCGGATCGACGCCGATATTGGAGAAGATGTCCGGCTCGAAGGTCTGGGTGCGGTTGGCGTTGAGGATGACGTCGACCTCGGTGCCCTCGATGCGAACCACCGCAGCCGGCCCGAGCGTCACCCGGCTCGGCCCGAAGCTTTGCCAGCCCTCGCTGACGGCCTTGAGCACCGTGACGCGCGCGTCGATCGGCTCGCCGGCCTGCGGTCCGGCCTTGCCGCCGAAGCGCAGGTCGATGACGGCGCCCTCGCCAGCCGCCTGGCAGAAGGTCACCGCGATCGGATCCCAGATCGTGGCGACGCCGACTCTGTCGATCCCGCGCGCCAGCAACTCGGAGAGCACGATGGTGCCATCGCCCGGCACGCCGCCGCCCGGATTGTCCCAGATATCGGCGATCACCACAGGCATGTCCTTCTGTGCCGCACGCACGGCAAGCGCCCGCTCGATGCCGGCGGAGGCGGAGAGCATCGTCATCGCCGTCTTTTCGCGCAGCGCATAGAGCTCGCGTCCCAGCGTTTCGGCGAGTTGGTCGCCTTTTTCCTTGTCGTTGTCGGTGACGACCAGGATGCGCGTTCCCATCTCCGGCACGTCGGCGGCCATGAAGCCGTGGATGACCGAGACCGACAGCACGCCGTCCTTGCCGTGCAGCGCTTTGATCCTGTCGACGAAAGAGCGCATCGGCTCGCGGCTGGTCGGCAGCACCTGGATCATGCGGCAGTCGAAGGTCGAGATCACCGGCTTGATTTCGCCCCGCGCCGCGGCAAGGCCGAGCTCGACCACATGCTCGCCGCGCTCGTAGAAATCGGTGTGCGGGAATTCGAGGAAATAGGCCATGATGTCGGAGGCCGCGACGCGCTTGGGCGTCAGATGGCTGTGCGGATCGAATTCCGAGGCGATCACCACCTTCGGCCCGACGATTGCGCGCACACGCTCCAGCAGGTCGCCCTCGCAGTCGTCATAACCCTGCGCCACCATCGCGCCGTGCAGGCCGAGGATCACCGCATCGACCGGCAGGGCGGCATTGAGCTGGTCGAGGATCTCGTCGCGCAGCGCCTCAAAAGCCTGCCGCTGCACCAGCCCGCCGGGCTCCGCCCAGGTGGCGGTGCCTTCGATGACGGTCAGGCCTTCGCTGGCCGCACGCCGGCGCAGCGCCACGATCGGCGAGGAGCACAGCGTCGGCGTCTCCGGATGTTTTCCCGGGCCGGCATAGAAGGCCATCTCGAACGAGGCCCGGTCGGTCGGCACCGGCGAGAAGGTGTTGGTTTCCGTCGCCAGGGAGGCGGTGAAGATGCGCATCAAAACTCCGTGGACTATTTGTTTTTGGCAATTCCGGACGGAAAACCGCTCCACAGTTTTCCTGGAATTGCCGGGATTGCTATTTCACCGCTCCTAATGCCAGCCCGCGGACCAGGTAGCGTTGCAGCCAGATGAAGAGGATCGCCACCGGCAGCGTCGCCAGCAGCGTTGCCGCCATGACATGGTGCCATTCGATCGTGTAGCGCCCGGCGACCAGCGAGAAAACCTGGATCGGCAGCGTGTAGCTTTCCTGGCTGCGCAACATGGTGAGCGCCACGACGAACTCGTTCCAGGCGTTGATGAAGGTGAAGATCGCCGTCACAGCGATTGCCGGCAGGCAAAGCGGCAGGAACACTTTTCGCAGCGTCAGCCAGCGGCCGGCCCCTTCCATCCAGGCGGCCTCCTCGAGGTCGCGCGGAATGGTGTCGAAATAACTCTGCAGCATCCAGACGGTGAAGGCGACGTTGAAGGCCATGTAGATGAAGCCGAGTGCCGTCGTGCTCTCGACCAGCCCCCAGGCGGCCATCAGCCTGAACAGGCCAAGCACCAGCACGATCGGCGAGATCATCTGCGAGATCAGAAGGAACTGGCGGAACGCGCCATAACCGGCAAAGCGGAAGCGCGACATGGCATAGGCCGCCGGCACCGAGATCAGGATGGCGCCGATCGTGGCGAGCGCCGAGACATAGAGCGAATTGAGAAGCGCCTGGCCGAAACCGGTCGCCACCCACATATCGGCAAAATTCGACCAGCGGAATTCGCTCGGCCGACCATGTTGGCGTCAGCACTTCGGTCCGCGGCTTGACCGCAGTGAGGAACATCACCGCGAAGGGGAAGATCGTCACCACGATCAATGGCGCAAGCAGCAGCCAGGCGATGATCGAGCGTTTCAGCTTGCCGTTTCTCATGCGCGTTGCTCCCGCATGGCGAGCCGCACATAGATCATGGTGAAGATGAGCAGGATGACGAACATCACCAGCGACACCGCCGAAGCCTCGCCCAGCTTGCCGATGCGGAAGGCGAGCTTGTAGAGATGGGTGACCAATATGTCGGTGGAATTCGCCGGTCCCCCTTGAGTCATCACCCAGATGATCGGGAAGGAGTTGAAGACGTAGATCGTGTTGAGCACGATCGCGATGTTGATGAACGGTTTTAGGAGCGGAAAGGTGATCTCGCGGAACTGCTGTAAGGGGGTCGCGCCCTCCAGCGCCGCGGCTTCGTAGAGATCGTCGGGGATCGACGACAGGCCGCCGAGGAAGATCGTGGTGGTGAACGGCACCGTCACCAGAATGCCGATCAGCACCTGCATCGGGAAGGCGGTCTCGGCGCTCGCCAGCCACTGGATGTTCTGGCTGATCAGGCCGAGCTTCATCAGCCCCGAGTTCAGCATGCCGCTTTCGCCGTTGAGCGCCCAGCGCCATACCACCGCCGTCATGGTGAGCGACACCGCCCAGGGCAGCATGATGATGACGCGGGCCAGCCCACGGCCGTAGAAGTCGGTATTGAGGATGATCGCCACCGGGATCGACAAGAGCAGCGCCCCGCCGACCACCAGCACGGTCCATAGGCCGGTGCGCCACAGGGCGGCGACAAAATCGGGATCGGCAGCAAGCGCCCGGAAATTGGCCAGGCCGCTGAAGTCGCGCAGCTGGCCAAAGCGATTCACGTCATGCGTCGAGATCTGCACGAGATCCCAGACGGGCCAGAAGATCACCACCGCCGCCAGCAAAAGGCTGGGAAGCGTCAGCAGATAGGGCACGATACGGCTTTGCATCGGCTGGCTTGCACCGCGTTGCGGGTAGATGGCAGTGGCATTGGTGCTCAAGGCACGTCCCCGCATTGGAACTTCGCTGGCCTGCCGGCTTGGCCGTCGTTCTTCCTGGGCAATTGCTTCAGGATTTGCATTCCTCGCCGGCGTTTGAGCCGACATCGATGATTGTCCTTGTCTGAACCGATTGCCCGGTCGTTCTTCCGCAATCCGACAGAAAACCGCGCCCGTTTTCCTGCGATTGCCAAGCCGGAGAGATGTGGCGCGCCCCGACGGGGTGGGGCGCGCCACGGGCGCAGGGGAGATACGCCCTATTTCTTCAGTACGCCGTTGGCCTTGTCTGCCGCCTCCTTCAAAGCGGCCTCCGGCTCGGCGCTGCCGAGATAGATCTTCTGCATGGCGTCGGAAGTGATCTGGGCGATTTCTTCCCAGCCCGGGATGACCGGCGCGAAGCGAGCGTCGGGCAACAGCGCGGTGAAGGCGGCGAGGTCGGCGTTGTTGACGTAATAGTCCATCTTCGCCTCTTCCTTGTTCACGGGCAGGAAGCCTTCGCCTTGCGTGAACTTGGCGCGCTGCTCCTTGGTGAACAGGAAGTCGAGCAGCTTCCAGGCCTCGTCCTTGTTCTTGGAGTTCTTGAACATGATTATGGAATCGGTGACGCCATAGGTGCCGCGCGCGCCGGTCGGCCCGGCCGGAATGGCGGCGACGCCGTATTTCAGGCTCGGCGCCTCTTCCTTGATCTGGTTGGAGAGGAATGGCGCGGTGATCATCATGCCGACCTTGCCCTGCTTGAACAGGTTCTGCACGTCCTCGCGGTTGTTGGAGGTCACGCCAGGCTCGGTCAGGCCCTCGTCGATCATCGACTTGTAAAGCTTGGCCGCTTCAAGCGCCCCCGGCGTGCTCAGGCCCGACGTGCCGTCCTTGTTGAGGATCTCGGTGCCGAATGACCACATCGCGTAGTAGTAATAGACGTCCGTCTCGATCTCCTTGCCTTGCAGGCCGTAGCCGAAGGCGCCGACCGCCTTGATCTTGCGCGCGTCCTCCTGCAACTCGGTCCAGGTTGCCGGCGGCTTGGCTATGCCGGCCTTCTCGAACAGCTCCTTGTTGTAATACATGGCACGCGCCGAGGCGGCGATCGGCAGGCCATAGGTATGGCCGTTCATGATCGAAGGCTGCAGGAAAGTATCTATGAAGCGGTCCTTGAACTCGGGCTTGATGTAGCTGTCGAGCGGCTCGGCGACGTCTTGCTGCACGAAGTCGATCAGCCAGCGCGTGCCGATGATCGATAGATCGGCATTGGTGCCGGCAGTGATGTCGGTGGTCAGCTTCTGTAGGAGCACGTCCCACGGCACCACTTCATATTTGATGGTAATGCCGGGATTGGCCGCCTCGAACTCCTTCTTCACCTCTTCGAAATAGGGGCCGGTCTTGGCGCTGTATTCGGCGACGGTGACGCGCACCTCGCCCGCATCGGCCGGCGCGGCAAGCGCCAGCATGCTCATTCCGGCCAACAGGCCAACAGTCCATTTCGCAAGGCTCATCTGATCTCCTCCCATGATGCGCATTCGCGCCTGGCCCGGCGGGCACAGGATTTATGTTACTTTCCTACATTATCGAGGGTTTTCGGGGAAGCAAGCAGTTTATCATGTTGCTTAATTACATTTCGTTGAGTAGCGTTCTCTCCCTGTCGGAAGTGGCGAGGAGCACTGATCGTGGTGTCGCAGGGCGATTTCGAGGGCAAGACAATTGTCGTCACCGGCGCCGGCGGCGGTCTTGGCTCGGCGATCGTGGCGCTGATGGCCGAGCGCGGCGGCCGCATCGTCGGCTGCGACCAGTCGGCCGAGGCGCTGACCAGCCCGCACATCGCCTCGTGGCACGTTTTCAACCTGCTCGACCGCACCTCGATCGAAGCGGCGATCTCAAGCCTGCTCGACAAGGACGGCGTGCCGGATATCCTTGTCAACAATGCCGGCTGGACGCGCGCCGAGACGCTGAAAGCGTTGACGCCGGAGAGAATAGAACAGGAGCTCGACCTCAACCTCGCCGGTGTGATGAGTTTCGCCGATCCGCTGGTCAAGGCGATGGCCGCGCGCGGCTCGGGCAGCGTCGTCTTCATCTCCTCGGTCAACGCCATCGCGCATTTCGGCAATCCGGCCTATGCCGCCGCCAAGGCCGGCATCAACGCTTACGCCAAGTCGATCGCCGTCGAACTTGGCCGCAGCGGCGTGCGCGCCAACGTCGTCTGCCCTGGCTCGATCCGCACCGCCGCCTGGGATCATCGCCTGGCTAAGGATCCCGAGATCCTCGGCCGGCTGAAGCGGCTCTATCCGCTCGGCCGCATCGTGAATGCGTCGGAAGTGGCCGAGGCCGTGGCTTTCCTTGCTTCCGACCGCGCATCCGGCATAACGGGCGCCGTGGTGCCGGTGGACGCCGGACTGACAGCCGGCTACCTGCCTTTCATCGAAGACATTTTGGGAGCGTGACCATGACCGATGTCCAGTTTCGCAACCTGTCGAAATCCTTCGGCCAGCATAAAATCCTCGAGGACATCAACCTCGAGATCAAGAGCAGCGAGTTCGTCGCGCTGGTTGGTCCGTCCGGCTGCGGTAAGTCCACGCTCCTGCGCATGCTGGCCGGGCTGGAGACGATCTCCGCCGGTGATCTCGTGATCGGCGGCACCCGTGCCAACGACCTGCCGCCGCAGAAGCGCAACATCGCCATGGTCTTCCAGTCCTATGCCCTGTTCCCGCATCTGAGGGCCGCCGACAATATCGGCTTCGGCCCGAAGATCCGCGGCGAGACGCGTGCCGCGATCGACGACAAGGTGAAGAAAGCGTCCGGCGTGCTCAACCTCTTCTCCTATCTCGACCGCTATCCCAGGCAGTTGTCCGGCGGCCAGCGTCAGCGCGTCGCCATGGGCCGCGCCATCGTGCGTGAGCCCTCCGTCTTTCTGTTCGATGAGCCGCTCTCCAATCTCGACGCGCAGTTGCGCGTGCAGATGCGCACCGAGATCAAGGCGCTGCACCAGCGGCTGAAATCGACCATCGTCTACGTCACCCACGACCAGATCGAGGCCATGACCATGGCCGACCGCATCGTCGTGATGGATCGTGGCCGCATCCAACAGGTCGGACAGCCGCTCGAACTCTACGACCGGCCGGCCAACAAGTTCGTCGCCGGCTTCATCGGCTCGCCGTCGATGAGTTTTGTTTCCGGCGCGCTGAAGACCGCCGATGCCAAGTCCTGGTTCGAGACCAAAGGCGGCGGCCGGCTGGCGCTTGCCGGCAAGACAGCGTCCGGCGGCGACACGGTCGAGGCGGGCATCCGCCCCGAGCATTTCATCATCGGCGCGCGTGACGATGCCATCGCCATCGACGTCGACGTGGTCGAGCCGACCGGCTCAGAGACCCATGTCTATGGCTCGATCGGCGACGACACGGTACGCGCCGTGTTCCGCGACCGGCTGCAGGTGAAGCCGGGTGACCGGCTGCCAGTGAGCGTCGACCCGCGCAACATCCATCTCTTCGACAAGGCGACGGGCCTGCCGCTGTGAGCTGAAAGGATGAAGACCCCGGCCGACATCATCACCCGCCTGCAACTGATGTCGCAGGACGGCACCAAATCGGACCGCCGGCTGGCCGGCTTGGTGCTTTCCGATCTCGATTTCGCCTCCAAGGCAGCGATTTCGGAGATTGCCGCGCGTGTCGGCGTCAGCGAGCCGACCGTCACCCGCTTCTGCCGCAATCTCGGCTGCGAGGGCCTGCGCGATTTCAAATTCTATTTGGCGCAGGCGATCGCCATCGGCGGTCAGTACCTGTCGCCGGAACCGCTCAGCCGCGACGCGCGCGAGCAGCGCATCGCTTCCGCCATTACCGAGGCAGCGGTCGCCGCCATCCAGCGGGCCAGCGAAAATCTCGACATGACGACGCTGATGGCTGTCGGCGCCCGCATCGCCGGTTCCGGCAATGTGCTGTGCATCGGCTCCGGCGGCATCTCCTCGATGATGGCGACGGAGATGCAAAATCGGCTGTTCCGGCTGGGCCTCTCGGCGCTCGCCCAAGTCGACGGCCAGTTACAGCGCATGTATGCGGCGGTCGCGACACCGGAGACGACGCTGGTCGCCTTCTCGGTCTCGGGCTATGCCCGCTCGGTCATCGAGGCGGTCGAGGTCGCGCAGCAATATGGCGCAGCCACCGTCGCCATCACCGCGCCCGATTCGGGTTTGGCCAAGGTCGCCGACACGGTCATCCAGTTGCAGTCTTTCGAGGACGGGAATATCTACAAGCCGACCTCGTCGCGCTACGCGCTGCTTGCCATTCTCGACATGATCGCCACCACGGTGGCGGAATCGCGCGGGCCGAAGGTGCTGGAGAACCTGCGCCGCATCAAGCAGAGCGTGAATACGCTGAAGGTCGACGATCCGAAGCTGCCGCTGGGAGACTGAAGCGCCGGGGCTGAAACTGCCGATCTCCCCCGAGTAGGAACCCAAGCGGGGGGAATGTCCGGCAGGACAGAGGCGGGCGCTGGCCCGCCTCGCCTCTCAAGTTTGGATTACCCGGAAAGCGCCTCGACGCGCTTCGCCAGCTCAGCCGCATCACCCCAGATCCGCAGCGTCTTAAGCCGGGACGTGCCTCCGGCCACCACCGAAACCGCCGATCCCGGCACGCCAAGCGCCTTCGCCATCATCCGCTCCAGCGCCGTATTGGCGGCGCCGTTCTCCGGCACCGCGCGCACACGCGCCTTGAGATGGCTGCGCCCGTCGGCGGCCGTCTCAATGCCTTCGATCCGATCCACCGCCGCCTTCGGCGTCAGCCGCACGAAAAGGTCGATGCCGTCGTCGCGCGGACGGAACGGCGAGGCCATGGATCGGCCTTAAGCGACCCAGGAGAAGACGGTGGTGATCAAAAACTGGCGGATGAAGAAGATGATCAAAAGAAGAATGATCGGCGAGATGTCGATGCCGCCAAGATCGGGCATGTAGCGGCGGATCGGCCGCAGCGCCGGCTCGGTCAGACGGTAAAGCATATTGCCGACGGTGCCGACAAACTGGTTGCGCGAGTTGACGACGTTGAAGGCATAGAGCCAGGAAAAGATCGCCGAGGCGATGATGATCCACCAGTAGATATCAAGCGCCATGACGATGGTTTGAATAAGGGCGATCATGCCGGTCTCCAAATTGTCGCCGACATGTAGCCATTGCGCGCGGAACCGGCAAGGCCCGGCCGTTTCGGCGCTCGATGCCGGGCAGCCGTTTCGCCTTGACATCAAACCGCCGCGACCGATACAAGCCGATCCGCTGGAACGGGGCTGTAGCTCAGCTGGGAGAGCGCATCGTTCGCAATGATGAGGTCAGGGGTTCGATCCCCCTCAGCTCCACCAGCGGAAAGCAAGGGCGGGCTCTCGGCCCGCCAGTCGCTCAGTCATCCCAATCGTCCCAATTATCTTCATCCTGCCGCGGATAGCTGGGGATGACGCGGACAATCGGCCGCTGGCGCTCGTAGCGCCAGTAATACTCGTCCGACGGCTGCGGCTCGTAGGTGCGATAGATCGGCCGGTAGTGCCGCTCGCGCTTCCAATGCTTGTGCTTCTTGTGCGGGCGCACGCAATAGCCGTCTTCGGTCAGGTACGCGCATGTCACATGCGCCTGCTGCACGAGGCCGTCTCCAGCCGGGATACCGATCATCGCCGCCGCCTGAACCGCGGGCGCCAGCGCCAGCATGGTGCCGGCAAGGGTAAGGACGGACAATTTCATCGACCTCTCCATCGTCTCGAATTGGGCGGCCGAAAGACCTTCGGATTCAGGACGATTTGCGGCGACCAGCATCACTTTTCGTTCCCGCCGCACATATGAGCGTCAGATCATGTTTCCACTAGCATCCTGCGTCCTGCACGCCGGCCTGCTCTGTTTCCAGGTCACGAATTGGCAACGAGAAGCCATCTTCCGCGTCATTCCCACGAAACAGACGGGGCGCATTGGGTTGGGCGTCCCGCCGCCGACATATCCGCCATCTCAACGGAGAAGTACCAATGTCAGTGGTGGGAATCCTGCTCCATCTCGGCCGTGCCATCATCCATGCGCACAACAACGCCAAGGTCAGGAACCTGATGGATGCCTCGCCGCCCGAAACCCGCACAAACATGGGCCGGCAAGTTTCACCCGGCGCCTCCGAAAAAGAGCCCGGCGCCATTCATCCCGGCGGACGCTAAGACAGCTCCAGGATAAGTGCCAACTGGAGGCTCCGCGTGGCCGGTATTGCCCGATCACCTGGAGACCGCCGTCGCTTTGCGATTGCGCTGTCGCGCATAGGCCACGCAGGCGTCCACCGTGCTGACGCAGAGCGCATCGATGCTGTTGGGCAAATTATTGTCGCCGGCATAGGTCACTTCCGCGACACGGCCGCCGAGCATGCGAATCTGCGTGTTGCAATAGCCGCCGGGCGCGACGTTGACGGACCCTCCAACTGCGGGGATAGCGCCCAGGGCCATGGTCGGCACCGCGATGTTGAGATTGCCGCGCTGCACGCTGCGCTGATAGGTCCAGATCTGGCCGGAAGGTCCCACATCGGCGGTCGCGGTCGGAAAGCCGGCGCACATGCGGACATCGGCCTCGCTGAGGCCGACCATTTCCCGGCGGGCGGCGGCCGTAGTGGGATCCTCTTTCGCGACCCGCGACGTATCGTCGGGGATGACGCAGGACGACAGGATGGAGATGCCTGCCGCAACAAGGGCAAGTTTTCGAATGCGCAAAGATGTCATGCCGTCGGTCGGAGTTGCGTGCCGCCCCAGCGCCTCTTGCCTACCTAGGCAAGCGGGCAAGGGCGTCAACCCGTTGAGGTCCGCGAATTCCGGTCGAAGGCGAGGGCGCCTATCGCTCCTTGCGCTCACGCCACGCGCAAATAGCTCGTCATGCCCGTCTTCTGGTGCTCGATGATGTGGCAGTGGAGCAGCCAGTCGCCGGGGTTGTCGGCGACGAAGCCCAGCTGCACCTTCTCGTCGGGCTGGATCAGATAGGTATCGGAGATAAGCGGCTGGACCGCTCGCGTCGAGGACGACAGCACCTTGAAGCTCATGCCGTGCAGGTGGATCGGGTGCGCGTGCGGCGTCAGGTTTTCCATGTCGATGATGTAGCTTTGGCCGAGTTTCAGCTCGGCCAGCGGCGCGGTCGGGTCCGGCGTGTCGCCCGGCCACGGCACCTTGTTGATGGCCCAGAAACTATAGCCGAGCGACCCACAGATGCTGTCGGCCGCGACATTTTCGGCCGTGGCGCTCAGCGCCAGCGGAATGCGCCTCGCGGCGGCGACGTCCACCTCCGCCACCGGATTGGGCTCGAGCGGGCCGAGATCGCGAAGATCGCGCTTGAGCGATTGGCCGACCGCACGCAGTGTCGCCAGAACCTTTGGCTTCGTGCCCCTGACATCCCGCAGGCTGACGATCGCGCCTTCGTCGTCGGGCATGCGGATGGCAAGCTCCAGCCGTTGTCCGGGCCCGAGCTGCAGGGCGTCGGGCGCAAAGCGCTGCGGCACCGGATTGCCGTCGAGCGCGATGACGGCGGCCTCGGCGCCGTCGACGCGGAAGCCATAGATGCGCGTGACGTCGGTGATGGCGGCCCGCAGCCGCACCAGCCCGCCAGCCGGCGCGTCATATTGCGGCTGGTCGAGCCAGTTGGCCGTGCGCACCGTGCCATAGGTGCCGCTGCGCGCCGCATCGCGCGGCCGGAACTGCGCGATGAACTGGCCGTCATCGCCGAGGCGCCAGTCGCGCAGATTGAGCGCCACTTCGGCATCGAAGGCAGGATCGTTCGGGTTTTCCACCACGATGACGCCGGTCAGCCCATGGCCCATCTGTTCCAGCGTGTTGCAATGCGGGTGATACCAGAAGGTGCCGGCGTCTGGCGGCGCGAAGGCGTAGTCGAAATGATCGCCCTGATACACATAGGGCTGGCTCATGAACGGCACGCCGTCCATCTTGTTGGGAACGCGGATGCCATGCCAATGGATGGTCGTCGGGTCGTCGATGCCGTTGACGAGCCGCGCAGCGAATGGCTTGCCTTTCTTCATCCTGATGACCGGCGGCGGGCCGGCCTCGCCATAGGTCAGGACATTCTTCGTTGGCGCGCCGGCCATCAACTGCGCTGCTATGCCTGCCGTCTTCAAGATCAGCGGTTCGGGTTTCGCCGCCGCCCAGCCGGCGAACTTGCCGGCGGTCGAGAGGCCGATGCCGGCCGCGCCGGCCGCCGCGGCGCCCTGCAGGAGTCTGCGGCGTGTGAAGACCGACATTGAGAATCCGGAATGGGTGAGTGGCGGCTTCAGGCTCTACCATCATTCGCGTACATCCCGAAACGGACAGATCGCCGCTCCCGAAAGCCAATCGAATGCCAGGCTGAATGCGGCAGGCCGTGATCCTGATCAATCTCCGACGGCGGCGAAATGTCCGCCGCCGAAATCGTTGAGCACCAGTTTCGGCACGCTCTCGCCGATCCGCCGCGTCGCGCTTGGAATTTCGCGGTCGAGACGGGCAAAGCGTGTCCGGCGCAATGACGGATCGGGAACAGGCACGGCCTCGATCAGCCGCCGCGTATAGGGATGGCGCGGATTGGAGAACACCTGGTCGCGACTGCCGATCTCGACGATCTGGCCGAGATACATGACGGCGACACGATCCGAGACGTTTTCGACCACCGCCATGTCGTGCGAGATGAACAGATAGGCGACGCCGAATTCGCGCTGCAGCTCCTTCAAGAGATCGAGCACGCGCGCTTGCACCGAAACGTCGAGCGCCGAAACGCTCTCGTCGGCGATGATCAGCTTCGGCCTCAGCGCCAGCGCCCGCGCGATGCAGATGCGTTGGCGTTGGCCGCCCGAGAATTCATGCGGATAAAGCTCCATCTGCTCAGACGAGAGACCGACCCGCTCGAACAGCGCTGCCACGCGCTCCCGCCGTTCTTCCTTCGAGCCGATGCCATGGATCAGCAGCGGCTCCGCCACCAGCTCGCCGACGCGCATGCGCGGGTCGAGCGAGGCATAAGGGTCCTGGAAGACCATCTGCACGTCTCGTCGCACCGCCTTGCGCTCGTCGCGCCCAAGGCGGGACAATTCGCGTCCGCCGATCGTCACGCCGCCGCTATAAGGAACGAGGCCGGCCAGCGCCTTGGCGGTGGTCGACTTGCCGCAGCCGGATTCGCCGACCAGCGCCAGCGTCTCGTTCGGCGCGATCGAGAAGCTAATGCCTTCGACGGCATGCACCCTTCGGTTGACGCGGCCGAAGAAGCCACCGCGCAGGTCGAAGCGGACATGCAGGTCTTTCACGACCGCCACCTTGTCTTGCATTGCCGCCACGTCGGACTCGCCGGAAGCCCGGCGGCGCGCGCCGGAGCCGATGCGCGGAACGGCGGCAAGGAGCTCGCGCGTATACGCGGCTTGCGGCCTGGCAAAAATAGCCGATGTCGTCCCCTCTTCGACCATGCGGCCGTTGCGCATGACGATCACCCGATCGGCCATTTCGGCCACGACGCCCATGTCGTGGGTGATCAGGATCACGCTGGTGCCGTGCTGGCGCTGCAGGTCGCGCAGCAGTTCCAGCACCTCGCCCTGCACCGTCACGTCGAGCGCCGTCGTCGGCTCGTCGGCGATCAGCACTGCGGGTTCGAGCGCCAGCGCCATCGCGATCATCACCCGCTGGCGCATGCCGCCGGACAGCTCGTGCGGAAATTGTTTCAGCCGGCTTTCGGCCTCGGAGATGCGCACCGCCTTTAGCGCCGCGACCGCGCGCAGCTTGGCCTCCGTGTGGGATACACCGGTATGCGCCTCGATCGACTCGGTGAGCTGCCGGCCGATCGACAGCACCGGATTGAGCGAGGTCATCGGCTCCTGGAAGATCATGGCGATGCGGTCGCCACGAATGTCGCGCATGCGCCGTTCGTCGAGCACCGTCAGCTCGACGGCACTGCCATCCTTATCGCAAAGCCGGATCGTGCCGGCGGCGATGCGGCCGGCCGGCTGCGGCAGCAATTGCATGATTGCCAGCGCGGTCATCGACTTGCCGGAGCCGGACTCGCCGGCGATGCACAGCGTCTCGCCGCGTTTGAGAGACAGCGATAGGCCGGATACCACCTCGCGCTCGCCATCCTCGCCGCGCACGCTGACGCTGAGGCCGGCGATTTCCAGCACCGCCTCGCCGGCCAGCGCTGATGGAACTTCGCGAACGCTTTGCGTCATTGCTCTCCCCGAGCAAGTCGGAGCGCCGGTCCCCACCCGGACCTTTGGTCCGACCTCCCGACGAGGGGGAGGTAGGGCGCTGGCGTTTTACCCTCCCTCTTGTGGGAAGGGTCGCTGCGAAGCAGCGGGGCGGGGGTGGGGCGCCGACCTCTCATTCAAACACGCAGCGCGGGAAGTAGAACGACACCACCCAGTTCGGCATGTCGACGATCTCGCTGATCCTGAGATCGCCGCAGACCGAGACCAGCATATAGGCGTCGACCGGGTCGAGCTTGTATCGGCCGGCCAGCAGGTCGACCATCTGACTGACCGCCTGCTTGGCGCCGGTCATCAGGTCGGGCCCGATCCCGGTCGTCACCTCATAACCTTTGGCGTCGAGATGCCGCGTCACCGGGCCCGGCGTGGTGAAGCGCGGCGTCTTCAGCCGCGCGTCCTTCACCAGGTCGAGCTTGAGCACGACGTCCATCGGACTCTCGATCGCAGTGCCGCACACTTCGCCGTCGCCCTGCGCGGCATGCGTGTCGCCGACCGAAAACAGCGCGCCTGCCACTTCCACCGGCAGATAGAGAATGGTGCCGGCGGCAAGGTCCCTTATGTCGAGATTGCCGCCGACGCGCCGCGGCGGCACCACCGAATGGTGGCCCATCTCGCCCGGCGCGTTGCCGATCGTGCCGGCAAACGGCTTCAGCGGCACGCGGCCTTGTCTGCCGAACAGCGCCGGCTCGAGCGAGCCGGGGTCATATTTCCAGATGTTGAGTGCCGGCTCCTTGAAGTCGTCGGCAAGCAGACCGAAGCCCGGAATGTTCGCCGTCCAGCCGAAGCCGGACGGCTTGAACATTTCGATCGTCACCTTCAGCGCGTCGCCGGGCTCGGCGCCCTCGACTAAGATCGGCCCGGTCACCGGGTTGATCATGCCGAAATCGAGGCTGGCGATATCGCCGACGGTGCTGTCGGCCTTGAGCTGCCCGCCGGAGGAATCCAGGCACTGGAACTCGATCGTCGAGCCAGGCGCCACGCGCTCGGCCGGGGCAAAGGAATTGTCCCAGCCGAAGTGGTGATGGCGCCCGTGGATGGTGTAGTCGCAGTTACTGCACATCTTTCACATACACATTGTCGTAGTTGATCGGGATATGGACCGGGTCGACATAGAGATTGTCGGCGCCGCCCATGCGGGCCGACTTCAGCGTGAAGCGCTGCTCGTTGAAGACCGGCGCCCAGGGTGCGTCCTCCATGATCTTGTCGTAGATCGCGCTCCACATCTTCTCGCGATCCGCGGACTTTGCCGGATCGACGACCGAATCGGCTTCGGCCGCCTTGGCGTCGAGATCCTTGTTGCAGTACCACGCCCAATTCCAGCCGCCCGGCACCGCGCCGGCGCAGCCGAGGATCGGTCCGTAGAAGTTGGACGGATCCGGGAAATCGGCGATCCAGGCCATGCCGCCCGACCAGATCATCGGCGCGCCGGACTTGTCGCCGCCGGCGGCAATCACGTTGGCCTGGGCGAGCGATTGGATGCTGGCCTTGATGCCGATGGCAGCCAGGTCCTGCTGGATCGCCTGCGCGATACGCGGATTGGGGTCGGTGTTCATGGCGAACAACTGCGTTTCGAAGCCATCGGGGTGGCCGGCCTCGGCAAGCAGGGCCTTGGCCTTGGCGACGTCATAGGGATAGCCCTTGAATGCCTTGTCGTAACCGGGCATCGACGGCGGCAGCGGCTGATTGGCCGGCACCGCGCGGTTGTTGATCATCTGAACGATGCGGTCCTTGTTGATCGCCATGTTCACCGCCTGGCGCACCTTCACGTTGTCGAAGGGCGGCATGGTGGTGTTCATGGTGATGTAGCCGGTGTGCAATTGCCCGCCCACCACGACGCGGGCCTTCTGCTCCGGATCGTTCATCACCTCCTGGAACTTGGCCGGCGGAATGCCGTCGCCGGGCACGTCGATCTCGCCCTTCTGCAGGCGCAGCAGCGCCACGATCGGCTCCTGGCCGATCTCGAAGGTGATCTTGTCGAGATGCGGCAGGCCCTTGTGCCAGTAGTCGGGGTTGCGCTCGAAGACGATGCGCTGGCCGAGCGTCCATTCGGCAAGCTTGAAGGCGCCGGTGCCGACCGGATGCTTGCCGAAGTCGGCGCCGTATTTCTCGACCTCCTCCTTCGGCACCACATGCGAGAAATTGATCGCCATGACATGCAGGAAGGTGGCGTCCGGGCGGGTCAGCTCGAATTTGATCGTATAAGGATCGACCGCGGTGACGCCGGAGAGGCTGTTCGCTTTGCCGGCGGCGACCTCGTCATAGCCTTTGATCGAGCCGAAGAAGCCGGCGCCCGGGCTCTGCGTCTTCGGATTGGTGACGCGGTCGAGCGAGTATTTGACGTCGTCGGCCGTCATCTCCCGGCCATTGTGGAACTTCACGCCGTGGCGCAGCTTGAAGGTGAAGGTCTTGCCGTCCGGCGAGATCTCGTAGCTTTCGGCAAGGTCGGGCTTCAGCTTGGTGGTGCCGGGCTCATAGTCCATGAGGCCATCGAACAAGCTCTTGATCATCGACCAGTTCTGCCAGTCGTAGCCGATCGCCGGATCGAGCGTCGCGACATCGTCCTTGTAGGTGATGGTGATGGCGCCGCCCTGCTTGGCGTTAGGGTCGATCGCGTCGTCGGCGCGCGCGCTTGCCATGCCGAGCATCAGCGCAAGCGCCGAGGCCGCCACGGTGGATGCCAGAAATCGTCTCATGTCACTGTTCCCTTTCTCTGGTTGTTGCCTTGTTCATCTGAGTTTAATTCGGGGGTCGATGAAGGGCGCGATGACGTCGGCCAGCAGGTTGCCGAGCACGATGGCGAAGGCCGAGACCAGGGTGACGCCCATGATGATCGGGATGTCGACGCGCTGGATGGCCTGCCAGGCGAGCTGGCCGATGCCGGGCCAGCCGAAGACGCTTTCGACCACCACGATGCCGCCCATGAAGACACCGATGTCGATGCCGATCATGGCGACCACCGGCAGGATGGCGTTGGGCAGCGCATGGCGGAACAGGATGGCGCCGCGCGCCAGGCCCTTGGCGCGGGCGGTGCGCATATAGTCCTGGCGCAGAACGTCGATCATGGACGAGCGCATCATGCGCGCATACCAGCCGGCGCCGAGTATGCCCATGGTCAGCGAGGGCAGCACAAGATGCCGCCAGCTGCCGTAGCCGCCGATCGGGAACCAGCCGAGCCGGACGGCGAAGACATAGAGCAGGAGCAGGCCGACGACGAATTGCGGCGCCGAGACGCCGACGAAGGAGGCGACCATCAAGGTCTGATCGGTGGAGGTGCCGCGCTTGACGGCGGCGATCAGGCCCATGGTAAGGCCGATCGCGAGCTCGCACAGGATGGCGCCAACCATCAGAAGCAGGCTCGCCGGCAGCCGCGAGACGATGAGCTCGGTGACTTCCGAGCGCTGGATGTAGGAGCGGCCGAGATCGCCGCTGAGCAGCCTTGTGAGATAGTGCCAGTACTGGACGATGAAGGGCTGGTCGAGGCCGAGCTGCCTGCGGATGTTTTCGACCGTGTCGGGCGTCGCGCTGCGGCCGGCGATCTGGCGCACTGGGTCCGCCGGCAGCAGATAGAGCAGCGCGAAGGTGATCAGCGAGACGCCGAGCAGGATGAGCAGCGACTGGATGAGACGTCGGCCGAGATAGGCGATCATGCCCGCCCCCTCTGCGTCGGGTCGAGGATGTCGCGCAGCGCGTCGCCGATCAGGTTGAAGGCAAGCGCAAGCGCCAGGATCGCGGCGCCGGGGAAGAACACCAGCCAGGGCGCCGCCTGGAAATAGGTCTGGTTCTCGAAGATGATGTTGCCCCAGGAGGCCGTCGGCGGCTGCACGCCGATGCCGAGATAGCTGAGCGTGGCTTCGAGCAGCACCGTGGTCGAGATGCCGAGCGTGCCCCAGACGATGATGGTCGGCAGCAGATGCGGCAGGATATGGCGCAACAGGATGCGCGGCGCGCTCGCCCCTATCGTGCGCTCGGCATCGATGAACTCGCGCTCCGACAGCGACGAGGTTTCGGTGTAGATGACGCGCGCGGTCTGCACCCAGTTGACCAGCGCGATCACCATGGCAACGATCCAAAGGCTCGGCTCGAACACCGCCGCCAGGCAGATGGCGAGAAGCAGTGCCGGGAAGGCCATCATCAGGTCGGTGAAGCGCATCAGCGCGCTGCCGATCCAGCCGCGGAAATAACCGGCCGTGACGCCGACCAGCGTACCGATCAGAAGCGCCACGCCGTTGGCGACGATGCCGATGATCAGCGAGGTGCGGGCGCCGAACAGGATGCGGGTCAACAGGTCGCGGCCGAGCAGGTCGGTGCCCAGCCAGAACTTGGCGTTCGGCGGCAAGGGCGAACCTTCCAGCGTCAGTCCGTCGAACATCTGCTCGTTGGGATCGTAGCCGGTCAGCCACGGCGCCAGGATGGCGCCAGCAAGCACGATGGCGACGATGAAGAGTCCGAGCAGTGCCAGCGGCCGCTTGAGCAGCCGGCGCCAGACGCCGGCGCGCGGCTTGACCGGCATTTGGCCCGGCGCCGGGAGATCAGGCGCGATGGGATTGGTCACCGCCATCCTCGTTTTCCGTCATCGCCACGATCCGCCGGGCCGCTTCCTCGACGCTGATCTGCCAGCTCATCGCCAGCGACCGCAACTGCGCATAGGCGCGATCGTCGTCGCTGCCTTTCGACAGCGCCGCGACCGCGCGCACGATGGTCTGGCGCTCGCCGACGCGCTGGCGCAGCGACGCGATCTCGTCGGCCAGCCGTTTCCCCGCCTCGAAGCTTTGCCGGGCGATCAGCAGCGCGCTGTACACGCCCGCATTGCCGACCGGTTTCAACAATTGCGCGTCGGCTTTTTGCGACAGCGCCCATTCGATGCGGCCCGGCGCTTCCGAACCGATCAGCGCCACCAGGGGCATCGGCGCCTCGCCCGGCTGCCACGGGAACTGCTCGTCGAAGCCGAGATCGGCGTCGAAGAAGACGAAATCCGCGGCAAGCGCCTCTGCCGGCAATTGCGGCCAGCATTCGACCGCCTCAAGGCCGATCGCCGACAGCTGCCTGGTGATCGCCTGCACCGTCGCGTGCGGGCGATGCAGCACGAAAGCCCGCGCGCCGCCAAGATTGGGGATGCGTGCGGACCGGCTCACGACACCACCCTGAGCCGCGGATGGCCGAAGGTCTTCGCCGGGTCGTAACGCGACAGATAGGGATCGGGCGCCACCTCTTCCTCGCGGCTGACGACCTCGAAAAATCCATCGGCGATGCGCCCGATGATCACCGGCAGGGTTGCATGCTGCGTGTGCGGATCGATTGCGATAGGCCCCAGGCGCGTCGTGAAGCGGCGCCCGGCGAAGGCTTTTGAGAACGCCGCCGGGCCGGCGTCGGGATCGCCGGAGAGCACGTCCGCCATCACTTGCACCGATGCATAGGCGGACGCCTCGAAGGACGAGGCGAAGGCAGCCGGGCGCGGCGCGAAATAGGGTCCGGCCGACAAATGGCCCCTGCCCGTTTCGCCGATCGCCGGCAACTCGCCCTCGGTGAGATTGCAGGATATGACCGGGCAGGCATCGGCCTTGAAGGCCGCATTCTCGCGTCCCAAGTCGCGATATGCCGCCAGGAAGGCATAGGACGAGGTGCCGATGAGGTTGTTGAGGATGAAATTCGGCCGCGTGGCGCGGATTTCATCGATCAGGCGCGAAACGTCGGTTTCGCCGATGCGCAGGTAGCGCTCGCCGAGCACCTTGCCCGCAGCGTCGGCGATCAGGTCGCGCGCGACGCGGTTCATCTCCCAGCCCCAGATATAGTTCGAGCCGAGCAGGAAGCCGTTGGCGCCGAAACGCGGCGCTACATGAGCCATCAGCGGAACCAGATGCTGGTTCGGGCAGGCATGCATGTAGACGACATGCTCGTTGGCCTCGAACCCCTCATAGGGGCAGGCATACCAGAGCATGCCGCCCGCCTTCTCCAGCACAGGGATCGTCTCCTTGCGGCTCCAGGAGGTAATGCAGCCGATCACGTGGCGGGCGCTGCTGGTCCGGAAGATATCCTCGCAAAGCGTGGCGTAGCGGTCGGCATTGCTTTGCGGATCGCGTTCGACCGGCACCAGCTCGATCTCGCAGCTTCGGTCGGCATTGATGTCGGCGATCGCCCGCATCGCGCCCGTACGGCACGCGTCCGAGACGAGCTGGTAGCTGCCGGATCGCGAATAGAGGACGCCGATCTCGATACGCCGTTTCAAGCAATGCCCCAAAAATGAAAAAGCCCCGCAGCCGCCGCCGACAGGCGAGGCATACGAGGCATTCTTGCCGTCCGGCGACCGAGGCCGATATGTTCGCAGCTACCCTATTCCCTACCGCCCGCCAGTCAAGCCTCAAAGTTGCATGGCGCGGCGGGGCATCTAATCGCGCAGGCTGAAGACGAAAGGCGCGGTGCGGGTGACGTGGGCGCCGAGTTCGGCCGGCGGCGCCGGCACCGACGCGCCCTGCAACACGCCGAGCGCGGCGCGATCGAGATCCGGATCGCCCGAGGATTGCGCCAGCCGGGCAGAGACCACCCTGCCGGAGACGTCTACCGTGAAGGTTACAGTAGGCGTGCCCTCGACGCGCCTGGAGCGCGCCGCGCTCGGATAGCGGGTGTGCCGCCTGATCCATGCCGCCAAGTTGGAATTCCAGCGCGACGGGCTGACGCTCGATCGCGACACCGAGTCGGAGGATTGCGGCGCGGCGGCCTTCGCGCCTGCGTTGGCATCGATGCCGGCCATCGTCACGGCCTTTGGCGGCGCGGCCTTTGCCCTTTTCCTCTGGTTCGGCTTTTCGACCGGCTTCTTTTCCACTTTTTTCCTCGCCTCGACGGGCTGGCTTGCCTTCGGCTGCGCCTCGACAGGCTTTGGCTGCGGCAGCGGAACGACGACGTCGGGAGTAGCTGTCTCGACAGGGTCGGGCACGACCTCGTCCAGCGGCGGCCGCTCGCTGAGCGCAGCTGCTGTCTCCGCCGGTTCGGCCTCCTCCGCCTTGTCGGAATCGACCGGCGGCTCGGCGACCGGCTCGACCCTTTTCATGACCGGCGCCGGATCGATCACCGGCTTCACCTCGCTGACCGCCGGCGCCTCCTTGATTGCATCGGGCGGCTCCGGCGTGACCGTGTCCAGCATGGCCGCCTCTTCCGGCACGCCAGGCGTCGTCGGCAGCGGCGCCATCTCGACTGCCAGCGCCGGCGGCGGGCCGCCGTCCGGCACCTCGGTAAAGCTCAGATTCTGCACCGCATAAGCGACCGCGACATGCGCGGCGAAAATAACCGTGGCCGCGCTTGCCCACAGACCGGCTTCGCGGAAGCCGAAGCGTGGCTGGGTGGACAAGGCGGCGATCGCTTGCGTCATTGCGCCGCGCTTCCGCTTGTCGCCGGCGCGGAGGTGGCGCCCGCGGCCGCAGCCCCGGTGCCGGACGCCGTCTCCAGCCCGACCAGCGCGATCTTGAGGTAGCCCGCAGCGCGCAGCAGGTTCATTACCTCCATCAGCTCGCCATAGCCCACCGTCTTGTCGGCGCGCAGGAAGATGCGCGTCTGCTTGTCGCCCTTGGTGCGGCTGTGGAGCACGGTGGCGAAGCTCGGTCGCGGCACAGCCTCATTGCCGATCGCCAGAGAAAGATCGCTTTTCAGCGTCAGGAACAGCGGTGTCTCCGGCCGTGGCGCCGGCGTCGCCGTCGACCCGGGCAGGTCGACATTGACGTCGACGGTCGCAAGCGGAGCCGCGACCATGAAGATGATCAAAAGCACCAGGATGACGTCGATGAACGGGGTGACGTTGATCTCGTGGCTTTCCTCGAGATCGTCGCCGGCCGTCTCGCGAATCCGCGCCGCCATTGGCCGCTCACTCCGCTGCCAACGCGGTTGCCGGCGGCACCGTGCGAAAATCGAGGTCACGGCTGACCAGCCGCTCGACGCCTGCCGAGGCGTCGGCGAGGATCTGCCTGTAGCCGGCTATCGATCGCGCGAAGACGTTGTAGATCACCACCGCCGGGATCGCAGCCACCAGACCCATTGCCGTGGCGAGCAGGGCTTCGGCGATGCCCGGCGCCACCACCGCAAGATTGGTGGTCTGCGCCTGCGAGATGCCGATGAAGGCGTTCATGATGCCCCAGACGGTGCCGAACAGGCCGACGAAGGGCGCCGTGGAGCCGATGGTGGCGAGCAGGCCGGTGCCGCGCGACATGCGCCGGGAAGCTGCCGCCTCGATGCGCGACAGCCGCGAGGTGACGCGCTCCTTCAGGCCGTCGCCCGAGATGTGATCCAACGCGCCGGCCGAGAGCGCGCGCTCTTCCTCCGCCGCCCGCACCAGCAGCGCGCCCGGGCCGCCGCTGTGGCCGAGCGCGCGGCCGGCCTGCATCAGCGTCGCGGCATTGCCGATCGCGTTCGCCGCGCGCCGCGCCTTGAGCTTGCCGCCGAGGATCTCCAGCGACTTGGCGAGCCAGATCGTCCAGGTGACCAGAGAAGCGAGAGCAAGTCCGACCATCACCGCCTTCACCACGATGTCGGCATTCATGAACATGCCCCAGGGCGACAGGTCATGCGGCAGCGTCAGCGCAACGGCGGAAGTCTCTTCGCCCCCGGCAGTGCCCGGCGCCGGCTGAACGCGCGGTTCGGTCGGTGCGGCAGCGGTTGGTGCCTCCGTCGCCGGGGGCTGTGCCGCGGCCGGGGCCTGAGCTGCCTGCACGGCTGCCGGAGCTGTTATGGGCTGCTGAGCGGGCGCTTGTGCGGCCGGTGCCGCGGGTGCCGGCTGCTCCTGCGCCAGCGCGACGTCGGGAAGAAAGGAGCCGGCCGCAAGAATGGCGAACGCGGCCAGCACCACAAAAAGACTGTTCCGGGACAAGGCTAGTCCTCGCTTCATCATTGCACGCCAATGCCGTCTGACTAGAAAACATGAGTAGCGAGTCAACTATTAAGATGTCCATCACCATCAAATATCCGGGTCGCGCGCCGGTAGCCGGGGACGCCGTGAGGTCTGGACTGCGACGCCGTCGCTGGGCCACCATGTCAGCCACAACCGAGGCAGCAGGCGATGATCAAGGCGACCCCGTTCGACTTCCCCTATGACGGAAGGCTGGTGCCGCAAGACACCGCCCTGCTCGTGATCGACCTGCAGGCGGATTTCCTGTCGCCGACAGGCTATTTCGCCAGGAAAGGCTATGACCCTTCGCCGCTGCGGGCCATTCTGCCGACGGTGAATCGGCTGATTGCGGCCGCGCGCGCCGCCGGCCTCGCAATCGTCCATACGAGGCAAGGCTACCGCGCCGACATGGCCGATATGACGGCTTACGAAAAATGGCGCCGCAAGCGGGCGGGACTGGACGGCACCGATATCCTGCTGCGCTCCAGCCCAGGCTTCCAGATCGTCGCCGACATAGAAGTCAGGCCCGAGGACATCATTGTCGACAAGACCTGTAACGGCGCCTTCACCTATACGGATCTGGAACTGGTGCTGAGGGCGCGCGGCATCACCCATCTGATGTTCACCGGCTGCACGACCGATGTCTGCGTTCACACGACGCTGCGCGGGGCCTGCGACCGCAATTTCCAATGCCTGACGATTGCGGACGCCTGCGCCAGCGGCGACGGCCGGGCGCACGAAGCCGCGCTGCATATGGTGACGGTCGAGGACGGCGTCTTCGGCGCGCTGGCGAGCTCGGAGGCGGTCATCGCCGCGCTGTCGCGGATCGCAGAAGAACGGGATTGATATCGGGATTTCGGGATCGCAGAATCCGCCGGTCACAAATCTTTTTGCGTGCACCGTTCCGTTCCCGGCATCGCTTTCGTCTTCACGGTTAGCCGCCGCCGCCAGGACAGACGGAGCCAAGCCATGTCGACCGCAGTGACCTTGATCAATGTCTTCACTATGTCCCGTCTTGATGAAACCGGCAGCCGCAGCGGCCGGTCTCACCTCGCTCCGCGATTTCACCGAAGGTGTGCCCCGGTGAACGAGCGCGACGCGAACGTTCCTGGCGCCAGGGTGTCGGCGTCGCACCGAGCCAGCGAATTCGCGATCAGCGTGACCGTCTCGCGATCCGCGCGATCTCGCTGGGACGGTCGATACCGCCGATCATGAATTCCTCGATGCCTAGCGCGGCATAGGGCAACAGCGAGAGCGCAAGCCGCGCCGGCGGCCCCGCGACCTCGACCGCCTTGTGGTCGGAGGCGCCGGACCAGCCTTCGGGGCGAATGCGGACGGGAAGCGCGAAGCGCAATCTGCCGGCGCGGCCGTGCTCGGCTGCAGCGCCGCGCACACGCTGCATCAACTGCGCGACTTCGTCCGGCGAGCCGGCCGCCAGCTCGAATATATCGGCATGCCGGCCGGCGACCTTCAGCGCTGTGCCGGACTGGCCGCCAAGCCGGATGGTGAGGTTGCCGCCATGCGGGCCCTTGCGCGGCACGTAACCGCCTTTGACGCTGTAGAAGGCGCCTTCATGGTCGAAGGGCTTGTCGTTCGACCACAGCCGCTTCAGCAGCACAAGATATTCGTCGATGCGTTGCCACACCACGCTGTGGCCGACCGGCCGCGCCTCGGCATCACTGTCCTGGAGCGGCTCGCTCAGCATCCTGAGCGACAGGCGGCCGCCGCCTCTGCGGTCGAGCGCCGCGAGCTGCCTTGCCGCCACCGCCGGCTCGACCACACCGGCCCAGTGCGTCAGCACCACTTCCAGCGCCGGGGTGCGGTCGAGCGTCTGCGCGGCGATGTCCATGTTGGCGAGCAGGCCGGCCGGATCGTCGATCACCAGCTTGCGGAACCCCGCATCCTCGATCAGCGACAGCTTGGTCGCCGTCTCGGCGAAATCGTAGAAGAAGCTGCCATTCGCAGGCTTACCGGGAACATGCGTGAACTCGATCGGCATTGCCATCTCCTCCGTCACGTTGGCTTGCCCCGCTCCACCTCGAACAATCCAATGCGCGCAGGCGCGCCGACGCGCCCTGGCGCTCGGCCAGTTATCTACTCCGGTTACTCCAACTCAGATTTTTGGACGGCGGGGCCGTAGGGCCCCCGGCTCTGTCAGGGGATGATCCCAAGCACCACCGCGCCGGTGAACACGAATGCCAGCGCGAAAACGAGATAGGCGAAGGTTCCGCCATAGGCGGGCCTCCAGCTCTGGTCGGCGGTCAGCCTCTGGCCCTTGCGCTGAGCATTCTGCATGTAGGTCATGGTCGAACCTCGTTCTCGGCCATTATCTATAAAGTTAGTAGACTTTGTCGAGTGCTATTTTGCGCCGGTTTTTGGAAGGACGTCCTCGGAAACGGCAACTTGAGGGGCGTTTATTCTCACCGAGATCGAAAAACGTGCGGAGATGCGCCACCGGGAGGATCCGACAAAATGCCTGTAGCTCCGGCTTTTCGGCGGCAAACGGCCTCGTTCAAGCGCTTGGCTATTCGGTACGCGAGGGGATAGCATCAAAATAGTCTCACAGGACTCAGGGAGAAAAACATGGGTGGAAGGCTGGCGGGCAAGGTCGCCATAATCTCGGGCGGCGCGACGGGCATGGGTGGAGCGGCTTCCGAGCTGTTTGCCGCCGAAGGCGCCAAGGTTGCGATCATCGACCGCAATGGCGGGGCCGCCGGCAAGACCGCCGTGGCGATCCGCGCGCGCGGCCATGTCGCGGAGCATTTCGTAGCCGACGTTTCCGACGAGGCGCAGGTCGAGGCGGCGGCGAAGGCGGCCGCGGAAAAATTCGGGCCGGTGACCGTGCTGTTCAACCACGCCGGCACCATCGTGATTAAACCCTTCTTGGAGACGACCCTGCAGGAATGGGACTGGCTGCACGCCGTCAATGTGCGCTCGATGTTCCTGATGACGCGCGCGGTGCTGCCCGGCATGATCGCCGCCGGCGGCGGCTCGATCGTCTGCACCTCGTCGATCTCGGCGGTGGCAGCGACGCCGAACGAAGTGCTCTATGACACCACTAAAGGCGCCTGCCACATGTTCGCGCGTGCCATCGCGGTGGAGTTCCGCGATCGCAACATCCGCTGCAATGCCATCTGTCCCGGCTTCATCCGCACGCCGCACGGAATGCGCGAGGTCGCCGACCTCGGGAAGCTCGGCGTCGATGTTTCCGATGCCGCCATGGCCGCGCAACAGGGCCGCATCGGCGAGCCGGAGGAAGTGGCCAAGGCGGCGCTGTTCCTGGCGAGCGACGAATCGAGCTTCGTCAACGGCGCGCATCTGTTCGTCGACAACGCCTTCACGGCGATCTGAGGCGTCCCAAGCTGGGCGCCCTTCCTCTACCCCGTCGATCGGGGGAGAGGTGTCGAGCGCAGCTCGACGGAGTGGGGGGTCGACCCTTGGCGGTGCAGGAAGGTTCTTGCACCTTGATCCGTTGGGGGAACCACCTTGCAACCGTCGAGGAAAGAATCTACCTACCGTTCCTCGCGTCGAAACGGCTTCAGCAGCGCCGAAGGCGCGACCGCGTTGCGCGAAATGAAGGCCATGGCGACGATGGTGAAGATGAAGGGCAGCATCAGGAAGGCTTCGTAAGGGATGTGCCCGAGGCCGCTGGCCTGCATCCTGAGCTGCAGCGCGTCGACGAAGGCAAAGAGCAATGCCGCGCCCGCCGAACGCCACGGGTCCCAGCGGCCGAACACCACCAGCGCGATCGCCACCCAGCCGCGCCCCGACACCACGCCGAAGGTGAAGGCGTTGAACTGCGCCATGGTGAGAAAGGCGCCGGCAAGACCCATCAGCGCGCCGCCGAGGATCACGGCCTGGAAGCGCGTGGCGATCACGCTGACGCCGGCGGAATCCGCCGCGCGCGGGTTCTCGCCGACCATGCGCACCGACAGCCCCCAGGGCGTGCGGTAGAGCACGAAGGCGGCAAACGGAACGGCGATGATCGCGAGATAAACCAGCGTGAACTGGTTGAACACCGCCGGCCCCAGGATCGGAATGTCCGACAGCAGGGGGATCGGCGCCGGCTGAAAGCCCTTGATGCTGGGCGGCACCGATTGCTGGCCGAAGATCAGCCGGTAGAGGAAATAGGCGAGCCCAGAGCAGAACAGCGTCACTCCGATGCCGCAGACATGCTGGCTGAGGCCCAAGACCACCGTGAACAGCCCATGCACCGCGCCCATCGCCGCCCCGACAAGCACGGCCACCAGCACGCCCAGCCACAGGCTGCCGCTCAGGCTCGCGGCGGTGAAGCCGGCCATGGCCGCCAACAGCATGATGCCTTCAATGCCGAGATTGAGCACGCCCGCCCGCTCGGAAAACATCTCGCCTAGCGTGGCGAAGGCGAGCGGTGTGGCGATACGGATGATGGCGGCGAGAAAGCCGACCTGAAAAATCTGCTCTAACACCGCGCTCATGCGGACGCCCCCACGCGGCGGATGCGATAGGCGGTGAAGAGCAGCGCCACCAGCATCGCAAGCAGCGCTGTACCCTGGATGACCTCACTGAGGAAGGCCGGCACGCCGGTCGCGCGCGACATCGCCTCGGCGCCGGTCATGACCGCGGCAAGGAAGATCGCGGCCGGCACGACGCCGAGCGGATTGAGCCTGGCGAGCATCGCGACGACGATGCCGGAATAGCCGTAGCCCGGCGAGATGTCGCTCATCACCTGGAAATGGACGCCACCAACCTCGCCGACGCCGGCCAGTCCGGCCAGCGCGCCGGAAAGCAGCGCGGTGGAGAGCAGCACGCGCTGGGTATTGATGCCGCCATAGCGGGCCGCCTCCGTATTCTCGCCGGTGACGCGGATGCGGAAGCCGAGCGTGGTGCGCGCGATCAGGAACCAGCAAACGGGCGCTGCGATCAGCGCCACGACGACGCCGATATGCAGCCTTGTGCCTTCGATCAGCACCGGGAAATTGGCGGAATCCTCGATTGGCGGCGAGATCGGATAACCGGAAAAGGTGTCCTTCCACGGCCCCTCGATCAGCGCCATCAGCGCGTAATAGATGACCGAGTTGAGCAGCAGCGAGCTGACCACGTCGTCGACCTTGAATTTGACGCGCAACGTCGCCGGCACCAGCGCGACGAGGGCGCCGGCCGCCGCGCCGGCCAGCGCCATCAGCAGGATGGCGAGCGGTCCTGGCATCGGGATGGCGCCTACGGCACAACTCGCAACCGCGCCGGCCAGCAGCTGGCCTTCGGCCCCGATGTTCCAGAATTTGGCGCGGAAGGCGATCGCCACCGCAAGGCCGGTGAAGATCATCGGCGCGGCGCGCACCAGCGTCTCGGTGATTGCGTAGCTGTCGCCGAGCGAGGCCGAGAGCATCACGCCATAGGCTTCGATGACACCGGCGCCGGCGACGGCGATGAGACCGCTGCACAAAACCAGCGCGACGGCGATGGCGAGTAGCGGTAGTGCGAGATTGAACCAGGCCGGCGTCGAGCTGCGGACTTCGAGACGGAACATCAGGCGTGCTCCCGAGGCAATTCCATAGCTCTACGCCCTCCCCTCCGCGCCGGTCATCAGCAGCCCAAGCCTCGCGACGGTGGCCTCCGGGCCGGAAAGCGTGCCGGCGATGCGACCCTCATACATCACCGTGATGCGGTCGCAGAGCATCAGCAATTCCTCGAGATCCTCGCCAATCACGATGATCCCGCAACCCTTCGCCCGCATGGCCAGGAATTTTTCGTGGATGAACCGTGCAGCGCCGATGTCGAGGCCGCGCGTCGGCTGCGAAACGATCAGCACCTTCGGGTCGAAGGCGAGCTCGCGCGCCAAAAGCGCCTTCTGCAGATTGCCGCCGGAAAGCGCGCCGGCGCGCGTCATGGGGCCGGGACAGCGTATGTCATAGGCCTTGATCTGCGCTTCGGCGAAGGCGCGGATCGCCACCGGATCGAGCAGCCCCATGCGGCTGAAGGCCTCGGTGCCGATGCGGGGCAGCACCATGGAGTCGGCTAAAGGCAGGTTGGTGACCAGCCCGGTCGTCATCCGGTCTTCCGGGATGCGGCCGAGTCCGAGCGCCTGCAGCGCCCGCGGCGAAAATTGTGCAACTGCTTTGCCGGCTATCGTCATCGAACCGGCACTCGGCGACAGCATGCCGGAGATCACATCAGCCAGCGCCCGCTGGCCATTGCCGGAGACGCCGGCAACGCCGAGGATCTCGCCGGCGCGGACAAAGAGCGAGACCTCGCGCAGCGGCGTGCCGCCATGACCTGAGGTGGAAACGCCGTCGAGCGTCAGCACGGGCGCGCCCGGCGTCGAGACCTCCTTGATCGGCGGCATGATTTCGTGGCCGCACATCAGCTTGGCCATCTCGGCCGAGGTGGTTCCTGCCGGATGATCGACGCGGCCGGCGACCTTGCCATGCCGAAGCACGACGCAACGATGCGTGAGCGCCCTGACTTCGTTGAGCTTGTGCGAGATGAAGATGATGCCGAGCCCTTGCGCCGCCATCGAGCGCAGCGCGGCGAAGAGGCCATCGACCTCGCTGGGCGCCAGCACCGCCGTCGGCTCGTCGAGGATCAGGAGCCTGGCGCCGCGAAACAGCGCCTTGATGATTTCCAGCCGCTGCTGCTCGCCGATCGAGAGCGCCGAGACCGGCAGGCCGGGATCGAGATGTAAGCCATGTTGGCGGCCGATCTCCTTCAGCCGCGCCAGCCCGCCCGTGCGGTCGATGCGGCCGGACTTGCCGGCAATGCCGATCAAGAGGTTTTCCAGCACCGTCAGCCGCGGCGCCAGATGAAAATGCTGATGCACCATGCCGATGCCGGCCGCGAGTGCATCGGCCGAATTGTGGATGGCGACCGGCCTGCCCTCGACCAGGATCTCGCCGGCATCCGGCGCATAAGCGCCGAACAGCACGTTCATGAGCGTCGTCTTGCCGGCGCCGTTCTCGCCGAGCAGGCCAAGGATCTCGCCGGGGGCGACGCTGAGATCTACGCCCTCGTTCGCCTTGACGGCGCCGAAGCTCTTGGTGATGCCGCGCATTTCGATCAGTGGGACGGGCAAGGATGCTCCTAATATCCCTCCCCCTCGAGGGGAGGGTGGCCTGCAGGGCCGGGTGGGGTCGCCCGCGACGCGCTCCATCTTCAGTCGTCAAGGTCGAGCGGTTGAGACGACCCCTCCCGCCTCGCTTCGCTCGGCACCCCTCCCCGCAAGGGGGAGGGTACTGGTCAATCCGACACCGGCGTGTTCTCGTCGACGTCGACGCGGAAATTGCCTTCCAGGATCTCGGCTCTCTTCTTGGCGACCAGGTCCTTGACCTCGGCCGGCAGCGTCTTCTCGAACTTATGATAGGGGGCGAGATCGGAGCCGCCCTTGGCCATGCGCGAGAAGTCGCCATAGTCCTGCGCGGTGAAGACGCCCGCCTTGACCAGCTTGATCGCCTGCTCGACCGTCGGATACATATTCCATACCGGGCCGGTGATCACCGTGTCGGGTCCGAGGCTCGACTGATCGGACATGTTGGAGATGGCGTAGATCTTCTTTTCGACCGCCGCTTCGATGACGCCGAAACGCTCGGCATAGATGACGTCGACGCCGGCATCGATCTGCGCGATCGCGGCCTCCTTGGCCTTCGGCGGATCGAAGAAGGAGCCGATGAAGGCGACCTTCCGCTTGATGTTTGGATTGACCTCCTTGGCGCCGGCGAAGAAGGCGTTGACCAGGCGGTTCACTTCCGGAATGCCCATTGCCGCGACAGCGCCGATCGTGCCCGACTTCGACATCTTGCCGGCGATCAGCCCGGAGAGATAGGCCGGCTCGTGGATCCAGTTGTCGAAGACGCCGAAATTGGGTTCCGCAGGCCCGGCGCCGGAGCCGAACAGCCAGGCCGTCTTCGGGAACTGTTTTGCCGTGCGCCGCGATTCGCGCTCGGCGGCGAAGGCGTCGCCCAGCACCAACTGGTAGCCGCCTTGCGCATATTCGCGCATCACGCGGCTGAAGTCGGCGGTCTGCACCTTCTCCGACCATTTGTATTCGATGCCCAGTTCCTTCTCGGCCTTCTGCAGGGCGACATGGATCTGGTTGTCCCAGGGCTCCTCGATCGGCGTCGCGAAGATCGCCGCCACCTTCAGCTTCTTGTCCTTGGCGAAGGCCACGCCGGGCAGCGCCGCCGCGGTCAGCCCGAGGGCGCCGAGTTCCAGCACATTGCGTCGCGACAGGCCGGCGCGTTGCGTTTTGCGATGATCGTTTTCCATTGAAATCCCCTCTGCTCGACGACCGTGTCGAGCCGGCCGTTCAAAACATGTCAGACGGGAGGACTATGGAACGACGCCCGACCTTTGTCCACATGGTCAAATTTGGCTGGAGAGACCCCGCAGAGCGACCCCCTCCTCGCGACTTGTCACCGCACAGCCTTCTCGCCACCCGCCGCCGTGATCACCCCGACGATGATCAGCCCGGTCAGCACCAGCCGCACGCCGGCGCTGACGCCGAAGGTGTTGAGCATGGTGAGCAAAAGCACCAGGAACAGGCCGGCGCCCCAGACGCCGGGCACGTTGGCCTTGCCGCCGGCGACCGAGGTGCCGCCGATGACGACGACCGCGATGGAGGCGAGCAGATATTCATTGCCGATATCGACATTGGCGCCGCGGAAATAGCCGGCAAGCAGCGCGCCGTCGATGCCACCCAGCGCGCCGCACAGCGTGTAGGTGAGGAAGCGGATGCGGCCGACATTGACGCCGGCGAGCCAGGCGGCGCGGATGTTCTGCCCGATCGCCAGCACCGAGCGGCCATAGATCATGCGCTGCAGCGCCAGCGCCGCGGCGATGGTGAAGACCACCGTCAGTATCGCCAGCACCGGGATCCCCAGCACCTGCCAGTTGGTGAAATCGGCAAAGCCAGGCGGCGGCTTGATCTGCAGGCCGCGCCCGTAGCTGATGTCGACCGACTGGATGATGAAGCTCGCCGACAGCGTCGCGATGATCGGCGGAATCCTGAGCGCCCAGATCAGCAGATAGTTGATGGCGCCGATCGCCGCGCCGCAGGCGAGCGCCGCCAACAGCCCGACGACGATCATCGAATCGCTGCCGCCCATAACCTTCATCGCCACCGCGCTCGCCAGTCCGATATTGGCGGGCAGCGACAGGTCGACATTGCCGGGGCCGAGCGTGATGACGAACATCTGGCCGACGCCGACGATGACGGTGAAGACGGCAAGCGAAAGTGCCGCCGTGACCATACCGCCGGCGCCATAGCCGCCGGTGAAGGCGACGGTTGCCACCCACACGAGAACGGCGCCGACGAAGGACCAGAGCCAGGGTTTTTCAAGCAGCATCCGGACCGAGGTCATCGTTCACCTCTCCCTGCGGCTGATCAGCACCCGGGCCGCCAGCACGATGATCAGGATCGCGCCATTGGCGGCCACTTGCCAATCGGGCGGGATGTGCATGAAGGTCAAGAGCGGCGAGGCGGCCAAAGCCAGCGTCAGCGCGCCGATGACCGCGCCGATCGGCGACACCCGGCCGCCGACGAACTCGCCGCCGCCAAGGATGACGCCGGCAATCGAAAGCAGCGTGTAGCCGTTGCCGATATTGGCGTCGGCCGAAGTGGTGATGCCGATCAGCGCCATGCCGGAAAGCACGCCGAACAGGCCGGTCAACGCGAAGAGCACGATCTTTGTCTTGAGCAGCGACCAGCCGGCGCGCCTGAGCGCCGCGGCATTGCCGCCGGAACCGCGCAGGATGACGCCATATGAAGTGCGCATCAGGCCAAGATGCACGATCGCCGCGATGAGCAATGCCGCCAGGATAGGGAACGGGATATAGGGCGGCTTGAAAGACATGATCGCCAGCAGCCAGTCCGGAGCCTTGCCGCCCGGCTTCGGCAGGATGAGGATAGCCAGCCCCTGCCAGACGAAGCTCATGCCGAGCGTCACCACGATCGAGGGCAGGTTGCGCAGATGGATCAGCGCGCCGAGCAGCGCGTAGACGCCGATTGAACCGAGCAGCACAGCGACACCGATGAACGGCGCATCCCTGAGCCAGGTGGCGGTGACGCAGCCGACAAAGCCGACGAAAGTGCCGATCGAGAGATCGAGCTCATTGCCGGCGATGACGAACATCTGCGCGATCGTCGCCAGCGCGATCGGGATCGCCAGGTTCAGCATTAGATTGAAGCCGAAATAGCTGATGGCGCGCGGATTGAGCCAGGCGATGGCCATCAGCACCAGCGCCAGCGACAGCGCCGGCAGCAGGCTGCGCAGCGTGCGTGCGCGGGCCGCGCTCCCGCGCGAGGATTTGGGGAGCGTGCCGGGAGCGATCGCCGTCATCTCAGGCCGTGTCGCCGAACGAGGACTGGATGATCTTCTCCTCCGTCAGTTCGTCGCGTCCAAGATTGGCGACGATGCGGCCGTTCTTGAAGACATAGACATGGTCGCAATTGTCGAGCTCTTCGGTTTCGGTCGTGTACCAGAGGAAGGTGCGGCCCTTTCCGGCTTCCTCGCGCACGAGGTCGTAGACTTCGAGCTTGGTGCCGATGTCGACGCCGCGCATCGGATCGTCCATCAGCACGATCTCGGCATCGGAGCCGAGCGCGCGCGCAAACAGCGCCTTCTGCTGATTGCCGCCCGACAGCGAATAGATGTTGTTGTTCATGTCCGGCGTGCGGATGCCGATCTTCTTCTTCCAGAATTCGGCCAGCTCCGCCTCGCGCTGCGGCGAGATCAGCAGGCCGTCGCGCAGGCGCTGAAGCGAGCGGATGCCGATGTTCTGCGCGATCGACCATTGCGCGAAGATGCCGTCCGCCTGGCGGTCGCCGGCGACCAGCGCCACCGGCGCCGTCACTTCGATGCCGGCCCTGGCGCGCGAGGCGGCCGAGAAGATCGCGAGCAGCAGGTCCGTCTGGCCATGCCCCGCGAGTCCGGCAAGGCCGATGATCTCGCCGGCGCGGGCGACAAGCTCCTTGCCATCCTGCTGCCGCGCCGGGCGCGCCCGCACCCTTAGCGCCCCGACCGCGACCTTGCGGGTCTCGGCGGCGGCCTTTTGATGTTCCCCGGCGCCGCCCATCGCGGCGACCAGCTTGTCCCGGTCGAACGCGCTTGCGGCCTCGGCGGCGACCACCTTGCCGTCGCGCATCACCACGATGCGGTCGGCATTCTGCAGCACCTCGCCCAGCACATGGGAGATCAGGATGCAGCTGCCGCCCGCGGCGACGAAGCGGCGCACGAATGAAAGCAGCTGGCCGGCCGTATGCGCATCGAGCGACGAGGTCGGCTCGTCGAGGATGACCAGATGCAGCGGCTCGCGGGTCAGCGTGAAGGCGCGCGCCACCTCGACCATCTGCCGGCGTCCGATCGAAAGATCGCCGGCAATGTCGTCCGCCGCGATGCCGTGGTCGGGAAAGATCTCGTCGAGCTTGGCCTGGATGAGATCGGCGGCCTTGCGCCGCCAGCCGAGCCCGCTGAGCGAGGGATGGTTGATGCGCGTGTTCTCGGCGACGCTGAGGTTTGGGCAGAGCGACAGCTCCTGGAACACGCAGCGTATGCCGAGCTCGAGCGCGCGCGCCACGGAATAGCTCGCTTCCTGGTTGCCGCGCACCGCGATCTGCCCGCCATCGGGCCGCAGCGTGCCCGCAACCATATGCATCAGCGTCGACTTGCCGGCGCCATTGTGCCCGACCAGCCCGACGCATTCGCCGGCGCCGACATGGAAGTCGACGCCGTTGAGCGCGCGGACGGCGCCGAAGTGCTTTTCGGCGCCGTCCAGCCTGACGATGTCTGCAATAGCCTGGAGCATCCTCAACGATATCCGGTCGGCGATGCGGCTGGCAACGTCGCGCCGCTATTGCTTGATGTTGGCCTTGATGGCCGCGATCGCGTCTTCCTGGGTGTATTCGTGGGTAGCGACGCCGCCTTCCTTGATCTTCGGCAGCGCGGCCTCGAAATTGTCCTGGGTGAAGGCGAGATACGGCACCAGCAGATCGTGCGGCACGTCCTTGCGGCCGTCGAGCACCTGCTGCGCCACCCAGAAGGCGAGCGTCGACACGCCGGGCGCGATCGAGGCCGACCAGGTCTGGTAGCCGTCCTTGTCCTTCTGCTCCTTCCACCACTTCAGCTCGTCCTGACGGTTGCCCATGATGATGGTCGGACGCGGCTTGCCGGCGGCGGCGAACGCTTGCGCGGCTCCATAGCCGTCGCCGCCCTGGTCGACGACGCCGACGATCTCCGGCAGCGACGGCAGGATGGTCGCCACCGCTTTCTGCGCCGTGGTCTGGTCCCAGTCGCCGGTCACCGAGCCGACGATCTTGAACTCGGGATGGGCGGCGACGCCTTCGAGGATACCGGCGTGGATAGCATCGTCGATCGAGGTGCCTGCCAGCCCGCGGATTTCCAGCAAATTGCCGCCCTTCGGCTGGAACTTGGCCATCTGCTCGACTTCCTGCCTGCCCATGTCCTTGAAGTCGACGACGACGCGGTAGGCGCAAGGCTCGGTCACGATGCCGTCGAAGGAAACGACCACGATGCCGGCGTCGCAGGCCTGCTTGATGGCGCCGTTCAGCGCATCCGGCGAGGCGGCGTTGATGACAATGGCGTCATAGCCCTGCAGGATCAGGTTCTGCACCTGCGCGGCTTGCGTCGGCACTTCCTTGTCGGCGGTGGTGAAGACATCCGCCGCCGCCACCACCTTGTCCTCGACCGCTTTCTTGGTGACGATGGCGTAGCTGTCGAGCATCGCCTGGCGCCACGAATTGCCGGCGTAGTTGTTGGAGAAGGCGATCTTCTTGCCGCTCGTGTCGGCAAGCGCGGTGCCCGAGGCGAGCATGGCTGCAAAGGCGCTCAAGACCAGTAGTTTCTTCATGTCATTATCCTCCCAGATGTGTTGACTGCTGCACTTCCCACCGGCCCCTGCGGGCCGGCTTCACTCCCATCCGATCTGAGCGCGAACGGTCCCGCTCAAAACAGCCTCAATCCCGGCACCCGTACCCTCAGCCGGTAGAGCGACGTCGACGCGGCGATGTAGAGGCTCCGCAGGTCCTCGTCGCCGAAGGTGAAATTGGCACAATCTTCCGGCGTCGCGATGACGCCGAGGAGATCGCCCGACGCGTCAAAGACATGGATGCCGCCCGGGCCGGTGCAATAGAGGTTGCCGCGGCTGTCGATCTTCATCCCATCCGGCGCGCCTGGCGCATCGCCCTCGGTCACAGCCCATACGGCGCCGCCATTGAGGTCACCATTGGATTCGACGCCGAACACACGGATGTGGCCGCGCGTGGTATCGTTGACGAAGAGCCGCGATTCATCGAGCGAGAAGCAGAGCCCGTTGGGCTGCGCGAAATCGTCGGCAAGCAACGTCAGCCCGGCGCCGTCGCCGTCGATCCGGTAGACACCCTGGTAGGACAGTTCCTGCGGCCTCGGCACGCCGTAGAATTCCGCTCGGCCGTAGGTCGGATCGGTGAAATAGATCGAGCCTCCAGTAGCAACGACAATGTCGTTCGGGCTGTTGAGCTGCTTGCCCTGGTAATGCGTGGCGAGAACGGTCGTGGTGCCGCCCGGCTCGGCGCGGGTAACGCGGCTGCTAGCGTGCTCGCAGGTCACCAGCCGCCCCTGTCGGTCGAGCGTGTTGCCGTTGGCCATGTGGCTCGGGTCGCGGAACGCCGCGATTTCGCCGGAAGCGCTGCGCCGGTACATGCGGCTTTGCGGAATATCGGAAAAGACCAGCCATTTCTCATAGGGATGCCACACCGGACCTTCGATGAAGCCGTAGCCGGTGGCGAGCCGCTCCATCGCCGCATTGCCGACGACGTCATCAAAGCCGGAATGACGGGCGCGCGCCGGGATCGACATCACGGGCTCTTGGGTTCCCGCACCGGCTTGCCGGCGACGAACCAGTCGCTGCCCGGCACGTCCTCGATCACCACCCAGATCGCGTCCATCGGCAGTCCGGCGACCTCGCTGATCGCCTCGGTGACCCGGCGAGAGATCTCGTTCTTGCGCTTTTGCGAATGACCCTCGAGTATCCGTATGCTGACGAACGGCATGAGCGCTTCCCCGGGATTTTTGTTTTTGTAGGACAAAAGCTAGTCGGGACGCGGACCGGGCGATAGCGGTCTAAGCGCAGCACCGACTGTGGTTTTGCACAGTCGGCACCGGCATCCACGGCTGCAGACAGGAGAACCATGGATGGCAGAGAGATGCGGCAGGCCGATCGTGCGGATTGCGGAACTGGAGATCGAGGCATCCCAGCTCGAAAGCTTCAGGGCCTTGCTCGCCGAAGAGATCGAGGCCTCGGTGCAGAACGAGCCCGGCGTGTTGTTCCTGCACGCGGTCTCGATAAAAGGTTCGCCCGAAACGGTGCGCGTCATCGAATGCTACGTCGATCATTCCGCCTACCACGCCCACCTGACCGCGCCGCACTTTCTCAAATACAAGCCGCGGACGGCTGATATGGTCAGGTCGCTTCGATTGATCGAGACCGAGCCGATCGTTCTGAGGGCCAAGAGCAATCAGCATTCAAGCTGAGCCTGTTGACCCATTGACGGGGCTTACTGCTCCTGCAACGGCGTTGCCTGCGCGAGCCAGGCGTCGAGCTGCTCCTGCTCGCGCCGCAGCGCATCGATGTTGATCAGGCCGCGCGCCATGGCCAGATAGATCGCGCGGGTGCGCGAATTGAACACCGACGCCTCGCCAACGCCTTCCTCCGGCGGCACTATTCCGAGCTTGTCATAGACATGCTTGATGCGGCTCTGCGCGCCGCGGATCGACAGGCCGCGCCGCGCCGCGATCGCTCGGTCGGTGAGGCCGAGCGCGATGTCGATCAGGCTTTCATATTCGCCGTCGGTGATGCCCTCGAACCGGTCCTGGACGCGGTGCTGGATGCCGCGGATCTCGCGGTCGATGATGCAATGCCCCTCGCGGAACACGCCCCGCAGCGCCGAGCGCATGCCTTCTTCCGTCGCCGATTTCAGCACATAGCCATAGACCGACCCCGGCGGCACGATGCGCGCCACGCCGCGCACATAGGCCTCGTCGGCGAAGTTGGACCAGAACAGGATATGCGTGCCGGCGCGCTGGCTCCAGATGGCGCGCGCCACCTCGATTCCGGTCGCCTTGGGCAGTTGCAGGTCGAGCACGACATGCGGCGGCTGCCGTTCCGCCGCAAGATTGATGGCGTCCTCGCCGTCGCCGGCTTCGATCACCTCGACATCGCCGGGCCACAATTGCTCGACGGTCCGCCGCGCGAAGGTGCGGTGCAGCCCGTCATTTTCGGCGATCATGACCAGCATCAGACTGCCTCCGCCACCGGCTGAGCTTCGGTTATCGCGGTGCCGCACGCCGCCGCCTCGGCCTCGGCGGACTCGCGATCGATCTCGATCACGACCCTGGTGCCGCCCTTGCGGTCGGCCGGCTCGAAACGCAGCCGCGCCCCGACAAGGGCCGCTCGCGTGTGCATGTGGCCGATGCCGCCTTGAGCGGCGGGATCGATCGCGCCGCAGCCATGCCCGTCGTCGGTGACGGTCACGTTGAATGTGGTTGCCGTCGACGCCAGCTGCACCTCGATGCGGCTTGGCGCGGCATGACGGACCGCATTGTTGATGGCTTCCTGCACGATGCGATAGAGCGCGGTGCGAAGTGTTTCCGACAGGCCGTCGGCGCTGCCGTCGCTGGTGTCGGCGATGCGCACCGCGATCGGCGGCTTGGCCCTGGCAACGCTGCGGTTGAGATGTGCCTCGACCGCGTCGCGCAGGCCGAACAGTTCCAGGACGCTCGGCCGCATGTCGTCGACGATGTGGCGCAGCTCCGCGAGGCAGCCCGCCACCTCCTGCTCGAGATCGGCAAGCTGGGCCGTCCGCGCCACGCCCCGGCTGCGGAACGCAGAAACCTGACGTGCTATGCGGGCAAGGTCGGCGAGCGTCTGGTCGTGCAGGTCCATGGCCATGCGGCGGCGCTCGCGCTCCATACCCTCGGTCAGTTGCGAGGCGCCGACTCTCAGCAGTTCCGCCCGGTTGCGCGCCTCGCTTTCGGCGAGCATGGCGCGGCGCGCTTCCTCCGTCTGGATCAGCGCGAACATATAGGGCCCGATGAGGTCAGCGCATTGCTGAGCGATCTCGACGTCCTCTTGCGAGTAGCAGCCGGTCTTGTGCCGGCTGATGTTGAGCGCGCCGATGACGCTGCCGCGTGCCCGCAGCGGCACGATGATGCGGCTCCGCAGCTTGGCGGCGAAGATCGGCCCGTCGAACGCTCCCTCGAAGTGGAATCGGTCGTCGAGAAGTGCATTGTCGGTCAGCAGATAAGGCGTGTCGCCCCACAGCACGCGCCGGATCGGGCTGCCCTCGACCGGATGCTGCGCCAGATCGCTCCAGCTGGTATGGAAGCCGGCCTCGTAGCAGGCATGCATGCGCCCATCGAGCGACAACACCGCCAGATCGATATGGTCGTGCGGGATGAGCGTGCCGATTTCGATCGCTGTCGCGCGGAACGCGGAGCCCGGATCGATATGGCCGGCGAGCGCCCGCGAGATTGCGAGCAGCCGATCGATTAGCTGGGGAGATACCTCAGACATGTCTCCTCCCTTTTCGCCCTGATGAATGCCGTGGAACGACAGCCAAGCCGCGCCGCGCGGCCTCGATCCTGTTTTCCGCAGTTCCTCCCTGCCCGAGAAATAGTGAGCGCTTGACGGCGCCGCTGTCAACGATGGGTCAAGCGACCCGAGCCCGATCAACTTCGGGTGCGGCGATTGAAAAGCCGCCGGCTCCTGGTCTAGGAACGGCCGCAGGAGGCCAATCGATGGCAGTGACGCCGACCGTTGCTCAGGGCGCCCCGGGAAGTCCCGCGCGCTGGACGTCAAGCGCCAAGAGCGGCGCCGGCACCGGGCTTTCAGCGAACAGCCCACTTTGGTTCACCCTCAGTCACGGCATATTGAACGAGGTCTATTATCCCCGCCTCGACAGCGCCTGCACGCGCGACCTGGGGCTGATCATAACCGGTCCCGATGGCTATTTCTCGGAAGAGAAACGCGATGCCGCCCACCTTGTCGAGCCATTCGAAGCCGGCGTCCCCGGCTATCGCCTGGTCAACACGGCGGTCAATGGCTCCTATCGGATTGAAAAGCGCATCGTTACGGATTCGAAACGGCCTGTTCTGCTGCAGGAAATCACATTCGCGGCGCTCGAAGGCTCAGCCTCGGACTACCAGGTCTACGCGCTGCTCGCGCCGCATCTCGTCAATCGCGGCATGGGCAACACCGCCTGGGTCGGCGAGCACAAGGGGCAGCGTGTTCTCTTTGCGTCAGGCCGCGGCGTCTCGCTCGCGCTTGCAGCCTCGCGGCCCTGGGGCGCATGCTCGGCCGGCTATGTCGGTTTCTCGGACGGCTGGCAGCAGCTGCGGAATGGCGGCGCGCTCGATCCTGCCGCTGAGCGCACGAAGGATGGCAATGTGGCGCTGACCGGCGAGATCGGCTTCTCGACAGGCAAGGGCACCGCATTGCTGGCGCTCGGCTTCGGCGCCTCGCCGGAAGAGGCGGCTGAAGCCGCGCTGGCCAGCCTGAAGGACGGTTTCGATGCGGCCGCCGAAACCTATGCCGCCAGCTGGCGGAATTTCCAGTCCGGCCTGGAGACGCTCGACAGGCAAGCCGCCTCCGGCCTGAATACCTACCGCGTCAGTACCGCGGTGCTTGCCTCGCATCTGTCGATCGCCAGGCCTGGAGCCGCAGTCGCCAGTCTATCGATCCCCTGGGGCTTCAACAAGGGCGACGACGATCTCGGCGGCTACCATCTGGTCTGGCCGCGCGACCTGGTCGAAACGGCGGGGGGCTTCCTTGCAGCCGGCGACGCCAGGCAGGCGCTCGATGTCCTCACCTATCTCCGCTCGATCCAACAGGCGGACGGTCATTGGCCGCAGAACTACTGGGTGAGCGGCACGCCCTACTGGCCTGGCATCCAGATGGACGAATGCGCCTTTCCGCTGCTGCTTGCCGACGCGCTCCGCCGCGCGGGCCATCTGCCGCGCGCGAAGCTCGACGACTTCCTAGCCATGATCGAAAGCGCGGCTTCCTATGTGGTGCGCAACGGCCCGGTCACCGGCGAGGACCGCTGGGAAGAGGACGCCGGCTACAGCCCGTTCACGCTGGCCGTCGAGATCGCGGCGCTGCTTGCGGCGGCTGACATGCTGGATGCTTGCGGCAAAAATGAACCGGCAAACTATCTGCGCGAGACGGCCGACTGCTGGAACGACCAGATCGAGCGCTGGACCTATGTCACCGGCACCGAACTCTGCGCCAGGGAGGGCATCGACGGCTACCATGTCCGCATCACACCGCCCGACGGTGCTGGCGCCGCTTCGCCGAAGGACGGTTTCGTGCCGATCAAGAACCGCCCGCCCGGCGATAGCCATCGGCCGGCCGAGGCCATCATAAGTCCCGACGCGCTGGCGCTGGTCCGCTTCGGACTGAGAGCCGCCGACGATGCGCGCATCGTGAACACGGTCAAAGCCATCGACGCGCTTCTGCGCTGCGAGTTGCCGCAGGGCCCGCTCTGGTACCGCTATACCGGCGACGGCTATGGCGAGCATGAGGATGGTTCGCCCTTCGACGGCACCGGCCGGGGCCGGCCCTGGCCGCTGCTCGCCGGCGAGCGCGCGCATTACGAGCTGGCCGCCGGGCGACCCGGCAAAGCGGCCGAGCTGCTCGAGACCTTCGAGCGCTCTGCCGGTGCAGGCGGCCTGCTGCCGGAGCAGGTCTGGGACAGACCCGACCTGCCGGAGCGCGAATTGCGGCTCGGCGCGCCATCGGGCAGCGCCATGCCGCTGGTCTGGGCGCATGCCGAGCACATCAAGCTGCTGCGCTCGCTGCGCGACGGCAAGGTCTTCGACATGCCGCCGCAGGGCGTCGAGCGCTACATCAAGCGCAAGACCGTGTCGCCGTTCAGGACATGGCGCTTCAACAACAAGATCCGCTCTCTTCCCGCCGGCAAGCTCCTGCGCGTGGAACTTGCGGCGCGCGGCGTGGTTCACTGGAGTAGCGACAAGTGGCTGACGGTGCGCGACGACAACACGGTGGAGAACGCCTTCGGCGTCCACCTGGTTGACCTGGATGTCGACGGCCTGCAGCCGGGATCGACGGTCGTCTTCACATTTTTCTGGCCGGAAGCCAGCCGTTGGGAGAATGTCGACTTCACCGTCGGCATCGATCCTTCGGATAGCCAGTAAGGTTCTTTCCTCAAGCTATTAGGATAACACCATGCAGATCGGAATGATGGGACTGGGCAGGATGGGCGCCAACATGGTGCGCCGCCTGATGCGCGACGGCCACGAATGCGTCGTCTACGACATCAATTCGGCAAGTGTCGCCGGCATGGTCAAGGACGGCGCCATCGGCGCCGCCTCGCTGGAGGAGTTCGTCGCCAAGCTCGCCAAGCCGCGCTGCGCCTGGCTGATGCTGCCGGCGGCGATCACCGGCAGGATCGTCGACCAGGTTGCGGCGCTGATGGAGCCGGGCGATATCATCATCGACGGCGGCAATTCCTATTATCACGACGCCGTCGACCAGGCGGCGAAGCTGGCGACCAAGGGCATCAATTTCGTCGATGTCGGCACCAGCGGCGGCGTCTGGGGGCTGGAGCGCGGCTACTGCCTGATGATCGGCGGCCCCGACGAAGCCGTGAAACACCTGGATTCCGTCTTCGCCACGCTGGCGCCGGGCGCCGACCCGGGCTCCAAGCCGCCGAAAGACGGCGGAACCGCGCCTTACGGCTATCTGCATTGCGGGCCGAGCGGCGCTGGCCATTTCGTCAAGATGGTTCATAACGGCATCGAATACGGGGTCATGGCCGCCTACGCCGAGGGCATCAACATCCTGAAATCGGCCAATGCCGGCAAGCGCGCCCGCACGGCGGACGCCGAAACCAGCCCGCTCGAAAGCCCGCAATACTATCAGTTCGACATCGACCTGCCCGCCGTGGCCGAAGTCTGGCGCCACGGCAGCGTCATCGGCTCCTGGCTGCTCGATCTCACCGCCGGCGCGCTGAAGAACGATCCGTCGCTCGCCCAGTTCGGCGGCCGCGTCTCCGATTCCGGCGAAGGCCGCTGGACCTTGAAGGCCGCGATCGACACCGGCGTTCCGGCGCCGGTGCTCTCCTCGGCGCTGTTCGACCGCTTCTCCTCGCAAGGCGAATCCGCCTTTGCCGACAAGCTCTTGTCCGCCATGCGCTACGCTTTCGGCGGCCATGTCGAAAAGCCGAAGGCGTGAGGGCGGGAGTGACGGGATGAGCCAGGAGAGATCCGACACGCTGGTGCTTTTCGGGGCGACCGGCGACCTTGCGCACAAGAAGATATTTCCGGCCCTCTATCACATGGTCGCCAAGGGGACGCTGAGCGAGCCGGTGATCGGCGTCGCATTCGATCCCTGGGATCTTGGCAAGCTGGTGGACCGTGCCCGCGACGGCGTCGTCAATGCGCTGGGCGGCGTCGACGACAAGGTGTTCGCCAGGCTCGCCTCGCTGCTGCGCTTTGTCAGCGGCGACTATCGAGATCCGGCGACATTCGAGAGATTGAAGGCGGCGCTCGGCTCGGCGCAGCGGCCGCTGCATTACATGGCAGTGCCGCCCACCATGTTCGAAACCGTCGTCCAGGGGCTCGAACAATCCGGCACCGCGCGGGGCGCCAGATTGATGGTCGAAAAGCCTTTCGGCCACGATTTGCAGTCGGCCCGCTGGCTGAACCGCGTGTTGCACCTGGTGTTCGACGAACAGTCCATCTTCCGCATCGACCACTATCTCGGCAAGGAAGCGATCCAGAACCTGCTCTATTTCCGTTTCGCCAACGCCTTCCTCGAGCCGATCTGGAACCGCAACTTCGTCGAGAGCGTGCAGATAACCATGGCCGAGGATTTCGGCATCGAAGGCCGCGGCAAGTTCTATGACGACGTCGGCTGCATCCGCGACGTCATCGAGAACCATCTGCTCAACATCCTGCTGTTGCTCGCCATGGAGCCGCCGGTCGGCCGCTCTGCCGACGATTTGATCGACGAGAAGGTGCAGGTGCTGCGCGCCATCCGCACCTTGACCAAGGACGATGTCGTGCGCGGCCAGTTCGACGGCTATCTGGCCGAACCGGGCGTGCGGCCGAACTCGCCGGTCGAGACCTTCGCCGCCGTACGCTTCTTCGTCGACACCTGGCGCTGGCAGGACGTGCCCTTCTTCATCCGCGCCGGCAAGAACATGCCGGTGCATGCGACCGAAGTGATCGTGCGGCTGAAGCGCCCGCCGCTCGACGTCTTCGATCCGATCAAGCCGGGCGACGCCAACTATGTCCGTTTCCGTATCGATCCGCAGGTGGCGATCTCGATCGGCGCCCAGCGCAAGGTAGCCGGCGACGACATGATCGGCGAGCAGGTGGAACTGACCGCGCTCGACGACACCAAGGGCGATATGCCGCCCTATGAGCGGCTGATCGGCGACGCGATGAACGGCAACGGCCAGCTCTTCACGCGCCAGGACGCGGCCGAGCTTGCGTGGCGGATCGTCGGACCGGTGCTTGGCGACACCACGCCGCCTCCGATTTACGCGCCGAAGACCTGGGGGCCGGCCAACGCCATGAACGGCTTCGGCCCGCCCAATGGCTGGATCAATCCGACGAAATAGCTTCTCGGGGGACGGGATGGCGAAAGCAGCAAAACGGGCTTCGACGAAGGACGGGCAGGTCGTCCTCACCATCGACGTCGGCGGATCGCGTGTGAAAATTCTCACCAGCGCCGGCGGCGAGATGCGCCGCACCGATTCCGGGCCGGGCCTGACACCTGAGCAGATGGTGGCTTCGGTGAAGAAGCTGGCCGAGGGCCTGGATTACGACGTCATTTCGATGGGCTACCCTGGCCCGGTCAGGGACAACAAGCCTTCGCTCGACCCCTTCAATCTCGGCAAGGGCTGGAACGGCTATGATTTCGCCGCCGCCTTCGGCAAGCCGGTCAAAGTCGTCAACGACGCGCTCCTGCAGGCGATCGGCAGCTATGACGGCGGCCGTATGCTGTTCCTCGGCCTCGGCACCGGCCTGGGCGCCGCCATGATCCTCGACAATGTCGGGCAGCCGATGGAGCTTGCTCATCTTCCTTACAAGAAGGGCGGCAGCTTCGAGGATTATGTCGGCGAGCGCGGCCTGGAAAAGCACGGCAAGAAAAAATGGCGCAGATACGTTTTCGATGTCGTAAACAGGCTTCGCGCCGCCTTGCAGCCGGACTATGTGGTCATCGGCGGCGGCAATGTCGACAAGCTCGATGAATTGCCTGAAAAATCCAGGCGCGGCGACAACACACGTGCCTTCGAAGGCGGATTTCGACTGTGGCGCGATAAGGCGCTGATCGTCTGATATTTTTACTTTTCAGTATAGTCGTTCAAAATAACGTGTAGTCGCACGACCTGTCGTTGCGCCGCGCAGATTTGCCGACTAGGAATCCGCCGGCCTGCCGCACATGCGCCCGCCTCGGCGCGCCAAACGCGCGGCAGCGCGCTGGATTTTACATCCCGATTTGCGGCCGTGCGGCATAGAGGAGGACTGACGTGGACGAGGAAACCAATACAGCCAACGAAGATGTCGACCTGCTCGAGCTCACCGCCCACATCGTGTCGGCCTATGTCGCCAAGAACCGGCTGCCTGCTTCGGGCCTGGGCGAGCTCATCGCCAGTGTCGCCTCCTCGATCGGCGCCCTGAACCAGCCGCCGACTCCCCCGGCACCGCCGCCCGTTCCTGCCGTCAATCCCCGGCGCTCGGTGACGCCGGATTACATCATCTGCCTCGAGGACGGCAAGAAGTTCAAATCGCTGAAGCGTCATATCGGCGTGCATTTCGGGCTGAGCCCGGAAGCCTACCGGACCAAATGGGGCCTGCCGGCAGACTACCCGATGGTCGCGCCTAACTACGCGGCATCGCGCTCCGAGCTCGCCAAGTCGATCGGCCTCGGCCGCAAGGCCGAAGCCGAGCCGGAGAAGCCGGCAAAGGCCAGGAAGGTAAAGGCCCCCGCCTGAACGATCTTGGCCCTGTGCCAACGGTTTGAAGAAGCCTGCCAAGGAATCCGCCTTGGCAGGCTTCCTGCTTTTGGCTTGGATAAGACAAGCGAATGCTGTTCGGGTGAGCCATGAACTATGCGAGGATGGTGATCGAGAAGGAAGCGCCGGAGGAATACGGCTACGACCGCATCCGCTTCAATCTCTCCGAAAGCTCGATCGCCGACCAGAAGCTTGCCGATATCGGCCTCTCGCTGCCCGACCTCACCTTGTTCTACGACGAGCATCGCGGCGATAAGCAATTGCGCGCGCTGATCGCCGGGCAGGACAAGGCGCTATCCCCGGACGACGTGCTGGTTACCGCCGGCGCTGCCGGCGCGCTGTTCATCATTGCCACCTCGCTGCTTTCGGCCGATGACCATCTCGTCGTCGTGCGGCCGAACTATGCCACCAATATCGAGACGCCCAAGGCGATCGGCTGCGCGATCAGCTATGTCGATCTCGACTTCGACGAGGGCTTCGCCGTGGATGTCGCGCGGGTCGCGGCGGCGGTGCGGCCGAACACCAGGCTGATCAGCGTCACCTGCCCGCACAACCCGACCGGCACGATGATGACCGGCGCCGATCTCGACGGGTTGGTCGCGCTTGCCGAAAGCCGCCGCTGCCGGCTGCTGGTCGACGAAACCTATCGCGATCTGTCCTATGGCGAGCGCCTGCCCTCCGCGGCATCGCTCAGTCCAAGCGCGATCAGCGTCTGTTCCCTTTCGAAAGCATTTGGCATTCCGGGCATCCGCATCGGCTGGCTGGTCAGCAAGGACCACGCTCTGCAAGAGACGTTCCTCGCCGCCAAGGAGCAGATCGGCATCTGCGGCAGTGTCATCGACGAGGCGATCGCACGCTCCATGCTCGAGCGGCGCGATGCCTTCCTTGCATCGTTGCTGCCGGAGATGGCCAAGCGCCGCGATATCGTCCAGGCTTGGATCGACGGCGAGCCGCTGGTCGACTGGATGCGTCCGCAAGGCGGTGTGGTCGGCTTCCCGCGGCTGAATGTCGATGCGGGCTTCGACCTCGACCGGTTCTACGCTCGGCTCCTGGAAGAACACGGCACTTATGTCGGTCCCGGCCACTGGTTCGAGATGCCGAAGCGCTTCTTCCGCGTCGGCTTCGGCTGGCCGAAAGAGGCGGAATTGCGCGGCGGGTTGCAAGCGATTTCCGCCGCGCTGAGAGACTGAGCCTCTTTCCACCGCGAACGATAATCCCGTAGTTCCTTCATGCCGCGCCGATTTTTTGCGCGCGCGACGAGGCGAACTGGGCTAAGGGTCTCCGGCCGGACCAGCGCCCACCGTGGAAGTGCCCCGCCGGCCGATGTCACAACGGGGCCCTCGAATCATGACCGCCGAAGCAACTTCACCTGAACAGCGCTACGCCGCCTTCCGGCACCGGCCGTATCTCAGCTACTGGACAGCGCGCTTCCTCACCACTTTCGCCACCCAGATCGTCTCCGTCGCCGTCGGCTGGCAGATCTACGACCTGACGCGCAATCCCTTCGACCTCGGCATCGTCGGCATCGTCCAGTTCCTGCCGTCGCTGCTCCTGGTGCTTGTCACCGGCGTCGTCGCCGACCGCTTCGGCCGCCGCCTGATCATGACATTGGCGTCGTTCGTCGAGGCCGGCTGTGCGCTCACTCTGTTGTTGCTGACGCTGCGCGGCCTTGGCGGCCCCCTGCCGATCTTCGTCGTGCTCGCCATGTTCGGCATCGCCCGCGCCTTCTACGGGCCGGCCTCGTCCTCGCTGGTCGCCAATCTGGTGCCGCCACAGGATTTCGCCAACGCCATTGCCTGGAATTCGTCCGCCTGGCAGACGGCAACCATCGTCGGCCCGGTCGCCGGCGGCCTGCTCTACGGCCTTTCGGCGGAGATCGCCTACGCTACTGCGGCGATCCTGATGCTTGTCGCCGCGCTGCTCGTCTTCACCATCCCCAAGCCCGCGCAGCAGACGGCTACCGACAAGCCGACGATGCAGACCCTGTTTGCCGGCTTTCGTTACATCTGGGGCGAGAAGATCGTGCTCGGCGCGATCTCGCTCGACCTGTTCGCGGTGCTGCTCTCCGGCGCCTCGGCGCTGCTGCCGGTCTATGCCCGCGACATTCTGGAGCTTGGGCCCTGGGGCCTCGGCCTGCTGCGCTCGGCGCCTGGGATCGGCGCCATCGCCGTGGCGGTCTGGCTCGCCGGCCATCCGATCCGCGACCATGCCGGCAAGATCATGCTCGGTTTCGTCGCCTTGTTCGGCGCCTTCACCGTCCTGTTCGGCGTCTCGACCATCACCTGGCTGTCGATCGTGGCGCTCGCCATGCTCGGAGCCACCGACATGTTCAGCGTCTATATCCGCGAGACGCTGATCCAGCTCTGGACGCCGGACGAGGTGCGCGGCCGCGTCAACGCCGTCAACCAGGTCTTCGTCGGCGCTTCCAATGAAGTCGGCGAGTTCCGCGCCGGCACCATGGCGGCGCTGATCGGAACTGTGCCGGCGGTGGTGATCGGCGGCATCGGCGCCATCGCGGTTGCCGGGATCTGGGCTTGGTTGTTCCCTGCGCTGCGGCAGGTGCGGCATTTGAATAGCAGGAACTAATTGCCGGCGCAGCAACTTGACGGCCGGACTAGAAGAGTGCAGCGGCTTCCCTCTGCAATTGCGGCAAAATCTATCCGACGGCCGGCTTGCCGAAGATCAGGCTCAAAAATTCGCCGAGCCAGCGCTTGAGGTGCATGTCCCAGATCAGCCGGCCGCCGAGATGATCGCGGCCGGGCTGCGCGCCGGGCAGCTCGAAGCGATGCGCGCCTCGCACCACCCAGCGCTGCATCATCACCCTGGTCAGCTCGCCATGAAACTGAATGCCCCAGGCATTCTCGCCATAACGAAAAGCCTGGTTGGGATAGGTTTCGGCCGTGGCGAGCAGCGTCGCGTCCTTCGGCAGGGAAAAGCCCTCGCGGTGGAATTGGTAGACCATCTCCGGCCAGTGCAGCAGTTTCTTGCCGGCGTCGGTCGCCTTCAGCGGATACCAGCCGATCTCGACCAGTCCTTCGCCATGACCCTCGACCCTGCCGCCAAGATACCTGGCGAGCATTTGCGCGCCGAGGCAGATCCCAAGAAAAGGCCGGTTTTCCTTGAGCGGGATTTCGAGCCACTCGGTCTCACGCCGGACGAACTCGTCCTGGTCGTTGGCGCTCATCGGCCCGCCGAAGATCACCGCCCCGGCGTGGCCGTCCAAAGTGCAGGGAAGCTCTTCGCCAAGCGGCGGCCGGCGAATGTCGAGATCGAAACCTTCTTCCAGAAGCATATGGCCGACGCGGCCGGGGCTCGAAGTCTCCTGATGCAGCACGATCAGGATTTTTGGTCTCGGCCTGGGTCTGGGTGGCATGGAAGAAGAAAGGTCCAGCTATTCGTCGCTCGATGTGCCCCGAGCGCCCGGGGCTTCGGCCGCCGCCTTGCGGCGCGCCTCGATGCGGTCGTGGCGCTCGACACCGATCAGTTCGGCGACGCGCCAGACGGTGTTGTCCTCGAGCTCGTGCAGCTCGCCGTCGGCGTAGACGATCTCCCACATCAGGCCGATGAAGGCCTTGCGCGCCTCGGCATCCAGATGGCGCTTGAGCACGCTGGTGAAGGCATAGAGGTCGATCGCCTCGTTATCGGCACGCTCGCCGGCGGCGGCCAGCGCGTCGAGCTCGTCGCCGCTGATCGAATAGGTCTCGGCCAGGATCTCCTTGAAGCGCTCCCACTCGATATCCTGGCGCACGCCGTCGGCGTTCATCACGTGATAGAGCAGCGCCGAGGCCGCGACGCGCGGATCGTCCGCGCTTGGCTTGCTCGCGCCCGCAGCAGGCAAATCCCTCAGGAAGGACAATACGCGTTCGAACATCGATGCTTTTTCCCTGTCCGCCAAGCCGAGCCTCAAAACAAACGAAACCGGCGCGGCGATTTTTCCGCCTCGTCTTCCGGCGTCACGCCGGGATCATCCGGCAAGCGCGGCAACTCCGGCGCCTGCTCGACCACCGTGTCATCGGCGGCGGCGACCGCGGTTTCCCTCTCGATGCCGTTCGGCGCCTCGGCGGCCGCCTTCTCGGCCGAACTATCGGGCTCAAGGTCGATCGCTCTCTCGTCAGCCGGCAAAGCGGGCGCCGATGCAGCGATCGCGGGAATTTCCTCCTCAACCTCGCTGTCGATTAGTTGCCCGAGCCGCTCCATCGGCGCGCGCCAAGTGAACGCGTCGAGCTTGCCGGTGATCGGCGATACCGGCGCCCAGCGCTCCGAGACGACACCGTCCGCCACCCAGGCCGGATCGCGCGGCGCGCGCACAGCCTTGGACAGCAGCTGCCGCACCTTGCCCTGGTCGCCGCTTTCGGCCTCCTCGATGTCGGCCAGCAACAGATAGGCGCCTTCGCGGCGATCAATGCGGATGGCGGATTCCGCCTCGCGCCTGGCGGTGGCGAAATCCTGCGCGTCGAGCGCGGCGCGCGCCACCGCCATCGACGATTCGGCATGGTTCTTCTTCAATTCCTGCAGCTTTTTCGCCCGGTTGAGGCGATCGAGCACGGCATCGCCCGGCCTCGCATGGATGTAGAGCTCGGCGATGTCCGGATGCGGTTCGGCCCGCCAAGCCGTCTCCAGGATCTTGGAACCCTTGCGCACATCGTTGTGCTTAATCAGCAGGTTGGCCGCGATCACCGCGGCCGGCGCGAAATCGGGCGCCAGCTTGTTGGCTTCGAGCGCCGCGGTCCGGGCAGCGTTCGGATCGCTGTCGACCAGCGCCTGCGCCTTGGCAGTGAGCAGCACGGCGCGGCGGCGGTTGGCGGCATCGCGTTCGATTTGCCTTGTCGATTTCTGCGCCTCGACCAGCTTCAACGCGCCGTCCCAGTCGCCGCGCTCGGTCAGCTCTTCAAGCGTCGATTCCGCCGCCCAGGCAAGCTGCGGTGCCACAGCTGCGGCACGACCGGCATAGTGGCGCGCGGCGTTGCGGTCGCCCAGTCGCTCAGCTTCGAGATAGAGCCCGCGCAGGCCGAGCAGTCGCATCTCCGGATCATCGAGCATGCGCTCGAACTTTTCCCGCGCGCCGTCATGGTCGCCTTCGAGCAGCGAGGCCTGCGCATCGAGCAGGTTGATCAGCGGCTCCTGGTCGGAACTGATCAACTTGGCCGCCTCCTTGGTCTTCTTACGCGCCAGCGCGCCGTCGCCGGCGCCGGCTGCGATCATCCCCGTCGACAGCGCCTGGTAGCCGCGATCGCGGCGGCGGACCCGGAAATAGCGCGAGATCGCATAGGGGCTGTTCCACAGCGACTTGATCAGCCACCAGACGATCATCACCGCTGCGACCACGGCGACGATCGCCACCGCCGCCACCATCAGCGTGACCTGGTACTGGTAACCGTTGAAGGTGATGATCATCTCGCCCGGACGGTCGGCCAGCCAGGCAAAGCCGAGCCCCAGCGCGAACACGACGGCGAGGAAGGCGAGGATGCGGATCATCTGACGGTCCTCATGCCTTGGTCGCGCCGGCAATCAGCGCTTCGATCTGCTTTTCGACTTCGAGCCGCGCCTTCAGTTTGCTGGCGAAGTCGGCGCCGGCCGCCTTCGACGCATCGGGCAGGGTATCGTATTCGGCGAGCGCCTTGGCATAGTCGCCCTGGTTGACTGCCACTTCAATGCGCGCGACCGTTTCCGGCACGCCCTTGCCTTCGACGGCGCCGACCGGCCGCACCTGCACCAGCGATTTCGCGCTCGACACCAGGCTTTGGAAGAAGCCGGCATTCTGGTCGACCGGCGTTGCCGCTTCGATCATGGCGTTGGCGGCGGCTTCGGCCTCGGAAGCGATGGTGGCTCGCGTGGGCACGCCTTTTTCCGCATAGCCGCGCAGAACGCCAAGCTCCGGCGAGTCAGGCGCAATGGCGGCGAACGTGTCGAGCTCGGTCGCGAACGGCGCACCGCGATCGAGCGCCGCCTTCAGCGCCGAAGCGGCAATCGCCAACGCGATCTTCGGCTGCGAGGCCTGCGCCTCGACCTTGCCGGAGAGCTGCTGCACCGACTGTTCCAGCGCCGCGATCCGACTGTCCGCCGCCTTCGCCGCGTCGCCCGCCGATTTCACAAGCGCGTCGAGCCCGGCGAGCTTCTCGTTGAGCGGGGCGAGATCGACCGGTGCAGCATTTCCGGCCTTCTGCAGGTCGGCGACCGACGTCTCGACCTGGCCGACCTTGTCGGTGAGCGCCTTGAGCGCGGCGCCGTCGTCGCCCTGGCCGGGCGAGGATTTCAGCGCCGCGACGTCCGACTTCACCTGGTCGAGCGCCGAGGACAGGCCGTCGACCTTGGCCGAAGCGCCGGTATCGGCCGCCTCCTTAAGTGCCGCGATTTGGCTTCTCAGCGAAGCGATCTCGCCGGTGACGCCGTCGGGCGAGGGCCCGCCGACCGAAGTCGGAGAACCGAGCAGCCCTACCGCTTGCAGAAGACCGGCGCCGGCAAGCGCGACAACGCCGCCGATCACGCCGGCAGCAATCATGTTGACGCCTGAGCGCCTGGCGGCCGGGAAGTCGCGATCGTCGCTTCGGGTTTCGCTCGGCTTCGACGCCGAGGCGGCAGAACTGGTCTTGGCTGCCGACGCATCCTCGAAACTGTAGCCGAAGCTTTTTGGTTCGCTCTTCGGAGCCTCATCCGTGCCCGGATAGGAGGCTTGCGCCCCATCCTTGTTGGTTCCAGCCTGGTCAGCTCCGCCCCGCGCCGCGTCGGTGTGTTCCCACGGCTCGATGTCGGCCTGTTCGGCATGGATCGGCTCTTCGGGAGCTTCCGGCTGCGAAGCAGCAGCCCCTTCCTCTGCCTTCGCCTCGTCGGTTCGTTCCGTGTTGGTATCGGTATCGGCGGCATCCTCGTCGGTGATTCGCGAGACGGCGCCGGGTTCGAGTTCGATGGTCACCGGCTCGCGGCGGCTCTTCGAATGTCGCACCTTAGGCGTCTTGACCATGCTTGGGCTCCGCAAATTGGCTTGAGGATGGTTCGAAGGGTCTAGAGCTCAAGGATGCTCTACCACATCACCAAGCGGTGAAAAGGGGCGGTGTGATGACGCGGCTCAGCTCGGTAGCGACAAAAGCTGGAACAGCGCGTCCTCGTCGGGTTTAGAGGCAATGCGAACCTTTTGCCCGCCAACCCCGTCCAATTCTTTGGCGATTCTTACGGACAGGGCCAAAAACTCCGCCCGTTCAAAGAGATGCCGCAGTGCTGGGCGCATGGCCAGGCCAATCATCACGGGTGCCGCCTTGGCCGAATAGAGCAGCACTGCCTCGACCGGCGTGCCCGACAATCGGGCAACGACGGCATCGTCGCCATAATCGAATTCGATGGTGTCGTAGGTATCGACAGGCCGGACACGCACCCGGGCTGCCGCCAGCCGTTCTTCGAACACCGGAAAGCGCACCCGGCCACAAAGATAAACCATCTCCTTGCCCGTAAGTTCGGCGGTTATCTGGCCGGCCAGTGCTTCGGCATCGCCTGGGCCTTCAAAGACGGACGTAAATCCAGCCGCACGGCAGGCTTCCGCCGTCCTTGTCCCGACCGCATGGCAAGGCAGGGCGGCAAGCGCGGCGACCAGTTCCTTGGGCGCATAGCGCACCGCATTGGCGCTGGTGACGGCAACCGCGGCAGCAGCGGGCAAGACGCTTGCCTCGACCGGCAACGCCACTGTTTCCGTCAGTGGCAGCAGGACGGGCTGGAACCCCTGGGCCTGAAGCCGCCGGGCCGTGCGGGAGGCGCCCGGTTCCGGCCTCGTCACCAGGACGCGGACCATGTCAGGCCCAGCCGTCGAAGAATTTTGCGCCGGCCTTGGCGCGAACGGCCCGCGCGGCTTCCGCGCCGATATTCGCCGCGTCCCGGGCCGGGCCGTTCAATCTGACCTCATGCGACTCGGTGCCGTCGGGCGAGATGATCAGCCCGGCGAAAGACAGGTTTTCGTCCGAGACGGTCGCATGGCCGGCGATCGGCGTGCGGCAGGAGCCGTCGAGCGCAGCAAGAAAGGCGCGCTCACAGGCCAGCGCCTGGCCGGTCGGCATGTCGTGAATAGCCGCCAGCATATTTTCGACCACGCCGTCGCCGATGCGGCTTTCGATGCCGATCGCCCCCTGCCCCGGCGCCGGCGGAAAGACATCCAGCGGCATCAGATCGGTGATCACGCTCTCGAGCCCGAGCCGCTTCAGCCCGGCATAGGCGAGGATGGTGCCTTCGGCCACGCCCTCATCCAGCTTGCGCAGTCTGGTCTGCACATTGCCGCGGAACATCACCACATTGAGGTCCGGCCGCATCCGGCGGAGCAGCGCCTGGCGCCGGAGCGACGACGAGCCGATCGTGGCGCCATGCGGCAGATCGGCGATCCGCTTCGCGGTCTTGCCGATGAAGGCGTCGCGCGCGTCCTCGCGCGGCAGGAAGACGGAAAGCTCCAGCCCGTTGGGCAGCACCGTCGGCATGTCCTTCGAGGAATGCACGGCGATATCGATGCGGCGATCGAGCAGCGCTTCCTCGATCTCCTTGGTGAACAGGCCCTTGCCGCCCGCTTCCGACAACGGCCGGTCCTGAATGCGGTCGCCGCTGGTCGAGATCGGCACAATTTCGAAGGCCTGCTCGGGCAGGCCATGCGCCTGCATGAGCCGCGCCCGCGTTTCATGCGCCTGGGCGAGCGCCAGCGGGCTGCCGCGTGTTCCGATTTTCAAGGTTGTTTGCATGGCGCGCGGTCCGTGATAACCCCGAAGCGATTTCGAGGTCTGCCGAGATTCAGGTCAGGCCGAGCCGAAAATGGCGGATTTCGAGAACCGGAGCGGCGCGTACTTTTGGGTACGCGAGCGCCGGAAGCGCAGAAAACCGCCATTTGCAGGCCGGCATCACCTGACTATCGACAGACCTCCTATATAGGAAAGGTCGGAGACACAATCTTCGAGGACAGCTACGAATTGATCCGCGTTCTGGGCATTGAGACAAGCTGCGATGAGACGGCCGCCAGCGTGGTGGCGCTGGACGGCGACTCCGCGCCCGAAATCCTCTCCAATGTCGTCTTGAGCCAGATCGAGGAGCATGCCGCCTTCGGCGGCGTCGTGCCCGAGATTGCCGCGCGCGCCCATGTCGAGGCGCTGGATGGGATCGTCGAGGCAGCGCTGACCGATTCGGCCGTATCGCTCGATGAGGTCGACGCCGTCGCCGCGACTGCCGGGCCGGGGCTGGTCGGCGGGCTGATCGTTGGTCTGATGACTGCCAAGGCGATTGCCGCCGCCGCGAACAAGCCGCTGATCGCCATCAACCACCTCGAAGGTCACGCGCTGACTGCCCGGCTGACCGAGGGGCTCGACTTTCCCTATCTGCTCTTGCTGGTCTCCGGCGGCCACACCCAGATCGTCGCGGTGCGCGGCGTCGGCGACTACCAGCGCTGGGCAACGACCATCGACGATGCGCTGGGCGAGGCTTTCGACAAGACGGCCAAGATGCTTGGCCTGCCCTATCCGGGCGGGCCCAACGTAGAAAAGACAGCGGCCAGCGGCGATGCGAGCCGCTTTGCCTTCCCGCGTCCGATGAAAGGGTCGGCGCAGCCGGATTTCTCCTTCTCCGGCCTGAAGACGGCTGTGCGCCAGGCGGCAACGGCAATCGCGCCGCTCAGCGACCAGGACGTCGCCGACATCTGCGCCTCCTTCCAGGCTGCGGTGGCCGATGCGCTGGGCGACCGTGTCGCGCGGGCGCTCGCCCGTTTCCGCAAGGAATTTCCCGACACGGCAAAGCCGGCGCTGGTCGTCGCCGGCGGCGTCGCCGCCAACCGCACGATCAAGGCGACGTTGGAGGCGCGCTGTTCCAAGGCCGGCTTCGCATTCGTCGCGCCGCCGCAAAAGCTTTGCACCGACAATGCCGCGATGATCGCCTGGGCCGGCATCGAGCGGCTGCGCGCCGGGGTGGTCGACGCGAGCGCCGCCGACTTCGTTCCGCGCTCGCGCTGGCCGCTGGACAGTGTTTCGGCTCCCTTGGTCGGCTCGGGCCGTCGCGGGGCAAAGGCATGACTGACGCGGTCACGAACGGCGCACAGGCCAAGGCGCCCAGCGGCTGGCGCGTAGCGGTGCTTGGCGGCGGCGCCTGGGGCACGGCGCTGGCGCTCGCCATGCTGCGCGCCGGCCATTTTGTCCGCCTCTATGCCCGCGATCCCGACACCGTCGCAGCGATCGACCGTGGCGAAAACCCGCACTATCTGCCCGGCATCGCGATCGAGCCCGGCATCGTCGCCACCAGCGATATCGCTGCTGCGCTCGACGGTGCGAATTGCGTGCTGGCGGTAACGCCGGCGCAATCGCTGCGCGCGGTTCTGGCCGCTGCCGCCGGCCATGTGCCATCCGGCGTGCCGCTGGTCCTCTGCGCCAAGGGCATCGAGCGCGATACCGGCGCGCTGCTGTCCTCGATCGTCGAGAAAAACCTGCCCGACAACCCGGTCGCGGCACTTTCCGGCCCGAGCTTCGCCAGCGATGTCGCGCGCGGCCTGCCGACGGCCGTGGTGGTGGCCGGCCGCGACGGAGAACTGGCGGCCGATCTCGCCGCCCGCTTCTCGGCCGAGAATCTGCGCTGCTATTCCAGCGACGATCTCATCGGCGTCGAGATCGGCGGCGCGCTGAAGAACGTCTTTGCCATCGCCGCCGGCGCGGTAACGGGCGCCGGGCTTGGCGCCAGCGCCCAGGCCGCCATGGTGACGCGCGGCTTCGTCGAGCTGCGCCGCATCGGCGCCGCCTTCGGTGCCAGGCCGGAAACGCTGATGGGACTCTCCGGCCTCGGCGACCTGCTGCTCACCTGTTCCTCGGCGCAGTCGCGCAACTTCGCCTACGGCCTGGCGCTCGGCCAAGGCAAGGAGCTCACCGGCCTGCCGCTCGCCGAAGGTGTGCCGACGGCCGGTATTGCCGCCCGCATAGCCGCCGAGCGCGGCATCGAGGCGCCGATCATTGCCGCGGTCGCCGCCATTCTCGATGGCAAGGTGACCATCGGCCAGGCTGTGACGGCGCTGATGACGCGGCCGCTCAAGACCGAAACCGACATTTGAAGCCTCGGAGTTGAAACATGCTGTTTGCGTTGATTTGCAAGGACAAGCCCGGCAGCTTGCAGCTGCGCGCCGACACAAGGCCGGCGCATGCGGCGTTCCTGGAAGGCCTGATCAACGAAGGAAGACTTGCCTTTGCAGGGCCCTTCCTCGACGCTGCCGGCAAGCCTGACGGAAGCCTGGTGATGATCGAGGCGCCCGACATGGCCGGCGCGCAAGCCCTGGCGGCCGCCGACCCTTATGCCAAGGCCGGCCTGTTCGAAAGCGTCGAAATCCGTCCATGGAACTGGGTCTTCCAGAAGCCTGCCGCCGCGTGACCGGTCGCTGGCGCTCCGCTCCCCGCGAGTACGGGGAAAGGATAAGGAAGAGCGCCAACGCTTCAATCGTGGCGAACCGACAATGGCAAGGGGACAACTGAGATGAACTACTGGCTGTTCAAGTCCGAACCCTCGGTCTTTTCCTTCGAGGCGCTGAAGGCGAAGGGCAAGGCCGGCACGCAGTGGGACGGCGTGCGCAACTACGCTGCGCGCAACAACATGAAAGCCATGCAGATCGGCGACCTCGGTTTTTTCTACCATTCCAATGAAGGCCTCGACATCGTCGGCATCGCCGAGGTCTGCGCGCTCGCCCACCCCGATACCACCACTGACGACCCACGCTGGGAATGCGTCGACATCCGCGCCTGCAAGGACGTGCCGAAGCCGGTGACGCTGGAACAGGTCAAGGCCAATCCGAAGCTGGCCGACATGGCGCTGGTGCGGCTTGGCCGGCTTTCCGTGCAGCCGGTGACGCCGGCAGAGTGGAAAGAGGTCTGCCGCATGGCCGGCCTCGACCCGGCGCCGTGACCAGGCTCACCCCCAAAAACGCAAGGACATTCATCCTCGACAATACGGCGCTGATGGCGCCGCCGCATGTGCCGGAAGTGCTGCTGCACCTGGCTGACGAGGCGCACGACCTCTGGCTGCGCACCGAGGAGGAGCTGGCCGAGATCGGCCTGCCGCCGCCCTTCTGGGCTTTCGCCTGGGCCGGCGGCCAGGGCCTTGGCCGCTATGTGCTCGACCATCCGGCGACGTTGCAGGGCAAACGCGTGCTCGACTTCGCTTCCGGCTCCGGCGTGGTCGCCATCGCTGCCTTGAAGGCCGGCGCGGCTGAACTGACCGCGGCCGATATCGATCCCTTTTGCGCGACGGTCATCGCCCTCAACCTGGAAGCCAATGGCGTGAAGGCCGATTTCCTGGATGCGGACTCCATCGGCACGGATGACGGCTGGGACGTCGTCTTGGCCGGCGATGTCTTCTACGACAAGCCTTTGGCGGAGAGGCTGACGCCGTGGTTCACGAGCCTCAAGGCGCGCGGCGCCGACATCCTCGTCGGCGATCCCGGGCGCGCCTATCTGCCGAAGACCGGACTGCAATCGCTCGCCGTCTACCAGGTGCCGGTGACGCGCGTGCTGGAGGATGCCGAGGTCAAGCGCACGACCGTGTGGCGATGGGTTTCCGCCGCTTCGGCTTGACGCAGCCGGCGAACAGGGATTCCATCGCTCATCTTTCGGGAGGGGATTCTATGGATTTTTCAACGGTGAACTGGCTGGCGGTGATCGCCGCAGCCGTCGTGGCGTGGCTGTTCGGTGCCGCCTGGTACATGGGCCTGAGCAGGCCCTGGCTGAAGGCGGCAAAGCTCGATCCGGCGACGATGAAGCGCTCGGCCGTTCCGTTCATCGTCAGCTTCGTCGCCGAGCTCGTCATGGCGCTGATCATGACGCTGGTGGTCGGCGCGATGACCGGCGGCGAGCCCAACCCGCTCGCCGGCGTGATCTTCGGCTTTGTGCTCTGGTTTGGCTTCGTCGCCACCACGCTGTCGGTCAACCACCGCTATCAGGGCTTTGGCTGGGACCTCACGCTGATCGATGCCGGCCATTGGCTCGGCGTGCTGCTCATCATCGGCGCCGTGATCGGTTGGTTCGGCGCGCCGGCCGCGCCGGCAGGCTAGGGCACTTCCAGGAAGAGTGTGAAACGGTTCCGTTGGAATTGCGCCCAATAAACAGAGAGAGCGGTCCGGAGCGCCGCTAACCCGCGTCTCCGTCTTTCGTGACTTCGTCGAGAAGCCATTCGCGGAAGGCGACGATGCGCGCGTCGTCCTTCATCGCTTCCGGATAAACCAGGAAATAGGCGAACTCCGGCGCGACCTTGATGCCGAGTTCGAAGGGCCGGATCAGCCGCCCTTGCGAAAGGTCGTTGGCCACCATGGCGAAGTCGGCAAGCGCCACCGCATTGCCGTCGAGCGCCGCCTGCGCGGCATCGGTCGAGGACCCGAAGACAAGGGTGCGGCTGTCGTCGAAATCTTCGACCCCTGCCGCGTGCATCCACATGCTCCAGTTCGGCCAAGTGACGCCCTGCCGGGACCATTCGATATGCGCCAGCGTATGGTGGAAGAGATCGCGCGGCTCCTTTAGCGGCAGGCCTGAGGCGAGCAGCGCCGGGCTGCAGACGGGGATGATGATGTTCTCGAACAGCCGGTGCGCGCAGAGCCCGGGATATTTGCCGCTGCCGAAACGAATGCCGATATCGACATCGTCCCGCTCGAAATCCCTGACTTCATAGGTAATGTCGAAGCGCAACTCGACGCCAGGCTTTTGCCGGCGGAAACCGTCGACGCGCCGCATCAGCCACTTGGTTGCGAACTGCGCGTCGAGCGTCACTTTCAGCAGCGCCGTGCCTCTCGCCATCTTGCGCGCGCGGGTAACGGCGCGGCCAAGCAGGTCGAGCGCATCGACCGAGGCTTCGAACAGAACGTTCCCCGCTTCGGTTAGCCGCATGGTGCGGCTGGTGCGCGTGAACAGCACGAGGCCGAGCTGATCCTCTATTTCCTTGATCTGGTAGCTGACCGCCGCCGGCGTCAGGCCAAGCTCGTCCGCGGCACGGGTGAAATTGAGGTGCCTCGCCGCTGCCTCGAACGTCCTCAACGCACGCGTTCCGGGCAGCAAGCGGGCCATCTCAATCTCCAAAAAAAACTTGATGATCAGACTAGAACTACTCGTTTCCCGTTTGTTTTTCAATCCGGCAAGATGGCCGCATCGATAAACCATCAAACCGGATTTGATATCCGGAGAACACGGGATAGAGCCATGACCGAGATCGTCCTGAAGTCTCACGCCGTCCAGAAATCCGACTCCGGCATCACGCTTTGGCTGCGTTCGGCATTCGAGTGGCTGCGCCAGGCCGGGGTCGCCGCTCGGCTTCCCGACGAATCCGTCGAGGATCTCTCCGACCGTCAGCTGCGCGACATCGGCGTCGAGCGCAGGGACGTCGCAAAGGCGATGAACCGGGAGCTTGGCCGGATCGGATTGCTGGATACCGGCTGGCAGCAGCCTAAGCGGCACTGAGGGAATAGGGGAGTAGGCAGAGAATCTCGCTTCGGTGGACGTGCGTCCTCCGTGACATATCCTACTCCCCTACTCCCCTACTCCCCTACCTCACCACCTTCACCACGGTCCGGTCCGACAGCAGCGGCAGCAGCCTCGCCATGGTGCGCGCCGTCACCGCGACGCAGCCTTGCGTCGGCGTGAAGCCGGGACGCGCCAGATGGAAGAAGATCGCGCTGCCGCACCCGCGCCGGCGCGGCGCGATGTTCCAGTCCAGCACCAGGCACACATCGTAGAGCCGGTCGGCGCGCCGCATCCGTTCATGGCTGGCGCCGTAAGGGATCTTCACCGGCCGATTGTAGTTGCGGTCGTCCGGCACCTCGCACCAGCCGAGATCCGGGCCGATCGGCGCCATCGCCAGCCCCGTCCGGCGGCCGCCGGGAAACTGGTCGTTGCGGAAATAGCCTGACAATATCCGCATCGCAGCCAGTGGCGTCGCGCCGTCGCCCTCGCGCTTGCTGGCGGAAATGCCGCCGCGCCCGAGGGCGCAGGGAAACACCGTTTGGCCGGCTTGCAGCAATCCCTGCGCAGGGTTGCCGGGCCTCGCACGCACAACCAGGACATGCAGCCCCTTCGGCAAAAATTCGCCTGCCGCATTGCGCGCGCGTTTTTTCTTGTATGATTGTCTCACGGAACAAATCACTGTGAACGACTGTTGCGCCGGTGAGCTTCCGCATAAATGGGGGGAGGTCAACTGAATATTCTTTTTAAAACAACGGATTGATCATGACATCACGCACCATTCTGATCGTTGACGACGACGACGACCTGCGAGCCACCCTCGTCGAGCAACTGGCGCTTTACGAGGAATTCGACGTCCAGCAGGAAGCCACTGCCGCAAAAGGCGTCGCCACGGCGCGCGGCGGCCTTGTCGATCTGCTCATCATGGACGTCGGCCTGCCAGACATGGACGGTCGCGAGGCGGTGAAGATCCTGCGCAAGGGCGGCTATAAGGCCCCGATCATCATGCTGACCGGCCACGACACCGATTCCGACACCATTCTGGGGCTCGAGGCCGGCGCCAACGATTACGTCACCAAGCCTTTCCGCTTCGCGGTGCTCTTGGCGCGCATCCGTGCGCAGTTGCGCCAGCACGAGCAGAGCGAGGACGCCACCTTCTCGGTCGGCCCCTACACCTTCAAGCCCAGCCAGAAGCTTTTGATCGATCCGCGCGGCGCCAAGGTGCGGCTGACCGAAAAGGAAGCCTCGATCATCAAATATCTCTATCGCGCCGACCAGAAGGTGGTAACGCGCGACGTGCTCTTGGAAGAAGTGTGGGGTTACAATTCCGGCGTCACCACCCACACGCTGGAAACCCATGTCTACCGGCTGCGCCAGAAGATTGAGCGCGATCCTTCCAATGCCGAAATTCTTGTGACAGAAAGCGGCGGCTACAAGCTGGTTCCTTAAACATTTCATGATCTAGAGCGATTCCAGGAAAAGTGTGAAAGCGGTTTTCCGATCGGAATTGCGTCGAACCAAACAGATAGGCGGTGGGGCGGGACTGCCTCGGGTACGATCCTGATGCTGGAGGGTGATGGATCGGCTCGCTGCACGCATCGCACGATGCGTGATTGAAAGTTGGAGTGCGCGCTCCCGCAAGGACACGGCGCTCCAAAGGAGGGACTGGACTGACCGCTCGGGGACACAGCTAGCATGGCGCTGGATGACGACATCCGCATCCTGTCCGCCGTGAAGCTTTTTCAGGGCTTCACGCAGGAACAGTTGCGCCTGCTGGCCTTCGGCGCCGAGACCACTTTTCTGCAGGCCGACCACAAGCTCTACCGCGAGGATGACGTGGCCGACTCGGCCTATATCGTCGTCAGCGGGCGCATAGTCCTCTATCGCGAGCAAGGCAGCGGCGAACGCGTCCCGATCGGCACGGCAGGCCCCGGCGCCATGCTCAGCGAACTGGCCCTTATCGCCGACACCAACCGGCTGACCAGCGCCTCGGCCGCGATCGATTCGGAAGTTATCCGCTTGAGCCGAAAGATGTTTCGCCGCATCCTCGAGGAATATCCGGAGCTCGCGGTGCAGCTGCACGAGCGCATCCTGGAGGAATTCCAAGAGATGATCGCCCGCATCGAGGAGCTGGCGCCGCGGTTTACGGAATAGACGCGCCGCAGCGTCTCTGCCGATTGATAGCGCTCAATCCAATTCAAACTTAGCGATGACCGGCACATGGTCCGACGGCTTCTCCCAGCCGCGCGCCGCCTTGAGAATCTCGTAACCGGCAAAGCTCGGCACCAGATTGGCGGACGACCAGATATGGTCGAGCCGCCGGCCGCGGTCCGATGCTTGCCAGTCCTTCGCGCGGTAGCTCCACCAGGTGTAGAGCTTTTGCTCGGCCGGCACGTTGAGCCGCATCAGGTCAACCCAGCCGCCGGCCTGCCGCATCGCCTCGAAGTTTTCGGTCTCGACCGGGGTGTGGCTGACGACGTTGAGCAATTGCTTGTGCGACCACACGTCATGCTCCTGCGGCGCGATGTTGAGGTCGCCCACCAGGATCGAGGCATCGTCCTGGCTCGCCGGCACGCTGTTCATCTCATAGACGAAATCGAGCTTGTGCCGGAATTTCCGGTTGATCTCCGGGTCCGGCTCGTCGCCGCCGGCCGGAACGTAGAAATTGTGCAGCAGGATCGACCTGCCGCCGGCCTGGACCCTGACCGAGAGATGCCGGCTGTCGTCGATCTCGCAGAAACGCCGCTTCTCGACCAGCTCGATCGGCCGGCGCGCGACCGTCGCCACGCCGTGATAGCCTTTCTGGCCGTGGAACAGGATGTGCTGGTATCCGGCCTTGCGGAAAGCCTTTTCCGGAAACAGCTCGTCCGGGACCTTGGTTTCCTGCAGGCAGAGCACGTCCGGCGCGTGCTCCTTGAGCAGCCGCTCGATGATCGGCATGCGCAGACGCACCGAGTTGATGTTCCAGGTGGCTATGGTGAAGGGCATTCAGGCAGGTCCGGCAAAAGATCGCCGATCTACTGCCAGCGACGCGCCATAAAGACAAGCCGGCCCGCGCTGCAAGCCGGCCCTGCCCTGAATATGGGCGGACCTACCGCGTCTTGGTATTGAGCTCGCGGTTCGCCGTATAGTCGATCGCGAAGGTGCCGTCCGGAATGGAGACGCCTTCCTTGACGTTGAAGATCATCACCGTCGTGTCCTTGCCCTGCGCGTCGGTGATCGTCCACTGGCGCAGTTCATAGGTCTTCGGATCAAACATCATGGTGATCTTGGCGTTGCCGAACACCGACTTGTCGGAGAGTTGGATGGTGGTGAGGTCGTCTTCTTCCTTGACGGCCTTCACGCGCCCGCCCGAGAGATCGATCCGGTCGTCGAGCAAAAGCTTCAAGGGCGTCTTCGACAGCGGATAGAGGTCGGAGGTGTTCAGCTTCTTGTTGAGGATGACGACCGACTTGCCGTCCGAGATCACCCGGAAATTCGACGATCCGTCATAGTTGAAACGGATTTTGCCGGGACGTTCGAGGAAGAACTTGCCGCCGGTCTGCTCGCCCTTCGGGCCGAACTGCACGAATTCGCCGCTCATCGATTTGACCGAGGAAAAATGGTCGGCGATCTTTTGCGCCGCCGGCGGAACGGCGGCCTGAGCCAAGGCCAGAAGTTGGAAGCCCGGCACGACATTGATGGCGGCGGCGCCCGCAAGCACCAGGCCAAGGCCGAGCAGCTGTCGGCGGGTCGGAGCGAAATCTGTCTGGGTCTTCATGCCGGTCACTTCCTGTGATTTGCCTTGGTCGCAGTCTCTGGACCGCCAGTTGGGCCTAAGTTTGGCGGGTCGCACGGCGCTTGGTCGCATCAACGCGCCAGAGGGTTCAAAGTTGCCGGCCGCCTCCCGTGGACGTCGCCGGGCTAGAACTTATCGTCCTCGGTGGGAACGAGAATCTCGCGTTTGCCGGCGTGGTTGGCCGGGCCGACGATGCCTTCCTTCTCCATCTTTTCGATGATTGACGCCGCGCGGTTGTAGCCGATGCCCAGCCGGCGCTGGATGTAGCTGGTCGAGGCCTTGCCGTCGCGCAGCACCACGGCCACCGCCTGATCGTAGGGATCATCGGAATCCTCGAAATTGCCGCCCCCGCCGCCGCCGGAACCGCCCCGGCCCGAGGCGCCGTCCTCGTCGTCTTCCTCGTCATCCTCGGTGATGGCGTCGAGATACTCCGGCACGCCCTGCAGTTTGAGATGGCCGACGATCCGTTCGACCTCGTCGTCCGAGACGAAGGGACCGTGGACACGCTGGATGCGGCCGCCGCCCGCCATGTAGAGCATGTCGCCCATGCCGAGCAGCTGCTCGGCGCCCTGCTCGCCCAGGATGGTGCGGCTGTCGATCTTCGACGTTACCTGGAATGAGATACGGGTGGGGAAATTGGCCTTGATGGTGCCGGTGATGACGTCGACCGACGGGCGCTGCGTCGCCATGATGACATGGATGCCGGCGGCGCGCGCCATCTGCGCCAGGCGCTGCACCGCGCCTTCGATGTCCTTGCCGGCCACCATCATCAGGTCGGCCATTTCGTCGATGATGACGACGATATAGGGCATCGGCTCGAGGTCGAGATCCTCGGTCTCGTAGATCGCCTCGCCCGTCTGGCGGTCGAAGCCGGTCTGCACGGTGCGCGAGATTTTCTCACCCTTCTTCTCGGCCTGGCTGACGCGTGCGTTGAAGCCGTCGATATTGCGCACGCCGACCTTGGACATCTTGCGGTAGCGGTCCTCCATCTCGCGCACAGTCCATTTCAGCGCCACCACGGCCTTCTTCGGATCCGTGACGACGGGCGTGAGCAGATGCGGGATGCCGTCATAGACCGAGAGCTCGAGCATCTTCGGATCGATCATGATCAGCCGGCATTCCTGCGGGGTGAGCCGGTAGAGCAGCGACAGGATCATGGTGTTGATGGCGACCGACTTGCCCGAGCCGGTGGTGCCGGCGACCAGCACATGCGGCATCTTGGCGATGTCGACGATGACCGCCTCGCCGTTGATGGTCTTGCCGAGCGCCAAGGCGAGCTTCGCCTTGGTGGTTTCGAAGTCGCGGCTCGCCATGATCTCGCGCAGATAAACCGTCTCGCGCTTGGCATTCGGCAGCTCGATGCCGATGGCGTTGCGGCCGGGCACGACGGCGACGCGGCAGGCGATCGCGCTCATCGAGCGGGCGATGTCGTCGGAAAGGCCGATGACGCGCGAGGATTTGATGCCGGGCGCAGGTTCCAGCTCATAGAGCGTGACGACCGGGCCCGGGCGGACATGGATGATCTCGCCCTTGACGCCGAAATCCTCGAGCACGCCTTCGAGCAGCCTTGCGTTCTGCTCCAGCGCGTCCTTCGACAGGCTAGGGTCTTTCGCCACGTTCTTCGGTTCGGACAGGAAATGCAGCGACGGCATCTCGAACGTGCCGGAGCCAATGAGCGAGGTCTGCGCCTCGCGCTGAACGCGTGCGCCTTGCACCGGACGCGGCGCAGGCGCCTCCACGCGCGTCGCCGCGTCCGAGCGGAAATTGCGCACATTGGCGCGGCGCTGGACCGGCTCTTCGTCGTCGAAGTCGTCGAGATCGGCCTCCTCGTCGTCGAAGACGTTGTCGTCCACGGGATCGACCGAAGCACTGCGGTCGTTGACCATTGCGGCGAAGAATTCCGGCTCGACACGGGCGCGGCCGCCGGGGCTCATCCTGGATTCGGCGTACTCGGCCGATTCGACCCGTTCGGCGGCGCGGCGCCAGGCGCTGGCCCGCGGCTCCATCTGAGGCTCGAACTCGTCACGCTCCTGCCTGCGGCGCGCGGCACGCCGATGCATCCATGCACGGAACGACAGCCACCAATGGGTGATGGCGCCGAGCGCAAGAATGCCTTCGTCGCCCTCGTCTTCATCCTCATCGAAGAGCAGATCGTCCTGCTCGCGCGGTTCCGGCTCGGCGGCGCGCTCCATGACGGCAAAGCCGTTCTTGCGCGCGATCAGCGCCGAGCCATAGGCGAACAGCCAGAGCGCCGGCGTGGCGAGCACAACGGCGATGACGGTGGCGAAAAGGCCCTTCGGATAGCCGCCGACGGCGATGCCCGGGATCTTCAGCACCATATCGCCGAACACGCCGCCGAGACCGGTCGGCAGCGGCCAGGTGTTGGGCGGCGTCACGCAGCCGACGATCGCCGCGGCAAGCAGCGCGAAGCCGAACCAGGCAAGCCCGCGCTTGCCCAGCCTGTCGACGCCGCGAGCGGAGAAGAGCAGAAAACCCCAGATCACCGCCGGCACCAGCCCGGCGACGGCGGCAAGGCCGAAGAACTGCATGGCAAGGTCGGAAAACACCGCGCCCGCATAGCCCATGGCGTTGGTGACGAGATTGTTGGTGGCGTGCGAGAAGCTTGGATCGGCGACGTTCCAGGTAGCGAGGCTGGCGACGCCGAAAGCGGTGAACACGAACATCCCGGCGCCGACCAGGCGCCCAACCTGCCGCCGCGCGAACGCCTGGATGCCGTGCCCCGTATCGGTCAGCGCGAGCGGTGCTGAAGCGCCTGAACGCATGCCTCTTCCCCGTGTGTCGATGCCTGGCCGGATGCGTGGCGCATGCCGGGAGATTCGTCTCCCAGACTATCGGCGGGAAGGTTAAGGGCGCATTAACCATGGCCTTTTACCGAGATGCTCTCGGAAAGGAGATGGCGGGCCCATGAAGCCCGCCATCTCTCATTGGCAAAGATGAAACGATCAGGCCCGTAAGGACCCGACCTGCCGCAAATCACTTATGGCCGGCGTACTGCATCAGGTTGGCGCAGAATTCGGCATGCGGCTTGCTCATCGCCGCGTCCTGGCACTCCTTCATCATCGCGTCCTGCTTGTCTTTTGCCGTCGTCGCCCAGGCGGCCTTGAAATCGGCCTCGGACTTCATGGTCTTCATGCTGGAATCGGTGAAGAACGGGGCCATATTGTCAGGCGAGTCGAGCGCGCCAGCAAGTGCAACACCGCTGACCATCGACAGAGCCATTGCTCCCAGGAAGATATTCTTGCAGTTCATTGGTCGGTTCCTTCCCTGATGTTTGGCGACACCACGATGGCGCTCGCAATCCCAGTACGGAACCGGAAGGGCGGACGTTTCACACATTCGCGATCAAGTGAATGTGATCGAAACGCTCAATGCTCATATCCGAGAAAAAAGGAGGCCCGGAAGATCTTCCGGGCCTCAAGGCGTGAGCCCCTTTCGAGAGCATCACGACGGGATCTTGGGAGCAAATCGGGAAAGCCGCGCCGCGGCTTTCCTTGATATCCGGACCGGCGGGAGGAGTATCCGCCGGTCATTGGCAGGGTCCCTTACGGCACGACTTCGCCGTGCTGGGTGACGTCGAGACCCTCGACCTCTTCCTGGGTGCTCGGACGCAGGCCGACCAGCGCCTTGACGATGTAGAGGATCACCAAGGTGGCGACCGCCGTCCATACGATGGTGACAGCGACGCCGTATGCCTGCTTGGCGAGCGAGGCGCCCGACGACAGGCTGTTGATCGCCGGATCGGCCAACACACCGGTCAGCAGTGCGCCGACGATGCCGCCGACGCCGTGGACGCCGAAGGCGTCGAGCGAGTCGTCATAGCCCATGGCATGCTTGAGCTTGACCGCCGACAGGTAGCAGACGACGCCCGCGATGATGCCGACGAAGAAGGCGCCGGTCGGGTTGACGAAGCCGGAAGCCGGCGTCACCGCGACAAGGCCCGCGACAGCACCCGAGATGATGCCGAGCACCGAAGGCTTCTTGGCGACGATCCATTCGGCGAACATCCAGGCCAGCGCCGCCGCGGCGGTGGCGACCTGCGTGTTCAACATCGCAGCGCCGGCGAGGCCGTCGGCCGCCAGTTCCGAACCGGCGTTGAAGCCGAACCAGCCGACCCACAGCAGCGAGGCGCCGATCACCGAATAGACCAGGTTGTGCGGCGCCATGTTGGTGGTGCCATAGCCCTCGCGCTTGCCGAGAACGAGCGCGCAGACCAGGCCCGCGACACCGGCATTGATATGGACGACCGTGCCGCCGGCGAAATCGAGCACCCCGGCGGTGGCGAGGAAGCCGCCGCCCCATACCCAGTGCGCGACCGGCGCGTAGACGACCAGCAGCCACAGCGCCATGAAGATGAGCAGCGCCGAGAACTTCAAGCGTTCGGCGAAGGCGCCGGCGATCAGCGCCGGGGTGATGATGGCGAAGGTCATCTGGAACATCGAGAAGACGAATTCAGGGATGTTCGCCACACCGGGCGCCCACAGCGAGGAAGTGGTGATGCCGTGGTGGAAGAATTTCGAGGCACCGCCGATAAACTTGTTCATGCCGCCGCCGTCGGAGAAGGCCAGCGAGTAGCCGAACATGAACCACAGCACCGTCACCAGGCAGGTGATGGCGAAGCTCTGCATGATGGTGGCGAGCACGTTCTTCTTGCGCACCATGCCGCCGTAAAACAGCGCCAGGCCCGGGATGGTCATCATCAGCACCAACGCCGTCGAGGTCAGCATCCAGGCGGTGTTGCCGGTGTCGAGCGCGGGTGCCGGGGCGGCCGGCGCAGCGGCGGTGGCTGCCGGGGCGGCCTCCTGCGCGAAGGCGGCGGCGGTGCTGAACGCTACGAGAGCGAGCGCAGCGGCCGCGCGTCCCGTCGTCTTCAAGGGGGAAGGAATATTCATTGAACTCTCCGTTGGAATAGCTGGTCGCCGCTTAGAGTGCGTCGGTGTCTGTTTCGCCGGTGCGGATGCGCACCGCCTGGTCGATGCCGAAGACGAAGATCTTGCCGTCGCCGATCTGGCCGGTCTTGGCGGCGGAGCTGATGGCTTCGACGGCCTTGTCGACCATGTCGGCGCCGACGGCGACCTCGATCTTGATTTTGGGCAGGAAGCTGACCGCGTATTCGGCGCCGCGATAGATTTCCGTATGTCCCTTTTGACGCCCGTAGCCTTTGACTTCGGTGACGGTCAGGCCCTGGATGCCGACGGCGGTGAGCGCTTCGCGCACCTCGTCGAGCTTGAACGGCTTGATGATTGCCATCACGATTTTCATAAGGTTTCACCCTTTGCTGTTGCGGTCCCCCGCGTTTGCACACCTTCACCGATCCCGAGGAGAGCCGGAGAGTGCAGGACAGGATTCAAGCTCCGTGCCAATTGCCGAAGCAGAACGTTAACCTGTTGTAAACAAAGGTGATCAGCAGCGCTTGCTCAACAAACGGGCGCAGCGCCTTAATGGCTCATGATCAAAAAATGAGCAAAATTTGGAAAATGCCTGCTTTTTAGCCATGCCTCGAAGCCGGCTCAGCGTTTCAGCCGGATGAGGCCTTCCTGCGCGACCGAGGCGATCAGCGTTCCGTCGCGCGCGAACAGCGATCCGCGGGTGAAACCGCGCGAGCCTTGCGTGGAGGGGCTGTCCTGCGTGTAGAGGATCCAGTCGTCCAGCGAATGACTGCGGTGGAACCACATGGCATGGTCGAGGCTCGCCGCCTGGATGTCGCGATCGAAGATGGCGCGGCCATGCGCGAAGGTCGAGGTGTCGAGCAGCGTCATGTCGGAGAGATAGGCAAGAACCGCCGCCTGCGTGGCGCGGTCTTCCGGCACCGGGCCCGTGGTGCGGATCCAGATATTCTGCTCCGGCTCCAGCTTCTCGCGGCTGGTATAGTGCTTGAGCATTACCGGCTTCATCTCGATCGGCCGGTCGCGCTCCCAGTAGCGCTTGATGCCTTCCGGCACCGCCTCGCCGAACTTGCCGAGCAGCTCGCGCTGCGACAGAAGCGTGTCGGGCGCCGGCACGTTGCGCGGCATCGGCAGCTGATGCTCCAGCCCGACCTCGTCCTGCTGGAACGAGGCTTCCAGCGAGAAGATCGCCTGCCCATGCTGGATCGCCACCACCCGGCGCGTGGTGAAAGAGCCGCCGTCGCGGATGCGGTCGACCTCATAGACGATCGGAACCTTGGTGTCGCCGGGCCGCATGAAATAGCCGTGCAGCGAATGCACATGGCGCCCGGGCTCGACAGTGCGCTGGGCGGCGACCAGCGCCTGAGCGATCGTCTGGCCGCCGAACACGCGCTGCCAGTCGAGCTTGGGGCTGCGACCACGATACAGGTTGTGTTCGAGCTGCTCGAGGTCGAGAATGTCGAGAAGCTCGTCCATGGCCGCCGTCATGTTCCACGTCCCTTGAAGATGTGTCATGGCGGGTTTCGGACAGGAGAGCCGGGCAGTCAAGCTGCAACGGCCGCCGCGGTGGCCGTAGGCCGCGAAAGGAAAGTGCCATGGTCGACCGCAAGGCGGATGCAGCGGACAAAACCTCGGTGGACGTGCTGGTGGCGGGCGCCGGTTATGTCGGCCTTGCCGCGGCCGTGTCGCTGAAGCAGGCGCGACCGAGCCTTGCCGTCGCCATTGTCGATGCGGCACCTGCCGGCGTCTGGCAGAAGGACGGCCGCGCCTCGGCGATCGCCGCCGCCGCCTGCCGCATGCTGGAGCAGCTCGGCGTCTGGGACGAGATCGCGCCCGAGGCGCAGGCGATCACCGAGATGATCGTCACCGATTCGCGCGCCGCCGATCCGGTGCGCCCGGTGTTTTTGACCTTCGACGGCGAGGTGGCGCCCGGCGAACCCTTCGCCCATATGGTGGCCAACCGGGTTCTCAACGGCGCGCTGCGCCGCCGCGCCGAAAAACTCGGCATCGACGTCATCGAAGGCATGGCCGTCAGCGCCTTCGACACGAACGGCGCCGGCATCACCGTGCATCTGGCCGACGGCGCCGCGCTTAAGGCCTGCCTGCTCGTCGCCGCTGACGGCGTCAATTCGAAGCTGCGCGACATGGCCGGCATCAGGACGGTAAAATGGGAATACGGCCAGTCCGGCATCGTCTGCACGGTCGCGCATGAGCGCCCGCACAATGGCCGCGCCGAGGAACATTTTTTGCCCGCCGGCCCCTTCGCCACCTTGCCGCTGAAGCCTGAGGAGGACGGCACCAATCGCTCCTCGATCGTCTGGGTTGAGCGCACGGAAGACGCGCAGAAGCTGGTCGAGGGCGACGAGTTCGTCTTCGAGCATGAGCTGGAGCAGCGCTTTGGGCTGAAGCTCGGCGAGATACGCGTCGCCGACAAGCCGCGCGCCTGGCCGCTCGGCCTGATCCTTGCGCGCGCCTTCGTCGCACCGCGCATCGCGCTCGCCGGCGATGCGGCGCACGGCATCCATCCGATCGCCGGTCAGGGCCTCAATCTCGGCTTCAAGGATGTCGCAGCACTTGCCGAAGTGGTGGTCGAGGCTGACCGGCTCGGCCAGGACATCGGCGCGCTCGACGTGCTCGAGCGCTACCAGCAATGGCGCCGCTTCGACACGCTGCAGATGGGCGTCACCACCGACGTGCTGAACCGCCTGTTTTCCAACGACATCGGCCCGCTGCGCGCCGTGCGCGACATCGGCCTCGGCCTCGTCGAGCGCATGCCGAAGCTCAAGGACTTCTTCATCCGCCAGGCGTCTGGCCTGTCAGGCGACACGCCGCGGCTATTGAAGGGCGAAGCGATCTAGCGCCTAGCAATTGGCCGGTGCCTACGCGACGTCGTCATCCACGGCGGGAGCGGGAGCGAAGCGGACGCCAAGACCCGAGGATCCATGCCGTGACCTTGGTCGAAGAATGCCGCCGAGCAGAATTCTGCACCGCTGCAACGCTTATAGGTAACGGAATGGATTCTATGGTCTGCGCCGCGCCGCTTCGCTCCTTGCTCCGCCATATAATGAGGATGCGAGAGGCGTTTCGGCCAATCACGAAGGTAGGCGATCCGGCCGCCACTGCTTCAGCTTAATTGACCTCAAAACCCAGCTTCTGCCGCAGCCTCACCATCCGCTGGTCGGCGATCCGCAGGCGTTGCTCGCCGCCCTGTGCCACCCGGTTCAGCATGCTGAGCAGATCGTCCCGTTCGTGCGGCTCGAGGCGCTCGCGCAGGAACGGCGCCAGCTTGTCGATGACGATCATGGTGTCGTCGACCTGCGCGGCCGCCCATTTGGCGTAGACGACGGCCTCGTCGGTTTTCTTAGGGTTGTCGGCAATCTGCGCGATCACCTCACGGATGACGGCTTCGCGCTGCGGCAGGATCGGGCCATGTTCCGAAACGATCGCGGTGATCAGCGTCGCGGCGGCCACGACCGGATCGTCGATCGCCGTCAGCGGCGAAAGTGCCGCCTGTTTGCGCAGCTTCTTGCGGCGGATATTGCCCTGCACGCGGCCGATAACGTCGGCGACCTCGCTGGCCGCCTCGTTCATCGCCTTCAGCCGGTACCACCAGATGGCCGCCACGCCGAGCAGGCCAAGCATAGCGAGCAGAAAAGGCATGCCGAATTCCCCCGAAACTGCGGCAACGATAGAAGAAGTACAGCATCGCTTCAACTCGCGACAATTGCGGCGATGAACAAACCGCTAATAGCTCCGGGTCATGACCCCGGTATGTCGTAGACAGCCCTGACCTCGACGGTGCCGAGCTCGGCCAGCGGAATGCCGTCTGCGATCGCCATCGCCTCGTCGAGATCCGCGGCCTCGATCATGACGAAGCCGAGCAGCTGTTCTTTCGTCTCGGCGAACGGCCCGTCGGTAACCAGCCGCTTGCCCTTGCGACGCCTGAGCGACTTCGACATCTTCACCGGCTGCAGCGCCTGCGCGATGATCAGCTTGCCTTGTCGATCGAGTTCCCTGTCATAGGCGAGCGAATCGGCGTCGAGCTTGGCGGATCGTTCCGGCGTGAGCGCGAAGAGGTCCTTTTCCTCGCCGTAGACCAGCAGGACATATTTCATTGTCAGTTCCCTTCCTGCGATGAACCATAGGAGGCGACCGCGATGCTGTCAGCCTTGCTTCTGGCCGCCGCATGATCGAGCAGGCATGCCGCAATCCCGATTATGGCCACGGCCGCCGCCAGCCGGCCGAGGCCGAAGGCCGGGGGATCCAGCCAGAACTCTTCCGGTCGCTGCACCCTTCCGCCGGGGCGCCTCCAAAGTGCGAAAAACAGATTGTCCATCTTCAACCTCCTTCGGCCCCGAACTTCGTGGCCGCCCCCAGGACGGTCCGGCCGCCGGGAAGTCGACATTCTGCACGCGCTTTTTTTGAGAATTTTTTCGCGGGCGTCGACCCAATCGCGCCATGGTCTTCCGGCGCGCTCGCGCTATAGTTCAGCGGAACGCCGGCGCCCGCCGGCGCGAACCCCGACAAGCCAGGAGGACTTCATGGACCGCACCGCAAACGCCGTCTGGAAAGGCAATCTGAAAGAGGGCAAGGGCACGCTGGAAACGCAGAGCGGGACTCTGAAGGGCATACCCTATTCCTTCAAGGCGCGCTTCGAGGATGAGAGCGGCAAATCCGGCACCAATCCGGAAGAGCTGATCGCCGCCGCCCATGCCGGATGCTACGCCATGCAGCTGTCGCATTTCCTCGCCGAGAACGGCACCCCGGCCACCGCGCTCGACTCCAAGGCTGTTGTGACACTGGTGCCCGGCACCGGCATAACCGGCAGCGCCATCACCCTGGTCGGCAAGGTCCCGGGCATCGATGCGGCAAAGTTCCAGGAACTGGCCGAGAAGGCCAAGGCCGAGTGCCCGGTCTCAAAGGCGCTCGGCGCCATCAAAGTCTCGCTGGACGCGAGGCTGGGCTGACGTAGGCTGCGCGGGGCAGGGATCAGTCGCGCCCCCCTTTGCCCTGCCGGACATCTCCCCACGAGTGGGAAGATCGGATATTCGCGCCGGCTTTCGCCAATCACCGACGCCGCGAGCGAGGCGCTGGAACTGCCAATCTCCCCCCTCGTGGGGGAGATGTCCGGCAGGACAGAGGGGGGCGCTGTCCCGCCATCATCTCACGCTAGCCGCCCAGCGCCTCGATTTTGGCACGCAACGCGCCGACCTCTTCCTCGAGCGCCCGCACCCGCGCTTCGAGATCGGAAGCGTCGGAGGACGCCGGCGGTTGCCATGGCGCTGCCGCCGCTGATACTTCCACCGGACCGCTGAGCAGATGCACATAGCGCTCCTCGCGCTGCCCGGGCGCACGTTCGAGCAGCAGAATGAGCGGCGGACGGCGGCCGATGAGGAGGTCGAGATTGTCGCGAAGCTCTTCGATCGACCCGAAGCGCGCCATGCGCTCAGAACGGGCGAGCAGCTCATGCGCCGTCTGCGCGCCGCGCAGGAGCAGCAGACCGACGATCGCGATCTGCGGCGTGGTCAGCGAAAAGCGCTGCGCCATCAGATGCTCGTAACGCTCGACGCGCGAAGCAAAAGCCTGGCGCACCAGACCCTTCTGTTCGAGCGAGCTGAGCGCGCGCCTAACGTCGGTCAGCTCCAGCGCCATCACCGGCTCGCGCGCCGTCTTCTGGTTGGCCGCGGCATGCGCACCGTTCAGCGTCAGCGGATAGACGTCCGGCGTCAGCTCCTTCTTCTCGATCAGCGAGCCGAGCACGCGCGCTTCGACGGCGGAGAGGGTGGGAAGATCGGTCATGGGTTTGGCTTTTCGATAAGGTCGGTTCTCGGGTACCGATTTTGACAGACATCGGATCGCCGCGACAAGGCAGAACCTTCGGATCGTCGGCGGGACAGCGCCCCCCTCTGTCCTGCCGGACATCTCCCCCACTTGGGGGGAGATCAGCAGCTTCGCCGACGGCGCTCATCCTTCAACGTTGGCGATTGGCGAAAGCCGCGATGACAGCCAATCTCCCCACCGGTGGGGGAGATGGCCGGCAGGCCAGAGGGGGGCGCGAAGAATCGCTGCGTACGAACTTGAGCCGCTAAACTCTAGACGCGCCGCTCCACCATCATCTTCTTGATTTCCGCGATCGCCTTCGCCGGATTGAGCCCTTTCGGACAAGTCTGCGCGCAGTTCATGATGGTGTGACAGCGATAGAGCCGGAACGGATCCTCGAGATTGTCGAGCCGCTCGCCGGTCGCCTCATCACGGGAATCGATCAGCCAGCGATAGGCCTGCAGCAGCGTTGCCGGGCCGAGATAGCGCTCGCCGTTCCACCAGTAGCTCGGGCACGAGGTCGAGCAGCAGGCGCACAGGATGCACTCATAGAGCCCATCGAGCTTCTCGCGGTCTTCATGGCTTTGCAGCCATTCCTTGGCGGGCGTGGGCGAGACCGTCTTCAGCCAGGGCTCGATCGAGGCATGCTGGGCATAGAAGTTGGTGAGGTCGGGCACGAGGTCCTTGATCACCGGCATATGCGGCAGCGGATAGATCTTCACCGCGCCGGAAATGTCTTCGGCGCCCTTGGTGCAGGCGAGCGTGTTCGAGCCGTCGATGTTCATGGCGCAGGACCCGCAAATGCCTTCGCGGCAGGAGCGGCGCAGCGTCAGCGTCGGGTCGATCTTGTTCTTGATCCACAGCAGCGCGTCGAGCACCATCGGGCCGCAATCGTCCATGTCGACGAAATAAGTGTCCATCCGCGGATTCTCGTCGTCGTCCGGCGACCAGCGGTAGATGCGGTATTCGCGCAGATTGGTGGCGCCCTCCGGCTTCGGCCAGGTCTTGCCCTCCTGGACTTTCGAATTCTTGGGAAGCGTGAGTTCGACCATTACCTGCGGTCCTTTCGGATGACGAGCTTCAGCCCGGACCAGATTTCGTTGAGGGCCGCGACCTTGACGTCGACAAGGTCGCGCTTGAGCGCCTCGGCGCGGATGACGTCCTCGGTGACGTCGGTCGGCACGTTCGAAGCCTTCTTCGGCCAGGAGACCCAGACCATGCCGTCGCGCTTGATCGCCGTCTCGATGCCGGCCAGGCCGTCCTCGATCTCGGCGCGCTGCCGGGTGAAAGCGTGCACGGCATCGTATTTCCGGTTGCCCGAGATCGCCGACCAGTTGGGCACTCGGTCGACCCCGGCAAACGCGACGGCCCCAGCCAACTCGTCGAGCTCCGGCGGCAGCGCGATGAAGGCGGCGACCATGCCGTCCTTCAGGCCGAGCTTGGCCGGAAGGGGCGTGCCGGAATATCCCGCGGCCGCCAATGCCATGTCAGTAGACCCTGGCCTTTGGCGCGATCTTGGCCAGGCTGATGCCGCCATCCTTTTCCGCCAGCAGCGGGTCGGTGTGCACCGGGCGGTAGGAAAGCGTCACCTTGCCGTCCTCGCCGACGTGGGCCAGCGTGTGCTTGCGCCAGTTGGCGTCGTCGCGCGCCGAGAAATCCTCTCGCGCATGCGCGCCGCGGCTCTCCTTGCGCGCCTCGGCGCCGTAGACCGTGGCGATGGCATTGACCATCAGATTTTCGAGCTCCAACGTCTCGACCAGGTCCGAGTTCCAGATCATCGAACGGTCGAAGACCTTGACGTCCTTGAGCTCGCTCCAGATCTGCGAAACGCGCTTGCAGCCATTTTCCAGCGATTCCTGCGTGCGGAACACCGCTGCGTCTTCCTGCATCGCCCGCTGCATTTTTTCGCGCAGCGCCGCGGTCGGGGTCGAGCCGCTGGCGTGGCGCAGCTTGTCGAAGCGATCCATGATCTTGTCGACCGATTCCTGATTGGGCGACGCAATCGCCGACTTGCGATCGATCACCTGGCCGGCGCGGATTGCGGCCGCGCGGCCGAACACGACCAGATCGATCAGCGAGTTGGAGCCGAGCCGGTTTGCGCCATGCACGGAGGCGCAGCCGGCTTCGCCCACCGCCATCAGGCCGGGCGACACGCGGTCGGGGTTGTCGAAGCTCGGATTTAGCGCCTCGCCCCAATAATTGGTCGGCACGCCGCCCATATTGTAGTGGACCGTCGGCAGCACCGGGATCGGCTCCTTGGTCAGGTCGACGCCGGCGAAGATCTTGGCCGATTCCGAGATGCCCGGCAGCCGCTCGTGCAGCACCGCCGGATCGAGATGGTCGAGATGCAGGAAGATGTGGTCCTTGTTCTTGCCGACGCCGCGGCCCTCGCGGATCTCCAGCGTCATGCAGCGCGAAACCACGTCGCGCGAGGCGAGGTCCTTGGCCGACGGCGCGTAGCGCTCCATGAAGCGCTCACCCTCGGAATTGACGAGATAGCCGCCCTCGCCGCGCGCGCCTTCGGTGATCAGGCAGCCGGCGCCGTAGATGCCGGTCGGATGGAACTGCACGAACTCCATGTCCTGCAGCGGCAGCCCGGCCCGCGCGGCCATGCCGCCGCCGTCGCCGGTGCAGGTATGCGCCGAGGTGGCGGAGAAATAGGCGCGGCCATAGCCGCCGGTCGCCAGCACCACCATCTTTGCCGAGAAGCGGTGGATGGTGCCGTCGTCGAGGTTCCACGCCACCACGCCGGTGCATGTGCCGCCCGGCTCCATGATCAGGTCGAGCGCGAAATACTCGATGAAGAACTGCGCGTTGTTCTTCAGCGACTGGCCGTAGAGCGTATGCAGGATGGCGTGCCCGGTGCGGTCGGCGGCGGCGCAGGTGCGCTGAACCGGCGGGCCGTCGCCATAATTCATCATGTGGCCGCCGAACGGCCGCTGATAGATCTTGCCCTCTTCGGTGCGCGAGAATGGCACGCCGTAATGCTCGAGCTCATAGACGGCGGCCGGCGCCTCGCGCACCATGTATTCCATGGCGTCGACGTCGCCCAGCCAGTCTGAGCCCTTGACGGTGTCGTACATGTGCCATTGCCAGGAATCGGGGCCCATGTTGGAGAGCGAGGCGGCGATGCCGCCTTGCGCCGCGACCGTGTGCGAGCGCGTCGGGAACACCTTGGTGATGCAGGCGGTGCGCAGCCCCTGCTCGGCCATGCCGAGCGTGGCGCGCAACCCGGCACCGCCGGCGCCGACGATCACCACATCGAATTTGTGATCGACAAAGGTGTAGGCCGAAGCCGTGCTGGCTGTGTTTGCGTTGGCCAAGACGTCAGCCTCCGAATGCGAGTTTGAGCAGAGCGAAGAGTGAGGCGACGCCGACTGCTATTGAGAAGAATGTGTTGAGGGCGATCAGCGCCAGCTTCATGCCCTCGCCATGCACATAGTCCTCGATGATGACCTGCATGCCGATCCGCATGTGGTAGAGCGCGGAAATCAGCACCAACGACAGCACCAGCGCCACGAAGGGGTTCGCGAGCGACGCCCGCACTTCAGCATAGCCGTGGCCGTTGAGGGCGATCAGGAAGCCGACGAAGAACAGGATGAGCGGGATATTGGCCACCGCCGTCAGCCGCTGGCGCCAGAAATGGCCGGTACCCTCACGGGCCGAACCAAGGCCGCGAACCCTCCCGAGCGGCGTGCGCATGTCCGAATTCTTTGCGGTCATCAGAGTGCCCCCCGCGCCATGTAGCCCGCGATCCAGATCAGCAGCGTCAGCACGATCGAGCCGGCGAGCGTTGCCCATGCGATCCTCGAGGCGGTGTGTTTTTCGAGCCCGGCGCCGGTGTCCCAGACGAGATGGCGCAACCCGCCCAGCATGTGGTGCATCAGCGCCCAGGTGTAGCCGAACAGGACCAGTCGGCCGAGCCAGGAGCCGAAGGCCCAGTTGACCCAGTCGAACGCAGCCTGCGAACTCGACGCAGCGATCAACCAGGCCGCCACCAGGAGCGTACCGAAATAGAGCGCGCCGCCGGTGATGCGATGGATGATCGACATCGTCATCGTGATCGGGGGCCTGTAAATCGTCAGGTGCGGCGAAAGCGGCCGTTCACGTCTGGCAATTGCGCGGGTGGCTGGTGATTTGCTCATGGCTCCCCCAGATCGGCGTTCCTGAGCCGCGAAGGATGCGGCTTTTGCCGCCACGACATAGGGCCTCGGATAGCGGGTTTCTAATGCGCTTTTTGCACCGCGTCAAAGCCGGAAAATCGTTTTGGAAACGTCATTTAGTCTGACAAAACGGGGAAATTCAGCTTCAATCGATTAGCGGCCGATCTGCAGCCGGCGCAACGTCGCTGCAGTGCAATAAGATCCGTTATCTTTTGCAGCTCTGCGGCGTGGACCCCTTTTTCATCACCAGCGCCTCGCGACCGTCGATCACGATTGCGTCATGCGTCGCCGCTTCCTGGTAGCGGCTGGTCTGGTTGGCGGGCGACGCTGGAAATACTTCGGCCGAGCCATCCGGCCCGAGCACGCGCAGCGAAGAGCCGAGATTTTGGATGGTGATCATGCCGCCATCGCCGCATCTGTAGGTGGCCGTTCCGACGCCGGCTCGCGGCATGGTCAAGTCGGTGGTGATTTTGGTTGCGGGTGGCGAAGCTGTTGCCGATGTCTTGGGCGCTGCGGCAGCTCCGGCCCCGGGAGCGACGGGTTGGCTGGTTGGAACGGGCGAGACTGTTGGCGATAAAGTATTCGCCGCCTTCGGCACGCCGTCCTGCGGCATACAGGCCGCAGCCGCAAGAAGCAGCGGAACAACGAGCGACACCCAAATCGCACGGCCAAACATCATGTGCTGCCCCTTTCGTGCGCGGCACGCTAGCCACGCAATGCGCCAAGATCAAGCTCGCCTGGGCCGGGGCGGGGCGATGGACGGAGTGGAGCCAAGGCGCCGAAATTAACCATGTTCATTAAGTTCCCCTCCTGAAGCCTGTCTGCCCCTTAACAAAGGTTAAGAAAGGGTTAATTTCCGATTCGCACGACGTTTGCAGGGCGATCCCGAGGGGTCGCACCGTCCAAGGGAGAGCGACATGCGTTCGAATTCAGTGCGGGCAGGCCTGGCGGTCGCGACGCTGGCTGCACTTGCCACCGCCGTTGCTGTGCCGGCCGAAGCCGGCCTGCGCCATCATGACCGCGTCTATGCCGATTCCTTCGGCAATCTCGTCATCGACAGCGCCGCCGGCTACAAGCGCATCATCGTCGGCGAGGGCCGGCACGCCAAGCAGCTCTCGAACTTCACCGGCGCCGGCCAGCCAGATGTCATCTACGATTCCGACGCTGCCGGCGCCCCGGGCTGCTACCAGCCGCCGGTCTTCATCAAGGGCCGTTCCTATATGTACGGCCTCTCCGACGGCGAGATGCCCAACCTCAGCCCCTGCCGCTGACCGCCGGGAACTGCCGGCGCGCGGTCCCGAGCGAGACGCGCACGCAGTCGCGGCCGGCATTCTTGGCCGCGTAAAGCGCTTCGTCGGCGCGCCGCAGCAGATCTGGAAAATCCTCATCCGTGGCAAGCTCGGCGACGCCGAAGCTCGCGCTGCAGCGATGATCGGCGGGCAGGCCTTCGATCGGCAGCCCGCCAAACGCGCTGCGCGCGCCTTCCGCGAACAATCGCGCGGCAGCAAGGTTGGTACCGGGCAGGATGATGGCGAATTCCTCGCCGCCGATGCGGCCGGCGACGTGATGCTCGGCCGCCGCCTCGCGCAGCAGGCCTGCGAAGGTCTCGATGACACGATCGCCGCAGACATGCCCGTAGCTGTCGTTGATCCTCTTGAAGTGATCGAGGTCGGCAATGACCAGCGCCACCGGTACGCCCCGGCGCACCGCATCGCGCAACGCCAACTCGGCATGGCGTTCGAAACCGCCGCGGTTGAGGAGCCGCGACAGCGTGTCCGTCTCCGATTTCGACATCGCCTCGGCCAGCACGTCGCGCACCAGGATGGCGAGCGCGAGCAGCGCCAGCGCCAGACCGAACACGGTGCCAAGCGACTGCGACACCAGTGCATAACCCGTCTGCACATAGGATTGCGGATTGGCGCCCCAGCCGCCCAGCGCGCCGGCGATGAAAGGCTTTGATGCGAACTGCAGGGCGCTTGCCGCGAGCACGAGCATCAGGAGGTGATCGAGCCGCTCGAGCCGCTGCCTGGAGGACAGCACGATGCCAAGCGCGGTGCACTGCATGGCCGCATAAGGAAGCTGATAGGCCAACATGCGGGTGAGCGAGTATCGCGGCAGGTCCTGCACCAGATAGACGGCGGCCGAGGCCACGGCCAGGAAGACCAGCATCGGCGCCCAGGGCGGCGTCACGCCATATTTGTGGGCAAGCCCGCCGTTGAAAGCGATGGTTGCGCCGAGGAAGACAGCGAAGGCCATGACAACCGGCAGCCGGGCATCGGCAAAAGCGGGGATACTGAACTCGATGGCAAAATAGGCCATGCCGAGCAAATAGCCGAAAGCCAGCCAGCGCGCCGACACACGCCCGACGTCGTGGACGGCGATCGCCGCGAAGGCCGCGGCCAACAGCCCGGCGACGAGCAGATTGATCACCAGGATGAAATCAGCGCTGCCCATGTTCCCTTCGAAGCCCCCCGGGCAGAAAACCATCGACGGGCGAAAAACACGTTAACGTCCGTCGCCTTCGGGCAGTGATGTTGGCTGTTGTCAGGTGCTCTGGAGCCTGCGATTTTCAGCCGACGCTCACCGCTTCGGGCACGAAGGCGGTTTCGGGGCGCTCGTAGGAAAGGCGGACGCTGTCGCGGCCATTCCTCTTGGCCTTGTAAAGCGCCTCGTCGGCGCGCCGCATCAGCGGCGCCAGCCCTTCCGCGCCGCTGCGGGCGGCGACGCCGAAGCTCGCTGTCACCCTGGTGCCGAGCGGCAGGCCGTCGACGGCCCCGGCCGAATAGAAGGTGCGGATCGCTTCGGCGAACAGGCGCGCCGCGGCGAGATCGCTAAGCGGCAGGAGCACGGCGAACTCCTCGCCGCCGATGCGGCCCGCTGCGCCACGCGCGCCGGTGGCAAAGCGCAGCTTGGCAGCGAAATCGGCAATCACTCGGTCGCCTGCCTCATGTCCGTGCTGGTCATTGAGCGCCTTGAAGTGATCGAGGTCGGCAAGCACCAACGCGACGGGAAACCCGGCCTTGGCGCATTGATCGAGCAGAAGTGCTGCCCGGTCCTCGAAGCCGCGCCGGTTGAGAAGGCCGGACAACGGGTCGGTGTGCGTCTCGGCCTTCAGTGCCTTCAGCACATCGAGGGCGGCCGCCGTGAACAGGCAGAGCGCGATCAGAAGCGACAAAAGCGCGTGCGAGAGCAGCGCCGTCGTCCAGTAGGACGAGCCGTAGAAGCCGTCATAGCTTGGGAACGGTCCATGCGCGATGACGACGATCAGGGTACGGGCGGTGAAGTTCAGCGCGGAAAGCAGGGCCAGCGCGACCAGGATTTTCTCAGGGCCATTGTTGCGCACTGTCCTGAGCTCGGCGGCGACGAGCAGGCTCAGGCCGCCGAAGCCGAAATTCATGCTGAGCACGCGCCAGGTAAGATCCGGCTCGACGAACATGAACCATGCGAAGGCGGCGAGCCCGCCGCCGGCCATGAGGCCGATGCCGAAATAGGGCACGCGCCGGCCGTAGCGGGCGATGATCGCGCCGGAAAGGCAGCAGGCGGCTATCGTGAAACATATGTTGGAGATCAGCTTGGTCGCCACGATGCCGAGCGGCAGCGTGAAATATTGCAGCAGGAAACCCGACGCCGACAGGCAGTAGCTCGCCGCCAGCACCGCCAGATACGGACGATGGCGCTGATAGAACCACAGCACGAGGAACGCAGCGCCGAGCGCCAGCGCTATCGTCGGATTGAGCAGCGCTATGAGCAGACCGGTGTCCAACGGACCGTGACTTCCCCAAGTTACCCAGGGGGAGATGCTAGTCCGGAAGCACAAACAAGCGGTTAAGCGACGGCACGGAACAGCTCCGGGAGGCCGGCGTTCTCAACACAAAACAGGAGAACGCCTATGGCCGGTACAATCACCCTGACCGAGCACGATGCGATCCGTTCCTGGGCGGCGGCGCGCGCCGGATTTCCGGCCATTGTCGACATTTCGCCCGAGGCCGGCACGCAACCCATGCTGCGCCTGGTTTTTGGCCAGAACGCCTATGAGGACGACGACCGCCCGGAGCGGCCTCCCAACGCCGGTGGCTACGAGCTGGTCGAATGGGACGAGTGGTTCAAGATTTTCGACGAGCAGCAACTGGCGCTGATCGTCGCTGCCGACGAGCCTGGCCGACGTGAGGAGTTCCACGAGATTATCCGGCTCGGCGACCGCTGAGCGACAAAAGGCCCGGAACGCGGTGCGCTCCGGGCCTTTGATCGCCTCCGCGGCAGGCCGTCACTTCCAGTCGCGGATATCGACGAAATGGCCGGCGATTGCCGCCGCCGCCGCCATGGCCGGCGAGACAAGATGGGTGCGGCCCTTAAAACCCTGCCGGCCCTCGAAATTGCGGTTCGAAGTCGAGGCGCAGCGCTCATGCGGCTTCAGCCGGTCGTCGTTCATCGCCAGGCACATCGAGCAGCCGGGCTCGCGCCAGTCGAAGCCCGCGGCGACGAAGATCTTGTCGAGCCCTTCGGCTTCGGCTTGCTCCTTCACCAGGCCGGAGCCCGGCACGATCATGGCGTTCACGCGCGGATTGACCTTTTTGCCCTCGACCACCTTGGCGGCGGCGCGCAGGTCCTCGATGCGGCCATTGGTGCAGGACCCGATGAAGACGCGGTCGAGCGCGATGTCGGTGATCTTGGTTCCGGGCGTCAGCCCCATATAGTCGAGCGCGCGGAGCTTCGAGGAACGCTTGTTCTCGTCGGCGATGTCGGCCGGATTCGGCACGAAACCCTGCACCGAGACGACATCCTCGGGCGAGGAGCCCCAGGAGACGATCGGCGGCAGTTTTTGCGCATCGAGCACGACCACCTTGTCGAAATGCGCACCTTCGTCGGAATGCAGCGTCTTCCAGTAGGCAAGCGCGGCGTCCCAGGCGGCACCCTTCGGCGCGCGCGGCTTGTCCTTCACATAGGCGAAGGTGGTCTCGTCCGGCGCGATCAGGCCGGCGCGCGCACCGCCTTCGATCGACATGTTGCAGATCGTCATGCGGCCTTCCATCGACAGCGAGCGGATCGCCTCGCCGGCATATTCGATGACGTAGCCGGTGCCGCCGGCGGTGCCGATCTCGCCGATGATGGCGAGGATGATGTCCTTGGCGGTGACGCCTTCCGGAAGCTGGCCGTCAACGCGCACCAGCATGTTCTTGGCCTTGCGCTGGATCAAAGTTTGCGTCGCCAGCACATGCTCGACCTCCGAAGTGCCGATGCCGTGCGCCAGCGCGCCGAACGCGCCATGCGTGGAGGTGTGGCTGTCGCCGCAGACGATGGTCATGCCGGGCAGCGTGAAGCCTTGCTCCGGCCCGATGATGTGGACGATGCCCTGGCGGACGTCGTTCTCCGAATAATATTCGATGCCGAAATCCTTGGCATTCTTGGCCAGCGCCTCGACCTGGATGCGGCTTTCCTCGTTCTTGATGCCGAACTTGCGCTCGGGCGAGGTCGGCACGTTGTGGTCGACCACGGCGAGCGTCTTCTCAGGATGGCGAACGTCTCGGCCGCTCATGCGCAGGCCTTCGAAGGCCTGCGGGCTGGTGACCTCATGGACGAGGTGGCGGTCGATATAGAGCAGGCAGGTTCCGTCGTCCTGGCGGTCGACGACATGGTCGTCGAAGATCTTGTCGTAGAGGGTGCGCGGTGCGCTCATGTGCGTAAATCCGTCGATATGAGAATGGCAAAAGCTGTCGCCGGGGCTTCCGACCGGCGAAGCGATCGGATAAGTCGCCTCAGCTAAGTCGGCTGGTGAGCGCGCCGCAGACGCGCGCGGCAAATCGCGACGGCAGGCGCTTCCTGTCCTGCAGCACGAAACCCTTATAGGCCGGATCGCCGAAAAGCTCTTCCATGGCGCTGCTCATATCAACGTTTTGGCTTTTCGGCAATTGCGGTAGCTTTGCCTTCTCCCCTTGTGGGAGAAGGGGAAGCCGCGCTCACAGCACCTCGAATACGAAAGTCTTCACCAGCGCGTCCGGGTCGCCGATCGCATAGCAGCGAAACCACGGACTTTCCTCGGCCAGCCGCCATTTCCTTGCCTGCCTGAGATCGTCGAACACCGCCTGGAAGCCACCGCTCTCAAAAACCTGGTCGCGCACTGTGAAGATGGCGTGGCCGCCGCTCTTCGTGATGCGCACGAGTTCGTGCAGGCCCTCGGCCGGCGCGTGGCCGATGGTGAAGACGCCGGTCGAGAAGAAGGCGCGGAAATGACTGTCGGGCCAGGGCAGCGGACCGCCGAGCATCGCCTTCTTCAGCTCGCCATAGGCATTGCGGCTGCCTGCGATCTTCAGCATGTCGTCTGAAAGGTCGAGACCGCAGATGTCGCCATAGCCCAGCGCTTTCAATGACGGCCCGGACAGGCCGGTGCCGCAGCCGGCGTCGAGCAGCGGGCCTTCGCCCGCCGGCACATGCCGCGCCACCCAGGCGGTGATAAGGAAGGGCAGCAGATAGCCGAGCGAGGCGGTCTCGCCGTCATAGGTCGCCGCCCATTCGGCATAGGCCTTGGCGAGCGCCTCCGGCGTCTCGGCCGAATAGACGGAATCCAGCGCCGCATTGGCCTTGTCGAAATTCATGGGTCAGCTCCTGGACGTTACTAACCCAGGAAGCGTAGCGCGCTCTTGGCCCGGGGGCTATTGCTCATGCTGCCGTCGCAGCCGTTTCTCGAGCGCCCGCAGCGCCAGCGACAGGCCGACCGTCAAGATCAGATAGATATAGGCGACGATCGAATAGGTCTCGAAGAAGCGGAACGAGCCGGCGGCATAGACCTTGCCGATCTGCGTGATGTCGGCAACGCCCAGCACCGAGACCAGCGAGGAGTCCTTGACCATGGCGACGAAATCGTTGCCGAGCGGCGGCAGGATGGTGCGGATCGCCTGCGGAAAGACAATCAGCCGGAAGCGCTGCACGCGCGTCAGCCCGAGCGCCTTTGCCGCCTCGATCTGACCCTTCTCGACCGACAGGATGCCGGCCCGGAACACTTCCGAGATGAAGGCCGAATAGCCGATGGTCAGAGCCATGATGGCGCGCCACAGAAGCGAGATGTCGCGCACCAGGAGCTCGCCGATCCAGCCGGCGCTCTGCAGCGGCGCCGTCAGCGCGTTCCACGCCGCGACGAATGCCGGCGCCCCGGCAAAAGCGATCCAGAACAGCAGCACCAGGATCGGCACGCCGCGGATGATCTCGACATAGAAGCGCGCGATCTGGCGCAGCCATTGCGACCCCGACAAGGCCATCAGCGCGATGCCGAGTCCAAGCGCCGAGGCCAGCGCGAAGCCGACCACGGTGACGAAGACGGTGATGCCGATGCCCTTGGCGACGGTGGCGAAGACCTCAGCGTAAAGGTCGCTGGCGGCGATGGCCAGCGCCGCGGCGAGCGCCAGGACGGCCGCTGCGGCCAGCCACCAGGGGAATTCGGATTTGGCGGTGGACGTCGTGGCGGTCATCAGGATGTGCCGCCGGTGTAACGACCCAGAAAGGATGGCGCCCAGGTACCCCGCTCTGGCCTGCAGGCCATCTCCCCCTCAAGGCGGGAGATCAGATGGTCGATCGGCTTTCGCAAACCATCGATGCAGAATGTGCGGAGGCGCTGAAACTGCCAATCTCCCACCCTGAGGGGGAGATGCCCGGCAGGGCAGAGGGGGGTGCTCATGCGCCAAGTCAGCGCGATTTCCTGCACAGGCACTGCCGTCAACAACGTGGGCTACTGCCCCATCTTGTAGTCGAGGAACCACTTCTTGTTCAGCGCATCGAGCGTGCCATCGGCCTTGAGCGCGGCGATCGCGGCGTTGACCGGCTTCACCAGGTCGGAGCCCTTGGGGAAGATGAAGCCGAAATCCTCACTGCCGAGCGGCCCGCCGATCAGCTTCAGCTTGCCCTCGGAGGCGTCGACATAGCCCTTGCCGGCGGTGCCGTCCGTCAGCACCACGTCGACATCGCCGGACTTCAGCGCCTGCACGCTGGCGCCGAAGGTCTCGAACAATTTTATGCGCGGGTTCTGCTCATTGCCGTCGAGCACGCTGTAGACGGCGGTGTAGAAGGGCGTCGTGCCGGCTTGCGCGCCGATCAGCCCGTCCTTGAAGGCGGCAAAGCTCTTGGCGTCGGTGAAGCGGCTCTCGTCGCCGCGCACCAGCATGAACTGTTCCGATCGCATGTAAGGGTCCGAGAAGTCGACCTTCGCCTTGCGCTCGTCCTTGATGGTGATGCCGGTCATGCCGATATTGTACTGGTTGTCGGAAACGGCCTGGATCATCGCGTCCCAGGAGGTGTTCTGGTACTCGACCTTGAAATGCAGCCGCTTGGCGATCTCATCCATCGCGTCATATTCCCAGCCGATCTGCTTGCCGGTCTTCTTGTCGATGAACTGCAGCGGCGGGTAAGCGTTTTCGGTCACCACCACGACCTTTCTGCCGCCGAGATCGGGCAGCGTGTCGGCGAGCGCCGCAGCGGGCGCGAGAAGGCAGGCCAGCAGGCCGGCCAGCAGCAGTTTCGACTTGATCATGACGAACTCCCGACTTGATTGGCGGCGCTACGCTCGCCCCAAGAGAAAACCGGCGCCGACTTTAGCTTTCCGCAAGCGCCTTGCAAGCCGATCCGCTGCACCGATGAGCGCCAAAGCGGATTCCCATGCTCTGATCGGCACGCTTCCCGAACCCAGCCTGCGACGGACCATCCGCGCAATCCGCAACCGCTTCGCGCAACCCGGCGACCAGCCGGGTCAGCGTGCCATGCAGGGCTTTCAGCTCGGCGCGTTCCGGCGGCATGCTGCAGGCAAGCGCCGCTTGCACATCCTTAATGTTCGACCGCAGCGCCTGGCCGTTGGCTGTCGGCTCGACCAGCACCCTGCACTCGTCGGCGGCATCGCGGCGGCCCCTACGAGCGAGGGATCCAGGGTCTCCGCGACGGAGTTGCGCCCGTGCCGCGCCCTGCGATGACGACGTTGCCTACCGCCAAACGAAAAAGGCGACCGAAGCCGCCTTTCCAAAACGATCTGCGGAAGCGCCTTATTCGGCCGACGCGGACTCGGCAGCCTTCTTCTCGGCGGCGTCCTGCGCGGCTTTCTCCGCAGCCAGAGCCTCGGCGGCGGCGACCTTCTCGGCCTCGATGCGGGCGCGTTCGGCGTTCAGCGCATCACGCTCTTCATCGTTCAGCTTGCGGGCGCGCACGCCGGTGTTTTCCGAAATGCGGGCCGACTTGCCGCGACGGTCGCGCAGGTAATAGAGCTTGGCGCGGCGCACCTTGCCACGGCGCACGATCTCAACGCCTTCGACCATCGGCGAGTAGACCGGGAACACGCGCTCCACGCCTTCGCCGTAGGAAATCTTGCGGACGGTGAAATTCTCCTGGAAGCCGGAGCCGGAACGGGCGATGACGACGCCCTCATAGGCCTGGACGCGGGTGCGGCTGCCTTCGGTGACGCGCACCTGGACGCGCACGGTGTCGCCAGGCTGGAATTCGGGCAGCTTGCGCTTGGCTTCGATCTTGGCGGCCTGCTCGGCCTCGAGCTGACGGATGAGATCCATCTCAAATATCCACTTCTTGTTCTTCCGACAGCCAGAGCGTCCTCGACTTGCCTTGCAGTTCCAATGACCGCTCGGCTATGTCCTTTGCCCAGACATTCAAATCGGGGGCATCGGACAGGGACGGCTACACCGCCATTTGTTGACGGGTCCGGAAGATCGTTCTTCCGGTTCGGGCGGCGACATACAGCTATTTCGGCGCTTTGTCACGCCTTTGACGCCTAATTTTTGAAAACTATGGCCCCATCATATTGCCGCCGTGCCGGGTTGCGCGCGCCATGCAAGCTTTCTAAGTCGGAGAAAGCTATTTCCCAGGCCTCCCTCGATGACATTCTTCGATGCCGTCCTGCTCTTCTTCGCGGGCTTTGTCTCGGGCGCGGTGAACGCCGTCGCCGGCGGCGGCACTTTCGTCACCTTCGGTGCCATGACGCTGGTCGGCCTGCCGCCGATCGTTGCCAACGCAACGTCCTCGGTGACACAGTTTCCGGGCTACATCACCTCGACGCTCGCCTATCTCGACGACATCAGGCATTTCTGGCGCCAGGCGCTTGTGCTCTGCGTGATATCGGGCTTTGGCGCGCTGGCCGGTTCGCTCATTCTGCTGGCGCTCTCCAACACGTCCTTCCGCGCGCTTGTGCCCTGGCTGCTGATCGCCGCGACCGCCCTGTTCGCGGCCGGTCCGTGGCTGAAGCCGGCGGCCGGACCGGAGCACCAGGCCTCGGTCGGCTCGCTCGCCGGGTCGCTGGCGCAGTTCCTGACCTCGGTCTATGGCGGCTTCTTCGGCGCCGGCATGGGCGTGATGATGCTTGCCACCCTCGGCCTGACGCAGGCCGGCGACTACCACAAGCTGAACGCGTTGAAGAACATGCTAGCGGTGGTCATCGCGGCAATCGCCATCCTGGTTTTCGTTTCGGGCGGCGTCGTCGCCTGGCCGCAGGCGATCGTCATGATCCCCGGCGGGGCGCTGGGCGGCTATGCCGGGGTGTGGATCGCCAGGCGCGTGCCGCAAGGTGTCGTGCGCGGCTTCGTCGTCGCCGTCGGCCTGTTTCTGGCCTTTTATTACTTTACCAAGGGCTGAGCACCGGCCAGCAGATCGGGCCGGCGCTCCCGCGTCAGCTTCTCAGCCTCGGCGCGACGCCACGCGGCGATCTTCCTGTGATTCCCGGAGGTCAGCACTTCGGGGATTTGCCTGCCCTCGAACTCCTGCGGCCGCGTGTAATGCGGATGCTCGAGCAGGCCGTTCTCAAAGCTTTCTTCCTCGCCCGAGACGGCGTTGCCCATCACCCCCGGCAGCAGCCGCACCACCGCATCGAGCAACACAAGTGCGGCCGGCTCGCCGCCCGACAGGATGAAATCGCCGATCGAGACTTCCTCCAGACCGCGCGCCTCGATCAGCCGCTGGTCGACGCCCTCGAAGCGGCCGCACAGGATGACGGCACCGGGCCCGGCGGCGAGCCCGCGCACCCTGGCCTGCGTCAGCGGCTTTCCACGCGGGCTCATCAGCAGCCTTGGACGTTCATCGCCCTGCGGCGAAACGTGGTCGATCGCCCTGGCCAGCACGTCGGCGCGCATCACCATGCCGGCGCCGCCGCCGGCCGGCGTATCGTCGACGGTGCGATGCCGGTCAGTGGCGAAATCGCGGATCTGGATCGCTTCCAGCGACCAGGTGCCGGCTTCCAGCGCCCGGCCGGCGAGCGAAAGCCCAAGCGCACCCGGAAACATCTCCGGATAGAGCGTCAGCACCGAGGCGGCAAAGCTCACCGGTTGCCCCCGGCGTCCTTCGGTCCGCGCGGCCGGCCCTTCGGGTCGAAACCGGGCCGCCCGGCGGCTTCGCTATCCTCGTCCTCGACCAGCCCCGCCGCCAGGGGATCGACCTGAACGAAGCCGTCGGCGATCGACACATGCGGCACCGCGGCTTGCGTGAACGGGATCAGCACGCCCTTGCGGCCCGCGAGCGTGACGTCGAGTATGTCGCCGCCGCCGAAATTATGCACGGCGACGACCCTGCCGATGACGCCGGTATCGTCCCTCACCTCAAGGCCGATGAGGTCGGCATGGTAGAACTCGTCCTCCTCGCCGTCGTCCGGCAGCACCGAACGGTCGACGAACAGCTCCGTGCCGGCAAGCGCCTCGGCCGTGTTGCGGTCGCTGACGCCCTTGAAGCGCACCACCACGACCGTGCCGGCCGGCCGGATGTCGAGGATCTGGAAGGCTCGGCCATCCTTGGCATGCAGCGGCCCGTAGTCGGCCAGCGCCAGCGGATCGCCGGTGAAGGTTTTCACCCGCAACTCGCCCTTGATGCCGTGCGCGGCGCCGATCACGGCCATCTGTACAGGGTTCTCGAGCTTCGACATCGGCATCACTTCCTTTGCCCTGCTCTAACCCTCTGAAGCCGCCATTTCAATGATCGGCTCTTCACCGCTTCCTAACCTGACTGCCCGAAAATGCCCGCATGCAGGAATTCCTCATCCCGGCAAAACCCGACCTCCAGGCGGCGCGCGAGAGCTGGCTCAAGATGCTCGCGCGCGAGCGCCGGCTGTCGCCCGAAACGGTCGAAGCCTATGAGCGCGACACGCGCCAGTTCCTGCATTTCCTGACCGGGCATCGCGGCGGCCCGCCCGGCATCTCCGATATCGCCGACCTGCGGCCGGCCGACCTGCGCGGCTTCCTCGCCGCGCGCCGCAACGGCGGCGCCGGCGCCCGCACGCTCGGCCGCGGCCTGGCCGGCATCCGTTCGCTGCTGCGCTTTCTCGAAAAGCGCGGCCTCGTCAACGCGGCGGGTGCGGCCGCCCTGCGCGCGCCGCGCCAGCCGAAATCGCTACCGAAACCACTGACGGCGAGCGATGCCAAGCAGGTCGTGACTGTCGAGGGCCAACTGGCGGAGGAACCCTGGATCGCCGCCCGCAACGCCGCCGTGCTGACGCTGCTCTACGGCTCCGGCCTGCGCATCTCGGAAGCGCTGGGCTTAGCCGGGGCCGATCTCGCCACCGAGGCTGACACGGTCCTGCGCATCACCGGCAAGGGCGGCAAGACAAGGCTGGTGCCGGTGCTGCCGGTGGCGCTCAGGGCGGTCGCCGAATACCGGCGGCTGTGTCCCTTCCACATCGATCCGAAAGAGCTGCTGTTCCGCGGCACTCGCGGCGGCCCGCTCAATCCGGCCATCGTCCAGCGCGAGATGGCCAAGCTACGCTCGGCTCTCAACCTGCCGGACACCGCGACGCCGCATGCCTTGCGCCATTCCTTCGCCACGCATCTGCTCGGCCGTGGCGGCGACCTGCGCACCATCCAGGAACTGCTCGGCCATGCCAGCCTGTCGACCACCCAGATCTATACCGGCGTCGACACGGCAAGGCTGCTCGACA
>NZ_JARTVP010000014.1:0-113455 GCF_029625865.1 Mesorhizobium sp. WSM4887
TCGCCCCCGCCTACACCTATAAATTTGGGCCGCCCGCCTCCCCTCCCTTACTCCCCCCCTCCTTTTTTTTGGGGGGGGGCCCCCCCCCCCCCCCACGGCAACCCGTGCATCGCCGGAGCGCTGCCGCTCGATATAGTCGCGGAAGCTGATGCATTCGACCTGCTCCATGACGCAGACTTCACCGGCAACGCGCTCCAGCGCGTTCCAGTAGGCGCCGGCATTCATCTGCGTGAAGTGGAAGCCGAGCCCCAGCGGAAGTCGTTTGCCGTTGTATTGCGCATCGAAGGCTGCGCGAAACGCCCGATAGGCGCGGTCGGCGAACACGCCCGCCATCGACGGCTTCTCCAAGCCGCCCGAATGGCGAACATAGAGGTTGTAGTCCATGGCGACCACCCGCTTCGACTTCGGCCCTTCCGGAATCTGCGGCAATGCAAAACGGGTGGTGCCGTTCTTTGCGCGCGGCAGGGCAGGGCCGTTCGAGACACCGCTTGCGTCATATTGGAAGCCGGCCTCGGGCAGCGCTTCGTAAAGCGCCTTGCCGGTCGAGAGGTACGGCGCGCGAAAACCGATCACGGCATGGCGGGCGAATTCACGCCAGCCAGAGGGCTCGGGCGAAATGCCGTTGATCGCATAGGCGTTTTCGAGGACGCGGCCGAACGCCGAGAACTCGGCCAGCCAGTTGGCCTTGCTCCAGCCCCTGCCGTCGAAATGTCCGCAGGCATGACTGCCGATGTCGTGACCTTCGGCGGCCGCGAGCCGGATCTGTTGCAGCCGGTCCGCGACATCCTGCTCCGAGGCGGCGAAGCCGATATTCGATTTGCCGGCACCCTTGCCGGGCGCGACGTACTCGGCGCGCGTTTTCGGCGAGAGCAGGAAGACGCAGGACAGAAAATACGTGAAATGCGCGCCGGTGCGCTTTGCCAGCGCGCGGCTGCGCTCCCATTGCGAGATCTCGCGTGCGCTGTCGAAGGAGATAAGCACGATCTGCTTTGGTTTCGCCGCCATCGGTTTCGGCGGATCGGCAAGCCCCGTGCCAACGGAGCCAAGCCAGGCGAGGCTGAACGCAAGGACGCGGAACGAACGTGGCACTGGCAACCTTTTGGGCAACCTTTGGGGCTGTAGGAAAGCCGTCTATCGCCCAAATGTAGCATCGATGCGTTCCGGCAAGGCCTGTGGGGCACTGGGAGCCTCCGCCGATTTTCCGGCGATCCCTCTTCCATGCCGACGAAATTTCGCTAAAACGCGGGGCTCAAGAAGCGCTCCGTTCCGGGGCCGCAATGGTTTTTGATTGATGTCGGACGACAGTTTTATCCGCGAAGTCAACGAAGAGATTCGTCGCGAGCAGGCGCAGGCGCTGTGGGACCGCTTTGGTCCGGCCCTGCTCGGTGCCGCGATCCTGATCGTGGTGGCGACTGCCGCCTTCGTCGGCTACCGCTACTGGGACGAGACCCGCGCCAACCGGTCGGGCGATGCCTTCTCGCAGGCGCTCAAGCTCGCAAATGACGGCAAGAACGACGAGGCGATCGCCGCTCTCGATCAGCTGGAAAAGGATGGCTATGGCGCCTATCCGCTGCTCGCCCGCATGCGGGCCGCGACCGTCAAGGCCGACAAGGGAGACGTCGACGCCGCCGTCAAGGATTTCGATGCGGTCGCGGCCGACAGCGCCATTCCCGCAGGCATCCGCGACATGGCGCGATTGAGAGCGGCGCTGCTGCTGGTGGATCACGGCTCGTTTGCCGATGTCTCCAGCCGTGTCGAGGCGCTCACCGCCGACACCAATCCGCTGCGCAGCTCGGCGCGCGAGGCGCTCGGCCTTGCCGCCTGGAAGGAAGGCAAGTCGGCGGATGCGCTGAAACTGTTCGACCAGATCGCTTCGGATGACGGCGCCCCGCGCAATGCGCGCCAGCGGGCGCAGTTGATGTCCGAGCTGATCCGCGGGTCGGGCAACGCTTCGTGACCCCGGATGACGTTCAAAGTCGCCATCATCGGCCGGCCTAACGTCGGCAAATCGACTCTTTTCAATCGGCTGGTGGGAAAGAAGCTGGCGCTTGTCGACGACACGCCGGGCGTGACGCGCGATCGTCGCGTCCATGCCGCCAAGCTTTACGATCTTCACTTCGACGTCATCGACACCGCCGGCTTCGAGGATGCGGCGGCCTCGACGCTGCCCGGCCGCATGCGCCAGCAGACCGAGATCGCCATCCGCGAGGCCGACCTGATCTTCTTCACCGTCGATGCCAAGTCGGGCCTGATGCCCGACGACCGGACCTTCGCCGACGTGGTCCGCAAATCCGGCAAGCCGGTGGTGCTGGTGGCCAACAAGGCGGAAGCGCGAGGCGCGCAAGGCGGCATGCTGGAAGCCTGGGAACTCGGCCTCGGCGAGCCGATCCCCGTCTCGGCCGAGCATGGCCAAGGCATGCCCGATCTGCGCGATGCGGTGATCGCGGCACTCGGCGAGGAACGCGCCTTCGGCGAGGACGCGCAACAGCCGGGCGATGAGATCGCCGTGAGCGAGGTGCTGATCGGCGAGGATATCGCCGACCCCGACGCCGAGCCGGCCTATGACGAGACCAAGCCGCTGCGCATAGCCGTGGTCGGCCGCCCCAATGCCGGCAAGTCGACGCTGATCAATGCGCTGATCGGCGAGGAGCGGCTGCTGACCGGACCCGAGGCCGGCATCACCCGCGATTCCATCTCGGTCGACTGGGACTGGCGCGGCCGCCGGATAAAGCTGTTCGACACCGCCGGCATGCGGCGCAAGTCCAAAGTCCAGGAAAAGCTCGAGAAGCTTTCGGTGCAGGATGGCCTGCGCGCTATCCGCTTCGCCGAGATCGTCATCATCGTGCTCGACGCCACCATCCCCTTCGAGAAGCAGGACCTGCAAATCGCCGACCTGATCATTCGCGAGGGCCGCGCGCCGGTGATCGCCTTCAACAAATGGGACCTGATCGACAACCCGCAGGAGCTTCTGGCCGAGCTGCGCGAAAAGACCGAGCGGTTGCTTCCCCAAGTGCGCGGCATTCAGGCGGTGACGGTCTCTGCCGAGACCGGGCGCGGCCTCGATCGGCTGATGGACGCCGTCATCAAGACGCACAAGGTCTGGAACAGCCGCGTCTCGACCGGCAAGCTCAACCGCTGGCTGGAAGGCATTCTGGCGCATCATCCGCCGCCCGCCGTCGCCGGCCGCCGGCTGAAGATCAAATATGTCACGCAGGCAAAAACCCGGCCGCCGGGTTTCGTCGTCTCCTGCTCGCGCCCGGACGCGATGCCGCAATCCTATGTCCGCTACCTCTCGAACAGCCTGCGCGAGGCTTTCGACATGCCCGGCGTGCCGATCCGCATGGCGCTGCGCACCTCGGAGAATCCTTTCGCAGGTCGGGCGAAGAAGCGCTGAGCCCTTTGTGGGAAAGGGTCGGCAGCGCCCCTCCCGTCGTCATTCACGGGTCTGTGCCGTGTCGCTTCGCTCCTTGCTCCGCTCGAGGATGAAGAATAGCGTGGAATCCTACGCGACCGCTGGCAAGCCCTCGCCGAAACGCGCTCCCTCCGGCAGCGTATCCAGCGCCGCCTCCAACAATATCTCTGCCAGCCGTGCCGCCACCGGATCGAGCTCGGCATCCTTCTGGTGCAGATGCAGCGCCATCATCGGCAGGAGCGGCAGCCCGAGCACGCCCGGCGCGATCGCCCTGACAGTGGCTGGCAGGCCGATATCGGTGCGGATCGTCAGCCCGAGACCCGCGGCGACCGCCGCCCAGATGCCGCCGAGGCTGGGACTCGAGAACGCCATGCGCCAGGCGAGGCCGGCGCGGTCGAGCGTCTCGGTCGCCACGGTGCGCAGCAGGCATGGCGCCTCGAACAACACCAGCGGCAGCGCTTCACCATTGTGGCCGGCTTGCATCGGTTTCGCCGGGCCGATCCAGCGCGCCTGCACCTCGGCGACATGCCGGCTGTAGGGCAGGATCGTGCCGTCGTGCCAGGCCAGCGCGATGTCGAGGCTGCCTGAGACGACGCGCTCGGCGAGCTCATGGCTGCGTCCGATCCGCGCTTCGATCCGGACCTTGGGATGCGCACGGGCAAACCGGCCGAGCACCTCCGGCAGCACGGCCTCGCCGAAGTCCTCCTGCAGGCCGAGCCGCACCCAGCCTTCCAGCTCGACGTCGCGGATAGCTGAGGCCGCCTCGTCATTGAGCTCGATGAGACGCCGCGCATAGCTGAGCATCGTCTCGCCGGCTTCGGTAAGCGCCAGGCCGCGCCCCGCCTTGCGGAAGACCGGGGTCGCCGCCTGTTCTTCCAGCTTCTTCAGCTGCGCGCTGACGGCAGAGGTCGAGCGGCCGAGCCGCTCGGCCGCCTTGGCGAAACTGCCAAGCTCCATGCCGGTGACGAAGGTCCTGAGCACGTCGAGGTCGAATGTGACGCGTCGCATGAGATCGTCCTTATTTTCAGGATTATCGATCAAAAACTTGCTGATTTTCTGGATGAAGCTATGGCGCTACATCCGACCGGTCAAGACCGATCGACCGGCGCAGAGGGAATACGAGATCATGTCCGCCATCGTAACTCGCAACGATTGCCGGCGGCCCGCGGCAGGCGCCGCCGCTTCGGCTGGCCGCGCCTTCGGGCCCACCCATCGATGGAAAGTGCTCGGCATCGGCGTCGCCGCCAATGCCGGCTTCTCCGCTACCTTCTCCGGCATCCCGGCGACGGCTGTGGTGATGCGCCAGGACTACCATCTCGACAATGCCTCGCTCGGCGCTGCGCTCGGTCTGCTCGGCCTCGGCGTGGCGCTCAGCGAACTGCCCTGGGGCGTGCTTACCGACCGCTGGGGCGACCGCCGCGTGCTCCTGACCGGGCTCGGCGCGACGGCCGTGTGGCTTTTTGCCATGGCAATCCTCGTCGTGCCGACGAAAACAGCCGCTCCCGGTGTCGTGCTGCTTTCGGCCAGCCTGCTCGTTGCAGGCCTGCTCGGCGGCAGCGTCAACGGCTCCAGCGGCCGCGCCATCATGGGCTGGTTCGGCGAAGGCGAGCGCGGCTTCGCCATGAGCATCAGGCAGATGGCGGTGCCGCTTGGCGGCGGGCTCGGCGCGCTCGTCCTGCCGTGGCTAGCCTTGGGCTTCGGCTTCGCCGCCGTCTTCGGCCTGCTGGCGGCTCTCTCCGCGCTCTCGGCTTGCTTTGCCCGGCGCTGGTTGCACGAGCCGCCGACGCAAGGCGACGCGCATGCCGCCGCCGTCACGACCGGCCCGGCGCCGCTGCGCAACATCGAGGTCTGGCGCATCTCGGCAGCCATCGGCCTGCTCTGCTTCCCGCAGGTGGCGGTGCTCACCTTTGCCTCCGTCTTCCTGCACGACTTTGCCGGCACGGGCACATGGGTGACCAGCGCCACCCTCGCCGCCGTGCAGACGGGCGCCATGGTGATGCGTGTCTGGAGCGGCCGCTACACCGACCGCCACCGCAACCGAAGGCCGTTCCTGAGGTTCTGCAGCGCGCTGAGCGCGCTGGCCTTCCTGGTGCTATGGGTTCTGGCCATCGCTGCAGCCAGGCAGCCGTCGCTGCTGTTGCTCCTGCCCCTTATGATGATCGTAGCCGGCATCTGCGTATCGGCCTGGCATGGCGTTGCCTATACCGAGCTTGCGACACTTGCCGGTGCCGGCCATGTCGGCACCGCGCTCAGCCTCGCCAACACTCTGGTCTTTGTCGGCTTCTGCCTGGTGCCGATCGCCATTCCCTGGCTTCTGCTTCTCTTCGCATGGCCGGGCGTGTGGCTGGCGGCCGCGATCTGCGCGGCGATCGCATGGCCGATTTTTCTGCGCACGGCCTGACGTTTTCGCCGGCTTTCCACAGCTGGCGGAGGCCGGCTTATCTGCAACATGAAAAAAACACGATCGGTGCCGTTAACCCCCCATCAAGGTTAATGCTTCATTTTGGCTCTCCGGGGTCAGTAGCGTTTCTGGAGAGTTCCGTGCATCGACGCGTTCTTACGCGGCTCGTCGCCGCCGCCGTTGCGAATAAACGTTCCTTCCTTCCTCCTTTGGTTCTGGGGCTCGGCTTCTGGGTCGGCTTTCCGTCCGTCGTCGCTTACCAGGATATGGCAAGCCTCGTGTCCGGGCTGGAGTCGCCCAGCCATCGCTGGAATGCCTATGTCGAAAAATCCGTCGCCGGCTCGGTGCATGCCGCCGAGATGCCGTTCGTCGATTCGGCCGCCAAGGGCTCGATCTCCGGCTCCGGCGTGGACCTGCCTGGCGTCGGCACGGTGGCGCTCCGCGGCAAGGGCAATGTCGCCGGCGCTACGCCCGATGAGGACCGCGTCGTGCGCGCCGACAAGAAGGGCCGCCTCGTCCAGGTGTCGCCGGTTGCGCCGCCGAAGAATTTCAGCGCCGGCTCCATCTTCGAGCGTACCTCCTCGCTGCTCCGTCCGGCGATGGACAGCGGCCTGAAGCTGACTTTCGCCAAGCCCGGCATCAAGGGCAAGGAAATCCAGATCGCCCAGGCCTTCCACATCCGCGAGGACAAGAAGCCCGATCCGGATCTGCCGGCGGCTCTCGTCGCTCTCGTCAACAACGACAAGCCGGACATCCTCGCCACCGCCTATGCCCAGTCGGCGCCGGACTATGCCAAGGCCTCGCCCTTTGAGGCTCTGCTGCAGGACGATCCGAATGACGGCCGCTTCATTCCGCCAATGGGCAAGGGGGATCACGCCTGGATGCAGAATCCGCTGCCGGCGGCCGTCTTCTCCAAGCCGGAACAGGAATGCCTCGCCAAGGGCATCTATTTTGAGGCGCGCAGCGAACCGGTGCGCGGCCAGGCCGCGGTGGCGCAGGTGATCCTAAACCGCGTCCGCAACCCTGCCTATCCGAAGACGATCTGCGGTGTCGTCTACCAGAACGACAACTGGTTCAACCGCTGCCAGTTCTCCTTCGCCTGCGACGGCAGGAAGAAGCGCATCAACGACGCGGTTGCGTACAAGACCGCCCAGGATGTCGCCATGGCGGTGACCGCCGGCAAGATCTTCATCCCCGAGGTCGGATCCTCGACGCATTACTACGCCAATTACGTCCATCCGGGCTGGGCGCGCGCCATGCAGCGCATGACCAGGATCGGCCTGCATATCTTCTATCGCACCTATGGCGGCGGCTGGAGCTGAGCCGTTTAGGCGGCTCGAACTGAGCCGCTTGATCGGCTCTTTCTCGTTTGCTGCGCGCACCGATCAGCGCGGCTTGTCGCCCGGATTCGCGCCGAGTCCTCGCACAGGCGTGACGGGCACGATGTCGCACCCGGATAAGCCATTGATTTGAAAGCGGAAAATACATCGCTTTGAAGTTCGGCCCGTGGCTTGACGGGCGCGGACCCGCTAACTATGTTGCCGGCGACTTTAGAAGCGGACGGACGGTGATCGTCTGCCCGGGCAGGGGGGTTGCGATGGCCGACAAAAACGGGCCAGACGGAACCGGAGAAACCGGCCGCGGCAGGCAGCCAGAAGCCACCATCCGCGACGACGAACTTGAGCGCCGCCGGCGCGAGCTTGAAGCATCGCTTGCATCAAGACGCACGGACCGGCTCGAGGGGAAAGACGAAGCGAAAGCTGCGACCGGTTACGGTCAGGCCCTGAAACTGTCCAGCGAGTTCATCGCCGGAGTGGTGGTTGGTGTCGGCCTGGGCTGGATCATCGACCGCTTGGCGGGAATCGCGCCCTGGGGTCTGATCGTCGGCCTGCTGCTGGGTTTTGGCGCCGGTATACTCAATGTCCTGCGTTCGTCGGGACTTGCATCGGAATTCGGCCAGGGCGGCAAGCCGCCCGAACCGAAGGACTGAAGTAAGGCGCCGCAAGGCGCGAAAGAAACTTAAGAAGCCGGTTGTGGCTTTGACGGGGATTTAAAGTGGCTGCTGCTGACCAGGTCGATCCGATCCACCAGTTCCAGATCCATCCGATCATCCCGCTTCATATCGGCGGCTACGACATTTCTTTCACCAACTCCGCTCTGTTCATGGTCGTGACGATCGCCGTCGCTTCCGCTTTCCTCTGCATGAGCACCGCCAGCCGCGCCCTCATTCCTGGCCGCCTGCAGTCGGTCTCGGAAATGGCCTATGAGTTCGTCGGCAACATGCTGCGCGATGCGGCGGGCAAGCAGGGCATGCAGTTCTTCCCGCTGGTGTTCTCGCTGTTCATGTTCGTGCTGGTCGCCAACCTGATCGGCCTGTTCCCTTATTTCTTCACCGTCACCAGCCACATCATCGTCACCTTCACGCTGGCGATCCTGGTCATTGGCACCGTCATCGTCTACGGCTTCGCCAAGCACGGCCTCGGCTTCCTCAAGCTGTTCGTGCCGCATGGCGTGCCTGGCTATCTGATGCCGCTGGTGGTGGCGATCGAAGTCATTTCCTTTGTCTCGCGTCCGGTCAGCCTCTCCGTTCGTCTTTTCGCCAACATGCTGGCCGGCCACATCACGCTGAAAGTGTTTTCGGGCTTCGTCGTCAGCCTCAGCGCGCTGGGTGCGGTCGGCATCGCCGGCTCGGTCCTGCCGCTCGCCATGGCGGTTGCCCTGACGGCGCTGGAACTGCTGGTCGCCTTCCTGCAGGCCTACGTCTTCGCGGTGCTGACCTGCATGTATCTGAACGACGCTCTGCACCCGAGCCACTGATCGATTTTCACCGGCGCCCCGGCGCCAGCATACCCAACGTACCAACCGCAACGATTACGAAAACCACAGGAGTTTTGAAATGGACGCAACTGCAGCAGCTGCTATCGGCGCTGGTATCGCCTGCATCGGCATGGGCGGCGCCGGCATCGGCCTCGGCAACATCTTCGGCAGCTATCTCTCGGGTGCGCTCCGCAACCCGTCGGCCGCTGACGGCCAGTTCGGCCGCCTGATCTTCGGCTTCGCCGTGACCGAAGCGCTGGGCATCTTCTCGCTCCTCATCGCGCTGCTGCTGGTCTTCAGGTAAGAACCACGCGCTGACGAAAGGGGCCGCATGGTGCGGCCCCGCCGTATGGACAGGGGAATGAGATGTTCGTGACATCTGCCTTTGCGCAAGAATCCGCGCCGGCCACGGCCGAGGGCGATACGCATGCGGGCACCGCCGTGCCTGCCGAGGAGCATGGCACGTTCCCGCCGTTCAATGCCGAGACCTTCCCGTCGCAGATCCTGTGGCTCGTCATCACCTTCGGGCTCTTCTATTTGTTCCTGAAGCGGGTTGTGATGCCGCGCATCGGCGGTATCATCGATGTCCGCAACGATCGCATCACCCAGGATCTCGACCACGCCGCCAGGCTGAAGGGCGAGGCGGACGCTGCCGTTGCCGCCTATGAGCAGGAATTGGCGGAAGCTAAGGCCAACGCCAACAAGATCGGCCAGCAGGCGAGCGACGCCGCCAAGAGCGAAGCCGAAAGCACGCGCAAGAAGCTCGAGGCGGAACTCGAGCAGAAGCTCGGCGAAGCCGAGGCGAGCATCGCCTCGATCAAGGCCAAGGCGATGAAGGAAGTCGGCACGATAGCCGAGGACACCACGTCGGCCATCGTCGAGGCGCTGGTCGGCGGCAAGACCGACAAGGCCGAGATTTCGGCCGCGGTCAAATCCGCGACCCGGTGAGGAGGCCATCATGGACGCCACATCACTTGCCACGCTCTGGGCCACCATTGCCCTGATCATCTTCCTCGGCGCCGTCATCTATCTGAAGGTGCCGGGCATGCTCGCAAAGTCGCTCGATTCCCGTGCGGCCAAGATCAGCAGCGAACTCGAGGAAGCGCGCCGCCTGCGCGAAGAGGCCCAGCAGCTGCTCGGCCAATACCAGCAGAAGCGCAAGGAAGCCGAGAAGGAGGCCGCCGACATCGTCGCCGCCGCCAAGCGCGAGGCCGAGCTCCTTGCTTCCGAGGCGCATAAGAAGACCGAGGACTACGTCGCCCGGCGCACGGCGCTTGCCGAGCAGAAGATCAGCCAGGCCGAGCGCGAAGCGATCGGCGAGGTGCGTGCCAGCGCCGTCGACATCGCCGTCGAGGCCGCCCGTGCGCTGCTTGCCGCCAAGGTCGACGCCAAGGCCGGCGCCGATTTGTTCAAGTCGGCGCTGCAGGACGTGAAGGCCAAGCTGAACTGAGCGGCTCTGCCGTTGCTGACATGAAGCCGCCTGGGCAACCCGGCGGCTTTTTTGTTTTGGGCGCGAACAATCTTCCCCCTTGAGGGCCCTTGAGGGGGAGCTTTCGCCGAAGCCGACAGAGAGGATCGTTGCGCGTAGAGCTCGACGCCTTGTGCGACTAAAGAGGGCGTCGGTGCTTCACGCGCGACGACCCTCTCCGCCAGCCGGCCATTTCCCCCCGACGGGGAAGATTAATCTATTCCCTCGAAGCTCTCTTCCGCTTCCGCCACCTCGACGCCGCCAAACCGGAACGGTGCGAACGACGCCCTATGCAGTCGCGCCACCGGGCCATGCGCCTCGATCGCGGTCCGGTGGCGGACCGTCGCGTAGCCCATATGCATTTCGAACCCGTAATGCTCATGATGGCCGCCGCAGCCGCACATCATGCGGTCGCGCATCACCTTGGCGATGATCGAGGCGGCGGCGATAGATTGCGAGCGCTGGTCGCCCTTGATCAGCGCGCGTCCCTCGCAGGTGAGCCCTGGCGGCACGTCGCGGCCGTCCGCCAGCGCCAGTTTGGGCGGCAGCGACAGTCCGGCGGCGGCGCGGCGCATGGCTTCCAGGCTGGCTTTCAGAATGTTGCTGTTGTCGATGCCTTCGGCGCTGATTGAGGCCATCGAGACGCTGAGCGCCGAGCCCAGGATTTTGAGGAACAGCGCCTCGCGCTGCAGATGGGTGAGGCGCTTGGAATCGTCGAGCCCTTCGGGAATGTTGGCCGGGTTGAGCACCACGGCCGCGGCCACCACCGGACCGGCAAGCGGCCCGCGGCCCGCCTCGTCCATCCCCGCTACCGGCCACAGCCCCTCGACCATCGCTTTCGTTTCAATCGAGAAGTCGGGCTTCTCGACCATTTCGAAGAGAAGCGGAGAATCGGAACGCGCGCGAGCCATGGTGCGGCGAGGTTCGCATCGGCTCCGATTCTCCGCAAGTCCCTCCGGGTCGGATGGGGCGTCGGACCGGGAGGGCACCGTCTCACGGCCGGGGGACTGGGCCGGACGGGATTCTTGAGCAATTCCAGGAAGAGTGCGTAGCGGGCCTTCCGTACGAAGTTACATCAAAACAGAGGGTTAGCGGATCGCAATCCGGGCGCAAAACTCTGCCTCCCGAGTTGCCTTAGCCGCCGGCCTTCGCGGCCGGCATCATCTTCACAGCAGCATCAACTGCTCGCCGACGCCGGAGCCTGCGACGAACTGGTCGGTCCGAAGCTGCCGCCGCTCGGCATTGAGGCCGAGCCGCTTGGCGGCGATCTCGAAGCGCCGGCCGATCTGCCAGGCATAGGGTCCGGCGCCCTTCATGCGCTTGCCCCATTCCGAATCGTAGTCCTTGCCGTCGCGCATCGAGCGGATCAGCGACATCACATGCCGGTAGCGATCCGGATAATGGCGCAACAGCCAGTCCTTGAAGATCGGCGCCACCTCGAGCGGCAGACGCAGCACGACATAGCCTGCCTCCCTGGCGCCGGCGGCGCGCGCCGAATCGAGGATGCGCTCCATCTCCGGATCGGTGAGGCCGGGAATGATCGGCGCCACCATCACCGAGGCGGGGACGCGGGCATCCGAAAGCTGCCTTATCGCTTCCAGCCGCTTTGTCGGCGTCGAGGCGCGCGGCTCCATGGTTCTCGCCAGCATGCGGTCGAGCGTCGTCACCGACAGCGCCACCTTGGCGAGCCCGCGCTCGGCCATGCGCGACAGGATGTCGATATCGCGCGTCACCAGTGCCGACTTGGTGACGATGCCGACCGGATGGCCACGCGCCTCCAGCACCTCCAGGATCTCGCGCATGATGCGGTATTGCTTTTCGATCGGCTGATAGGGATCGGTGTTGGTGCCGATGGCGATGGTGCGCGGCTGGTAGCCGGGCTTCGACAATTCCCTGTCCAGCATTCGCGCCGCATCGGGCTTGGCAAAGAGCTTCGATTCGAAATCGAGCCCCGGCGACAGGCCCATGAAGGAATGCGTCGGCCTGGCAAAGCAGTAGACGCAGCCATGCTCGCAGCCGCGATAGGGATTGATCGAACGATCGAAGGAAATGTCCGGCGACTCGTTGCGCGTGATGATGGTGCGCGGCTTCTCGACCTGCACCTCCGTCTTGAACGGCGGCAGTTCCTCCAGCGAGTTCCAGCCATCGTCGAACACATGCCGGCTGACCGGCTCGAAGCGGCCGGACGGATTGATGCCCGCGGAGCGTCCGCGATTGCGGTCCGGCCGCACGCGCATGCCGCTCTGGTCTATCATTGCATTTGCCATCTCGGCTCTGCCTGCTCCGAAAGCGGCAATGTCGGCGCGCACGATCTGTTCCATTTTCGCCCTCTCCCAGGGACTGTGGGCAGGCTGTCGAATCGCTCTGTTCATGAAACTATTCCTATTTTGCCAATGAGAACAAAGCAAGAACTTTCTCGTTCAGAAAGCGCAACTGGCGCAGCGCCGCGCTTTCCGCTATTCGGCTAAAATGCTCAGCGTCCTTATCGAAACCAGGAACGACGAAGAAGGCCTTGCCCGCACGCTGGCCTCGCTGATCGGCGGCGCGGTCGAGGGCGTGGTGCGCGACGTCATCGTCTGCGACACCGGCTCGACCGACCAGACGCATCGCGTCGCCGAGCATGCCGGCTGCCACCTTGTCGCCGGCGGCATCGCAACAGGCATCGGCCAGGCCAAGGGCGACTGGCTGCTGCTTCTGGAACCCGGCGCCCGGCTCGCCGAAGGCTGGATCGACGAGGTCGTCGCTCACACGGCGAAACAGACGATGCCGGCGCGTTTTTCACGCGCCCGCGGCAATCGCACGCCGTTTCTGGTCCGGGTTTTTTCGGGCAACCGGGCTCTGGAGGAAGGGCTTGTCATCAGCAAGCGCCAGGCCACGGTGCTGGCGAAAAGCGCCCGCAGCGCCGAAGCCCTGGCGCGCGGCCTCGCCACCAGAAGGCTGATTGCCGAAATCTGGGTGGCGCCGCCGAAGTGAGCGCATGCCCTCCTTCTCTCCAGAAGGCGAAAAGAGAGAAAAAGGCCGCGAACTTTGCCGGCCCATACTATTGTGCATTGCACAAAAACCTGCAGTGGATTAGCATCTGCTTGAAGCGGGACAATCGGGATTGGGTGACGATGAAGCGGCAGACGGCTGGCGCTTCGTCGGACGCCATGCATACGAGGAACCCGATGAACCTTGGTACTCCAGACAATTCAGGCGCGGCCAGCCTGGAGGCGATCGCTCGTAATGGCAGCCTGTTCAGGCGCATCGCCGTGCGCATCCCGACCTATCTGAAAGATCTACGCGAAAATCCGGCCTGGCTGCCGATGTTCGTGCTGGCGCGCACCATGCCGGGGCGCCGCATGCACTGGCTAGGCGCCAGACGCGTTCGCCCGCTCGACAATGCGGGAGAGACGATGTTTGCCGGCGTCGATCGCGAGGCGGTGGTCGCGGCGCTTCGCTCCGATGGACTGTTTTCGGGGTTCACGCTGCCGTCGGCGATCCATGAGGAGATCGCCGTTTTTGCGCAACGCACGCCCTGTTTCGGCAATTTCGACCGCCGTCTCGAATTCATGCCGGGCGACCATGCCGAGGCGGAGAAGCGTTTCGGCCGCTCGCTGCTCAGCGGGCATTATTTCGAACGCATTCTCGATTGCCCGGCGGCGCTTGCCATCCAGCGGGATCCGCTGCTCCTCGAGGTCGCGCAGCACTATCTCGGCGGCCAGGCGAAACTGATCACGACGCGCGTGTGGTGGAGCTTTCCGACCGGCAAGGCCTCGGATGCCGACAAGAATCTCGCCTCGCTCGGCAAATACCATTTCGATCTCGACGATTGGCGGATGCTGAAATTCTTCTTCTATCTGGTGCCGGTCGACGCCGGCACCGGCCCGCATGTCTATGTCCGCGGCAGCCACAGGCGCCGCGCGCTCAAGCACCAGCTCACGCTTCTGGTCGGCCACCCCGCGGAAGACGTGCTGGACGTCTACGGTCCGGAAAGCTCTGTGACGCTGACGGGCGAGGCGGGCCTCGGCTTCGTCGAGGATCCGTTCGGCTTCCATATGGGAACGGTGCCGGCGCATACGCCGCGGCTGATGATGGAAATCGGCTTCGGCGTCTCGCGGCCGTCGCGCCGCCGCTTCCACGGCGAGCCGGTCATCCGCTGAGCCGGACGGGGCCGCTACTCCGGCTTGCCGCGGCGCCTGAGGTGCTCGTCCAGCCGCGGCATGATCTCGACGAAGTTGCAGGGCATGTGCCGGTAGTCAAGCTGCGCCTTGATGATGCCGTCCCAAGCATCCTTGCACGCGCCGGGCGAGCCCGGCAGCACGAAGATAAAGGTGGCGTTGACGACGCCGCCGGTCGCCCGGCTCTGGACCGTCGATGTGCCGATCTTGTCATAGGAAATCCGGTGGAAGACTTCCGAAAAGCCGTCCATGCGCTTTTCGAAAATCGGCTCCAGCGCTTCCGGCGTTACGTCGCGGCCGGTGAAGCCGGTGCCACCCGTGGTGATAACGACGTCCACCGTTTCATCCCTCGACCAGGCGAGCACTTTTTCGCGGATCTTCTCGCGGTCGTCGGTGACGATGTCGCGAGCCATCAGTATATGGCCAGCCTCTGCGATGCGGTCGGCCAATATCTGCCCGGATTTGTCCTCGGCCAGGCTGCGCGTGTCGGAAACGGTCAGCACCGCGATGCGCACCGGGATGAAGGGGCGGCTTTCGTTGGCCATCAGTCGGTCTCCATGCTGCGCGTCGCGGCCACGAACCAACCGGGATGGCGGCGGCGGATGTCGATCGCCGCGCGCTTGGCGACATTGCCAGTCTCGAACAGGCCGAAGCAGGTAGCGCCGGAGCCCGACATGCGGGCAAAGGCGGCTCCCGCTTTTTTCAGCGCCTTGAGCGCATCGCCAATCGCCGGTTGGATGGCGCGAGCGGCAGGTTCGAGATCGTTCCGCGTCGTGTCCAGCCAATTGCGTATGCCGTGAAAATCGAGCCGGCCGGGCAGCGGCGGCAATGCCGCATTGTCAGGTCCGGAAAGCGCCTTGAATACTTCGGGTGTCGAAACGGCGACGCCCGGGTTGACGAGGACCAGCGCAAGCGCCGGAAACTCCGTCAGCGGCGACAGTTCATCGCCGATGCCGCGCGCAATTAGCGGCCTTGCCTTGAGGCACATCGGGAGATCGGCGCCGAGCGTCAGCCCGATCCGCGCCAGCCCCGCCTCCCCGATGTCGAGCTCCCAGAGGCGCGAAAGGCCGTTGAGCGCCGCCGCCGCGTCGCTCGAGCCGCCGCCGACGCCGGAAGCGACCGGCAGGTTCTTCTCCAGCCGGATGGCGACTGGTGGCGCCTGTCGCGCGCCGGCTTCCCGCCGCAACGCGTCGCGCGCTTTGAGTACCAGATTGTCGCCATCGATTGGCACGCCGGCGGCGAAGGGACCAGACGCCGAGAACGCATCGTGTTGCGCCAGCTCGATCTCGAGCCGGTCGCCGAAGCGCGTGAACACGGCAAGGCTGTCGAGTAGGTGATAACCGTCGGCGCGCCGTCCGGTGACGTGCAGCGCGAGGTTGATCTTGGCAGGCGCAAGCCATGTCCGGGACTTGGCCTCGGCCTCCAGAATGTCGGCTGCTGGCGAGATGGTGTTCAGTCCTTAGCCAGACGGTACTCGCCGGTCTTCGGATCCTTGACCAGCGTTCCCATCGTGCCGTTGGCCGCCTGCTTCTCGGTGCGCCGGATCTTGGCCGTCACGCGCTCGGCCTCGCGTACGAAAGCGCGATAACCGAAATAGGCGGCGGCGCCGACGACAACGAAGAAAATGATCTGCGGCATCTCACAACTCCTCCCGCGTTTCTCGCGGCAAGGCCGGCCGGATGGGTCGGTCAAGCGGCCATGCTAGACGCAATCATGGCTTTTTCAAAGCCCGAAGCGCGCCCACAGCGCGCGCTCTTCCGCCGCATCGATGACGCCGCTGGCCGCGGCCGCGGCGATGTCCGGCGCCGAAAAACGCGATCCGAACAAGCCGAAACGGCCGAAAAGCCCGCGCGGCGCGGTGATCAGCCTGAGCTGCGTCTTTTCGCCGAAACGGGTCTTGAGCACGCTGCGCATGTCGCCCAGCGCATCGACGAGGCCGAGCTCGAGACCCTTTTTGGCGGTCCAGAACAGTCCGGTGAACAGATCCGGGTCGTCCTTGAGCTTGGTGCCGCGCCGTTCCTTGACGAGATCGATGAAGGTCTCGTGCACTTCGAGCTGCAAGGCTTTCAGCCGCTCGACGTCTTCCCTCTTTTCCGGCTTGAAGGGGTCGAGCACGGCCTTGTTCTGGCCCGCGGTGTGGACGCGCCGCTCGATGCCGATCTTCTTCATCAGCTCCGGGAAGCCGAAGGAGGCGGAGACGACGCCGATCGAGCCAACGATCGAGGAAGGGTCGGCGAAGATCTCGTCGCCGGCGATTGCGATCATGTAGCCGCCGGAGGCCGCCACATCCTCGATGAAGACGAGCACTCGTCTGTCCTTCTCTGCCGCCAAGTCGCGGATGCGCTTGAAGATCAGCCGCGACTGCACCGGCGAGCCGCCCGGCGAGTTGATCGAAATCGCAATCGCCGGCGCGTCGAAGCCGAACGCCTTCTCGATGAGCCCGGCCGTCGAGGCGAGCGACAGGCTTGGCCGGAACTGGCCGCCGCCGGGCATGATCGTGCCATGCAGCCGGATGACCGGAATGGTGACGACTGTCGAGCGCCAGGATTTCGGCAGCAGGCGGTTGAAGAAGCGTTTCACGAAAGCTTGTCTCCACAACAGATGCTAGAGCAAGGTCAGACCTCATCCTTGCTCCCGGGCATGTAGGAATTCGCCGCGCAACGGCAATGCCGCATCGCCGGCCTCTGATCAATCGCCGAACAGCGACGCCAGCCCGTTGCTGATCATTTCGGTCCGCTCCGTCGGCTCGTTGCCGGATGCGCCGTGCAAGGTGAGCGGAGGCCGGATCGACAGTTTTCCGCGCGCGCCGAGCACCGCCCTGACGACGATGCGGATCGCCGCCGCGTCTGGGCGCGGGTGCACGCAGAGCATCTCGGCATCGCCGAAGCGGCCTTCCATCGCATCCAGGATGGCGACAAGCTGCTCCGGCCGCGCAATCGCCGCCAGTCCGCCGCGCGGCTTGACGACGGCGGCCGCACTTCTGATCCAGCGCTCGAACAGGCCGTCCTCCGCGACATGCGCTTCTCTGCGCAGCGCGTCCGGCGTTGCGCGGTCTTGTGCCGCGTTGAAGGGCGGGTTCATAACGACGAAGTCGAACGAATTGTCGGCAAGTCCGGCTCCGTGCCGTGCCCGTCCCGCAAGCGTGACGTCGGCCTTAAGCACCGAGGCGCGGTCGCCGAGATGCGCGTTGCCGGGGTGGGCAAGCGTGGCGGCGGCAAAGGCCGCCATCTCCTCGGAACGCTCGACCAGAACCGCGTGTGCCTCAGGGCAGCGCGACAGCACGGCGAGCGTCGCCGCACCGGCGCCCGCGCCGAAATCGGCGAGCCGGCCGGAAAAGCCGGACGGGACGGCAGCAGCCAGCATCATGGCGTCCATGCCGGCACGGTGGCCTTGTCGCGGCTGCACCAGCCAGAAGCGCCCGCGATGGAAGGCGTCGACCGTGTGGGCCGGCGTGTCCGGGGCGAGGGCGGTTGATGCTGCCATTATTGCCGGCGGATCTCGTTCTCGATGCCGGCATCCTTCAGGATGCGCCGCGCGGCATCGGCTTTCTCGGCATCGACCATGACGCGCCTGGGCAGGATGCCGATCGATCCGTCGAGCACGCTCATGTTCTGGTCGGCGACGAAGCAGGCGATGCCAGCGTCGCGCATGAGCGATTCGACGAAGGAGATGAGGACGGCGTCGTTGGTGCGGACAAGCTCGATCATGGAATGAAAATCGCAGGTTGCGGCGCTCATGTAAACGCCAGGGCAGCCCAGCGCCAGCCAAACCGCGCCAATTCGCCTCTTGCCGTGCGCGGTTGTGCCGACCTAGAGTCCCACCGGGACCAGGGTGTTGTCGGGCGCGTCAATGAGACGGGAGTGATCGTGGTGGGTGTCGTTCTGAATATCGAAGGCAAGCGGGAACCTGCTTCCATCCAGGATCTCATCGACCTGACGGCAGCCGACATGGGACGGGTCAACGAGCTGATCCTGTCGAAGGCCGGCTCCGACGTCGAGATGATCCCGGAGGTCGCCAACCACCTGATCTCGTCCGGCGGCAAGCGGCTGCGGCCGATGCTGACGCTCGCCGCCGCCCAGATGTTCGGCTATGCGGGCGAGGGGCACGTCAAGCTCGCCACCGCGGTCGAATTCATGCACACCGCGACGCTGCTCCACGATGACGTCGTCGACGAGAGCGCGCTTCGCCGCGGCAAGAAGACGGCGCGCATGATCTGGGGCAACCAGGCGAGCGTGCTGGTCGGCGACTTCCTGCTCGGCCAGGCTTTTCGCATGATGGTCGAGGTCGGCTCGCTGGAGGCTCTCGACATCCTGTCGAGCGCCGCCTCCATCATCGCCGAGGGCGAGGTGATGCAGCTTGCCGCTGCCAAGAATCTGGAGACCACCGAGGACGAGCATTTCGCCGTCATCAAGGCCAAGACCGCCGCCCTGTTCTCGGCCGCCGCCGAGGTCGGTCCGGTGATCGCGCTCGCTTCCCGCACCGACCGGGCGGCTCTGCGCTCCTATGGCATGAATCTCGGCCTTGCCTTCCAGCTCATAGACGACGCGCTGGACTATGGCGGCTCCAGCAAGGACCTCGGCAAGAATGTCGGCGACGATTTCCGCGAGGGCAAGGTGACGCTGCCGGTGATCCTCGCTTATCGGCGGGGCACCAAGGCCGAGCGCACCTTCTGGAAGCGCGCCATCGAGGAAAATGTCGCCGACGATGCCGGGCTCGAAAAGGCGATCGGTCTGATGACCCGCCATGGCGCCATCGCCGACACGATTGGCCGCGCCCGACACTTCGGCGAGATCGCCCGCGACGCGCTCGCGCCGCTGGAGGCGACGCCGCAGAAATCGGCGCTGATCGACGTCATCGATTTCTGCATCAGCCGCGTCAACTGAGCGCCTGTCGGTTCTTCTTGGCATCGCCTGGCGTCCGCCGGGCGGGCGCCTGTGATTCCGCTCTGGCCGTCTCGACAAACGGCAGCTCAGCAAATTATCTATAAAACATGGCCACCACAGAGGACACGATCGCCGTCCGCATCAGCAAGGAACTGGCGGACCGCATCATTTCGGGCGCTATCGAGCCCGGATCGCGGCTGCGCCAGGACCATGTCGCCGAGGAATTCGGCACCAGCCACGTGCCGGTGCGCGAGGCCTTTCGCCGCCTCGAGGCGCAGGGTCTGGCGATCAGCGAGCCGCGCCGCGGCGTGCGTGTGGCCGCTTTCGACCTCGGCGAGGTCAGGGAAGTGGCCGAGATGCGCGCGGCGCTCGAAGTGCTGGCGCTGCGCCACGCCGCGCCGCATCTGACGCCGGCGATCCTCGACCGCGCCGAGGAGGCGACCAAGGCGGGCGACAAATCCCGCGATGTCCGCTCCTGGGAGGAGGCCAATCGCACCTTCCACCGCTTGATCTTGACGCCCTGCAACATGCCGCGCCTGCTTTCCACCATCGACGACCTGCATGCCGCAAGCGCGCGTTTCCTGTTCGCCGCCTGGCGCTCCGAATGGGAGACCCGCACCGATCAGGATCACCGGGCGATCCTGAGCGCGCTGAGGCAAGGCAACACGGAATCGGCCGCCGCCACGCTCGGCCGGCATGTGCAATGGATCGGCCAAAAACCGGTCAAGACCGCTTCCGGCAGGACTCGCGACGCCTTTGCCATTGTCGGCTAACGCGAGAACGCAGACACAGCTGCCTTTCTGCGCTCAATCGCACTCAAATGTCGGTTTTGCGCGCCCCAGAACCCGGTGAACGGCTCAGCTTCTTCGCTCCTGCGATCTGCCTCCGCGAAGGCAGCGCTTGCCATCTCCGCAAAAATATGGATTCGATAATAGATCGATTGCAGGAATTATCTATAATTTCAACTCAGCCAGGGACCTCACCGTGACAAACATCGCCGTTTCGACCCGCCAGTCTTCCTTCAGCCCGCTCCAACTGCACAGCCGCTCCGTTGCCTGGCAGTTCGGCGCCGTCGTCCTCGGCTCGCTGTTCCTGGCGCTGTCGTCCTACATTGAGGTGCCGATGGTGCCGGTTCCGGTGACCATGCAGACCTTCGCGGTGACGCTGGTCGGTGCGCTCTATGGCTGGCGCTTCGGCGCGCTCACCATCGCGGCCTGGCTTGTCGAGGGTGCCGCCGGCTTCCCGGTTCTGGCCGGCGGTGCGGCCGGCGTGCAGCATTTTATGGGCCCGACCGGCGGCTATCTCTTCTCCTTCCCGATCGTCGGTGCGATCGTCGGCTGGCTGGCCGAGCGCGGCTGGAACGGCAATCGGGTGATGCTTGCCTTCGCCGCCATGCTCATCGGAAACCTTCTCTGCCTGGTTCTCGGCACGGCCTGGCTTGCCGCCATGATCGGCGCCGAGAAGGCCATCACCTTCGGCTTCCTACCCTTCATTGTCGGCGGCCTTCTGAAGTCGGCGCTGGGCGCCGCGACGCTGAAGCTCTTTTCCACCTATCGAGCCGAACCGCGCGACCGCTCGTCAAAGACGCAATGACTGTCAGGCTGCGCGCCCATCATCTGCTCTGCCTGCTGACCTATGTCGGCAAAGGCTACTCGCCCGCCTTCACCGCCAACTACGACAATGTGGTGAAGCGGCTGGGCGAGGGCGAGGCGGTCCTGATCGTGTCCGGGCCGGACGACATCTGCGCCCCGATGCTGGACGAGCGCGAGCCGCACTGCCTGGGCGAAGGCGCCGCCGAGCGCGACGGGCTCGGGGCGCGCGACGTCGGCGCTCTCCTCGGCCGGCCCGTCCGGGCCGGCGACCGGCTCGTGTTGGATGCCTCCAGCCTGGCGCCGATGCGCAAGGCGTTTTCCGCCGGCCTGACGCGTCAGGCGTGCTCGGGCTGCGAATGGTCCGACCTGTGCAGCGCGGTTGCCCTCAGCGGATTCCAAGATACGCGTCTTTAGGCGGCGCTGTCTGCGGCTTCCCGCGCCGGACTTTTTGGATGCACGCCGTATTTTTTAAGCCCGATGATTGCATTGTGATTCGCTGCGGATTGAAGCCTGACCCCAAAAAGGCCATGCTTTGTCGGGAAAACATCGACTCTATGGGCGGTCCGCCAAGGGGGGATCGCGTCTGGCTGAAAGGGATACAATGCGGCAAGGACGTGCGCGCTGGCTGACGAGGCTGGCATTTTTAGCGGGTGTGGCGCTGTCGGTGCTGCCTGCCCATGCCAAGGAAAACTCCCAACCGGTCCAGATCACGTCCTTTTCGGGCGCCTATCTTGCCGCCCATATTGCCGAAAGCGACAACGATCTCGACAATGCCATCGCCTATTACAAGCAGGCGCTGGCCTTTGCCCCCAATGACACCGAGCTGCAGCAGAGCCTCATGCTGGCGCTGGTCGCCCAGGGCCGCTTCGAGGAATCGCTGGTCTATGCCGACAAGCTCAAGGAAGTTCCCGATGTCGAGCGCTTCTCGCGTCTGGCGCTTGCCGTCGATTCCTTCCACAAGAAGGACTACGCCAAGGCTCAGTACTGGCTGAAGCTGTCGCTCGAATCCGATCTCGACCGGCTGCTCTCCGGCGTCATGGACGGTTGGGCCAAGGAAGGCGCGGGCGATGCCTCCGAGGCGATGGCTTCGATCGACAAGCTGAAGGGGCCGGACTGGTTCGGCCTGTTCAAGTCCTTCCATCGCGCCCTCATCGCCGACGCCGCCGGCCTTTCCGCCAAGGCCGATGAGATCTATGCCGCCACCCTGGCCGATACCGCCGCCGGCGGCTCCGCGCCCGAGACGTGGATGCGCAATGCCCAGGCCTATGCCTCGTTCCTCGCCCGCAAGGGCGACAAGACAAAGGCGATGGCGGTGCTGAACCAGGCCGAAGCCTTCGCGCCTGGCAAGCTCGAAATCACCACGCTGCGCGACAGGATCAGCAAAGGCGACAAGATCGAGCCCCTGGTCGCTACCCCGGCCGACGGCGCCTCGGAAATCCTGCTCGACCTCGCCACCGCGCTCAACCGTGGCGGCGGCGAGCCTTTCGTTAGGCTCTATCTGCAATATGCGCTGGCGCTGAAGCCGGACAGCGACGCCGCCCTCGTGCAGCTGGCCGCCGTCGCCGAGCAGCTGAAGGACGGCGAAGGCGCGATCGCGCTCTATCGGCGCATTCCGGCCTCCTCGCCATTGAAGGAGCTTTCTGAGCTGCAGCTTGGCCTGAACCTTGCCGACATCGACCGTCACGACGAAGCCATCGCGCATCTCAAGGGCTACGTCGATGCGCACCCGACCGACATGCGCGGCTACCTGGCGCTTGGCGGCGTCTACTCCTCCAAGGAGGACTACCGTTCGGCTGCCAATCTCTACGACAAGGCGGTCGAACAGCTGAAGACGCCGACTGCCGCCAACTGGAACATCTTCTACCAGCGCGGCATCGCCTATGAGCGGTTGAAGGAATGGCCGAAGGCCGAGCCCAATTTCCGCAAGGCGCTGGAGCTGCAGCCCGACCAGCCGCAGGTTCTGAACTATCTCGGCTATTCCTGGGTCGACATGAACACGAACCTCAAGGAAGGCCTGGCGATGATCCAGAAGGCCGTGGATCTCAGGCCAAGCGACGGCTACATCGTCGACTCGCTTGGCTGGGCCTATTACCGCCTCGGCCGCTTCGACGACGCCGTGCGCGAAATGGAGCGCGCCGTGTCGCTGAAGCCCGAGGATCCGGTTCTCAACGACCATCTGGGCGACGCCTATTGGCGCGTCGGCCGCAAGCTGGAAGCGACCTTCCAGTGGACCCAGGCACGCGACCTGAAGCCGGACCCGGATGTGCTCGCCACCTTGCAGCAGAAGCTGCTGAAGGGCCTGCCGCCGATCGAGTCCAACACGGCGCAGGAAACGCCGAAGCTGAAACCGGTCCCGCCCGCGGCGCCGAAGGGCTGAGGCGCACATTTCTGCAGTTTGGCGGGGCCCTTGGGGGCCCCGCAACGTTTCAAAACATCTTGCGGTAGACGACGAACCCCGAGCGCTCGCCGATCCTGTCATAGAGCTGCATGGCGGTGTGGTTGGTCTCGTGCGTCAGCCAGTAGACGCGACCCGAGCCCGCGGCTTTGGCGCACTCGTAAACGCCTTCGATCAGCGCCCGGCCGACGCCTTGGCCGCGCGCGGCTTGTGAGGTGAAGAGATCCTGCAGATAGCAGTTCGGCGCGATCGCGGTGGTCGAGCGGTGGTAGAGATAATGGACGAGGCCGAGAAGCTTGCCGTCGCGCTCGGCCACCAGAGCATGCACCGGCTCGTAAGCGTAGAAGAAGCGCGACCAGGTCATCTGGGTGATCGCCGGCAAGCGCGGTCTCGCCCGAGCGGCCGTAGAATTCGTTGTAGCCGTCCCAGAGCGGCAGCCACTGCTCGTAGTCCTGCTGGGTGACGGGGCGGACAGTGAGTTGACCGAGCATGGCGGGAACCTTTGTCGTTGCGGCTCGCCGAAGCAAACGGCCCGCGTGAGCGGCCGGCAATGGGCCACCCGCCGGCAAAGCTTCAACCTCTCCTCGATGCGGCGCCCTGCCTTGACGCTTGCCGGCCCGGCAACTAGGGAAAGCCCACTCCCAGCGCTTTCCGAGGCCGCCGTGACCGTCGAGATCCCTGCCCACATGCATCCCAGCCGCTCCTTCCAGGGGCTGATCCTGACCTTGCACAACTACTGGGCAGCTTACGGCTGCGTCATCCTGCAGCCCTACGACATGGAAGTCGGCGCCGGCACCTTCCACCCCGCCACCACCTTGCGCGCGCTCGGCCCGTTGCGCTGGAACGCGGCTTACGTGCAGCCGTCGCGCCGGCCGAAGGACGGCCGCTACGGCGAGAACCCCAACCGGCTGCAGCATTACTATCAATATCAGGTGATCCTGAAGCCGAACCCGCCGAACCTGCAGGAGCTCTATCTCGGATCGCTGGAAGCCATCGGCGTCGATCCGCTGCTGCATGACATCCGCTTCGTCGAGGACGATTGGGAAAGCCCGACGCTGGGTGCCTGGGGCCTCGGCTGGGAGTGCTGGTGCGACGGCATGGAAGTGTCGCAGTTCACCTATTTCCAGCAGGTCTGCGGCATCGAATGCGCGCCGGTGGCGGGCGAGCTCACCTATGGGCTGGAGCGCCTCGCCATGTATGTGCAGGGCGTCGATAATGTCTACGACTTGAACTTCAACGGCCGCGAAGGGCCGGAGAAGGTCACCTATGGCGACGTGTTCCTGCAGGCCGAGCAGGAATATTCGCGCCACAATTTCGAATTCGCCAACACGGCGATGCTGCTTCGGCATTTCGAGGACGCCGAAGCCGAGTGCAAGGCGCTGCTCGCCGCCGGCGCGCCGGCGTCGAACGACAATTCGTCGATGCATCGTCTGGTTTTCCCCGCCTATGACCAGTGCATCAAGGCAAGCCACGTCTTCAATCTGCTTGACGCCCGCGGCGTGATTTCCGTGACCGAGCGCCAGAGCTACATTCTGCGCGTGCGCAACCTTGCCAAGGCTTGCGGAGAGGCGTTCCTGCAGACGCGCGCGGGCGGCCTGGCGACTTAGCCCAAAGTCACGCTGGCGATCTCGGCGGCGGCTGCCATCGGCAACGTGATCTGGACTGTCGCGGCATCAATCGTCCGCAGTGCCTGTCGCACGCCCGGCATCGAGAATGTGCCATGCATCTGGGCGGCGAAGCAGGCGCTCAGTGCCAGGATCTGCAGGATTCTCGATGCCGTCTTCATGGTCGTTCAGCCAATAGTTCTCCGTCTGAGCGTTGGTCGCTTCAGCGCTGCGTTTGGTTCATGGGGTGTCTGTTCTTATGACGGATGGGCTCGCGTCGTCCCGACAAAGAACTGAAAATTTCCTGAAATAGCTCGAACTGCCGACCGGCAGGCAGGGTGACAGGCGCGAGCCGAGTTGCTATGCGCCCTCTACCTCCCCCTTGATGGGGGAGGTCGCCGCGAAGCGGCGGGTGGGGGTGACGGGCGCTTCCCTATGCCAAAACTTGATCGGTTCAAGCTGCAGTCCGCACGAAGGCTGCGCGCGGCAATGACCGAGGAGGAACGCAGGCTGTGGCGGCACCTCTGGCGTATTCCGGTCGAAGGAACGCACTTTCGTCGACAAGCGTCGGTTGGCGGTTACTATCCTGACTTTATCTCCCATCGGCTGAAGCTGATCATCGAGGTGGATGGCTTCCAACATGGCTTTGATGGCCAGCAGTGCCATGATGCAGTCCGAACGAGATGGTTTGAGAGCCAGGGCTATCGCGTCGTCCGCTTCTGGAACCACGAGATAAAAAACGAACTGGATTCCGTTCTCGATACAATCTATGCGGCTGTGGAAGAACGAAAATCACACCTTGGTCTGCGCGATGGTGCCGAAGGTGCTGGCGGCTGAAACGCCGCCACCCCACCCCGGCGCTGCGCGCCGACCCTCCCCATCAAGGGGAGGGTAAGGAGCTAACTGATGCCTGACCTCCTCCTAGAACTCCGCTCGGAAGAAATCCCCGCGCGCATGCAGCGCAAGGCGGCCGGCGATCTTCGCAAGATGCTGACCGACGGCTTGGTCGAGGCGGGTCTGACCTATGAGGCGGCGCGCGAATACTGGACGCCGCGGCGCCTGGCGCTGGACGTGCGCGGGCTGACGGCGCGCTCGAAGGACATTCGCGAAGAGATCAAGGGCCCCTCGACCACCGCGCCCGACCAGGCGGTGCAGGGTTTTCTGCGCAAGGCCGGCCTTTCGTCGATCGCCGAGGCGCATGTCCATTCCGATCCCAAGAAGGGCGACTTCTACGTCGCCCACATCTCGAAGCCGGGCAGGGCGGCGGAAGAGATCATCGCCGAGCTGGTGCCGGGCATCATCAAGAACTTTCCCTGGCCCAAATCGATGCGCTGGGGCGCGGCCTCGGCCAAGCCCGGCTCGCTGCGCTGGGTGCGGCCGCTGCAATCGATCGTCTGCACCTTCGGCCCTGAGACCGAGGAGCCGGTGGTGGTCGACTTCGAGATCGACGGCATCCGCTCCGGCAACATCACCTACGGCCACCGCTTCCATGCTCCGGGCCCGATCACCGTGCGCCGCTTCGACGACTATGTGGCGAAGCTCGAAGCGGCCAAGGTCGTGCTTGATGCCGACCGGCGCAAGGAGATCATCCTGGCCGATGCCCGCAATGTCGCCTTCGCCAACGGCCTCGATCTCGTCGAGGACGAGGGCCTGCTGGAAGAGGTCTCTGGCCTGGTCGAGTGGCCGGTCGTGCTGATGGGCGAGTTCGAGCAGGATTTTCTCACCATCCCGGCCGAGGTCATTCGCCTGACCATTCGCGCCAATCAGAAATGCTTCGTCACGTCGCGCCCAACCTCCCCGCTAGAGGGGGAGATGTCGGCGAAGCCGACAGAGGGGGGTGCCGTCCCGCCGTTCTCTCAGCGCGAGGCACTCCCCTCTGCCCTGCCGGGCATCTCCCCCTCAAGGGGGGAGATTGGCCAATCGCCACTCTCCGATCGCTTCATCCTGGTTGCCAATATCGAAGCGAAGGACGGCGGCAAAGAGATCGCCTACGGCAATGGCAAGGTGGTGCGGGCGCGTCTCTCAGACGCCCTCTATTTCTGGAAGACCGACCAGGGCGATCTGCCCGACCTCGGCACGCTGCAAGAGTCGGCGGCGAAGTTCGAGCTGGATCTAAAGAAGCCGCTCGACCAGCGCATGGCGCGCCTTGACCATCTCAATGTGACCTTCCATGCCAAGCTTGGCACACAAGGGCAGCGCGTGGCGCGCATCAAGCGCTTGGCCGAGGAATTGGCGCCGACGGTGGCGAAGTCGATCTCCCCCCTTGAGGGGGAGATGGCCGGCAGGCCAGAGGGGGTTGCTTCGGCTGGTGCGACGCATTCTGGCATTTCGAAGAGGGAAGAGGTTGGCACTCCACGCGAGACGACTCCCTCTGTCGCCTCTGGCGACATCTCCCCCTCGAGGGGGGAGATTACCGCGCTCGTCGCCCGCGCCGCGGTGCTCGCCAAGGCCGACCTGCAGACCGAGGTGGTAGGCGAGTTCCCGGAATTGCAGGGCGCCATGGGCTGCAAATATGCGCTGCTCCAGGGCGAGCATCCGTCGGTGGCCGCGGCCGCCGAGGAGCACTACAAGCCGCAAGGCCCGTCCGACCGGGTGCCGACCGACCCGGTGTCGGTTGCTGTCGCGCTGGCCGACAAGCTCGATACGCTGACCGGCTTCTGGGCGATTGATGAAAAGCCGACAGGCAGCAAGGATCCGTTCGCGCTCAGAAGAGCTGCACTCGGCGTGGTCCGGATCCTGATCGAGAACCGCATTCGCCTCGGACTGACATCCGTCTTCGCCAAGGCCTTTGCGAGCTTCGCCGGCGATGTCGCACAAATTTCGGATCTCCTCGGCTTCTTCCATGACCGCCTCAAGGTATATCTCCGCGAAAGCGGTGCACGGTACGATCTGATCGACGCCGTCATCACGCCGCAGTCCGACGACCTTCTGCAGATCGCTCGTCGCGTCGAGGCGCTGGGCAAGTTCCTCGACACGGAGGATGGCAAGAACCTGCTCGCCGGTACCAAGCGCGCCGCCAACATCCTGGCTGCCGAGGAGAAGAAGAAAACACGGGTCGCCGAGATAGTTGAGCCGGCGCTGTTCCGCGAAGATGCGGAAAAGAAGCTGTCGGCTGCGGTGAATCAGGCCGAGAAGGAAGCCGGCCAAGCGATTCAAAACGAGGATTTTTCCGCCGCCATGCTGACGCTTAGCGTTTTGCGTGAACCGGTTGATTCATTCTTTGAAGGGGTTCTCGTGAATGATGAGGATCAGGCCGTGCGCGCCAACCGCCTGGCGCTGCTTGCCCGCATCCGCGCCGCCACCGACCAGGTCGCCGATTTTTCAAAAATCGTCGGCTGACAGCCAGAATGCCGGTCGGAAGCTGCATGCTCCGTAAGGCGCGGGAGGCCGTCGCGCTTACATCGCCTTGCTGAACCGCGGCGGCGTCGGGGCAGCTTCCGGTTGGGCTTCCGGTTGCGTCTCGCCGCCAGACGCGGTTGCCGTCGTGGCGGGGTTGTTCTCGGAAGCCTTGGTATCGCCGTTGGCGGCAGCCTGAGCCGTGCCGTTGGGGGACGTGGCCGCAGCCGTACCGTTGGGAGGCGTGGGGGCGGGCGCGGTGCCGTTTGCCGGTGTCGCGGCCTCTTTGGCCGGGGCAGTCGCCGAAGCGCCGCCGACGATGCCGCCGCGAATGATCGTCGGCGCCTGCGCGTGCCTCTGTCCGGATTTCTCCGGGATCGCGGCCACTTTCTCATCGGTGACGGCTGGCACCGGCTCGCCGAGCGCCACAACTGACGGTGTAACCTTGCCGGGCTCGATCGCGGCCAGCCTGACGACGGATGGCGTCGAGGTCGCCACGCCGAGCACGACGATGGACGAAGCCTGTGCCAAGCCGCTCGTCGCCAGAAGACCGATAACGACCGCTCCTAGAGCAATTCCAGGAAAGGGACGTAACAGCTTTCCGTTCGCAATTGCATCGAAGCGAGACATACGCATCACCCACCAACCGGAAATCCACACCCTAGCGTCGGCGAATTGATGCCGGCTTGCGCGGAAACCTAACATTTTAGGGATTGATAAATCGCCAATGCCCGCCCTTGCCCCTGCTTCCAAGCCGTATTACGGGACCGGCATGTTCAGGATCGGTGGTGAATTTGGCTGAGATACTTGGCGTCGGCGAGGCGATGGAAAGGGCGCTGGCGCTGCTCGAAGGCGGCGATGTTGTCGCCATCCCGACCGAGACCGTTTACGGACTGGCAGGTGACGCCACCAATGGGGCTGCCGTGGCGCGTATCTTCGAGGCCAAGGGGCGCCCGCGCTTCAACCCGCTGATCGCCCACGTCGCCGACCTCGCCATGGCGACCCGCATTGCTGCGTTCGATCCATTGTCAACAAAGCTGGCGGAAGCTTTCTGGCCCGGTCCGCTGACGCTGGTGTTGCCGCAGCGCGCGGAAAACGGCATCCATCCGCTCGTCACAGCCGGGCTTGACACGATCGCGCTGCGCATGCCGAGAGGCTTCGGCGGCGAGCTGATCGCGAGATTAGGCCGGCCGCTCGCGGCGCCCAGCGCCAATTCCTCCGGCAGGATCAGCGCCACGACGGCCGAGGCCGTGGCGGCTGATCTCGGCGAGAAGATCAAGCTGGTGGTCGACGGCGGCGCGACGCCCGTCGGCCTGGAATCGACGATCGTCAAGATCGAGGACGGCAAGCTGCGTCTGCTACGACCCGGCGGCATCGCTGCCCGGGACATTGAAGCGGTCGCCGGAATTGAGGTGATCCGCGGCGCTACCGGAATCCAGGCGCCCGGCATGCTCGCCTCGCATTACGCGCCGCGCGCATCGATGCGGCTCAACGTCGGCAAGCTCACGAGCGGCGAGGCGCTGCTCGCCTTCGGCCGCGCTCGCGCTCAAGGCTGGCAGGATGCCGTGGCGCTGCGCAATCTTTCCGAGGCGGGGAATCTGCGGGAGGCCGCCGCCAATCTGTTCGCCTATATGCAGGCGCTCGACCGCAGTGGCGCGCCCACTATCGCCGTCGAGCCGATCCCGGCCGACGGCTTGGGCGAGGCGATCAACGACCGGCTCGCGCGCGCCGCCGCCCCGCGTGACACTGAGCCTATCTCTTTGTTTTGACGCAATTCCGGACGGAAAACCGCTTCACACTTTTCCTGGAATTGCTCTAGGTTTGGGCGCATGAACGACCAGCCCTTCGACCTCGATCCTGCCCTCATCGACCGCTTCGCTGCCATCGTCGGCGACAGATACGCGCTGCGCGATCAGGCTGACATCGCGCCCTACATCGCCGAGCGGCGCGGCCTCTGGCATGGCCGGACACCGCTGGTGCTGAGGCCAGGCAGCGTCGAGGAAGTGAGCCGCATCATGCGGCTCGCGACCGAGACCGGCACGCCGGTCGTGCCGCAGAGCGGCAACACCGGGCTGGTCGGCGCCCAAGTGCCGGACAAGTCCGGCCGCGACATCGTGCTCTCGCTGTCGCGGCTGAACCGCATCCGCGAGATCGATGTCCTGTCGAACACCATCACCGCCGAGGCCGGCGTCATCCTGCAGACGCTCCAGGAAGCGGCCGACGCTGCCGACCGGCTGTTCCCGCTGTCGCTTGCAGCCCAAGGCTCCTGCCAGATCGGCGGCAATCTCTCTTCCAACGCCGGGGGCACCGGCGTGCTTGCCTATGGCAATGCGCGCGAGCTTTGCCTCGGCGTCGAAGTGGTGCTGCCGACCGGCGAAGTGTTCGACGATCTGCGCAAGCTGAAGAAGGACAACACCGGCTACGATCTGAAAAACCTCTTCGTCGGCGCCGAGGGCACCCTCGGCGTCATCACCGCCGCGGTGCTGAAGCTCTTTCCGAAGCCGAAGGGCAGGGAGGTTGCCTTCGCCGGCCTGTCGTCGCCCCAGGCAGCGCTCTCGCTGTTCAGCTTAGCGATGGATCGCGCCGGTGCTTCGCTCACGGCTTTCGAGCTGATCGCCAAACGGCCTTACGACTTCACGCTTAAGCATGGGCAAGGGATCACCCGACCGCTGGCGGATGACTGGCCGTGGTATGCCCTGATGCAGGTCTCTTCAGGTCGCTCGGAAGAAGATGGCAAGGCGCTGATCGAGGAGATTCTTTCGGCCGGCCTCGATCAGGGTATCGTCGGCGATGCGGTGGTGTCGGCAAGTCTTGCCCAGGGCGACGCCTTCTGGAATTTCCGCGAGACGCTGCCAGAATGCCAGAAGCCGGAGGGCGCCTCGATCAAGCACGACATCTCGGTGCCGATCGCCTCGATCCCGGAGTTCATCGAAAAGGCGGCAGGCGTGGTCCAGACTGTCTGTCCCGGCGCCCGCGTCGTCTGCTTCGGCCACATGGGCGACGGCAATCTTCACTACAACATCTCTCGCCCGCTGGATTGGCAGGACGACCCGTTCCTTGAGCTCTACCACCCGATGAACAAGGCCGTGCACGATGTCGTGCGTTCCTTCCACGGCTCGATCTCGGCCGAGCACGGCATCGGCCAATTGAAGCGCGACGAGCTGATCGCCACGGCCCCGCCAATGGCGATCGATCTGATGCGCCGGGTGAAGGCGGCCTTCGACCCGGCCGGCATCATGAATCCCGGTAAGGTTATCTAATTCTTCCAACATCTTGTGGCTGGTCGCATTCCGATAACCATCGGCTCCGATCAGCAAAATTTAACTGACTTTCTTAAGCGCGGCGGTAAGAAGCGAGCGCTAATGTTTCCCGCATAACGAGGCCGGAAAAACCGGCCCGGAGAGAACCGGAAAACGGCCCTCAGGAGAAACAGGAAGGCATTCGAATGAACACTGGACTGAAGCCAGTCTGGGCGGGGCGCAACATGCGTCTCGACCCGTTTCGCCTGCCGCAGATGGTAAGCTATGCCACGCGCGACGACTATGGCGATGTAACCTTCACCATCGACCCGCGCGGCGCCGTCATTCGCCGCACGCTGGAGATGAGCGGCGTGCCGGCGATCATCGCGCTGCCCGCCAATGCCTTCCGTGGTGTCGCCGCCCGCGCCATGGAGGATCCGGACGGCAATGTCACCGTGACTTTGGAACTTCTGCACAATGATCCGATGCTGTCGGTGCCGCTTTTGGTCGCCGACGATCTCGACGACGTCGCCGCCGACTGGCGCGCCTGGGCCGACGCTTATCGCCTGCCGATGCTTCTGATCGAGGCCGACGGCGTCGCCCGCACGCTGGAGGAATCGCTGGGCGCCGCAATCAAAGCGCTGCCGCCGCAGGAACGCCGCCAGGGCCGTGTCTCCAACATGCGCCGCCCGCGCTTCCTCGCCCGCCGCAGGACCGGCAATCTCGGCCTGCGTCTCGTCGTCGGCGGTGAGGAGATTATCGCGCGCGAATAGCAGCGACCCTTCCCTTCTCCCCCCTGTGGGAGAAGGTGTCGCCGAAGGCGACGGATGAGGGGTTCTCCAGGAAACGCCGAGCTCTCACTCCGCTGAAACACCCTCAACCGTCTCGGCACTGCGCGCCGATCCACCCTCCCACGACAAGGGGAGAAGGAGAGGCGCTACACCAGCGGCTTCAGCACCACCCAAAACGCCCCGCCGATCAGCCCCAGAAAAATCAGCCAGCCGACCTGGTTGTTCGACTTGAACAGCTTCAGGCACTGATCGGGATCGTTGATGTCGAGCCGGATGATCTGGCGCGCCATATGCGCGCCGGCGGCAATCAGCCCGGCCAGCGCCGGCATCGGCACTTGAGCCGAGGCAAAGGCGATGGCGAAGCAGGCAAGCGTGCCGCCATAGAGCCCGGTGAGCCAGGTCTTCGTGTTGTCGCCGAACAGGCGTGCCGTCGAGCGCACGCCGACGATGGCGTCGTCTTCCTTGTCCTGATGCGCGTAGATCGTGTCGTAGCCGATCACCCACAGGATCGAGCCGATATAGAGCATGATGGCGGGGCCATCGAGATCGCCGAACTCGACCGCCCAGCCCATCAGCGCGCCCCAGGAGAAGGCGAGCCCGAGCACGAATTGCGGCCAATTGGTGATGCGCTTCATGAACGGGTAGATCGCGACAATGGCCAGCGAGGCGATGCCGAGCGGAATGGCGAAGCTGTTGAACTGCAAAAGCACTGCGAGCCCGACCAGCGCCTGGATGATCAGAAACGCCCAGGCCTGGCGGCGCTTCACCTTGCCGGCCGGCAGCGGCCGCGAGCGGGTGCGCTCGACCTGGTTGTCGATGTCTTCGTCGACGATGTCGTTGTAGGTGCAGCCGGCGCCACGCATGGCGACGGCGCCGATGAAAAACAGGAACAGGTACCAGGGCGCGGGCAACAGCGTCAGCAGCGGATCCGTCGGCCGCGGATAGGCGCTGGCCGCAAGAGCCGCCGACCACCAGCAGGGCCACAAGAGCAGCTGCCAGCCGATCGGCCGGTCCCAGCGCGCAAGCTGCGCATAGGGCCACAGCCAGCGCGGCAGCACCCGGTAAACCCAATGGCCGCTCGGCGCGTCCGCGACGCGGCCCTGGGCTGCTTTCGACTGGATGGTTTCCATCGTGCTGGAGTGGCAGCAGCGATGGGCGCCGTCAAGCAGCCGCGTTGTCGCTCAGGCAGTGAAAACATCGTGACTGGCGAACCATGCTTTCGCTGTCTCGATGAAGGCGAGTGCCGCCTTCGATAGGCGCAGGCGCGCGTCGTGGGCGAGAACAATGCGCTGCATGGGAAGCACATCAAGCCCGGCCAGAAGTTGCGCGAGGACTGGTTCCCTGTCGTTTTCCGGAGCTGAGTCGACTTTGGATTGGGCCGGGCGGGATCGGTTTCCCATCGGCAAATTGCCTCATTGCGTCTTGATGTGGGCAATCTTCCCGTGTGCAATCGCCCCCCGAAACGCCAAGATGCCTTGACCCGTCGCCCTTGGACCAATAGCGGGTTCGGGGAGACGATCAGCAAGAGGTGGCCATGAACGTTCTTCTTCTCGGCTCCGGCGGCCGCGAACATGCGCTTGCCTGGAAGATCGCCGCGTCGCCGCTGCTGACGAAGCTCTATGCTTCGCCCGGCAATCCCGGCATCGGCCGTTTCGCCGAACTGGTCAAGTTGGACATCGCCGACCACTCCACTGTGGCCGCCTTCTGCCAGGAGAAGAAGATCGACCTCGTCGTGGTCGGTCCGGAAGGGCCGCTGGTGGCTGGCATTGCCGATGATTTGCGCGCCTGGGGCATCCGCGTCTTCGGCCCCTCCAAGGCGGCGGCGCGGCTCGAAGGCTCGAAGGGCTTTACCAAGGATCTTTGCGCCAAGTTCAACATCCCGACCGCAGCCTATGGCCGCTTCGCCGATCTCGCCGCGGCCAAGGCCTATGTCGAAAAGGTGGGCGCGCCGATCGTCATCAAGGCTGACGGGCTTGCCGCCGGCAAGGGCGTCACCATCGCCATGACGCTGGAGGAGGCGCTTGCCGCGCTCGAGGCCTGTTTCGACGGCGCTTCTGGCTCCGCCGGCGCCGAGGTCGTCGTCGAGGAATATCTGACCGGCGAGGAAGCGAGCTTCTTCTGCCTATGCGACGGCGCCACCGCGCTGCCCTTCGGCACCGCGCAGGACCATAAGCGCGTCGGCGACGGCGATACCGGTCCGAACACCGGCGGCATGGGCGCCTATTCGCCGGCGCCGGTGATGACGCCCGAGATGACCGAGCGCACCATGCGCGAGATCATCGAGCCGACGATGCGCGGCATGGCCAATCTCGGCGCGCCTTTCGCCGGCATCCTCTTCGCCGGTTTGATGATCACCGACCAGGGCCCCAAGCTGATCGAGTACAACACCCGCTTCGGCGATCCCGAATGCCAGGTGCTGATGATGCGGCTGAAGGACGACCTGCTCGTCCTGCTCAACGCCGCTGTCGACGGCCAGCTCGCGCACATGTCGGTCCGCTGGAGCGACGACGCGGCCCTGACCGTGGTGATGGCGGCGAGGGGCTATCCCGGCACGCCGGAAAAGGGCTCGGTCATCCGCGGTCTCGACGAGGCCGCCAGCGACGGCGCCGAAATCTTCCACGCGGGCACCGCCATCAATGGCGGCGCGCTCGTCGCCAATGGCGGCCGCGTGCTCAACGTCACCGCAACCGGCGCAACCGTCGGGGAGGCACAAAAAAAGGCCTACGGGGCGACCGATCATATCGACTGGCCGCAGGGTTTCTTCCGCCGCGACATCGGCTGGCGCGCCGTCGAGCGCGAGCAGACCGGCAAATAGGGACATTTCACCGTTTCACGGAAACGGCGAAATCTCCCGTCTATTTGTTTTGACGCAATTTCGGACGGAAAACCGCTTCTCACTTTTCCTGAAATTGCTCTAATCAGGCAGCCTTGCTCTTGCCTGGTCGCGCCCAGGCCGGCAACCAGTCCCCATGCGCTGCAAGCAGGTCGTCGACCAGCGACCAGATCTGATCGAGATCGAGCTCGGCCGCCGTGTGCGGGTCCATCATCGCCGCGTGGTAGATGTGCTCGCGGCTCTCGCTCATCAGCGCCCGCACCGTCAATTCCTGAACATTGATGTTAGTGCGGATCAGCGCCGTCAGCTGCGGCGGCAGCTCGCCGATATAGGTCGGCTGGATGCCGGAAGCATCGACCAGGCACGGCACTTCCGCCGCGCAGTCTAAAGGCAGCGAGGTGATGCAGCCATTGTTGCGGATATTGCCGTAGATGACCGACGGCTCGCCGATCCACACCGAGTTCATGATCGAGGAGGCATATTCCTTTGACTGCTCGACCTCGATCCGGTCGGCCGAGCGGTAGGCCTCCGCCTGACCCTTCCAGCGTTCGATCTGCTCGATGCACCGCTTCGGATATTCGTCAAGCGGGATGCCGTATTTCTCGATCAGGTCGGGGCGACCTTCCTTGATGAAATAGGGCGTGTATTCGGCGAAATGCTCCGAGCTTTCGGTGACGAAATAGCCGAGCCGGGTCAGCATCTCGTAGCGCACCTTGTTGGGGCAGCGCGGGTTCCAGCCGGGCTTCGGCGCGCGGCCTTCGCGATAGGCGCGGACAAGGTCGGGATAGAGGTCGCGGTAGGAGCCGTCCGGCTGGCGATGCTCGAACTTGAGGTAAAACGCCATGTGGTTGATGCCAGCTGCGCGGTAGCGGATCTCCTCATAGGGAAGGTCGAGGTCGTGCGCCAGCTCCATCGCCGTGCCCTGCACCGAATGGCAGAGCCCAACCTGTTTGATCTGGGGGAATTTCGCGGCGATCGCCCAGGTGTTGATCGCCATTGGGTTGACGTATTGCAGCATGATCGCGTCGGGGCAGACGGCGAGCATGTCCTCGCAGATCCTCCACAGATGCGGCACCGTCCTCAGGCCCCGCATGATGCCGCCGACGCCCAGCGTGTCGGCGATCGTCTGGCGCAGGCCATATCTCTTGGGCACCTCGAAGTCGGTGACGGTGCAGGGCTCGTAACCGCCGATCTGGAAGGCGACGACGACGAAATCGGCACCGGACAGCGCCTTGCGTTGGTCGGAATAGGTCTCGGCCTTCGCCTTCACGCCGAGGGTCGCGATCAGCTTGTTGACGACGATGGCGCTCTCTTCCAGCCGCTGCGGGTTGATGTCCATCAAAGCGATCGTCGCGCCCGACAGCGCCGGGCGCTGCAGCACGTCGCCGACAATGTTCTTCATGAACACCGTCGAGCCGGCGCCGATGAAGGTGATCCTGGGATTTCTTGCCACTGTGAGCCTCCGGAATATGGTCACGCCACGTCGAAAGCGGCCCGGACGAGCCGTTCGGTGTAGGCGGTCTTGGGACTGGTGAGGACCTCGTCTACGGGCCCCTGTTCGACGATCTTGCCGTGCTGCATGACGATCACGCGGTGGCAGAGCGCCCGCACCACCTTGAGGTCGTGCGAGATGAAGAGATAGCTCAAGCCGCGCTCGTCCTGCAGCTTGCGCAGCAGGTCGATGATCTGCGCCTGGACGGAAAGATCGAGCGCCGATGTCGGCTCGTCGAGCAGGATGAATTCCGGCTCCAGTGCGATGGCCCGCGCGACCGCGATGCGCTGCCGCTGGCCGCCCGAAAATTCGTGCGGAAACCGGGACAGGATATCGCCGGGCATGCCGGCGCTGACCAGCGCCTCACGCACCCGCTCGATCCGCTCGCGCCGTGTGGCCCCGATCCTGTTCACGACCAGGCCTTCCTCGATGATCTGGCCGATCGTCATGCGCGGGTTGAGCGAGGAGAACGGATCCTGGAAGACGATCTGCATGCGCGAGCGCAGCGGCCGCATCTCGGCGCGCGTGAGATCCTGGATCGGCTGGCCGTCGAAACGGATCTCGCCGCGCCTGGCGTCGAGCAGCCGAAGCAGCGCCTGGCCGAAAGTGGTCTTGCCGGAACCGGATTCGCCGACCAGGCCCAGCGTCTCGTGACGGCAAAGTTTGAGGTCGAGATCGTCGACCGCGACCAGCTCGCGCCAGTCCGGCTTCAGGAACGTACCGTGCCGCAGCGTGAAACAGACGCGCACGCCGTTCGCCTCGAGGATCGTGCTGGACTTTTCGGGCAGCGGCTTCGGCCGGCCGTGTGGTTCGGATGCGAGCAGCCGCTTTGTGTAAAGATGCTGCGGATCGGCGAAGAGCCGCTCGGTGACGTTATGCTCGCGCATCTCGCCATGCTGCATGACATAGACATAGTCGGAGAATTTGCGCACGACGGTAAGATCGTGCGTGATCAGAACCACCGCCATCCGCATTTCTTTCTGCAGATTGCGGATCAGGTTGAGGATCTGCGCCTGGACGGTGACGTCGAGCGCGGTGGTCGGCTCGTCGGCGATCAGCACATCGGGCTCGTTGGCCAAGGCCATGGCGATCATGACGCGCTGCCGCTGGCCGCCGGAGAGCTGGTGCGGATACTGCTTGAGGCGTGCTTCGGGTTCGGGAATCTGGACATGCCGCAAAAGCTCGAGCGCTCGCGCCCAGGCCTCTTTGCGGCTCACCTTGCGGTGCACCCTGATCGCTTCGACGATCTGGCTGCCGACCGAATAGATCGGGTTGAGCGAGCTCATCGGCTCCTGGAAGATCATCGAGATGCGGTTGCCGCGCAGCTTGCGCCGGGCGCTCTCGGCGAATTTCAGAATGTTCTGTCCGAGATAGTCGACGCTTGACCTCGGCGATACCGTTGCCCGCCGCGACAAAAGCCCCATGACGGTGCGCGCCGTCACCGATTTGCCGGAACCGGATTCGCCGACGATCGCGATCGTCTCGCCGCGATAGAGCTGGAACGAGATGTCCTTCACCGCCTCGACGATGCCGTGCTCGACCTTGAAGGCGACTTCGATGTTGCGGGCGTCGATGACCGGCTGGTCGTGGCGTCCGTCATGGTCGAGCCGGACGGCGGGAGCGAAGGATTGGGCAAGCGCGATCGTCGTCATTCCTGCCACCTCAATAGGGATCGACGGCATCGCGCAGGCCGTCGCCCAACGCGTTGAAGGCAAAGACCGTGATCAGCACGAAGCCGACCGGCGACAGAATCCACGGATAGGTGCCGATGACCGAATAGGTCGCGGTGTCCTGCAGCATCAGTCCCCAGGAGATCAGCGGTGGCTTCACCGCGAAGCCGAGGAAGCCGAGGAAGGATTCCAGAAGCACCACCGTTGGGATCGCCAGCGTCACGGCGACGATCACATGGCTCATCACATTGGGAAAGATGTGCTGGATGATGATCCGCCGATCGGTGGCGCCCACCGCCATGGCCGCGCGCACATAGTCGATGCGCGCCAGCGCCAGCGTCTTGCCGCGTACTTCGCGCGACATCTGCGCCCAGCCAAGCGCCGACATGACGATGATGACGAAGGCGAGAAAGACATTGGTCGGCGCGGTGACCGGGATCAGCGTTGTCAGCGCCAGGTAAAGCGGCAGTTGCGGGAAGGCGAGCACCAGTTCGACGAAGCGCTGCATCCAGACATCGAACCGGCCGCCGAAATAGCCGGACACCATGCCGACGCTGGTGCCGATCACCGTGATGATGAAGACCACCGTCAGCGCGATCATCAGCGAGACGCGCGAGCCGTAGATGGCGCGCGACAGCACATCGCGGCCGAACTTGTCGGTGCCGAGGAAATGCACCGGCTGGCCGTCTATCGAGCCGAAGAAATGCCGGTTCGCCGGGATGAGGCCGAAGAGTTTGTAGGGAGCGCCCTCGACGAGGAAGCCGAGCAGTCGTGGATGATCGTAATCGGGGCCGACGATCGGCTGGAAGGTCACCGGGTCGAGGTCGGTCGATTCGGCCAGCGCGTAAATCCTTGGCCGCGCGACGAAGTTGCCGTCCTTGTCGTGAAGGCTAGCCATCTGCGGTGGCGCGAAGGCGATATCGGTCGCTTTCGGGTCAAGAGGGGCGAGGAATTCCGCGAACAGGGTCATGAGAAGCAGCAGCACGACCAGGCATAGCCCGGCCATGCCGGTCCAGGAGCGCTTCAGCCGGCGCCACACAAGCGCGATGTAGCTCTCGTTGCCATGCGCGGCCGGAATCGCGGCTCCTTCGGCGGGTGGCGGGGGCGAGGGATCGCGGGCCAGCATCTAGTGCTCCCCGAACTGGCGCACGCGGGGGTCGAGCAGGACCAGCAGCATGTCTGCGATGATGTTGCCGACGATCAGCGTCGCCGACAGAACCATCATGAAGGTTGCGGTCACATAGACATCGCCCACCGCCATCGAGCCCACGATCGCCGGCCCGACGGTCGGCAGCGCGAAAATGATCGCCGTCTCGATCTCGCCGGTCAGCATGTAGGGCAGCACCACGCCTTGATACATGACCAATGGATGCAGCGCATTGGGCACGGCATGGCGCATCACCACGGCGCCGCCAGTCAGGCCCTTGGCTTTGGCCGTCTCGACATATTGCGCGTTGAGCGTGTCGAGCAGGTTGCCGCGCATGACGCGCATATTGTAGGCGAGCCCGCCGAAGGTCGCGATTGCCACCACCGGCCAGACATGCTTGACCAGGTCGAGGAATTTCGCCCAAGACCATGGCGCGCCGCCATATTGCGGCGAGAAGAAGCTGCCGATCTCCGACACGTTGAATTGGAAGACCAACAGATAAACGATGATCAGCGCCATCAGGAAGCGCGGCACCGTCATGCCGAGGAAGGAGATGGCCGAGAGCGTCGAGTCGATCCAGGAATACTGGCGGGTCGCCGCCCAAATGCCGAAGCTTATGCCCAGCACCGAGGCGAGCAGGTGGCAGACCAGCGCCAGGAGCAGCGTGCGCGGCAGGCGCTCGCCGACCACGTCCGCCACCGGCCTGTTGTAGTAGAGGCTGTAGCCGAAATCGCCGCGCGTGACGATGCCGCCGATCCAGTTGAGATACTGAACGGGCAGCGGCTTATCGAGGCCGTGTTCTTTCCGGTAGGCCTGGGCCTGTGCATCCGCCTCGGCATAGGAGGCGCCGCCCTGGTTGATGAGCTGCGATTTGATGTAGTCGGCATAGTCGCCCGGCGGCGCCTGGATGATGGCGAAGGTGACCAGGCTCAAGATGGCGAGCACGGGAAGCGCCGACGCTATGCGCATGAGCAGGAATCGCAACATGGATGGTCGGCTTCCTTTGCTGGCCGGTCGCTCCTTGGGCGCTACCGGAGATTTGGCTTTGTCCGGCCGCGCCAGCTGGCGCGACCGGAGTTCTCTTCGTCGGAGGTTAACTAGTTCATCGGCCCCTTGTCTCCGGGCTTGCCGGGAAGCTCGTCGGGGAAGAGCAAATATTTCGCCTGTTTGTCAGCTGCGACGAAGACGCGTTCGCGGATGATCGAATCCTCGGCCCAGTTGAACATGAAGATCGGCGTTCCCTGCGGGATGTTGGAGAAGCGCTTGTTGACGATCAGCGCGCCGGGATATTCCGTCAGCCCGACATTGTAGACGTGCTCGGTCGAGATCTTCTGGAACTTCTTCATCAGGTCGGCGCGCTGGTCGTTGTCCTGCGTCGTGACGAACTTGTTCACGATGTCGACGAGGTCCTTCTCGAACGGCATCAGATCGACTTCCCCGCTTTCAGGCGCGCGATGGTTCCAGCTGGTCTTCGGACCGACCGGAGCGAGTTGCTCCGTGTTCTGCACAACGGAGGTGAGCTCCTGGTCATTGCGCCGGATCAGCCAGTCGAAGCGGCCGGAATACTGGATCGCGTCGCGCTGCGTGCCATTGACCCCGTTGAGCACGACCCTCAGCCCAAGCTTCTCCATCTGCGCCACGACGCCTTCGGCAAGGCTCTTGTCGGTAGTGTAGTCATTGTTGACCAGCATCACGATCTCGACATTCTTGCCGCCGGCGGTGCCGGCCGGGAAGTTCACGAAGCCGTCGCCGTCGGTATCCTTGAGGCCGGCCTTGGCGAGCTCGGCCCTGGCGCCTTCAAGATCGAATGGGTAATAAACCGTCGACTTGCGGTCATAGAAGCTGGTGCCCGAGGAGAAGCCGCCGGGATAGATGGCGGTGAACGGTCCCTTGACCAGCGAGTCGCCGAGCGCCTTGCGGTCGATTGCCATGGTCACGGCCTTGCGGAAATCCTCGTCGCGGTTCAATTCGCGGATCGCTTGGCCTCGCTCGTCCGGGTTGCCCCAGCCATTGGCGGAAAAATTCATACGCAGATTGTAGCCGATGAGTCGCGGACCGAAGGCAAGCCGTGCCGGCGCGTTCTTGTCAGCCGCGCGCTTCAGCGAGGCGACGAAGTTCTCGGGCTGCTCGAGATTGGAGAAGTCGCCCGAGCCTGCGACGGCCTGGACGTCGCGATCTGCCCAGGTCGAGAGCTTGTATTGCAGCTCGTTGAGATATGGCAGTTGGTTGCCCTTCTCGTCGACCTTCCAGTAGTAAGGATTGCGCCGCATGACGATGATGTCGTCCGGGCGGTATTCGACCGGCACCCAGGCGCCCATCACCGGCATGTTCATGTATTCGGGCGGGAAGGCGTTCTTGAACTGGTCGTAGGTGTTCTTCGAATATTTCGGATGCTGCGGCTTCAAAATGTGCGCCGGGCCGGGGCAGAAGGTGCCGTAGGCCATTGCGTAGAGATATTGCCTCGGAAACGCTTCCTTGAACGTCCATTCGACGGTGTAGTCGTCGATCTTCTTGAGCGTCGTGCCGACGCCGAAGGTTTCGGGCGTCGCCCCGTTGAGCGGCGACACGTTGGGGTCGACGACCTCGTCGTCCCAGTAGAACATGACGTCGTCGGCGTTGAAGGGCACGCCGTCCGACCATTTGGCGCCTTCGACGAGATGCATGGTGAGCTTGTGGCCGTCTTTCGACCATTCCCAGCTCTTGGCGAGGTTCGGCAGCGGCTCGGTGTCCTTGGCGTCGACCTGGAACAGCGGCGCGGTGCGTGTCAGGCATTCGGAAAGCGCGATGTCGATGCCGCCCCAGCCTTGCGTCTGGCCGGCACCGTAGTTCCAGCCTTCCGGCCTGCCGCCGATGACATGGCGCATCGTGTCACCATAGACGCCGATGCCGTCCGGCATGTTGGCGGTCTTGAAGACCAGCGGTTCCTTGGGCAGCCTGTCCTTGAGCGGCGGCAGCTTGCCGGTCTTGACGTATTTCTGCGTCACCCAGTCCGGCTCGTGGTAGTCGGGCAGGGCCTTGAACTCCAGGATGGAGTCGCGCGCCACATAATGGATCTTGCCCTCGGCCGGGAATGTCGCCGGCTCCGGCGGGATCGTCGGTTCGGAAGCGAAAGCGGTGAGCGCCGGAATAGAAACGCCGAGCGCCAGTCCGGCGGCAATGCCAATTCTGTGTAAGTTCCTCATTGTCTCCTCCCAAATGTTTTGAACGTCTGCTGCTTGCCCGCCGCTTGATCTTTATTTTGGGGACCGTTTCGGCTGACCTGCCTCCTGCAGGTCCGCCTGCCCGAAATCTCAGCCGGCCTGTTTCAGTGCCGCCTTTTCGGCGTGCAGTTCATCGATCGAGCGGACGTTGCGCCGCGCCGCGCCCGCCCATTCGCGGGTCTTGACCTTCGACTTCGCAAGCCGCTCCTTTGCCGCCGGCACGGCGTCGGCATATTGCGGCAGCCAGGCGGCCTGGGCGACGACCATCTCGTCCACCATCTGCCAGACCTCCTCCGGCGTCGACACCGCGCCGACCAGCGGATCGTGCAGCATGGCGAGCTTCAAGAGATCGATGTCGCCGGCGATCGCGGCATGCACCGACATGCGCTGGACGTTGATCGAGGACATGCAGGTGGCGGCGCATGGCTCGGGCAGTGTGATGCCGGCGGCCATGTTGATGCCGAAGCGATCGACGAAGCCGGGCGACTCGATGATGGCGTCCTGCGGCAGGTTGGTGATCACTCCGTTGTTCTTGACGTTGAAATGGCCACGGTAGACGCGGTTTGTTTCCAGCGCCTCGAGAATGTGGCTGGCATGCTCGTTGGAGCGCCTCGCCGGGTCGATCGGCTTCGACGCCGCTTCGAGGAACTGCGGATACTCGGTTTCGAACCATTTGCGGGTCTCGGTCGAGTAGCGCAGATAGCCGCCGGTCTCGCCATGGATCCAGTCCGACATGTCGATCCAGCGTGTGATCTCGTCGGGGCGCTTGCGGTACCAGGGCAGGTATTCGGACAGATGCCCGTTGCTTTCGGTCGAATACACGCCGAAGCGCTTCAGCACGTCGATGCGCAGCTTCTCCTGCTTCGAATAGACCGGATGCGCTTCGAAGGCGGCGACCAGCTCGTCCTTGCCGATCGCGCGGCCGTTCAGCCTGAGCTCGATGAACCAGGTCTGGTGGTTGATGCCGGAGCAGACATAGTCGAGCTCCCTGGGCGACTTCGCGCCGAGCACCTCGGCGATCTGTTCGGCGCCGTGCTGCACGCCGTGGCAGAGCCCGACCGTGTCGATCTTGCCGTATTCGATCGCGGCCCAGGTGTTCATCGCCATCGGGTTGGCGTAGTTCAGGAACTTGGCGTCGGTCTCGGCGACCTCGCGGATGTCCTTGCAGAAGTCGAGGATCACCGGGATGTTGCGCTGGCCGTAGAGGATGCCGCCGGCGCAGATCGTGTCGCCGACGCATTGGTCGATGCCGTATTTCAGCGGGATGCGGATGTCGTCGGCATAGGCTTCGAGACCGCCGACGCGCACGCAGCTGATGATGTAGCGCGCGCCTTCCAGCGCCTTGCGGCGGTCGGTCGTCGCCGTCACTTTGGTCGGCAGCCCGTTTGCTTCCACGATCCGATCGAGGATCGCCTGGATCATCCCGAGATTGTGCTCGCTGATGTCGGTCAGCGCGAATTCGATGTCCTTGAATTCGGGCACGCAGAGAATGTCGGTGAACAGCTTCTTGGTGAAGCCGACGCTGCCGGCGCCAATAATAGCGATTTTGAAGCTCATCACCTTCACCTCGATCCAATCGAATGTTAGGCAAGGAGCAGCAAGGGAGGATATGGCCGCGCGCCGGCAGGCGCGCTCGCCATGTGGAGCCGGAAATCCAGCTCTTTCTCCTCCCGCCCGCTCCTCGACCGCGGGTCTTTCCCGTTCTTGAGTGAGCCGGATTATGCGCTTATTCGCCAGCGCGGCCAGAGAAGGATTATGCTTTCGAGGGTAATTTTGTGCTGCAGGATCTGATCGCCAATGGAAAGCTGATGCGCACGATTTCGCTGCCGCGCGGGCGCCAGCGCCTGCACGCCATGCCGACCAGCACCGGCTACGAGGTGCGCGAGGACGAGACTTACGACTGGGACGGGCGAAAGCGCGGCCAGATCCCGTTTACCGTGCTCCAGCATACGATCAGCGGCACCGGACAATTGCGCTATGAAAGCCGCAATTACCGCCTGCAGGCGAACGATACGCTGTTGGTGCTGGTGCCGCACAACCATCGCTACTGGCTGGCCAAGGGCGACCGCTGGGAATATTTCTGGATATCGATGAACGGCGAGGAGGCGCTGCGCGTCCACAAGTCGATCCTCAGCGTCTCAGGTCCCGTGTTCCGGCTGCAGCCGGCGACCATCGATCACCTTGCCGATTGCAGCCTGCGCCTGATCAAGGGCGCCGCCTCGCCGGGCGCGGCCTCGGCGATCGCCTATGAGGCGGCGATGGCGCTTTACGACGATGTCTTCGGCTCGCACGCCTTCGCCGAGAAGCAGAGCGCCATGCAGCCGGTCATCGATCACATCAACGCCAATCTCGACAAGCCGCTGCCGGTGGCGGAGCTGGTCGAAATCAGCGGCCTCAGCCGCGCCCATTTCTCGCGCTGCTTCGCCGAGAGCGAAGGATTGCCGCCGGCCGAATTCGTCCTGCAGCAGCGGCTGCAGCGCGCCGCCAAGTTGCTGACCAAGGCCGATTTCCTGCCGGTAAAGGAAGTCGCTGTTCTGTGCGGTTTCGACGACCCGAACTACTTTTCCAAGGTGTTTCGCCGCTGCTACGGCATCACGCCCACACAGTTCCGCACCACCGGCATGTATGCCAGCCTGGGCAATCATCGTTGACGCTGCCGTTGACTACTGCCTGCGGTGGTCGAGCGTCGTCGATGCAGTGCTGACCGGATCGGCGGCCGCGAAGGCGGCGTCGAGCTGTTCGGGCGTGCGCTGTCCGGCCCGTTTCCAGGCGACATATTGCACGATGCCGAAGCTCGGGCGCTGCGGCACGGTCTTGACCACCGGCATGCGGAATCCGTCGCGGAATTTCTCCCAGCGCGCGCCGAGCACCGCGACCATTTCCTCGATGGTCGGCGGCGTCGCCACATCGGCATAGGTGATGGTGACCTTGCCGGCGAGGCCCGCTTCGCGCGGGATCGGCACCGGGATCGAGGCGAGGTAATCCGCCGGCACGTCGATCAGGCCGCCAAAGGCCCATTGCTGGCGCAACGCATCGGCTTTCATCGGCGCGACGCTGACGTCGATGTCGTTGGGCGTGCCCGGCACGCGATAGGGGCAGCTGAAGCGGCCGCAATTCGCCTTTGCCGCGAACTGCCAGAGCGCGTAACCCTGCCAGTTGCCCATCGGGAAATGCACGTCGATGTCCGGCTTGTAGCGCGCATACCAGAGCGGCAACCGCGACAACAGCCGGTGGGTGTAACGGTTGTCGGCGATGTACTGGGCGGTCTTGCCGTTCGAGTAGAGCACCGGGAAGCGGCCGAGGCGGCGATGCACCTGGCGCACGAATTCTTCCGCATCCTCGAGCGACATCCATTGCGTGGGGTCGATGCCCTCGATGTCGAGGGCAATGAGATCGTCCGGCGCCGGCTCGGCGAAATCGATGAAATTGTTGGCTTGCTCGACCGGATTGCCGGGGCGGGCGAGGTGATAGGCGCCCCACTTCAGGCCGAGCGCCTTCGCCACCACCTTGCGTGTCTGGAAAAGCTCGCGCGTCACCGCATGGCGCTTCCACAGCGCCTTGCAGAGCTTCTCCTCTGTCTCGTCGCCGAAGCAGAAATAGGGCGGCGGCAGCCCGTCGGACGCCTTGTTGATGAAGCCGACGATGCGCTTGTCGGTGGCAAGCTCAGCCCAATCGATGGAGTTATATTCGTAGGCGTCGATCACCAGCGCGCGGTCGGCATTCTTCCACGGCTCGGAGAAATCCGAGGCCTTTGCCGCCGTGCCCAGCGCAACCGCAGCCGCGAGAAGCGCCAGGCGGCGAAGAGGGCGCGCCGGCTTTTTCAATCAGGGTGTCCCCACTGACCAGACGACGATCCTGAACCGCTATGGTTAAGGAAGTGCTGTCAAACCGCGAGGTGTTCAGCGCCGGAACAGCGACTGAACCTCTCCGGCCGTGGATGACGGAGTCAACGCTTGCAAAATCCGCGTGTTTGACGTTTACGTAAAAAGAAGGACGCAGGCCAACCCCAAGAATGAATGGCCTCGCTTCGGCTACGCGACTACGGTTGGCCGCACTGGAGGAGAAGCAGCAAACATGTATCGCGCACCGGTCGAGGACATCGCCTTCACGCTGAAGCAGGTAGCCGGCCTGAAGCCGGCGCTGGACGACGGCACCTTCGGCGACCTCGGCGAGGACCTGGTCGACGCGATCCTGGCCGAGGCCGGGCGCTTCGCCAGCGAGGAGGTTGCGCCGCTCTACAAGATCGGCGACGAGCATGGCGCGGTGTTGAAGGGCGCTTCTGTCACCACACCGCCCGGCTGGAAGGAGCTTTACCGGCGCTGGATCGAAGGCGGCTGGAACGCGCTGTCCGGGCCGGCCGAATATGGCGGCCAGGGCTTGCCGACCATGCTAGCCGTCGCCGCGCTCGAGATGTGGAACTCCGCCGCGATGGCCTTCGGCATCGGCCCGACGCTCACCATGGGCGCGGTCGAGGCGCTCGACAAGCACGCCTCCGAGGCGCTCAAGGCCAAATACCTGGCGAAGCTCGTCTCGGGCGAGTGGATGGGCACGATGAACCTGACCGAGTCGCAGGCGGGCTCGGACCTCGCCGCTTTGCGCACGCGTGCCGAGCCTGCCGCCGACGGAACCTACCGCATCTTCGGCCAGAAGATATTCATCACCTATGGCGAGCACGATTTCACCGACAACATCGTGCATCTGGTGCTGGCGAGGCTGCCCGACGCGCCCGCCGGCACGCGCGGCATCTCGCTCTTCCTGGTGCCGAAGTTCCTGGTCGATGACGATGGCTCGCTCGGCGCCCGCAACGACGTCTTCTGTTCCGGCCTCGAGCACAAGCTCGGCATCCATGCATCGCCGACCTGCACCATGATCTATGGCGACGGTTTTGAGGGCATGAGGCCCGGCGCCATCGGCTGGCTGGTCGGCGAGGAGAACAAAGGGTTGGCCTGCATGTTCACGATGATGAACAACGCTCGTCTCGCGGTGGGCATGCAGGGCGTTGCGGTAGCCGAAACCGCCACGCAGAAGGCGATCGCCTATGCCAATGAGCGCCGGCAGGGCAAGGCATCTGATTATTCAGGGTCCGGCATGGCGCCGATCGTCCGTCACCCGGACGTGCAGCGCAATCTTCTCACCATGCAGGCGCTGACGCAGATCGCGCGTGCTATCGCCTATACCTGTGCGCACGCCATCGACCGTGCCCGTGTCGCCGAGGGCGAGGCCGCCGCCAACTGGCGCGACCGCGCCAATCTCTTGACGCCGCTGGCAAAAGCCTTTTCGACCGATGTCGGCGTCGAGGTCGCTTCGCTGGGGATCCAGGTGCATGGCGGCATGGGCTTCATCGAGGAGACGGGCGCGGCGGCGCTCTATCGCGACGCCCGCATCGCGCCGATCTATGAAGGCACCAACGGCATCCAGGCGATCGACCTCGTCTCGCGAAAACTGCCGCTCGGCGGCGGCGCGCACGTGCATCGCTATATCGGCGAATTGAAAGCGATGGCCGATGCGGTGCGCACCTCCAACATCGAAGGTTTTGGCCGCACCGCCGACAATCTCGATCGCGCGCTTGCCGATCTCGACGAGGCAACGCGCTTCTTGCAAAGGCTGTTGGCCGACGGCAAGGCCGATGCCGCGATGGCCGGCGCCACGCCCTATCTGCGCCTAATCTCGCTCGCCGCCGGCGGCGCTTATTTGGCGCAAGGCGGCCTAGCCGACCGCGGCCGCGTCGCGCTTTGCCGCTTCTTTGCCGAGAATCTCCTAGGCGAGACGCGCCCGCTCAAGGAGCGCGTCATCGACGGCGCCGAAAGCCTCGCCGCCGCCGGCAAGGCGCTGATCGCCTGAACAGCCAGTCAGCCGAAGGAACCGACCGTGACCGACCATATCCTCATCGAGCGCTGGGGCGCCGTGCAGATCATCCGTATGAATCGGCCGGACAAGAAGAACGCGCTGACGCGTGCCATGTATGCGAAAATGTCGGCCGCCCTTTCTGAAGGGGATGCCGACCCGACCGTTCGCGTCCATGTCTTTCTCGGGGTGCCCGGTGCCTTTTCTTCCGGCAACGACCTTGCGGACTTCCTGGTGATCGCCACCGGCGGCGAGGGGGGGAATGAGGTGTGGGATTTCCTGATGGCGCTGGCCAAGGCGGAGAAGCCGATGGTTTCGGGTGTCGATGGCATAGCGGTGGGCATCGGCACCACGCTCAATCTGCATTGCGACCTGACCTTCGCCACGCCGCGAACGCTCTTCCGCACGCCCTTCGTCGACCTCGGCCTCGTGCCGGAGGCCGGCTCGAGCCTGCTCGCGCCGCAGGTCCTCGGCCGCCAGGGCGCCTTCGCGCTGCTCGGTCTCGGCGAAGGTTTTTCGGCTGAGCGCGCCAAGGCCGCCGGCCTGATCTACGATGTGGTCGCGGAAGACGAGCTGGAAGGCGCGGTGCTGGCTGCGGCGGCCGAGATCGCCGCCAAGCCGCCGCAGGCGCTTAAGATTGCCCGCGATCTGATGCGTGAGCCGCGCAAGGAAATCGTCGCCCGCATCAAGGTCGAGAGCGAGCATTTCCGCGAGCGGCTGAAGTCCGACGAGGCGCGCGCGGCGTTGACCGCCTTCATGACCCGCAAGAAAGGCTGAACTCTTCGCTCTCGGCGATCTCAGGGGTAGAGCCGCGTCTTGTGCCAGCCGCCGGCGTCGTTTCTCGAGAACACGATGCGGTCATGCAGCCGGAACGGGCGGTCGTGCCAGAACTCGATCGTCTGCGGCAGGATGCGGAAGCCCGACCAGTGTTTCGGCCGCGGGATTTCGCCGATCGCATAGCGCGCCGTGTATTCGGCCACCGCCTTTTCCAGCGCGAAGCGGCTTTCCAGCGGCCGCGACTGTTTCGAGGCCCAGGCGCCGATGCGGCTGCCGCGCGGCCGCGTCGCATAATAGGCGTCGGCCTCGGCGTCGCTGACGATCTCCACCGGCCCGCGCACGCGCACCTGGCGGCGCAGCGATTTCCAGTGGAAGCACATCGCCGCCTTCATGCTGCCAAGAATCTCGCGGCCCTTGGCGCTCTCGAAATTCGTGTAGAAGACAAATCCCCTTTCGTCGAACCCCTTGAGCAGCACCATCCGCACATCCGGCATGCCGTCGGCGTCGACGGTTGCCAACGCAACGCCGTTGGGGTCGTTGATCTCGCTCTTGACGGCGTCGTCCAGCCACTCGGCAAACAGCCGGAACGGCTCCAAAGCCTCGGCGAAGTCACCGCTTGTTAACTCGCTTTCGTTCATAGTTTTCCAAATTTTTAACGTTGCGGGAGGAGTTCGCCGATTGTCGCGTATCGCGCAAGCTTTTGACAGCGGGCAATGGAGCGTTATTGCTTCGGCCAGCGCCAAGGCTGCGTTGCTGACATTGGCGCTTCCGCTCGCGGCCTGTGGCGCCGGCGGCTTCAGCCTCGAGAAGGCGGAGGTTGACCGCTCGATCATCACCTCCAGCGCGCCGTCCGCGCCCGCCGTGCCGGCAAGCAGCGACAACGACTCGGACCAGACCACGATCGGCAATGCGGTGTCTTCCGCCGACATCCAGGAGCTCGGCGGCCAGGCGGTGCCATGGGCCAATGCCGGCACCGGCTCCCGCGGCTCGATCACCGAGCTGGTGGAACTCAAGGATGGCGGCTTGACCTGCCGCCGCTTCAACGCGACGCGGGAAAGTTTCGACGGCGTCGCCATGTATCAGGGCGAGCTGTGCATTGCCGACGCCGGAGGCTGGCGCATGCAGGAGTTCAAGGCGCTCTAATTTCAGTCTCCATTGGCATCTTGCACCACTGGAATTTCTTCCTATGCGAGCGCATATAGAGGGCAACTGTGGACCCAATCTCTCTTTCAGGCAGGAAGCATGCGCGACCCCTATGAGGTGCTGGGCGTTGCCAAGAACGCCTCGGCCAAGGAAATAAAATCGGCGTACCGCAAGCTCGCCAAGCAGCATCATCCGGACCAGAATCCGAATGATCCGAAGGCGAAAGAGCGTTTTGCGGCCGCCAACCAGGCCTATGAGATCGTCGGCGACGAGAAGCGCCGCGCAGCTTACGATCGCGGCGAGATCGACGCCGACGGCAAGCCGAGATTCCAGGGCTTCGAGGGCGCGGCCGGTGGCGATCCGTTTGCCGGATTCCGCCGTCAGCAGGGCCCCGGCGGGGCGCATTTCGAATTCCGCACCGGTCGTCCGGGCGGCGATCCTTTCGACGGCAACAGCGACATCTTCAGCCAGATCTTCGGCGAGGCCTTTTCGGGTGGGCGCGGTCCAGGCCGTGGCGACCGTCGCCAGCCGGTCCAGGCGCCTGACCTCAATGTCACGCTGGACATCACCGTCGAAGAGGCCGCCACCGCGGAGAAGGTGACGGCGATGTTCCCTGACGGCCGCAAGATGGCGGTCAAGCTTCCCACCTATGTCGAGGAGGGCCAGACCATCCGCCTGAAGGGTCAGGGCGAGCAGGGGCCCGGCCAGCCGGGCGACGCGCTGGTCAAGATCCACATTCGCCGCCATCCGCGCTATCGCATCGAGGGCCGCGACCTGCATGTCGACCTGCCTATCGAACTCGCCGACGCGGTGCTCGGCGCCAAGGTGGCCGTCGAGACGCCGACCGGCAAGCTCGCGGTCAACGTTCCCGCATGGTCGAGCTCGGACAAGGTGTTGCGCCTGAAGGGCAGGGGCCTGCCGGAAAAAGTAGGTGGCCATGGCGATCTCTACGCCCATGTGCGGCTGATGCTGCCGGAGGGTGGAGACGCCGATCTCGAAGCCCTGATGCGCAAGCGGAAAGGCTGATCGAAGCGGTTTTCTCCTCAAGCCAGTCTGTTTTCGACGCTTGAAGGGGCCCTGTGCCTGTGCGATAGGGCTCCACAAAGCAGACATTCTTGCGGAGAATTGCGCACATGGCGGGTGGACAGGGCCTGATGGCCGGTAAGCGAGGCCTCATCCTTGGCGTCGCAAACAATCGGTCGATCGCTTTCGGCATCGCCAAGGCTTGCGTCGATCACGGCGCCGAAATCGCGCTGACCTATCAGGGCGAGGCGTTCAAGAAGCGCGTCGAGCCGCTGGCGGCGGAACTCAACGCGCATGTCGCCGGCCATTGCGACGTGACCGATCCGGAAAGCCTGGACGCAGTCTTTGCCGACATCGCCAAGCACTGGGGCAAGCTCGACTTCCTCGTCCATGCCATCGCCTTCTCGGACAAGGACGAGCTGACCGGCCGTTATGTCGAGACGACGCGCGATAATTTCCTGCGCACCATGGATATTTCGGTGTTTTCCTTCACCACCATCGCCAAGCGCGCCGAGCCGCTGATGAGCGAAGGCGGCTCGCTGCTAACGCTGACCTATTACGGCGCCGAGAAGGTTATGCCTCACTACAACGTCATGGGCGTCGCCAAGGCGGCGCTCGAGGCCAGCGTGCGCTATCTCGCCGTCGACCTCGGCGCCAAGAAGATCCGCGTCAACGCCATCTCGGCCGGCCCGATCAAGACCCTTGCCGCCTCCGGCATCGGCGACTTCCGCTACATCCTCAAATGGAACGAGTACAACGCGCCGCTCAAGCAGACGGTGACGCAGGAAGAAGTCGGCGATTCCGGCGTCTACTTCCTGTCGGACCTGTCGCGCGGCGTGACCGGCGAGGTCCATCACGTCGATTCCGGCTACCATGTCGTCGGCATGAAGGCGGTCGACGCGCCCGACATCTCGACCGTCAAGGACTAGTTCTCTCCGCCTGTCTATCGTCCAGGCCCTGGCCCGACCTCCGGAGACCTGATGTATCCGCTCGTCTACATCGCGCGCCACGGCCAGACGCAGTGGAACGCCGAGGGTCGGCTGCAAGGCCAGGCGGATACCGATATCAACGAACTTGGCCGCGAGCAGGCGACGCAAAACGGCCGACGGTTGGCGGACCTTATCGGAAACGCCGCGGATTTCGATTTTGTCGCCAGCCCGATGCGCCGCACGCGTGAGACGATGGAACTGATGCGCGCGGCGATGGGTCTCGACCCGCTCGCCTATCGCACCGATCCGCGCTTGGTGGAGCTAAGCTTCGGCGACTGGCAGGGTTTCACCTTTGCCGAACTCGAAAAGCGTGTCCCGGGTTCGACCAAAAGCCGCCGCGCCGCGAAGTGGGATTTCCAGCCGCCCGGCGAGGGCGCCGAAAGCTACGAGATGCTGCTCGAGCGGATAAAACCCTGGTTCGACGCGCTTCGCCAGCCGACCGTCTGCGTCACCCATGGCGGGATCATGCGCTGCTTCTTCCGCTTCGTCACCGGCATTTCCAAGCAGGAAGCCGCCAGCCTCGACGTACCGCAGGACCGCCTGCTACGGCTCGAGGGCCGCACCCTGGAGTGGCTGTAGGGCCTGCGTTTCAGGCCGTGTGTTGGAGGCAGGCCGAAGGCCTCGAACGTCGCCATCCGGGAATCTGCGTTTGCGTCGCTGCGCCCCTTGCTTCGCTCCAGCATGACGAAGCGTTCGGCGCTCGGACATTGGCAAAGGTGTCCTCTACCAACGTACTGCTACAACGTACTGCGCCGTCCGCCAAGACCTCGCGGCGCGGATGATTCTAGTCGCTGTCCGGCAGCTGCATATCGGTCACGACATTCTCGCCATTGGTCACGTCGTAGGCGAGGACGATATCCATGCCGGGCTTCAGCGCGTCGAGATCGGTTTCGGCGTTGAGCTTGTAGGACTTTCCGTCGTCCAGCGTCAGCGTCAGCGTGTCCTTGTCGACCTTCTTGATCAAGCCTTCGGTCTGGCCGGCGAACGCGGCAGCGGTGGAAATGAGCAACATGGCGCAGGCGGCGCCAATCAGGGTACGCATCGTCGTCCTCTTTGGTCATTGCGCCGGCATGAGCAACGGCGGATCCTCAACGGCGGATGGAAGAGAGCAGAAACCAACCGAATGTGTCAAAACTAAATCCTCCAGATCACAGATTGATGCATCCGATCACCGTTTGACCGCTGTGGAAAACGCCAATAGAAGGCACGCTTGAACCGGCGAACCGGGTCCGCGCCGGGCAGGGCGTTTTTTCCATGTCTCACAACACCTTCGGCCATCTTTTCCGCGTCACCACCTGGGGTGAAAGCCATGGCGCCGCTCTTGGCTGCGTTGTCGACGGCTGCCCGCCCGGGATCCGCTTCAAGCGCGAGGACATCCAGGCCGAGCTCGACCGGCGCCGCCCGGGCCAGTCGCGCTTCGTCACCCAGCGCCGCGAGCCGGACGAGGTCAAGATCCTCTCCGGCTTCATCCTCGACGAGGACGGCGAGACGATGATCACCACCGGCACGCCGATCTCGATGCTGATCGAAAATGTGGATCAGCGCTCCAAGGATTACGGCGAGATCGCCCGCCAGTACCGGCCGGGCCATGCCGATTACACCTATGAGGTCAAATACGGGTTGCGCGACCATCGCGGCGGCGGCCGCTCCTCGGCGCGCGAGACGGCAGCCAGAGTGGCGGCCGGCGCGCTGGCACGCAAGGTAGTGCCGGGCATGGTGGTGCGCGGCGCGCTGGTCTCGATGGGTGAAAAGTCGATCGATCGCGCCAATTGGAACTGGAGTTTCGTCGGCGATGCGGAAAACCCGTTTTTCACCCCCGACCCGGCCTCGGTTCCGGTCTTTGCCGCCTATCTCGACGGCATTCGCAAGGCCGGCTCGTCGGTCGGCGCGGTGATCGAGATCGTCGCCGAAGGTGTGCCGGCGGGCCTCGGCGCGCCGATCTATGCCAAGCTCGACCAGGACATCGCCTCCGGCCTGATGTCGATCAACGCCGTCAAGGGCGTCGAGATCGGCAACGGCTTCGAAGCCGCCCGCATCACCGGCGAAGAGAATGCCGACGAGATGCGGATCGGCAATGACAGCAAGCCGGTGTTTTTGTCCAACAATGCCGGCGGCATCCTCGGCGGCATCTCGACCGGCCAGGCGATCGTCGCCCGCTTCGCCGTCAAGCCGACCTCCTCGATCCTCACGCCGCGGAAATCGATCGACAAGGACGGCAAGGACGTCGAGGTCATGACCAAGGGCCGCCACGATCCTTGCGTCGGCATCCGCGCCGTGCCGATCGGCGAGGCCATGGTTGCCTGCGCGATCGCGGATCATTATCTGCGGCATAGAGGACAGACGGGAAGGCAGTAGGGCAGTAGGTGAGTATGTTACGTCGCATTCGGCGACGCCAAACTTTTTCCGTTCCCCTACTCCCTTACCGCCCTATTCCCCAAGCGAGCTAGCGAGCGTCCATGCCATACGACCAGAAGAAGATCGTCGAAGCGATCCGCGCTTTCGAGCGCGGCGAGATCGTCGTCGTCATGGACGATGATGGGCGCGAGAACGAGGGCGACCTGATCGTTGCCGCCGTCCACTGCACGCCGGAAAAGATGGCCTTCATCGTCCGCAACACCTCCGGCATCGTCTGCACGCCGATGCTGCGCGAGGACGCAAGGAGGCTAAACCTTGCGCCCATGGTGGCCGACAATGATTCCGCCCACACCACGGCTTTCACCGTCAGCGTCGACTTCAAGCACGGCACCACGACGGGTATTTCGGCGGACGACCGCACGCTCACCGTGCGTAACCTCGCCAATGGCAATGTTGGTGCCTCCGACTTCGTGCGGCCCGGCCACATCTTCCCGCTGATCGCGCGCGAAGGCGGTGTCTTGATGCGCTCGGGCCATACGGAAGCCGCGGTCGACCTGTGCAAACTCGCCGGGCTGCCGCCGATCGGCGTCATCTCCGAACTGGTCAACGACGACGGCACCGTCAAGCGTGGACCTGAGGTGCAGGCTTTCGCCGCGCAGCACGGGCTGAAGCAGGTTTCGGTCGCCGATCTCATCGCCTATCGCCAGCGCAAGGAAACGCTGGTCGAGCGCGTCGCCTGCTCCGACATCGAGACGCCCGGCGGCAAGGCGCAGGTCTTCACCTACACGCTGCCCTGGGATTCCATGCACCATGTCGCGGTCGTCTTCGGCGACATCCGCGACGGCGAGGAGGTGCCGGTGCGGCTGCATTCGGAAGACGTCGTCACCGACGTCTTCGGCACCAGCCACCGCTTGGACCACATCATGAAGGCGATGGGCGAGCGCAAGCGTGGCGTCATCGTCTACCTGCGCGAAGGCTCGGTCGGCGTCGCCCATCAGGAGCGCAAGCGGCCACAAAGCGGCGACCGCGAGGATCACGAAGAGGCGCGCCGGCGCGAGAACGAGTGGCGCGAGATCGGGCTCGGAGCGCAGATCCTCAAGGATCTCGGCATCTCCTCGATCAACCTGATCGCCTCGCGCGAGCGCCACTATGTCGGGCTCGAAGGATTCGGCATTCACATCGCCAAGACGGAAATTCTCTGACGTTTCGGCCGACAGGGCGACGGAGAAAAACGATGGCCGCGCCATTGCCTGTCAGCCAGCAGACCGAACGACTGCTGCTGCGCCGGCCCAAACAGGCGGATCTGGAGTTTCTGGCCGATCTTTTCTCGCGCCCCGAACTGGTGGCGCATCGCCCCGACCCGACGCCGGACACGCCGCAGCAGAGTGCCGCGAGGCTCGCTCGCGACATCGATCATTGGGACAGGCGCGGATTTGGTCGCTGGGCGGTCGAAGCCAATGAGAAACTGATTGGCTTCGGCGGCGTCACCTTATCGAGCGATTTCGATGGGCTGAACCTGTCCTATCATCTTCACCCCGAGACCTGGGGGCATGGCTACGCGACGGAACTGGTCCGGGGGAGCTTGCACGCGGCTTTCGGCGCCTTGCGCGCCGATCGGGTGATCGCACTGGCGCGTCCCGCCAATTCGGCATCGCGGCGCGTGCTGGAGAAATGCGGCTTCGTCTTCGAGCGGGAGATCATGCTCCATGGCGCGCCGACGGGGCTTTACGCAGTCCCGGCGGCGAAGTTCGTTCAAAAGCAGGACATATAGCCAGCCAGCACCGGATGCATCGGTATCATCCAGCCGGAGCAATCGCCGCTTCGCATTCATCCGGGGCGCTGTCCGGCGTCGCCAGCCGACACTGGCCGGCGAGCACGGTGACCAAAGCGACTGAGCCTGCCGCCACCGACACCCAGAACCCGTTCTGCGGTCCAAAAGTGTCGACCATCCAGCCGGCGGCGAAGGAGCCCAGCGCCATGCCGATGCCGATCCCGGTGGCCACCCAGGTCACGCCTTCCGTGAGCATTGCCGGCGGCACGTGGCGTTCGATCAGGCCAAAGGCGGTGATGAAGGTCGGCGAGATGGCAACGCCGCTGACGAAGACGGCTAGCGCCAGGGTCGGCACCGTGTCGGCAAAAAGCAGCGGCAGCGTGGTGAGCGCGATGACGGCGACCGCTATCGCGAGTTGGCGTTGCAGCGGCGTGCGCAAACTGAGCGCGCCGACGATGATGCCGAGCACGAAGGATCCCAGTGCATAGACGCCGATGACGAGGCTGGCTGCTTCGGGCTGGCCGAGCTCTTCGGTAATGGCAACGGTGGTGACTTCCGTGGTTGCGAAGGTCGCGCCGACAAAGATCAGCGCGACGGTGATGATCTGCACCGGCCGCAGGCGGATCGCCGAACCGGCCGCGCCATCCTCGGCCGGACGGATGGGCGGTTCCGTCGAACGCTGCAGCAGGAATGCCGCCGAGCCGAAGGCGAGCAGCAAGGTGCTCACCACCATCCCGGCTTCCGGGAACAGCGCGGCACTCAAGCCTACCGACAGCGATGCCCCAGCGACATAGACCAGCTCGTCCGCGGCCGATTCGAAGGCGAAGGCGGTATTGAGCTCGGGGCGGTCGCGAAAAATCTCGGTCCAGCGCGCCCTGACCAGCGCCGGGATGCTGGGCATTAACGCGGCAAGCAGCGCGGATAGGAACAAGGTCCACACCGGCCAGTGCTGGTTGGCCGCGACGATCAAGGTTGCGAAGGCAAGCGCCGAGACAAGTGTCGTCGGCACGGCAATCCGGCTCTGGCCGAGGCGGTCGACCAGCCGCGAGACCTGCGGCGACAGGAAGGCGTTGACCAAAGCGTAGGTGGCCGAGACGGCGCCGGCCAGCCAGTACTCGCCATGCGTTTGCGACAGCATCGCCACAATGCCGATCGGCGCCATGGCGATCGGCAGCCGGGCGATGAAGGCTGCCGCGGCGAAGCTCTTTGTGCCAGGAGCCTGAAAGATTTCCGAATAGGGGTTTCGCATGGTCCTGTTCCTCGACAAGGGAAGGTGCCGCAATTACATACGCAGCGTATGAATGTCAGATAGTTCATACGTCGCGTATGTCAATTAGCATACGACGCGTATGTGAATAAGGCCAGGAGCCATGCATAAGCCCCGCAAGGAGATGATCGCCGAGACGCGCGCCAAGCTGATCGCGGCCGCACGCCATGCCTTCGGCACGATCGGCTATGCCGAGGCCTCGATGGACGATTTCACCGCTTCGGCGGGTCTGACGCGCGGCGCGCTCTATCATCATTTCGGCGACAAGAAGGGGCTCCTGCAGGCGGTGATCGCCGAGATCGACGCCGAGATGGCGGCGCGGGTGAACGAGGTGGCCTCGCGGGCGCCTACTCGCTGGCAGCATTTCGTCGACGAATGCACCACCTATATCGAGATGGCGCTTGAGCCGGAAATCCAGCGCATCATGTTCAGGGACGGCCCGGCCGTGCTCGGCGATCCGGCTCAGTGGCCCAACGCCAGCGCCTGCACGGCTTCAATGACCGATCACCTGTCAAAGCTGCAGGAGGAGGGCGTCGTCGTTCCCGATCTCGATCCCGAGACCGCAGCGCGGCTCATCAACGGCGCCAGTAGCCAGGCCTCGCAGCGCATCGCCAATGCCAAGGATCCGGAAGCGACGTCGAAGAAGGTTGTGGCGGCGTTCAAGCAGCTGCTGGAAGGCCTGAAAACCAAATAGCATCCGGTCGCGGCGTTCCGGGCAATCACTCGGGTCCGCGCTGCCTCAGACAATTGTCCCCCGCTCAAAATCCCTCCGACATTGACTTTGGCAGGAGCGAGCGCATCCTCTCCCGCCAATTCTCTGAGGCGGAGGGTCGGGGCCATGTGGGATTTCAGCATCGGCCGGTCGGTGTCCATCATGATGCGGACGTGGCCGTTCATCGTCTTTCGCATCATCGTCTATTTCGGCATCACGGTGGCCTACATAACGGCGACCGGCACCGGCGCCAGCGTCGGTTACGGCGTCGGCCACATCTCGACCGATCCGGACGGGCCGATGTCCTTTGCCTTGTGGGGTGGGGTCGTCGGCTTCGGCGTGGTCTCGATCGCCGTCTACTGGATCCGCGAATTCATTCTCTATGTGCTCAAGGCCGGCCATATCGCCGTCATGGTCCATCTGATCGACGGGCAGGAAGTTCCCGACGGCCAGGGCCAGATCGCCTATGCGCGCGAAGTGGTCACGAAGCGCTTCGCCGAGGCCAACATCCTTTTCGTCGTCGACCAGCTGGTGAAAGGCGCCATCCGCGCGATCACCGGGCTGATCGGCGGCATTGCTGCGTTCCTACCCATTCCAGGCTTGAGCGGTCTGGTGAGCTTCATCAACACCGTCATCCGCCTGTCGCTGACCTATGTCGACGAGATCATCCTCGGCTACAACATCCGCACCAATTCCAACTCGCCTTTCGAGACCGCCAGGCAAGGCGTCGTGCTCTATGCGCAGAACGGCAAGTTGATGGTCAAGAACGCCGTCTGGCTGGCGGTGATCATGTGGGGTGTTTCCTTCGTCATCTTCCTTTTGATGCTGGCGCCCGCCGCCGCGATCCTCTGGGTCATGCCGGGCCAGCTTGCCGGCTGGGCCTTCGTGTTGGCCATCGTCTTCGCCTGGGCCTTCAAGGCGGCTTTCATCGAGCCCTTCGCCATCGCTTCGCTGATGCAGGTCTACTTCGCCGCCATCGAGGGCCAGGTCCCCAACCCGGAATGGGACCGGCGCCTGGCAGAAGCCTCGTCCAAGTTCATGGAGCTGCGCGACAAGGCGCTCAGCCCCTTTGGCGGCTCGCGCTGGGATTCGCCAAGGACCGCTTGACTAGAGTCAGAGAAGATGCCTCGCCAATGGAAGGATCGCCGCTAGCATCTGGCGCGAACGCCAGTCTAGCAGCGGCCTTGTCAAGCTACTTGGGCGCCGCGAGTGCTCGGGCGAGCTATTCACGTGCAGGGCTGGCGTCAGGAGTGCTTGAGTTAGCGCGGTCCATATGCGCCCTGAGTAACGCCACCGGCAGGTTGCGTATCGAGGTTTGACGCCGCAGAGAACACGGTCGACGATCAACGCTAGATCGCCGATGCTCGGCTTCTATCGAGATAAATTTGTCGCAACCGCCGGGTGACTAAGCCCGGCAGCCCGTTGCCGATCGGCGCACCATCCATCCTGACCACCGGGTTCACCAGCCCGGATGATGACGTTGAAAACGCCTCCGTCGCAAGTCTGGTCTCTACTACTGTGAATGGGCGCTCCTCCACCCGCAGATGAAGTTCACTTGCGCACTGCAGAACGACTGCCCGGGTAATCCCGTGCAGGATATCGCTCGAGAGATCCCGCGTGACGATCGTCCCATCCGAAGTCACGATATGGGCGTTGTTGGAAGAGCCTTCCGTGACGTAACCATCCCTCACTAGCCATGCGTCATCGGCGCCGCGTGATTTCGCCTGCATTTTGGCCATGGAGGGATACAGGAGTTGCACCGTTTTGATGTCGCAGCGCCGCCACCGGAGATCTTCCACGGTTATGACGTGCTGGCCGCGTATGGCGACCGGATTTTCGACAAGTGCCTTCTCTTGTGTGAAGAGCACCACGGTGTTCGGCGTATCCCGAGTAGGAAATATGAAATCGCGGTCGGCCGCGCCCCGGGTGATCTGCAAATAAACAAGTCCCTCGGATACATTGTTCCGTCCAATGAGCTCCCTGTGGATCTTCAAAAGATCTGCTTCGGTCAGGGAGAACGGCATATCGAGCTCACGGAGCGATCGCCGCAGGCGCGCCATGTGACTGGCAAAATCGACGAGCTTGCCATCAAGAACGAGCGTGACCTCATAGACTCCGTCGGCGAACAGGAAGCCCCGATCGAAGACCGAGATGCGGGCCTCGCTTTCCGGTAGATAGGATCCACTCACGTAGACTTGGCGCATTGATAGACCTCAAAAATGCAGACCACGCTCACGGCCTTGAGCGAAACTATTGAACTCTTGTCGGGGTGCAGGCCTGGGCAGCTTTAAGCGCAAATAGCGGCGCTGCCATCCTGCACCCCTCGACTGCGAAAACGCTATTCGCCAGACAGCAGACGGCTAAGGTCAGGCACAGCCAGAGAAAATTCGTCGGTTCACTCCACAGCGCTTCGCAGCGCGGCGACGAAGGCATCAAGATCGCGCTTAAGCATGTAAATGTGTGGCGAAACCCGCAAACCCTCGACGTGCTCGACCTTGCGGTATTTCACGTGGACCTGGTGTTTCTCGCGAAGGTCGCGCTCGAGTTGCTGCATGTCGATGCTGTCGATCGAAAACAGACTTATCGCAGCGAGGCTGTCCGTGTCGGTCGGCGTATGGAGCCTGAAACCGGGAATGTCCTGGACGAGACCTACCCAATATCGGGTGAGTTCGCGCAGTCGCGCATGCATCCGTTCCGCGCCGATCGCCTTGTGGAATTGAATTGCGGGCGCGATTCCTGCCTGGACAGCGGAATTGTAGGTGCCGAGATTCTAATGGTCGAACCTGTCTATGTGCACCGCGGGCTGGTCGAAAGGTGCAAGCAATGGCCAGGTGGTATCGATCCGGCGTTCGCTGACGACCAGCATCCCGTTGCCGATAGGAGCACCGAGCCACTTGTGCAGGCTGGTGACAAAAAAATCGCAATCGAGTTCGCGGAAGCTGACCGGCATCTGAGCAAAAGTCTGGGCACCGTCGACGACAGTCATGATGTCGCGCTCCCGCGCGATCTCGCAGAGCCGGTTCACCGGCAGGACACGCCCGTTCCAGTGGTACATGTGAGTCAGCTGCAGGACGCGGGTACGCGGGGTCATCGCCTGAACATAGGATTCGATGATGTCGTCGTCGCTGTCCATGAGGTCGAAGGTGCAGTTTACAACCTCGATGCCCTCGCGCTGTTGCCGCTGCAGCCAGCCCGCACGAACGCTGGGGTAGTCCCAAGGCGAGATCAGCACTTGATCGCCCTTAGTCAGCGGTATTCCGAAGATCGCTGTCGAAAGACCCTCCGACGAATTCCGGTTCAGCGCGATCTCTCCGGGGCTGCAATCGATCAGTTCCGCCAGCTCGCGTTTGATATGAGGAAGTGCTGTGTCGAGCTTGCTCCACATATTGTAGTCGGAATTGCGACTGATGAAGCGGTAGGCGTCAACCGTCGCTTCCTCGACAACAGTCGGTGGGGGACTGACCGCGGCGTTGTTCAAGTTGAGGAATGGTTCTTGCGGCGGGTATTTTGCGCGGATGCGCTCCCATTCCGCTTCGCCCTCATGTTCGGCGGACCGATCTATTGCAAAAAAGTTCATGGGAACGCGCCGGGTCTCATCTATCGCCCGACAATAAGCGCCGTAGCCCAGCTCAATCTGCCTATTCACATGAGAAGACAGAATTTAATTGCGAACGCCGGTGAATTCGCGAGACGTTGAAGCCCGAGAACGACATCGCTTGGCACAGGGTTAGCCGTGAGGAAGCGAGTGCGGAGATCCGGCCCAATCACGCCAAGAAGAACCGTCACGTTGTCAAGCGATGCGCGAACAATCCCCGGTTTCTGAGAGCGGGCAACGACGGTCAGGCCTGCCAATGCGCCATTGCGCAAACGCGAACGGCGCGTTGCGGTTGGTGCGGGTCTATGGAACGCCGAGCGGCTCTAAGGCTTCAATCGTTCTCCGAGACGAGCGATCGCCGATTTGAGCGGCGCCTCGCCGGCGCCGCAAAAGGTCTCGCTCATCACCAGCTCGGGCAGCGGCAGGCGCTTGCCCCAGCCATGCGCTTCGAGGTCGGGCCTTGGCGCGAATTCCGAGACGCGGCCGACGCAGAGATAGGCGATCGGCGTGACGTGCTCGGGGATCGACAGCAGTCGCTTCAGCGCTTCGGGCTCGATGATGCTCACCCAGCCAACCCCGACGCCTTCCGCCCGCGCCGCGAGCCAGAAATTCTGCACCGCGCAGACGGTGCTGTAGAGGTCCATCTCCGGATTGTGCCAGCGCCCGAGCGGCGAGTTCTTCGAGCGCTGGCGGTTGCAGGTGATGCAGAGGTTGAGCGCGCTTTCGCAGATGCCCTCGAGCTTCAGCTTGCGGTAGAGCGCCCGCCGCTCCACCTCGATCGCCGGCAGTTCCTGTTCGCGCGCGGCGAGGAAAAGGTCGCGCACCTGCCGCCGCCTTGTGGCGTCCCGGATGATGATGAAGTTCCAGGGCTGCATGTAGCCGACCGACGGCGCGTGGTGTGCCGCGGTGAGCAGCCGCGCCAAAACGCTGTCGTCGAGATCGTCGGTAAGGAAATGGCTGCGCACGTCGCGCCGGGTGAACATGGCCCGGTAGACGGCGTCGCGCGCCAATTGGTCAAAGTCATCGCCGCCGGCGGCGGCTGTTCGTGCCTGCATCGCTTGTCCCCTTGCGATAAGCAGTCCTCCGCCTGACCATGCGGATGACCATGTCTGCCGGGCCGGTCTTCTGGCTCGGGATCGACCCGCATCCGGCGCCTTCCCGTCTGGGACAGTGGCGTTTGCCGGCGCGGTCCCCCTCACAGCGTTGGGCACGCCACGGATTTCAACCGTGTTCCCGATTCTCCCGCGTTGCGGGCACCAGGCAGCGACGCGACCTTATCGCGAAGCCGAAGCCGGGCCAATGCCGCCAGCGACACGATTGGGCGCGATTTCCCCAATCATTCGGCGCTGAAACATGGCTATCCGTGCGACAGGTGCCTAGATTAGGCGCCATGACCACTCGTCTTTACACTCATCCCGTATTCCTGGAACACCTCACGCCGCCCGGCCACCCCGAGCGGCCCGACCGTTTGCGCGCCATCGAGCGCGTGCTCGACGACGAGGCTTTTTCGGCCCTCGACCGCGTCGAGGCGCCGGAAGGCGACGAGGCGACTATCCTTTACGCGCATCCGGAGGATTTCGTCGGCCGTGTCCGCGCTGCGATTCCCGAGACGGGGATCGTCTCGATCGATGCCGACACCAGCGCCAGCCCGAAAAGCTGGCAGGCCGCGGTGACGGCGATCGGCGCGGCGAACGCCGCCGTCGACGATGTGTTCGAGGGCCGTGCCGCCAATGTCTTCGTTGCCGCGCGTCCGCCCGGCCATCACGCCGAAAAAGCGACCGCGATGGGCTTTTGCCTGTTCAACACCGCGGCGATCGCCGCCCGTTATGCGCAGGAGAAGCATCTGGCCGAGCGCGTCGCCATCGTCGATTGGGATGTGCATCACGGCAACGGCACGCAGGACATTTTCTGGGACGATCCGTCGGTGCTCTATTGCTCGACCCACCAGATGCCGCTTTATCCGGGCACCGGTGCCAAGAGCGAGACCGGCGCCGGCAACATCGTCAACGCGCCGCTTGCGCCGAGCACCGGCAGCGACACGTTCCGCGACGCCTTCCTGTCGCGCGTGCTGCCGTCGATCGACGCCTTCCAGCCGGATCTGATCATCATTTCCGCCGGTTTCGATGCGCACCATCGCGATCCGCTGGCCGCGATCAACCTGACCGAGGATGATTTCGACTGGGCGACCGGCCAGCTGATGGAGCGCGCCGGGCGCCACAGCGGCAACCGGCTCGTCAGCCTGCTGGAGGGCGGTTACGATCTGCAAGGATTGGCATTTTCGGTCGCCGCCCATGTCGGGCGGCTGATGAAGGGATGAATGATGGCTGATGAAGCTAACCAAGACGTCAAGGCGATGAGCTTCGAACAGGCGCTCGACGCGCTGGAGAAGATCGTCGATGATCTGGAGCGCGGCGACGTTCCGCTCGACCAGTCGATCAAGATCTACGAGCGCGGCGAGGCGCTGAAGGCTCATTGCGACCGCTTGCTCAAGGCCGCCGAGGACAAGGTCGAGAAGATCAGGCTCTCGCGCGACGGCAAGCCGGTTGGAACGGAGCCGCTCGACGCCGAGTGAGGTGTATTGATATTCAGGTGAGGCCGCCTGCAAACGCGGCTTTCTGCGGTTCCGGTGCTCACGTCCTTCAAGTACGCTCCGGTCCGGTTCTCGGAACCCGCCATTTTCGGCTCGGTCTGACCTGAATCTCAACACACCTCGGTGCACAATGTCAGACCGGTTCGGGCAGAAAGCAGGTAAGGAGTTAAAGCATGTGCCGAAACATCAAGACCCTGTTCAACTTCGATCCGCCGGCGACCGACGACGAGGTCCATGACGCGGCGCTGCAGTTCGTTCGCAAGCTGAGCGGCGCGACCAAGCCGTCCAAGCGCAACGAGCATGCCTTCAACCACGCCGTCGAGGCGATCGCCGCCGCCGCGCGCGAGCTGCTTGACAGCCTCGAAACCACCCAGCATCCGCGCAACCGCGAGGAAGAGGCCGCCAAGGCGAAGGCCCGATCCGCGCTCCGCTTCGCCTGACGCCGGTCATGAGCTTCTTTCCGGGCAACGATCCTGAGGCCGGCGACGCCTTCGCCTGCGACCAGATCGAGTTGATGGTCATTCCGAACGCCAAGGACATTGGCGGCTTCGAGGTTCGCCGCGCCTTGCCGACGGCGAAGCGCAGGCTGGTCGGTCCGTTCATCTTCTTCGACCGCATGGGTCCGGCCATCCTGCGCGCCGGCCATGCGATCGACGTGCGCCCGCATCCGCATATCGGGCTTTCCACCGTCACTTATCTGTTCGACGGCAAGATCAGGCATCGCGACTCGCTCGGCACCGAAATGGTGATCGCGCCGGGCGACGTGAATTTGATGACCGCCGGCCGCGGCATCGTTCATTCCGAGCGCACGCCCGAGGAATTGCGCCGCGCGCCGATGTCGATTTCCGGCCTGCAAACCTGGCTGGCGCTGCCGGACAGCAAGGAAGAAATCGCCCCGGTGTTCGCGAACACGTCGGTCGTCCAACTGCCCGAAATCGATGCCGAGGGCGTTAGCGGCCGCGTCGTCATCGGCGAATTTTCCGGGCTGCGCTCGCCCGTCGCGACCGCCTCGGAAACGCTCTATGCCGATCTGCGGCTGGCGGCGGGCGCCAGCGTCAAAATCCCCGGCGACGCCGAGGAACGCGCCATCTACACGCTGGAGGGCGAGGTTTCGATTGCCGGCGACCGTTTCCCGGCCGAGCGGCTTTTGGTGTTCAAACCGGGCGAGGAAATCGTCGTGTCGTCCGAGCGCGGCGCGCATTTCATGCTGTTCGGCGGAGCGTCGCTGGGCTCCAAGCGCTATATCTGGTGGAATTTCGTTTCGTCCTCGAAAGAACGCATCGAGCAGGCCAAGGAAGAATGGAAGACGGGCCGCTTCGATATCGTTCCTGGCGATGAGGAAGAATTCATTCCGCTGCCGGAAGGTTAGCGCAGGATGGACATTCTGCGCCAGGCGCGTCACTGACACGCATTTACATTGGCGCGCCGTCAGCCTATCTCGCGCATAGCAAAGCGCATATTTGAAGGTTAACCCAAGGTTAAGTTGACAGGCCGTCCCAGAGTGAACCCGAAGCCTGACACGCCGCTCCTCGACAAAGTCCGCATCCCCGCGGATTTGCGGACGCTTGATGAAAGCGAGCTGCCGCAGCTGGCGACCGAACTGCGCGCGGAGCTGATCGATGCGGTGTCGCACACCGGCGGCCATCTTGGCGCCGGTCTCGGCGTCGTCGAGCTTACGGTTGCGCTGCACTATGTCTTCAACACGCCGGAAGACCGGCTGATCTGGGACGTTGGCCACCAGGCCTACCCGCACAAGATTCTGACCGGCCGCCGCGACCGCATCCGCACGCTTCGCCAGGAAGGCGGTCTCTCCGGCTTCACCCGGCGCGCAGAGAGCGAATACGACCCCTTCGGCGCAGCGCATTCCTCGACTTCGATTTCGGCCGGCCTCGGCATGGCGATGGGCCGCGACCTTGCGGGCGGCCGCAACAATGTCATCGCCGTCATCGGCGACGGCGCCATGTCCGCCGGGATGGCCTACGAGGCGATGAACAACGCCGGCGCGCTCAATGCCCGCCTGATCGTCATCCTCAACGACAACGACATGTCGATCGCCCCGCCGACCGGCGCGATGAGCGCCTATCTGGCGAGGCTTGCCTCCGGCAAGACCTATCTCGGCCTGCGCGATTTCGGCAAGAAGCTGACCTCCTATCTCGGCAAGCGCGCCGACAGCGCCATCACCCGCGCGGTCGAGCATGCGCGCGGTTACGTCACCGGCGGCACGCTGTTCGAGGAGATGGGATTCTTCCACATCGGCCCGATCGATGGACACAATTTGGAGCACCTGATCCCGGTGCTGAAGAACGTCCGCGATAATGGCGACGGTCCCATTCTGATCCATGTCGTCACCCAGAAGGGCAAGGGCTACGCGCCGGCGGAGGCCGCCGCCGACAAGTATCACGGCGTCAACAAGTTCGACGTCATCACCGGCGCGCAAGCGAAAGCGCCGGCCAACGCGCCGAGCTACACCAAGGTCTTCGCCGAGAGCCTGATCCAGGAGGCGCGCGAGGACGAACGAATCGTGGCGATCACCGCCGCGATGCCGAGTGGCACCGGCCTCGACCTCTTCGGCGAGGTGTTCCCGGCCCGAACCTTCGATGTCGGCATTGCCGAGCAGCACGCGGTGACCTTCGCCGCCGGCCTCGCCACCGAAGGCTACAAGCCCTTCGCCGCCATCTATTCGACCTTCCTGCAGCGCGCCTACGATCAGGTGGTGCACGACGTGGCAATCCAGAAACTGCCGGTGCGCTTCCCGATCGACCGCGCCGGCTTCGTCGGCGCCGACGGCGCCACGCACTGCGGCGCCTTCGACACGACCTTCCTCGCCTCGCTGCCTGGCTTCGTCGTCATGGCCGCCGCCGATGAGGCGGAGCTTCGCCATATGGTGCGCACGGCAGCCGACTACGACCGCGGCCCGATTGCCTTCCGCTATCCGCGGGGCAACGGCGTCGGCGTCGACATGCCGGAGCGCGGCTCAGTGCTCGAGATCGGCAAAGGCCGCATTCTCAAGGAAGGCACCAAGGTGGCGCTGCTCTCGTTCGGCACGCGGCTGCAGGATTGCCTGCTGGCCGCCGAGGAGCTCGGCGCCGCGGGCCTTTCGACCACCGTTGCCGACGCTCGCTTCGCCAAGCCGCTGGACGAGGATCTCATCCGCCGCCTGGCGCGCTCGCATGAGGTTCTCGTGACGGTCGAGGAGGGCGCGGTCGGCGGCTTCGCCAGCCAGGTGCTGCATTTCCTTGCCCATGAAGGCCTGTTGGAAAACGGCCTCAAGGTGCGCCCGCTGGTCTTGCCGGACGAGTTCACCGATCACGCCAAGCCTGAGAAGATGTATGCCGACGCGGGCCTCGACACGACCGGCATCGTGCGGACGGTCTTCGCCGCACTCGGCCATGGAATGCAGGCGCAGCGCGCCTGAATCGAAACCTCAGCTCTCCGATTGAGTTTGCTGGCTGCGGTTGCAACTGTTTGTTTACGTTTTCATTTGGCCGTTCGGTTACCTTGTCTTTTGGCCGATTTTCAACGGGCGCCCTGCTAAAACCCTGGTCTAGGCAGGGGATAAGAACAATGAATTCGTTCCTTTGCGGCATGGCCCTGCTGAGTGCCATGGCCGCGCCGGTGGCAGCCGAAACGCGTTACGATCGCAACCTCGAAAAGGCGGTGATGGACATCGTTGCCGGCAAGATGGGCAACATCCGCGGCGGCTTCTCCTACAAGCAGGCTCCCCAACTGGTGGTGCCGCAGGAAGCCGCGCCGACGGCGCCGGCTCCTGCTGAGCCGCGCGAGCAGGCCTCCCACAATGACGGCCTGATGCCGGCGGTCGAGCGCCCGGTCTCGCGGACTATTTTCTAAAACCACATATCGCGCACGCAGCGGCCGTCGCGCGGCAGGTCGTCGAACGTTTCGAGGCCGTCGAAATGCTCGATCGGCAGGTCGGCGACCGCCTCCGGCGGGGCCAGCCTGACATTGACGGCGATGCGAGTGCGGCCGCTCGAGCCGGGAAGCAACCCGCGCCAGGCGAGCACACAGGCGCATTTCGGACAGAACAGGATTTCCAGCGCGGGCTCGGCCACCTCGACCCTCCTGTAGGAGCTCGTCGGACCTGCGATGCGGATGCGCTCGTCGACATAGTCATAGGCCCAGAGCGTGCCGTAGCGGCGGCAAAGGGTGCAGTTGCAGGCGGTGATCGATCCCGGATCGCCTTCCAGCGTCCAGTGAGCGGCGCCGCAATGGCAGGTTCCCTTCAGCATGGCTCCTCCTCGCCCGGGTGAGCGGACTATAGGCACCGGCATTCTGCCGTGCCCCGCGCCATATTCAACAGGGCTGCCATTGCCTTCGCCGCCGGCTTTCGCCAATGAAGGCCGATGAGTTCCTCTTTGCCCGCCAGCGCGCGTCCGCGTCTCGACGAACTGCTCGTCGCACGTGGCCTGTTCGCCAGCCGTTCCCGCGCCCGCGACGCGATCGAACGCGGCACCGTCACTGTCGACGGCGCAGTCGCCCGCAAGCCGGGCCAGCCCGTCGCGCCACACTGTGTCGTTGCCGTCGACGATCCGGCGCAGGCCTATGTGTCGCGCGCGGCGCTGAAGCTGATTGCCGGCCTCGACCATTTCGGCCTCGATCCCTCTGGGCATGAGGCGCTCGATATCGGCGCCTCGACCGGCGGCTTCACCCAGGTGCTGCTCGAGCGTGGTGCTACCCATGTCACGGCGATCGATGTCGGTCACGGCCAGATGCACCCGGAAATTGCCACCGATCGGCGGGTCACGGTCATTGAAGGGCTGAATGCGCGGGACCTGACCGCCGCCGATCTTGGCGACCGCGATCCGGATTTCCTGGTCTGTGATGTCAGCTTCATCTCGCTGAAGCTGGCGCTGCCGCCGGCGCTGGCCTTGGCGGGCGAGGGCGCCAGGGCGCTGCTTCTCGTCAAGCCGCAATTCGAGGCGGGTCGCGAGGCGATCGGCAAGGGCGGACTGCTCAAGGACCCGAGCGAGGCCGAGCGCATCGCCGCCGGTTTGCGCGACTGGCTTGCCGGCATGCCGGGCTGGCGCGTGCTCGGGCTGCATCCATCGCCGATCGAGGGCGGCGACGGCAACCGCGAGTTCCTGCTCGCCGCGATCAAGGACGCGGCATCGCCATGAGCGCGCGCTTCACCATCACAAGGCTCGGTTCGCAGGGCGACGGCATCGCCGGTGCCGATGGCGGCGAGGTCTTCATCCCGTTCACGCTGCCTGGCGAGACGGTCACCGCCGCGCGCCGGAAGGACCGCGCGACGCTGATGTCGGTTGTTGAGGCTTCACCGCTTAGGGTTGATCCGCCCTGCCGACACTTCACCGAATGCGGCGGCTGCGCGTTGCAGCATTTCGAGGCCGACGGCTACCGGCAGTGGAAACGCGAACGGGTGGTGCAGGCGCTCAAGATCAAGGGCATCGCTGGTCAGATCGACGCGCTGGTGCCTTGCGCGCCGCACACGCGCCGGCGCGTCGTCTTCAGCGCTCGGCGCACCGATGCCGGCATGCTGCTCGGCTTCGTGCGCGCGCTCTCCTCCGAGATCATTCCTATCGAGGAATGCCCGATCTCGTTGCCGGCAATCGTTGATGCGCTCGATCCTTTGCGAAGGCTGGCAGGACTGGTCTGCGCGACGCCGAAAGCCTTCCACATGACCGTCACCGCCACGGCGTCCGGCCTCGATGTCGCCGTCCATGACGCGGGCAAGCTCGGCGAAAACCAGCGCCGCATCGCTTCCAATTTCGTGATGGCCGCGGGCTTGGCGAGGCTTTCGATCGACGGCGAGGTGATCGTCGAGCCGAAGAAGCCGGTGGTGCAGTTCGGCTCGGTCGCCGTCGCCCTGCCGCCCGGCGCCTTCCTGCAGGCGACGGAGGCCGCCGAGCAGACGATGGCCGGTCTCGTCTGCCAGCACCTGTCGCGTGCCAAGAAGGTCGCCGACCTGTTCGCCGGCTGCGGCAGCTTCGCGCTCCGGCTGGCGGCGAAGTCGGAGGTCCACGCCGTGGAGGGAGACGCCCCGGCGCTTGCCGCGCTCGACCGTGCCTCCCGCTTCGCCAGCGGCTTGAAGCGCGTGACCAGCGAGCGTCGCGACCTCTTCCGCAGGCCGCTGACCTTCAAGGAGCTGAGCGGCTTCGACGGCCTCGTCTTCGATCCACCGCGCGCCGGCGCGGAGGATCAGTCCAAGCAGATCGCCCGCTCAGACGTGCCGCTGGTCGCGGCCGTCTCCTGCAATCCGACGACGCTGGCGCGGGATCTGCGCATCCTCATCGACGGCGGCTATCAACTGAAGAGCGTGACGCCGATCGACCAGTTCCTGTGGTCGCCGCATGTCGAGGCCGTCGCGCTGCTGGAGAAGCCGAAGCGGCGCCGGTAGTCCGCGAGAGCCGGTTCGCAAGAAACTTGAAGGCTCTCTTTTCCGAAATTTGCGCCCTAAAGCCGCCTTCTTGGAGGTCTTAGTTTTGCGCTGTTAGGGAAACATTCCTGCTCTTTCGGCGTTACTGAAATAAGCGGATGGCGGATGGCGGATAACGGACAGCGCATTGCCATGCAGACGCTTCTAAAATTCCTCAGCCTCATCGTTCTCATCGCTTTTGGCGCCGCGTCCGCGACCGGTGCGCTCGCGCAAGAGCAAAAACGTCTCGCCTTCGTCATCGGCAACGGCGCCTATCAGTCCGGCGAGCTCGCGACTGCCGCCAATGACGCCGGCCTGATCGCGCAGACCCTGCAGGCGGCAGGGTTCGACGTCGTCGGCGCGCGCGATGTCGATCAGGACTCGCTGCGCGGCGCGCTGCGCGATTTTCTCGGCAAGGTTTCCGCCGCCGGTCCCGACGCGGTCGTCTTCGTCTATCTTGCCGGCCACGGCGTGCAGTTCGAGGGGGAGAACTACTTTCTTCCGGTCGATGCCCAGATCGCCAGTCCAGCCGACGTGCCGCTTCAGGCAATGCGGCTCTCCGATGTCACCCGGTCGTTGGCCGGATTGCCGACGAAGGTAAACATCGTCGTGCTCGACGCGGCGCGGCCTGATGCCTTGCCCAAGATGAGCCAGCCCCTGGCCGGTGGTCTCGCGCTGGTCGATCCCGACCCGAACATGCTGATTGCGTTCAACGCGGCTCCGGGAACGGTCGCGCCGGAAGGCAAGGGCCCTTACGGCGCCTATGCCCAGGCGCTCGCCGAAATGATACGCGAGGGCGGGTTGTCGCTTGACGAGGTGTTCGACCGCACGCGGCTGCGCGTCAACGAGATGACGCAAGGCGCGGAAGTTCCGTGGCATGCCTCGAAGATCACCGCGCCTTTCGTCTTCTTCGACCGTGCCGCGGACGCGCCCGCGCCCAAGGTTTCGGAGGCCGAATCCCGCTCCAATCGGACCAGGGCGATCCGGGATTTCGACGCTCGTGACGCTTATGTCGCGGCTCTCGACCGCGACACGATGCGCGGCTACGAGGATTTCCTCGTCGCCTATCCACACGATCCGATGGCTAAGCGCGTGCGCGCCATTGTCGCTGCGCGGCGCGAGGCGATCTCCTGGCGCGAGACCTGGCTGGAGGACACGCCGGAAGCCTACTGGTCTTATCTGCGGCGCTATCCGCGTGGTCCGCATGCCTGGGACGCACGACGGCGGCTCGAACATTTCGACGCTGCCCTGGAGCCGCCGGAGGAGTTCACCGTCTATGAGTATGATTTGCCGCCGCCGCCGGAGGAGGAATTCATCTATATCGACCGTCCGGTGCTCTATTTCGACGATCCCGATTTCGACTTCGAACCGCCGCCGCCGATCACGGTGGTCTTCCTGCCGCCGCCGCCGCCGGATTTCATCGTGCTTCCGCCACCTCCGCCGCCGATCGAAGTGTTCGTCCTGCCGACGCCGGTATTCGTGCCGATCCCCGTATTCATCAACCCGCCGCGCCACGTCGTGCCGCCGCCGAACGCCATCATCTTCAAAAACATCCACAACACGACGGTCATCAACACCATCAACACGACGATCAAAAACGAGACCATCGATCGGGCCGCGCAGCCGAGCGCCCGTGTTCAGCTTGACCGCCGTACAGCCCGGAAAACGATGGAAGGCGCCGTTGGTGGCCGCGCCGATGCGCTGGCGGCCAAGGTTCCCCTGCCGCCGCTTCTGCAGAAGAGGGCGGCCAAGTTCCGTCAGGCCACATCCAATCAGCAGCAACAGGGCGCCCTGCCGCCGAAGCCTGGTCAGCGTGTTATCCAGCGCCAGCAGCCTGACACCTCGCCGGAGACCTCGTCCAGAACCGGCAAGCTCTCAACCGATCACGCTTTGCCTGGAGCCGATGGCAAGAGGCTGCCGCTGGTCAACGGCAAGCCGGCGCCCGACGGCCAGAACTTGCGCGGCAACAAATTGAAGAGGCAACCCGGCAGGCAAGGCGTCTCGGGCGGCAACCAAGAGGCGATCGGAAATGCCGGTCCTGACCGGACCGGGAAGCAGGACACAGATCGGAAGAGGGGCAAAAAGCTCCGCAACCTGCCCGCCGTCAACGGCATGCCGGCCGACAACGGGCAGAGCGCGCGGGAGAAGTTCAGGCAGAACAGTCCCAAGGCTTTATCCGAACGGAGCGGTGGCAAGCCGAGGAAGCTGACGCGCAAGGATTTGTCCGCAGGCCAGTCCGTGGTCGAACCGAACGAACAAGGTTCGGCCGCCGCGAGCGACAAGGGCAGGAAGGTCCGCAAGCTGCCTACCGTCAACCGGATGCCGGCCGAGAACCGGCCGAGCGTGCGCGAGCGGCTCAGAAAGAACACCCCCGAAATGTTCTCCGATGACAACCAGGGCTCGGCCAAGAGCAAGAAGTTCCGCAGACTGCCGAGCGTTAGTGGTGGGCCAACCGACAATGGACCGGCCGTGCAGAAGCGGCTCAGGAGGAACAGTCCGACCCTGTTCTCCGACGAGAATCAGGGCTCGGCCAGCGGGAACGACAGGCGCAGGACGTTGCGCCGGCTGCAGAACGAAGAAGGTTCCGCCGGCCGGGATGTCGCCGTCCAGCGGAACTTCAAAGTCAACAGGCCGAACGACAATGCGCAGCGCCAGTTCAGGCAGGAAAGGCCTAACGAGCAGGTGCTGCGGCGGCAGAGATCGGAGCCTCGCCCGGAATTCCGTTCGCAGCCGAGGCCGCAGATGCAAGAGCGGAGTGTCCCCCGGGAGAAGCCGCAGCCCAAGAAGAAGCTCTCTTGCGGACAGCAGGGCGAGCCGGCCTGCAACCAATAGGTTGGCGCGGTCGAGCCTGCGCCTTACCTTTGCGAGCCGATTTTTCGGCCATGAACGTGCAAGGCAGGGGGCGCCGGTCTGTAGGGCGTATCAACCGTCAAAGCGGGATGCCTCGGCTGTCCAGGCCGTCCGGTCTGCGAGCCTGGCGGCATCCGTCAGGTTTTCGGCGTGCCGCCGCGCTGATTGATCGATACCCAAATATTCGGGTTTTGCTGCGACTGGCGCTTCAGGAAATAATAGCCGGTCGCGTTCCAGGGCCGGACTTCGTCGACCAGATTGTCGAGCACGAGATCGCCCTTGTCGGTCTTCACGGTCAGGATGGTGTGGCCTTCGTTGTTCAGGTCGCGCACCACCGTCATCAGCAGCGCCTGGCGGGGAAATCCCGCTTCCATGAGAAGCTTGCGCTTGTAGAGCGCGTAGATCTTGCAGTCGCCCTTGCCGTCCACCGGATAGTCCCAGTGGTCCATCATCGTGCCCCAGTGATCATAGTTGCTGACGGGCTTGATGGCGCGGTTCGCTTTCTGGTTTATGCGCTTGAGGGTTCGCATGTTCTGCGCGGTCAGCTTGACGTTCGCCGGCTGCAGGGCAGGCACTTTGCACTCTTTCGGCCGGCGGTGGCAGAAATCGATCCAGCCATAAGGGACGCTGGTACGTCCTCCCACTGTGGCGGAGCGCAGGTCGACCGGACTCGATGGCCGTTTGAACAATGTCGACTGCGCCGCCGCCGTGTCGACGCAAAGCGACGTCACACCGATCACTGAGCAAAGGCCAAGGAGGAATGAAGAGGTCAGGACGCCAGGGGAACGCAGCACTGCCAACACCACCGCAACGAGAAGACTGCTGATAGTTAAGTCGGAAGCGTCGGCCAAGGCAATTGAACAATTAATAATCTGCTAACACGATTGTGTTCGCGCTCCGGCGGGTAGCTAGGTGTGAGCTTTCCGGCCGGATCGAAGTGAGCGTTCAGGATGGTCGTTCGTCAGGTGTCTGACGACAAGGTTGGTATCAATTGCGAGCATGGCGCCGCCGCGCTTCGGCAAGGACACTCGCGTTCATCTCTTCAAGCGTCTTCGGCTGCCGCGGTGCGGCAGCAGGCCAAACACGCCTTCCGGTCGCGTCGGGGTGAAGGCCGGCGCTGGCTTCAGAAGAACACCGCCTGGTGTGTTCTTCGACCTGCAGACGCGTGCCCGCACCCCAGTCTCTCCGTTTTCCGATGGCGCTGGGGAGGATCATTTGTCCCTTGGTCGAGACGGTGGTTATGAGTCTTTCGGCACCAGCCATCGCAAGCTTACCCCATGTAAGACACAGGTAAGATACTCAAGCGGCGGAGTGCTATTCAAGCCTGCCGGATTGAGCGCGCTCAAACCCTGGTGCCGCCCACCGTCATCTGGTTCATCCTCAGATGCGGCTGGCCGACCCCGACCGGCACGCCCTGTCCGGCCTTGCCGCACATGCCGATGCCGTTGTCGAGTTTCATGTCGTTGCCGACCATGGTGACGCGGTGCATGGCGTCGGGCCCGTTGCCGATCAGCATTGCGCCCTTGATCGGCTGCGTCACCTTGCCGTCCTCGATCATGTAGGCCTCGGTGCAGCCGAACACGAACTTGCCTGAGGTGATGTCGACCTGGCCGCCGCCGAAGGAGACGGCATAGATGCCGTTCTTGACCGAGGCGATGATCTCTTCCGGCGCGGTATCGCCCGAGGTCATGTAGGTGTTGGTCATGCGCGGCATCGGCTGGTGGGCATAGCCTTCGCGCCGGCCGTTGCCGGTCGCCTTCATGCCCATCAGCCGCGCATTCTGGCGGTCCTGCATGTAGCCGACCAGCTTGCCGTCCTCGATCAGCACATTGCGCGCCGAAGGCGTGCCTTCATCGTCCACGGTAAGCGAGCCGCGCCGCTCGGCGATCGTGCCGTCGTCGACGACGGTGACGCCCTTTGCCGCTACTTGGCTGCCCATCAGGCCGGCGAAGGCGGATGTTTTCTTGCGGTTGAAGTCGCCCTCGAGGCCATGGCCGACAGCCTCGTGCAGCATCACGCCCGGCCAGCCGCTGGAAAGCACGATGTCGAATGTGCCTGCCGGCGCCGGAACGGCCTCGAGATTGACCAGCGCCTGTCGCAGCGCCTCGCGCGCGGCGTGCTTCCAACTCTCCTCGGTGAGGAACTCGCCAAAGCTCTTGCGGCCGCCCATTCCGTAGGAGCCGCTCTCCTGGCGGTCGCCATCGCCGACCACCACCGAGACGTTCATCCTGACCAGCGGGCGGATATCGCGCACCACCTGGCCGTCGCCGCGCACGATCTCGACATGCTGCCAGGAGGCGGCGAGCGAGGCCGTCACCTGGCGCACGCGCGGATCGGCGGCGCGCAGCCAGGCGTCGATCTCCTGCAACAGCTTCGCCTTGGCCTCGAAACTGGGCGAGGGGATGGGATTCTCGTCGCCGTAAAGGTGGCGATTGGTGCGCGCGGGCGCTGCGGCAAGCGTTCCGGAATAGCCGCCCTTGACCGCGGAGACGGCATCGGCGGCGCGCAGCAGCGAGGCTTCCGACAGGTCGCTCGAATGGGCATAGCCGCTCGCCTCGCCGGCGACGGCGCGCAGCCCGAAACCCTGGTCGGTGTTGAAATTCGCCGTCTTCAGCCGGCCGTTGTCGAACATCAGCGCTTCGTTCTCGCTGTATTCGAGGAACAACTCGCCGTCGTCGGCGCCCTTGATGGTATCGGCGACGATCTCTTTGACGCGGTCGTCGGAAATGTCGAATTGGCCGATCAGGCTGTTCATGGCAGGGCTGTCCGCTGGCGGTTTCGCATTCCCCCGATGTAGGGGCGAAGTGAGGTCAAGACAATCGCCGGCCTTCACACGCGATCGTCATCGCCCCGAGCCGACTGGCGGCCGCGTTGCCGCCGCTGGACTTAGGGCAGAGCCGAGAAGCCTTCGGCGAATCCCTTCAGATCGACCGGAATGCCGATGCCTTCCTCCGGCGTCTGGAACACGATGAAGGTGGCCGACGTGCCGTTCTTCAGCGTGTCGAGCAGTGGCTTCTCGAGGATCACTTCCGCGTAGCAGCCGTCCTGGAAGCAGCGCACGAAATAGGCGCGGCCGATGTCCTTGCCGTCGACATTGAGGCCGAGCCCGTTGGGCAGGAGCACGCCGAGCGGTGCCAGCACCCGCAGGATCTCCGCCTTGTTGTCGGCGGTGCGCAGCACCACGACGGAAAGCCCCATCTCCGGACGGTCCTCGGCGACGACGTTCTGCATCATCACGCATTGCTCGGAGGTTGCGCCGGCCGGCCTGTCGCAGATGATCGACCACGCGCCATGCGTCGACTTGACCGTGCCGCTGGGCGGCGCCGCGGTCTGCGGTGGCGCGGCGTTCGCCACGCTGGCGCTAAGCGAGGCGGCAAGGAAGATAACCTTCGCCAGGGGTCTCGAAAGCCAGGAAGTCATAACGGCTCCATTGCGAATCACGGCACTTTAAGCTGCGCCAAGGCCAAGTAAAGGACGAGACCGTCGCCAGCCCGCCCAGATACCGGCAATTACGGGCTTTTCCAGAGCAAATTCGCCCGAATTGCGACCACCCGGCGCGGGGGCGGCGATGGTCGGGGATGCCCTTCGGGCTGCGCGCAAAAATGCCGCACGGTTTCGCCCGCTCCTTCCTTGCGGAGGGAAATAGAGTATGGTTTGAACCACCTTAGGGACAGACCGGGATTCCCCATCCCGGCGTCGTTCGTTATTGGTGCGATCCGATTGCAGGAAGTGGGAGACGAGAGGGCGATGAGAAAATTCATGGCAAGCGCCAGACTTCTGGCAGGTGCTGCGGCCGCGGGCACGCTCCTCTCCAGCGCATCCGCCTATGCGGATCAGCCGCGGCCATGGGAAATCGCCTTCCAGGCGCCTGCGACCGACATGATGCGGCAGATCGAATGGTTCGGAAACTACACCTTCGTATTCATCGTGGTCATCACCCTGCTGGTGCTGGTCCTGCTCGCCTATGTCATCCTGCGGTTCCGCGCGAGCGCCAACCCGGTTCCTTCCCGGACCAGCCACAACACGCTGATCGAGGTGATCTGGACCGTCGGCCCGGTCATCGTGCTGCTGCTCATCGCCATCCCCTCGTTCCAACTGCTCACCGCGCAGTATACCCCGCCGGAAGAAGCCAAGCTGACCGTCAAGGCGACCGGCAACCAATGGAATTGGGACTACGAATACCAGGTCGACAAGAGCTTCTCCTTCAACTCGGCGATCCTTCAGGACGGTGACCGCGCCAAGGCCGGCAAGGAAGACCGCAACCTCTATCCGCGCCTGCTCGCCGTCGACAATGAGCTGGTGGTGCCGGTCAACACCATGACTCGCGTGCTGATCACCGCCACCGACGTCATCCACTCCTTCGCCGTGCCGTCCTTTGGCATCAAGATGGATGCCGTGCCCGGCCGCACCAACGAGACCTGGTTCAAGGCGGAGAAGGAAGGCCTCTATTACGGCCAGTGCTCGCAGCTCTGCGGCAAGGATCACGCCTTTATGCCGATCGCGGTTCGCGTCGTCTCCGACGCGCAGTTCAAGACCTGGCTGGAGACGGCCAAGACCGACGTGCCCACCGCCAACAAGGCGCTGATGGCCGAGATCGATGGTACCAACAAGGTAGCGGCCGCCGGCAACTGACGCCGCGGGTTAGCAAGAATTAGGGAACGGAGCGGAATATGGCAGAGGCTGCAGCTCACGACCACCACGACCACAGGCCGCATGGCTGGGTCCGCTGGGTCTACTCGACCAACCACAAGGACATCGGCACGCTCTACCTGATCTTCGCGATCATGGCCGGGATTATCGGCGGCGCGCTTTCGGTCGCCATCCGCATGGAGCTGCAGGAGCCGGGCATCCAGATCTTCAGCGGTCTGGCGCAGATGGTCTACGGCATGCAGGGTGATGCCGCCATCGATGGCGGCAAGAGCATGTACAATGCCTTCGGCGCCGCGCACGGCCTGATCATGATCTTCTTCATGGTGATGCCGGCGCTCATCGGCGGCTTCGCCAACTGGATGGTGCCGATCATGATCGGCGCGCCGGACATGGCCTTCCCGCGCATGAACAACATCTCCTTCTGGCTGCTGCCGCCGGCCTTCCTCCTGCTGCTCGGCTCGATGTTCGTACCGAGCGCGCCCGGCGCCTTCGGCGTCGGCGGCGGCTGGACGATCTATCCGCCGCTCTCGACATCCGGCCAGCCGGGCCCCGCAATGGACCTTGCGATTCTGTCGCTCCACATCGCCGGCGCCTCGTCGATTCTCGGTGCGATCAATTTCATCACCACCATCTTCAACATGCGCGCGCCTGGCATGACCATGCACAAGATGCCGCTGTTCGCCTGGGCGGTGCTGATCACGGCCTTCCTGCTGCTCTTGTCGCTGCCGGTTCTGGCGGGCGCCATCACCATGCTGCTCACCGATCGCAACTTCGGCACCGCCTTCTTCGTGCCGGACCAGGGCGGCGACCCGCTGCTCTTCCAGCACCTGTTCTGGTTCTTTGGCCATCCCGAGGTGTACATCCTGATCCTGCCGGGCTTCGGCATCGTTAGCCACATCGTCTCGACCTTCTCGAAGAAGCCGGTCTTCGGCTATCTCGGCATGGCCTACGCCATGGTCGCGATCGGCGCCGTCGGCTTCATCGTCTGGGCGCACCACATGTACACGACCGGCCTGTCGCTCGACACGCAGCGCTATTTCGTGTTCGCCACCATGGTCATCGCGGTTCCGACGGGCGTGAAGATCTTCTCCTGGATCGCCACGATGTGGGGCGGCTCGATCTCCTTCAAGCCGCCGATGCTGTGGGCGCTGGGCTTCATCTTCCTGTTCACGATCGGTGGCGTCACCGGCGTTCAGCTGGCAAATGCCGGCCTCGACCGCTCGCTGCACGACACCTATTTCGTGATCGCCCACTTCCACTACGTGCTGTCGCTGGGCGCCGTGTTCGCCATCTTCGCCGGCTGGTACTACTGGTTCCCGAAGATGACCGGCTACATGTACTCGCCGGTGATCGCCAACACCCACTTCTGGGTCACCTTCGTCGGCGTCAACCTGATCTTCTTCCCGCAGCACTTCCTCGGCCTTGCCGGGATGCCGCGCCGCACTGTCGACTATCCGGATGCGTTTGCCGGCTGGAACATGATCTCGTCCTACGGCTCCTACATCGCCGCCGTCGGCGTTGCGATCTTCCTCTATGGCGTGTTCGAGGCCTTCCAGAAGAAGCGCGTCGCGGGCGCCAATCCGTGGGGCGAGGGTGCCACCACGCTCGAATGGCAGCTGCCGTCGCCGCCGCCGTTCCACCAGTGGGAACAGCTGCCGAAGATCAAGTAAGGCCGCAGATACAGGACCGCCTGCTCGCCCGGCGGTCTTGGCCAACGGAATGATGGACTTTAAGTACGCATGGCCCTTGCCGACCACAAATTGATGGAGGAAGTTGGCTTTCGCATGTCGGAAGCCACCGCGGGCGATTTCTTCGCCCTCCTCAAGCCGCGCGTGATGTCGCTGGTCGTCTTCACGGCCTTTGTCGGCATGGTCGCGGCGCCGGTCGCCATCAATCCGCTGCTGGCGGTGATCGCGATCCTGGCGATTGCCATCGGCGCCGGCGCCTCGGGCGCGCTCAACATGTGGTACGACGCCGATATCGACGCGGTGATGACCAGGACAGCGAGCCGTCCGGTGCCGGCCGGGCGCGTCACGCCGGGTGAGGCGCTGAGCTTCGGCCTCGTGCTCTCCGCGCTGTCGGTGATGACGCTGGGCGTGCTCATCAACTGGCTGTCGGCGGCGCTTCTTGCCTTCACCATCTTCTTCTACGCCGTCATCTACACGATGTGGCTAAAGCGCTGGACGCCGCAGAACATCGTCATCGGCGGCGCCGCCGGCGCCATCCCGCCGGTGATCGGCTGGGCGGCGGTGACCGGATCGGTCAGCCTCGAAAGCCTGGTTCTTTTCCTGATCATCTTCCTTTGGACTCCGCCGCATTTCTGGGCGCTGGCGCTGTTCAAGTCGGACGACTACGCCCGCGCCGGCATTCCGATGATGCCGAACGTCGCCGGACACGCCTCGACCCGCCGCCAGATCTTTGCCTACGCGCTGATCCTGGCGCCGGTCGGCGTCTTGCCATGGCTGCTCGGCTACACCACCGCCGCCTATGGAGCGGTTTCCGTTCTGCTCGGCCTGGGCTTCGTCTGGTATGCCTGGAAGGTGCTGGGCATGAGCGATGCCGACCGCGCGATGAAGGCGGCCAAGGCGCTGTTCGGCTTTTCGCTGCTCTATCTCTTCGCAATCTTTGCCGCCTATCTCGTCGACAGCGTGGTCGGGCGTGCCCTCGTCATGGGGGGAGCATGATCGTGGCCGACAAGAACCTCGAACTGGTCACCTTGACCGAACGCCAGCGGAAGGCGCGGCGCAGCCGCTCCGTTGCCATCGGCGTCGCGCTGGCCGCGCTCGTCATCATCTTCTACATCGCCACCATCGTGCGCTTCGGCCACCATGCCTCCGGCCTGATACCGACGAATTTGATGTGAGGCGGCGATGAGCGGCGAGACCGGACCCATCGGGAAGAACAGCAACCGCATCGTCGTGGCGGTCTGCCTTGCCTTCTTCACCGGCATGGTCGGCATGGCCTATGCGGCGGTCCCGCTCTACAAGATGTTCTGCCAGGTCACCGGCTATGGCGGCACGACGCAGCGCGTCGAGAAGCAATATGCCGGTCGCGTGCTCGACCGCGACATCACCATCCGCTTCGACGCCAACACCAACGGCATTCCGTGGCAGTTCGAGCCCGTCGCGCGCTCGGTGACGATCAAGATCGGCGAGACCACGCAGGCGCATTACAGCGCCACCAACAAGTTCGATCGCCCCATCACCGGGCGCGCCTCCTTCAACGTGCAGCCGGAAATGGCCGGCGCCTATTTCAACAAGGTGGAGTGCTTCTGCTTCACCGACACGACGCTCAAGCCCGGTGAGACGCTGGACATGCCGGTCGTGTTCTATGTCGATCCAGACATCGTCAACGTGCCGGAACTGAAGGACTTGAAGACCATCACCCTGTCCTACACCATGTTCCCGGTCGAAAAGAAGCAGCCAGTCGCGTCGTCCGCGCCGGCCGCTGGCAGCAGCAACAAAGTTCCAGATTCCGAAGCAAGCCTCGGGGGTTGATATGGCAGACGCGCACGCAAAACCGAACCACGACTACCATCTCGTCAATCCCAGCCCTTGGCCTTTCCTGGGCTCGATCGGCGCATTGGTCACGGCCGTCGGCGGCGTTTGCCTGATGCAGTATCTGAAGGCCGGCAGCTTCCCAATATTCGGCCACAACATCGCCAATCCGTGGCTGTTTTTCATCGGCCTGATCATCGTGCTCTACACGATGTTCGCCTGGTGGTCGGACACCATCAAGGAAGCGCATGAGGGCCACCACACGCGCGTCGTTTCGCTGCACCTGCGCTACGGCATGATCATGTTCATCGCCTCCGAGGTGATGTTCTTCGTCGCCTGGTTCTGGGCCTTCTTCGACGCCAGCCTATTCCCGGGCGAGGCCGCGCAATATGCCCGCACCACTTTCACGGGCGGCGTTTGGCCGCCAAAAGGTCTGGAGGTTCTCGATCCCTTCCACCTGCCGCTCTACAACACCATCATCCTGCTTCTGTCGGGCACGACGGTGACCTGGGCGCACCACTCGCTGCTGCACGGCGACCGCAAGGGCCTGATCAACGGCCTGATCCTAACCGTCGGCCTCGGCATGCTGTTCACCATGGTGCAGGCCTACGAGTACATGCACGCTCCGTTCGGCTTCAAGGACTCGATCTACGGCGCCACCTTCTTCATGGCGACTGGCTTCCACGGCTTCCACGTCATCATCGGCACCATCTTCCTGCTCGTCTGCCTGATCCGGGCGATGCGGGGCGATTTCACCCCGAAGCAGCATTTCGGCTTCGAGGCGGCCGCCTGGTACTGGCATTTCGTCGACGTGGTCTGGCTGTTCCTGTTCACCGCGATCTATGTCTGGGCCTCGAGCGGCGCGGTAATCGAAGCCCACTGAGACCCTTTGGATTGAGTTCACGAGGCGGCTGCGGCGACGTGGCCGCCTTATCTTTTTGACCGAACGGGTCTACGGTGCTGACATGAGCGAAGACAAGGCGATCTGGCCACCCGTCGACCCGATCTCGGCCGGGCTGCGCGGCCATTGCCCGCGCTGCGGCGAGGGCAAGCTGTTCTCCGGCTTCCTCACCGTCGGCAAGCGCTGCTATAATTGCGGCCTCGACTATTCCTTTGCCGATGCCGGCGACGGTCCGGCGGTCTTCGTCATCCTCATCATCGGCTTCATCGTCGTCGGCCTGGCGCTGTGGATGGAAGTGACGCTGAGCCCGCCGCTCTGGCTGCATTTCATTTTGTGGATACCGCTGGCGCTGGTGCTGAGCCTGGCGGCGCTGCGCCTGATCAAGGGCGTGCTGATCACCCTGCAATATTCCAAGAAGGCCGCGGAAGGCAGGCTGGACAGCGGCCAATGAGCGATGCGACCTCCTCGACTGCCGGCGCTTCGCGGCCGCGCTCGGCACTGCTGCTTGGGCTCGGCCTTGTCCTGTTCGCCATTCTCCTCGGCCTCGGCACATGGCAGGTCCAGCGCTTGCACTGGAAGGAAGGGCTGATCGATACCATCGACAAGCGCACCCATGCGGCACCGTTGCCACTGACCGATGTCGAGAAAGAATTCGCCGCCACACACGATGTCGACTACACGCCGGTTACGGTGACCGGCACTTTCCTGCACCAGGGCGAACGACATTTCTTCGCCACTTGGGAAGGCGACACGGGCTTCAATGTCTACACGCCCCTGCGGCTCGACGACGGCCGCTTCGTACTCGTCAACCGCGGCTTCGTGCCTTACGATCTCAAGGATCCGGCCAAGCGGAAGCAGGGCGAGGTCGCCGGCACGGTGACGGTGACCGGGCTTGCCCGCAATCCGCTGCCCGAAAAACCCTCGATGATGCTGCCCGACAACGACGTCGCCAAGAACATCTTCTACTGGAAGGACCGCGACGTCATGGCCTCGAGCGCCGGTCTGCCAGCGGGAGCCGTGCTGGTGCCCTTCTTCATCGATGCCGACAAGACTCCTAACCCCGGCGGTCTGCCGGTCGGCGGCGTCACCATCATCGATCTGCCGAACAACCACCTGCAATATGCCGTCACCTGGTATGGCCTTGCCGCCGCCCTTGCCGCGGTGCTGATCCTCAGGCTTCGCCGCCCGGCGAAGGAGGAGTGAGCGCCGCTCTTGACAGGGCAGGGGTGCACGCCTCATTTCGCCTTCAGCTTTCCGACTGAACCGGCCCGTTTTGATGATTGAAAAAAAGCCACCGCTGACGATCAGGCTTTGCCAGCCGCGCGGCTTCTGCGCCGGCGTCGACCGCGCCATTCAGATCGTCGTGCTGGCGCTGAAGAAATACGGCGCGCCGGTCTATGTCCGCCATGAGATCGTGCACAACCGCTACGTCGTCGAGGGGCTGCAGAGCCTGGGCGCGGTGTTCATCGAGGAATTGTCCGAGATCCCACCCGAGCATCGTCAGTCGCCGGTCGTCTTTTCCGCGCATGGGGTGCCAAAATCGGTGCCGGCCGACGCCGAGGCGCGCAACCTGTTCTACCTCGATGCCACCTGTCCGCTGGTGTCGAAGGTGCACAAGCAGGCGATGCGGCACCAGCGGCTCGGCCGCCATGTGCTCCTGATCGGCCATGCCGGCCATCCGGAAGTGATCGGCACGATGGGCCAGTTGCCGGAAGGAGCCGTGACCCTTATCGAGACCGAGGCGGATGCGGCAAGCTTCGTGCCGGCAGACCCGGCGGCGCTTGGCTTTGTCACCCAGACGACGCTGTCGGTCGAGGACACCGCCGGCATCATCCGGGCGCTGCAAGAGCGTTTCCCCGAGCTTCACGCCCCGGCCGCCGAATCCATCTGCTACGCCACCACCAACCGCCAGGAGGCGGTGAAGGAGACGGCCGCCGGTGCCGACCTTTTCCTCGTCGTCGGCGCGCCGAACTCGTCCAACTCGCGGCGTCTTGTCGAAGTGGCGGAGCGCGCGGGCGCCGCGATGTCGCTTCTCGTGCAGCGGGCCTCCGAAATTCCGTGGGATGAGATCGGCAGGATTTCGACGCTCGGCCTGTCGGCCGGCGCCTCGGCGCCGGAAATCATCGTCGACGAGATCATCGACGCGTTCCGGCAACGCTTCGACGTCACCATCGATCTGGCCATCACGGCCACGGAAACGGAGGATTTTCCGGTGATGCGGGTGTTGCGCGATGTCGAACTGACGGCGGCTGACATGGCCTTCGTCAACGGAGCCGCGTAAACCCAGATGGCCGTCTACACCGACGTCAACGAAAACGAGCTCAGCGCGTTTCTGAAAGCCTATCCGGTGGGCGAGCTCCTGTCCTACAAGGGCATCGCCGAAGGGACCGAGAACTCGAATTTTCTCGTCCATGCTTCCACCGGTTCCTACATATTGACGCTCTACGAGAAGCGCGTCGACAAGGCCGATCTGCCCTTTTTCCTCGGCCTGATGGGCCATCTCGCGCGAAAAGGCATTTCCTGCCCGCTTCCGGTCACCGCGCATGACGGAACCGTCATCGGCACTCTCGCCGGGCGCCCGGCGGTCATCATCACCTTCCTCGAGGGCCTGTCGCTGAGGCGCCCGACGGCAGCGCATTGCGGCGAGGTCGGCAAGGCGTTGGCCGCGCTCCATCTCGCCGGGCGGGATTTCCCGATGAAGCGGCCGAACGCGCTTGCCATCGACGGCTGGCGCAAGCTCTGGGCGGCGTCGCGCGACCGCGCCGACGAGGTCGAGCTGGGGCTCGCGGCCGAAGTCGACGCGGACTTCCTCGATTTTGGGCGCAACTGGCCGACCCGCCTGCCACAAGGCATCATCCACGCGGATCTCTTCCCGGACAATGTCTTCTTCCTTGGCGAGAAGCTGTCGGGGCTGATCGATTTCTATTTCGCCTGCGACGACCTCTATGCCTATGATGTCGCCACGTGCCTCAACGCCTGGTGCTTCGAGAAGGACTTTTCCTTCAACCTCACCAAAGGGGCCGCGCTGCTTGCCGGCTACCAGTCGGTGAGGCCGCTTGAGGGCGAGGAAAAAGCGGCGCTGCCGATGCTGGCGCGCGGCTCGGCGCTACGCTTCATGCTGACCAGGCTCTATGATTGGCTGACCATTCCCAACGGCGGGCTGGTGATGAAGCGCGATCCGACCGAATATATCCGCCGCATGCGCTTCCACCGGGCGATTAAGTCTCCATCCGAATACGGACTGACATGAACAAGCAAATCGAGATCTTCACCGACGGCGCCTGCTCGGGCAATCCCGGGCCGGGCGGCTGGGGCGCGGTGCTGCGCTATAACGGCATCACCAAGGAGCTGTCGGGCGGCGAGGCCGAGACCACCAACAACCGCATGGAACTGCTTGCCGCCATCAGCGCGCTCGATGCGCTGAAGGAACCCTGCACGGTCGATCTCTATACCGACAGCAAATACGTCATGGACGGCATTTCCAAATGGATCCATGGCTGGAAGAAGAACGGCTGGAAGACCGGCGAGAGGAAGCCGGTCAAGAACGGTGAGCTCTGGCAGGCGCTCGACGAGGCCAACAGGCGACACAAGGTTATCTGGCATTGGGTGAAGGGCCATGCCGGCCACCCGGAGAACGAGCGCGCCGACGAACTGGCAAGGCAAGGCATGGCGCCGTTCAAGCCGAAGCAGGCGCGGCCGGCACCGGTTGCGGCTGCGCCGCAGAAGGCTGGTGCTCCGGCCAGGAAGCCCGCGCCCCGACGCTCGACCCAGAGCTATTGACGCGCCTGACGTTCTCTACCGGATCGCCAGCGCCGTGGAGAACAGGCCGAGGGCGAAGACCGTGTGCGAGACGAGGTTGAGCGCGCGCACCAGCATCGGGTTGGGCGTCCTCGACGCTGCCCAGCCGGCGCCCATGCCGGGCGCCAGCAGGAACCAGCCGGCGCCGACGGTGACGATGCCGAGGATGAAGGCCGGCAGGAAGGTCGGCGCTGCCAGCCAGCCCGTTCCCGCCAGCACGACCAGGATCACGCCGTAGAGAATTCCGACGAGATAGTGGAACGCCCAGCCCAGCGCCTTTTCATGCGTGTAGAGGGCGGCCTGACTGATATCGTCATGGAAGACCTTCTCGGGCAGATGCCGGACCCAGCGGCCGACCATGCCCCAATTCGGCCGCGGCAGCCCGAACGCCTTGTTGAGGATAATCGCCCAGACGTCCATGAAGACCGTGGCGCCGATGCCGATCGCGATGGCGCGCCAGACGATGTCGAGCATCAGAGCTGCTCGAGGATCTTGGCCGCCCCACTCTCGTCGACACCCGGCTTGGCTTCGACATTGAGCGCTACGACCTTGCTGTCATCGACGATCATCGAAAAGCGCTTCGAGCGCAGCCCCATGCCGTTCGCGGAAAGGTCGTTGTCGAGTCCGACCGACTTGGCGAAGTCTCCGCTGCCGTCGGCGAGATAGAGGATCTTGCCTTCGCCACCGGTGAAGCGTGCCCAGGCGCCCATGACATGGACGTCGTTGACCGAGACGACCGCGATAGTGTCGACGCCGCGCGCCACGATGGCGTCGTGGTTCTCGAGATAGCCCGGCAGATGATTGTTGCTGCAGGTCGGCGTGAAGGCGCCGGGAACGCCGAACAGCACCACCTTCTTGCCGGCGAAAATCTCGGCGCTGGTCATCGGCTTGGCGCCATCGGCGGTCATCACCTTGAAAGTCGCCTCGGGCAGTTTTTCGCCAACCGAAATGGTCATGGTTTCCTCGTTCGGGAGATTGGGAAGGATCTGTGCCTGCGATATCGAACCGGGCCGCATTCCGCAACCGTTCAGAGCAATGCCAGGAAAAGTGCCCAGCGGTTTTCCATTCGGAATTGCGGCTCCACGACGAATTGGCTCAAGGGAAAGGCAGCAATCCGTCCACCGCACCTTCGGCGCTTGTCAGCGTGTAGTAGAGCCCGCCGTCCGTGGGCGTCGCCGACGGCCGGTCGAGGATCGGCACGGTGAAAACAAGCTTGCCGTCCTTCTCGCTGCGCACCGGCGCGCCGAACATATAGTCGCGCTCCCCCGCGATGAAAAAGTCGACGGACTCGGCATCGCCGGGCGAATGCGCCTCGACGATGAGCGTCTCGTGATCGCCGGGCAGCACGCGGATGCCGAAATCAGATCGCGCCGGGGCAGGGAGCGTTGCAAGCGCAGTCTTCACCAGCGCCGCGTCGGTGGCGTTGTCCGGATCGGAAGCAGGATCGAGGCTGAGCCGCGTCTGCACCGGAATGCAGATCGTCTCGCATATGCCGAGAAAGACGTTGGCATCGATCGTCGCCGGCTGGTCGGGCGCCGACAGCGTGAAGGTCACCGGCAGCGATACGGGACGGTCATAGCCGGCCCATTTGCCGTAGCCGTCGTCGTGGCGCTGCGGCGGCGGAAACGACAGCTTTGCATCTGCGATGTTGGTGCTGGCCGAGATGTCGATCTGCGGCGGCACACCGGCGTCGCCGGGATCGCGCCAATAGGTTTTCCAGCCTGGCTTCAGCGCGATGTCGAGCACGCCGTGGATCTTGCCCGCCTCGTCCGGCTTGCCGCTGGTCACCAGCCGCACCTTGCCGCCTTCGCTGTTGTACCAGGCCGAGGATGATGCCTCGGCCGGCTGCCCCGCTGCCAGGCCGACGACGGCACCGAGCGCCACAATATTCAGGTATCGCATGACGGTGATTTGATCGCCCGTTCTTGGCCGCGCAATGATTTCATGTTCCTGCAGGTATCATATTTGCGTGACATCGGGCAGCCTGACCATCTTTTCGGCGCCGCGGAAACGGGTTACCCTCAGCTCCATGGACTTGTTGCGTCACAAAAAGAAGACGGCCGGACGCGGCTTTCTCGACGATCAGTTCCTGATTGCCATGCCTGGCATGAAGGACGACCGCTTCACGCGCTCCGTCATCTATATCTGCGCCCACAGCGACGAGGGCGCCATGGGCCTGATCATCAATCAGACGCAGCAGATGCTGTTCCCGGACCTTCTGGTGCAGCTTGGCATCGTGAACGAGCAGGAAGCAATCCGCTTGCCGGCGCATGCCCGCGATTTCGTCGTGCGCAATGGCGGGCCCGTCGACCGCAGCCGCGGCTTCGTGCTGCATTCCGGCGACTATCGCGTGGAATCCTCGCTCAACGTCTCCGACGACATCTGCCTGACCGCCACGGTCGACATCCTGCGCGCCATCTCGACGGGTCGCGGGCCGCGTCATGCGCTGATGGCGCTCGGCTATTCCGGCTGGGGCGCAGGCCAGCTCGAAAGTGAGATCGCCGAGAATGGCTGGCTGACCTGCCCGGCGACGCCTGAGCTGCTCTTCGACGCCGACATCGAGCGCAAATACGATCGCATCCTTGCCTCGATCGGCATCGATCTCGCCCATTTGAGCGCCGCCGCGGGGCACGCTTAAACGCCTTTGCTGCGGGATCAGTCGAACCCCGCCTTGGCTTCGTCATCACCTCCGAGGAATGGCGGCGCTCTGAGCGTTTAGGGTGATAACGAAGTTGGAAGGTCGCCGCAGTTCGTAAGCGCCGAAGCAACGCTCTCTAAGCCTGCGTGAGCGGGTACTGCTCCCTCAGCGTCTTCAGCACCAGTTCGCCGGGCATCGGCGCGCCGAACATGAAGCTCTGGACATATTCGCAGCCCATCTGGCGCAGCTCCAGCGCGTCGCTCTCGTCGGAGATGCCTTCGGCGACGACCGACAGGCCAAGCTCGTGGGCCATGTTGACCATGGACTTGAGCAGCACCGCACGTTTCGGCGTTGCGTCGTCGACGAAGCTCTTGTCGATCTTGATCGTGTCGAAGGGGAAGCGCGTCAGGTAGGAGAGCGATGAATAGCCGGTGCCGAAATCGTCGAGCGACAGTCCGATGCCGAGTTGCTTGAGCTTGGTCAGCACATGCGCGGTCTGCTCGGGATTGTCCATCACCAGCGATTCGGTGAGTTCGAGCCGGAAGCAGCGCGGCTTCAAGTTGGCCCGCGCAATGACGGAGCGCACGTCGCTGACCAGGTCGCGGCGGATGAGCTGCCGGCTGGAGAGGTTGACCGAAACCGACAGCGGCGCGTCGCCGATCTGCTTCTGCCAGGCGGCCAGATCCTCGGCCGCCTGCTGCATGGCGAACAGGCCGAGCTGCACGATCAGGCCGCAATTCTCAGCCACCGGGATGAAGTCTCCCGGCGGGATCATGCCGCGCCGCGGATGATCCCATCTGAGCAGCGCCTCGAAGCCGGCGACGCTGCCATCCTCCAGCCGCACGATCGGCTGGTAGGCGAGCGTGAATTCGCGCCGCTCGATGGCGCGGCGAAGGTCGGATTCGAACTGCAGCCTGTCGGTGCCGACGGTGCGGAAGGCCGGCCGGAACGGCTCGATCCTGTCGCCGCCGAAACGCTTGGCCTGATGCATGGCAAGCTCGGCGTCCTTGACCATGTCCTCCGACGAGGTTTGCGCCGTCGTCCAGGTGATCAGGCCGATCGAGGCAGTGAGCACGATCTCGCGCTTGGCAAAGGTGATCGGATTGTTGATCGCATGCTTGATGGCATCGGCCATGGCGGCGATGCGGGCCGGATCCTGTTCCGACAGCAGCATCAGCGCGAACTGGTCGCCGGCAAAGCGCGACAGCGAATCCTTGGGCTTCAAGAGCCGGTGCAGCCGGCGCGCGATGGTCAGCAGGATGGTGTCGCCGGCCGAAATGCCGAGCCCGTCATTGACCTGCTTGAAACGGTCGATGTCGATGACGAAGACGGTCGGGCGCACCTTGTCCTCGGTGCGGGCGATCGAGATGATCGCCTCCAGCCGGTTCATGAACAGCTCGCGGTTAGGCAGGCCGGTCAGGTTGTCGTGCACGGCGTCGTGCAGCAGCCTTTCCTCGGATTTCTTCTGCTCGGTCACGTCGACCATGGTGCCGACACAGCGGATCACCTCGCCATCCGACCCGATTACGGGGCGGGCGCGCAGCGCGAACCAATGATAATGCCCGTCGGCGCCGCGCAGGCGGAAATTCTGGGCCACGCGGCCGCGGCGGTGCTCCAGCACCACGTCCAGCGTTGTGCGGAAGGTGTCGCGGTCGTCGGCATGCAGCACCGGCAGCCAGTTGCGGGCGGCGCCCGAAAGGCTGTTAGGGGCAAGGCCGAGCTGCAGGCTGATGTCGGGCTTGGTCACCACGCGGTCGCGCAGCACGTCCCAGTCCCAAACGATGTCGCCCGAGCCGGCGACTGCAAGCGCCTGGCGCTCGAGGTCGGAAAACAGGCCCTGGTGCAGCGCGCCGCCGGCAAAAGCGTGCTGCATAACGGTGAAGCCGATCAACAGGATGATCAGGATCAGACCGCCGCCGAGCGCCGGCTGGGCGATGTCGTTGTCCAGCATGCCGGTGATCGCCATCCACGAGCCGCATAGCCAGAGCAGCACCATCACCCAGCTCGGCACCAGCATGATCGCGCGGTCATAGCCGCGAATTCCGAGGAAGATGATGAGGCCGAGGCCGGTGAGCGCGGTGGCGGCAAACGAGATGCGGGCGATGCCGGCGGCGACCGCCGGATCGACGATGGCCACGCCGGCAATCAGCAGCAGCCCGAGGATCCAGACCAGCGCGCCATAGCTGAAATGGCCGTGCCATCGGTTGAGGTTGAGATAGGCGAACAGGAACACCACGAAGGTACCCGCCAGCGCCACCTCGGTACCGGCCCGCCACATCTGCTCGTTGCCGGGCGAGATTTCGATGACCTTGTTGAGGAAGCCGAAATCGACGCAGATATAGGCGAGCACCGCCCAGGCAAGCGCGGCGGTGGCCGGGAACATCGAGGTTCCCTTGACGACGAACAGGATGGTCAGGAACAGCGCCAAGAGGCCGGCGATGCCGATGACGATGCCGCGGAACAGCGTGTAGGAATTGACCGAGTCCTTGTAGGATTCCGGGTCCCACAGATAGACCTGCGGCAGCTTGGGTGAGGCGAGCTCGGCGATGAAGGTGACGACCGTTCCGGGGTTGAGCGTCACTCGGAACACATCGGCGTCGGGGCTGGTCTGGCGGTCGAGCGCGAAGCCTTCGCTGGGCGTGATCGCCGCGATGCGCGTCGAGCCGAGATCGGGCCAGAAGATACCGGAATTCACCAGGCGGAAATGCGGCGCGACGATCAGCCTGTCGAGCTGCTGGTCGGTGGTGTTGGCGAGCGCGAACACCGCCCAGTCGCCGGTCGAGCGAGCGTCATTGGCCTCAACCTCGATGCGCCGCACGATGCCGTCGGGGCCGGGCGCGGTCGAGACCTGGAAATTCTCGCCCTGGTTCCGGTAGATCTCGACTGCGCCCGAAAGGTCGAGCGCCTTGTCGTCGCGGGCAATCTTGATCGGCTCGACGGCCAATGCCGGCGCAACCGCTGAAAGCGTGACGAAGAGCGCCAGGATGAGGGCGAACAGCGACGCGATTCGCGAAAAAGTCGTCACATATCAGCCCTTCGTTCCATCACCCGGCGGATCGTCCGCGATCCGGGCGTAGAGGTAGTGATCCTGCCAGATGCCGTTGATCCGGAGATAGGATCTGAGAAGTCCTTCGCGCCGGAATCCGGCTTTTTCAAGCACGCGGATCGACCGTGCGTTGTCGGGAATACAGGCAGCCTCGATCCGGTGCAACCGCAGCGTATCGAAGGCAAAACGCGACACCACCTTGACCGCGTCGGTCATCAGTCCACGGCCGCCGAAGCGCTCGCCGATCCAGTAGCCGATGTGGCCGCTTTGCGCGACACCGTGGCGGATGTTGCCAAGCGTGATGCCGCCGGCGAGCTTGCCGCTCGACTTCTCGAAGATGAAGAAGGCAATGGCCGTGCCTTGCGCATAGTCCTCGCGGTAGCGGCCGATGCGCAGCCGCCAGGCGGTGCGGTCGAGCTCGTCAGGCTGCCAACGCGGCTCCCATGGCTCCAGAAAGGCGCGGCTTTCGCCGCGCAGCGTCGACCATTCGCGGTAATCGTTGGTCAAAGGCACGCGCAACGTGACTTTTTCGCCCTTCAGTGCCGGCAGGTCGCGGCGAAAGAAAGGAAGCGCGAACACGACTTTGGAACGAAGGTTAGACGGCGAGCCTGCGAGCCGTCGTCTGCGGGCCCGCAAGCGATTCGAGGATCGCCTCGTAGGGCGCCAGCGTGCCCACGGGGCCGACCGCCGTCAGCGTCGGCTTGGTCGAGAACAGCCGCGAGGAGAGATCGGTCAGCCGCTCGACCGTCAGCGCCGCCAGCCGCTCCATCAACTCCTCCTTGGCGATCGGCCGCCCGAACAGCAGCAACTGCCTGGCGATCTGCGAGGCGCGGCTTGCCGGGCTTTCGGCCGACATGATGAGGCCGGCCCGATATTGCGCGCGTGCGCGGTCGAGCTCATCCTGCTGGATGCTTTCCCCGGCCTTCTGCAATTCGTCGATGATGACCGGCACCAGCTTGGCGATATCACTCTGTCCGGTCGCCGCATGCACACCGAAAATGCCGGTGTCGGAAAAGCCCCAGTGGAAGGCATAGACCGAATAGCACAGGCCGCGCTTCTCGCGCACTTCCTGGAACAGCCTCGACGACATGCCGCCGCCGAGGATCATCGACAGCACCTGCGAGGCATAGAAGTCGCGCACATGGTAGGCGCGGCCCTCGAAGCCGAGCACGATCTGCGCGTCCATCAGGTCGCGGTCCTCGCGGAAGTCGCCGCCGACATACTGCGCATATTGCGGGATGTTGCTGGTGGCCTTGGCGCGGAAGCCGCCAAGCTGCCTTTCCACCTCGCGCACGAAATTGTCGTGCTTGATGTCGCCGGCGGCCACGATCACCATGCGCTCGGCGCCATATTGCCGTTCGATGAAATCGTGCAGCTGCCTGGAGGTGAAGGATTTGACCGTCTCCGGCGTGCCGAGGATCGAGCGGCCGATGGTCTGGTGGCGGAAGGCGGTTTCGGTGAAACGGTCGAAGACGATGTCGTCGGGTGTGTCGTGCGCGGCGCCGATCTCCTGCAGGATCACATGCTGCTCGCGCTCCAGTTCCTCCGGATCGAACTCCGATTCCTGCAGGATGTCGGCCAGGATGTCGACCGCGAGCGGCACGTCGGCGGAAAGCACCCTGGCGTAGTAGGAGGTCGTCTCGACGCTGGTGGCCGCGTTGATCTCGCCGCCGACATTCTCGATTTCCGAGGCGATCTCGAAGGCGCTGCGCCGTTTCGTTCCCTTGAAAGCCATGTGTTCGAGCAGATGGGCCATGCCGTGCTCTTCGTCGCGTTCATTGCGTGCGCCCGACTTGACCCAGGCGCCAAGGGCAACGGATTCGAGGCTTGGAAGGGTTTCGGTGGCGACCGTCAGGCCGTTCGACAGACGGCTTACCTCAACACCCATATGGCAACTACTCCCTAACGGGCCGCCCGCGTGTGGCGGCTCACGTATTCTTCCACCATTTTCAGCTCGGATGGAAGTATGGTGTACTTTTCGTCGGCTGTCATCAAGCCGGCGAGCCAGGCCGGCAGCGCTGGCGTAACGCCGCTGGCGGCCTCGACCGCCGCCGGGAATTTGGCCGGATGCGCGGTGCCGAGAACCACCATGGGCACGGCGCCCGACATATGGCGGGCCGCAACGTGCATAGCGGCGGCCGTGTGCGGATCGAGCAGATAGCTGCTCGCTTCAAGCGTCTGGCGAATGGTTGCCGCGACCTCGTCGACGCTGGCGCGGCCGGCGTCGAACTCCGCACGCATCCTCGCCATTTCGCCCGCTTCGACGGTAAAGGCGCCGGACTGCTTCAGCCCGTTCATGTAGCGCCTGACCGTCGCGGCATCCCGGCCCGCCGCCTCGAACAGCAGGCGCTCGAAGTTCGAGGACACCTGGATGTCCATCGACGGCGAGGTGGTGGCGAACACGCCCTTGGTGCGATATTCGCCGCTTGCAAGCGTGCGTGCCAATATGTCGTTGTCGTTGGTGGCGATGATCAGCCGCTCGACCGGCAGCCCCATTCGCTTGGCGGCATAACCGGCGAAAATATCGCCGAAATTGCCGGTCGGCACGGTGAATGACACCGGCCGGTCGGGCGCGCCCAGCGACAGCGCCGAGGAGAAGTAATAGACGATCTGGGCCATGATGCGGGCCCAGTTGATCGAATTGACACCCGACAGCGACACCCTGTCGCGGAAGCCGTGGTCGTTGAACATATCCTTCACCAGGCCCTGGCAATCGTCGAAATTGCCTTCGATCGACAGCGCGTGCACGTTCGCGGCGCTCGACGTCGTCATCTGCCGCTGCTGCACCGGCGAGACCTTGCCGTTGGGGAAGAGGATGAAGATATCGGTGCGGTCGCGGCCGGCGAAGGCGTCTATTGCCGCGCCTCCGGTGTCGCCGGAGGTGGCGCCGACGATGGTCGCGCGGTTGCCCCGTTCGGCCAGCACATGGTCCATAAGCCGCGCGAGCAGCTGCATCGCCACGTCCTTGAAGGCCAGCGTCGGGCCGTGGAAGAGCTCGAGGATGAAGGTGTTTTTGCCCGTCTGCACCAGCGGGCAGACCGCATCGTGCCGGAAAGTCGCGTAGGCTTCACGCACCAGCCGTTCGAAGACGGGTACGGCTATCTCGCCGCCGAGGAAGGGTGTCAAGACGCGGATGGCAAGGTCGGGATAGGCGAGGCCGCGCATGGCGCGAATATCGGCGGACGAGAACTGCGGCCATTCGCGCGGCAGGTAAAGCCCGCCGTCGCGCGCCAGTCCGGCCAGCACCGCGTCCGAAAATCCAAGCACGGGCGCATCCCCGCGGGTACTCACATATTGCATCGTCAAGAACCCATTGCTGCCGGCCGCGTCATCCACGGCAAATTGGTTAATTTTCCGAGCCGGCTCAGTCGCATTTTCGCCGCGGCGTTGATATACGTCACCGGCTTTGTGAGAGGGAAGTGCAGTTCATGAGGTTTTATTCGGTCAACCGCCGTGTTGTCGCGGGTCTGGCGCTCACCGGCTTTATGCTTGCCGCCGCAGGCTGCCAATCGAGCGACAATGGCATTTTGAACTTCGGCTTCAGCAAGAAGGACCCGACCGCGCCGCCACCGCCGCAGGACCCCAAGGTGCTTGCCAGCCAGTTGCGCGCCTACTGCCCGAAAGTGACGCTGCGCGACGGCACCGCCTTCTTCAATACCTATGCTAAGGGCGCCGCCGCCAAGACGAAGAAAAAGAAAGTCGATGCCGCGGCGGACGCTGAAGCCGAGGCAGCCGCAGCCGCACAGACCGGACCGAACGGTCAACCCGTCGACCCCAATCGCGATCCCGCCAAGATCATTTACCAGGCCTCGATCACCGACGTGACGCGCGACTGCATTCACGAAAACGGCCAGCTGACGATGAAGATCGCGGTGGCCGGTAAGGTCGTGCCGGGGCCGCAGTTCACGCCCGGTACCGTGACGATGCCGATCCGCATCGCGGTCCAACATGGGCATGACGTGCTCTATTCGCAGCTTCATCAGTATCAGGTGCAGGTCACCGATCCGTCTGCCGCGACGCAGTTCGTCTTCACCGACACCAATGTCGTAGTGCCGGAGCCGACCGCCCGCGACTACCAAGCCTATGCCGGCTATGACGAGAACGCGCCGGCAGCGACGGACAAGTCCAAGGCCAAGAGGAAGAAGCGCGCCGCCGCGGCGGCGACAAACTGATCTGATTCGCCGCCAATCGCGCTTCCGCGGTTAGGCGTCCTCCGACCACTCAGACAATGCCGCGATTGTGCTGCCGAGTTCCGCCAAACGGCGGATGACGGTTTCGGCGCCCGCTTCGGTCAGCGAGTCGGCATGGCCGCGATAGCTGTGCCCCGCGCCGGTGAAGCCGATGACGCGCATGCCCGCCGTCCTGGCGCCGGTGACGCCGTGCACCGAATCCTCGATGACGAAAGTGTTCTTCGGATTGGCGCCGAGCTGTTCGGCGGCATAGAGGAACACGTCCGGTGCCGGCTTGGTCTTCTTGCTGGGGATGTCGAGCCCCGAAAAGATGCGGCCGGCGAAGAAGGGCAGCAGGCGCACCTTTTCAAGCATGAACTCGATCCGCTCGGTGCGCGAATTGGAGCAGACGGCGCGCGGCGTGGTCACCGCCGCCACCGCCTCGCGTGCGCCGTCGATGATGCGCACGTCGCTGCGCAGCTTGCGATCGACGAGTTCCTCGGCGCGGTCGATGAGCGAGGCTTGGAAGGGAAGGTGAGATTTTTCCTCGACCCGCATCAAGATGTCCTTGAAGGTCAGTCCGGCATAGGTCTCGGCAAGCTCCTCCGGCGAAATCTCGTATCCGGCCGATGTCAGAAGCTCGGCCTCGACGCGCGCGGCGATGATTTCGGAATCGACGAGCACGCCGTCGCAATCAAAGATGACAAGGTCTGGCTGGGGCATGGCAATCCGAAGCTGGGAGGAAAATGGCCTGACTGGCCCAAGCGGCGCGGCATACACCAATGGGCCGATGTTCGCAAATCAGTGGCCGCAGGCTCTCGCCCGACCTTCACCGAATGTTTACGCTGATCGGTAACCATAACGGCCAGTAAATCGTAACGCGTGCTTTGGGTGTTTTGATGTCTGCCGTGCGTCTTCTCGACGAGCTTTCCCACGCTCCCCAGCAGTCCGAATGGCTGGACACGATCCTCAAAGGCGACTGCGTCGCCGCCCTCGACAGGCTGCCCGAAAAGTCGATCGACGTTATCTTCGCCGATCCGCCTTACAACCTGCAACTCGACGGCGACCTGCATCGGCCCGACCAGTCCAAGGTGGACGCCGTCGACGACGACTGGGACCGGTTCGAGAGTTTTGAGGCCTATGACGCCTTCACCCGCGCCTGGCTGCTTGCCGCGCGACGCGTGCTGAAGCCCAATGGCACGATCTGGGTGATTGGCTCCTACCACAACATCTTCCGCGTCGGTGCCAGGATGCAGGATCTCGGCTTCTGGATCCTGAACGACGTCGTCTGGCGCAAGACCAACCCGATGCCGAATTTCCGCGGCCGCCGCTTCCAGAACGCCCATGAGACGATGATCTGGGCCTCGCGCGACCAGAAGTCCAAGGGCTACACCTTCAACTACGAAGCGCTGAAGGCCTCGAATGACGATTTGCAGATGCGCTCGGACTGGCTGTTCCCGATCTGCACCGGCGCCGAGCGCCTGAAAGACGAGAACGGCAACAAGCTGCATCCCACGCAGAAGCCGGAAGCGCTGCTGGCCCGCATCATGATGGCCTCGACCAAGCCGGGCGATGTCGTGCTCGATCCCTTCTTCGGCTCGGGCACCACGGGTGCGGTCGCCAAGCGCCTCGGCCGTCACTTCGTCGGCATCGAGCGCGAGCAATCCTACATCGATGCCGCCAATGAGCGCATCGCCGCCGTGCGCCCGCTGGATGAGGCCGACCTCACCGTGCTGTCCGGCAAGCGCGCCGAGCCGCGCGTCGCCTTCATAAGCCTGATCGACACCGGCCTGGTGGCGCCGGGCGCCACACTTTACGACGCCAAGAAGCGCTGGGCGGCCAAGGTGCGCGCCGACGGCACGCTGGCCATCGGCGACAGCGCCGGCTCGATCCACAAGATCGGCGCCGAGGTGCAGGGTTTGGACGCCTGCAACGGCTGGACCTTCTGGCACTATGAGCGCAGCGGCGGCCTCACCCCGATCGACGAATTGCGCCGCATCGCCCGCCTCGGAATGGAGCGGGCAGGCGGCTGATCCGCTTGAATCGAAAGCTCAACCGATTGCCGCAAGTGATTCAGTTCAGGCCGCAATCCCGAGCCGTTCAAGATCCGCTTGAAGCGCCTTGGCATCGGTGAACAGCACCGCCTGCCAGCCGGCGGCCTTGGCGCCGTCGACATTCTTCTGGCTGTCGTCGATGAAGAGTGTGGCGGCCGGCTCCAGGTCGAAGGATGCGACGTGACGGTCGTAGATGGCTTGGTCCGGCTTGATCAGGCCGATCTCGCCCGAGACCGTGACGCCGCGCGGCCGATTGAGAAAGTCGAAGCGCCGGCGGGCTTCGGCGAATGTGTCGGCGGCGAAATTGGTCAGCATGGTCACATCGCGGCCCCTGTCGATCAGGCCGACCATGATGGCGACGCTGTCGTCATAGGCATGCGGCACCATCTCGTGCCAGCAGCGACGGAAGTTGCGGATGTTCTCGGCATGATCGGGGTGTTCGGCGATCAGCAGCGCCTCGGCGTCTTGCCAGGTGCGGCCGCGATCCTGCTCGATGTTCCAGGCGCTGGTGCAGACATTGTCGAAGAACCATTTCCGCTCCTCGGCATCCGGGATCAGCCGGCTGAACGGAAGGTCCGGATCGTAGTGGATCAGCACCTTGCCGATATCGAACACGATGTGGCGGATGTCAGTCATTGCGGTCCTTTCAACGCGGGCGCAGCGGGGCTTGCTTTTTGGTTGCGCCCGGTATCGCTGCCTCGATTACCTTTTTCATGACGGTGGGCAGCGCTTCCCCGGGAATTTCGTGGGCTAGCGACCAGAAATGCCCGTTGGGCGCATCACCCCTGATGTGGGCATGGAAGACGTCGAGTTCGAGCGCGAAATGGGTGAAGACATGGCCGATCCGCCCGGCGCGCCGCCAGTCGGCCGAAATGGGCGCTGCGTCCGCCGTCGTAGCGCCGTCGGCCCGCGCCGTCCACGCCGTGGTCGGCACCTCGGTCATGCCGCCGAGCAGCCCCTTGTCCGGCCGTTTGCGCAGCAGGATGGCGCCGTCATCGCGTTGAGCGACAAAGGCAGCACCGCGCCTGAGCGGCTTGTCGCCCTTGGGCAGGCGGACTGGAAAGCGCTCCGGATCGCCTGACAGGATCGCGCTGCAATCCTCGCGCAGCGGGCACAGCATGCAGCGCGGCCGCCGCGGCGTGCAGATCGTTGCGCCGAGATCCATCATCGCCTGGGCGAAATCGCCGGGCCTTGCACGTGGCACGAGCTTCTCGACCAGCGCTCGGATTTCCGGCTTGGCCTCGCTGAGCGGCGTCTCCACCGAATAGAGCCGCGAAATGACACGCTCGACATTGCCGTCGACAACGGCGGCAGGCCGGTCGAAGGCGATCGCCGCGATGGCGGCCGCCGTGTAGGCGCCGATGCCCGGCAATTCCTTCAATCCCGCCTCGGTGTCGGGAAAGCGGCCGCCCCGCTGCGCCACGAGATCGGCGCAGGCTTTGAGATTGCGTGCCCTCGAGTAATAACCGAGCCCGGCCCAGGCCTTCATGACGTCCTCGGCCGGCGCTGCCGCCAGCGCCTCGACGGTCGGCCATTTCTCGACAAACGTCCGGAAATAGGCTTTCACCGCCTCGACCGTGGTCTGCTGCAGCATGACCTCGGAGAGCCAGACGCGATAAGGGTCGGGTTTTGTCCCACGCGAGAACGCACTCGGCGTCACGCGCCAGGGCAGGTCGCGGTGATGCGCGTCGTACCAGGCAAGCAGGCGGACGGCGATGCTGCTATCTCCGGATACGCACTTCTCGGCTGCGGCCTTGCGGGTCTGGTCTTGCGGTGCCATTGATCGGGTGAGTTAGGATCGGAGAACGCACATGGCAGGGAAAAGGCCCTTCGGCAATCCCGTTCCGGTGAGCGATCTCGCGACCGAGATCCTCGATCCTGTCCTGAAGAAGCGCGCCGGCATCTCGATCGGACTGGTGCAGTCCTGGGAAGAGATCGCCGGGCCGCGCCTGGCCAGCCACTCGCGCCCGGAAAAGATCCAGTGGCCGCGCCGCCTGCATGAGGACGATCCGTTCGAGCCGGCGGTGCTGATCATTGCCTGCGAAGGCATGGCGGCGCTGCATCTTCAGCATGAGGCGGGTGAGGTCATCAACCGCGTCAACGCCTTCCTGGGTTTCAACGCCATAGGCCGCATCAAGATCCTGCAGAAGCCGGTCCTTTCGGCGAAAGCGCGGCCGAAACCGCAACCGCGGCCTCTCAGCGAGGCCGAGAAATCGAAGCTGGCGCGAACGGTCGGCAAGATCGAGGATGATGGCTTGCGCGCTTCGCTCGAGCGGCTCGGCGCGACCATCCTCGGACAAAAAAAGCCCTGAGCATGTCTCCCGAAAGTTCCGGCGGTTTCGGGAAAAGTCGTGGAGCGCGCTGCAAAATTGTCGTCAATATCGCATATTCGTGATCGCGCCCGAAAAATTTGGCGATTGGATTGGGGATGCCGATGCCTTAATTCGCGCCAACTCTCGCCTTTTCTAGCCCTTGCATTGCAAAATCCAACCGATATCAGGTGATTCGCATGAACCGCTCTTTGTCTCGCAGAAACCTTCTGACCACGCTGGCCGCCGTTCCGGCAGTGGCGCTGCTTGCCGCGTGCAGCGACTCGGGTGAAGAGGCAAAGGCGGCCGATGTGAAGCCCGCCAATCCGTCGACGCCAGCCAAGCCTGCCACGCCCGCGGCCGCTCAGGTGCTGGAAGCGCAGGGCACCGTCGACATGGCGGAACTGCTCAAGCCCGGCGCTTTGCCCGACAAGCAGCTCGGCAAGGACGACGCCAAGGTCACCATCGTCGAATATGCCTCGATGACCTGCCCGCATTGCGCGCATTTCAACGACACAACCTTCCCTGAGCTGAAGTCGAAATACATCGACACGGGCAAGGTGCGCTATATCCTGCGCGAATTCCCCTTCGACCCGAGCGCCGAGGCCGGCTTCATGCTGGCGCGCTGCGCCAAGGACAACTATTTCGCCATGGTGGACGTGTTGTTCAAGCAGCAGCCGAGCTGGGTCGGCGTCAGCAACACCAAGGAAGCGCTGCTGCAGATTTCCAAGCTCGCCGGTTTTACACAGGAGTCATTTGAGGCCTGCTTGACGGACCAGAAGCTTCTGGACGATGTGAGAGCAGTCCAGAAACGCGGAGCGGACGAGTTCAAGGTCGACTCGACGCCGACCTTCTTCATCAACGGAAAGACCTACAAAGGGGCGATGTCGATTGAGGAAATGTCGGCCATCATCGACCCTCTGCTCTGACGTCCAGGCCGCGCCGAAGCTGCTTGGCTTCGGCATATTGGTCTTTGCGGAGCGGCGCGAATGAAGTTTTCGCGCCTTCGCCTCCTCGGTTTCAAGTCCTTCGTCGAGCCCGGCGAGTTCGTCATCGAACGCGGGCTGACCGGCATTGTCGGGCCGAACGGCTGCGGCAAGTCCAACCTTGTCGAAGCGCTGCGCTGGGTGATGGGCGAAAGCTCCTACAAGAACATGCGCGCGTCCGGCATGGACGACGTGATCTTTTCCGGCTCCGGCGCGCGGCCGGCGCGCAACACCGCCGAAGTCACGCTCTTCCTCGACAATTCGGACCGCACGGCACCCGCCGCCTTCAACGACGCCGATGAATTGCAGGTGTCGCGCCGCATCGAGCGCGAGGCGGGCTCGCTCTATCGCATCAACGGCAAGGAAGCGCGCGCCAAGGACGTGCAGCTGCTCTTCGCCGACCAGTCGACCGGCGCTCGCTCGCCCTCCATGGTCGGCCAGGGCCGCATCGGCGAGCTGATCCAGGCAAAGCCCCAGGCGCGCCGGGCGCTGCTCGAAGAAGCCGCCGGTATCTCCGGCTTGCACACGCGCCGGCACGAGGCGGAGCTTCGGCTGAAGGCGGCCGAACAAAACCTCGAACGGCTTGACGATGTCGTCGGCGAGTTGGAAAGCCAGATCGACAGCCTGAAGCGCCAGGCGCGCCAGGCCTCGCGCTTCAAGAACCTGTCGGCCGACATCCGCAAGGCCGAGGCGACGCTTCTGCATCTGCGCTGGACGCTGGCCAAAACCCAGGAAGGCGAAGCGCGTTCGGCGCTTGCCGTTGCCACCACGCTGGTCGGTGACCGCGCCGCAGCCCAGATGGCCGCTGCGAGGGAGCAGGGCATCGCCGCTCACCGCCTGCCCGACCTGCGCGACGCGGAAGCGGCCGCGGCGGCGGCCTTTCAGCGCCTGTCGATCGCCAAGACGCAGATCGAAGAAGAGGCCGGCCGCATCCGCTCGCGCCAGGCGGAGCTGGAGCGGCGCCTGCAACAGCTCGATGCAGACATCGCCCGCGAGGAGCGGATGGTGCGCGACAATGCCGACATTCTCGAGCGTCTCCGCGCCGAGGAAGCCGAGCTCAATTCGGACAATGCAGGTGCTGCCGAGCGCGAAGCCACCACCCGCGCCGCCTTCGAGCAGGCCGGCGCGACGCTCTCGCAGAGCGAAGCCAGGCTTGCCGCGCTGACGGCCGAACGCGCCGAGGCGGCCGCCTCGCGCCACCAGATCGAGCGCACTTTGCGTGAGACCGCCGAGCGCCGCGACCGCTTCGCTCGCCAGCTTGCCGAGGTCGATCGCGAGCTCTCCGATATTGTCACGCGCATTTCCGGCCTGCCCGATCCCGCCGAGAAGCGGCTGCTGGTCGAGGACGCGCTTGCCCGGCTGGAAGAGAGCGAGTTAGGCGCCATCGCCGCCGAGCAGGCGGTCGCCGAAGCGCGCGCCGCCGAAAGTGCTGCCCGTCCGCCTCTGCAGGATGCCAAGGCCGAATTGCAGCGCATCGAGACGGAAGCGCGCACGCTGGCCAAGATACTCAACGCCGCGAGCGGCGATCTCTTTCCTTCGGTGCTGGAGCAGATCAGCGTCGAGCGCGGCTACGAGACGGCACTTGGCGCCGCGCTCGGCGAGGACCTCGACGTGCCGCTCGACCGCAGCGCCCCGGTGCATTGGGGCGAGAGCGCGGTTCAACCGGGTGACGCGGCACTGCCCGAAGGCGTGAGGAGCCTGGCGCGTGTGGTCCGCGCGCCGGCACAGCTTGCCCGCCGCCTGGCGCAGATCGGCATCGTCGACGCCGCCGATGGCCGTCGCCTTCAAGCGCAGCTCGCGCCCGGCCAGCGGCTGGTCAGCCGCGACGGCGCGCTCTGGCGCTGGGACGGCTTGACGGCCAGCGCCGATGCGCCAACCGCTGCCGCGCAGCGATTGGCGCAGAAGAACCGCCTGGCGGAGCTCGATGCCGAGGCCGTGCAGGCGACCCGCGTCGTGCGCGAGGCCGAGGAGGCGCTGGCGCGCGCCGAGCAGGCGATGCGCCAGGCGAGCGAGGCCGAGCGCAACGCGCGTCAGGCCGGCCGCGATGCCCAGCACGCACTGGACGCCGCCCGTAACGCGCTGGCCGAGGCCGAGAAGGCCGGCGGCGAGCTGGCGAGCCGCCGTGCTGCCTTGGATGACGCCCGCGCGCGCATCGTCGACAGCCATGAAGAGACGCAAGCCGCTTTCCTCGAAGCCGAGGAGATGCTCAGGGACGCGCCCGATCTCGGCGACCTGCAGCTCCAGCTCGAGCAGGCCTCCGCCAGTGTAGCTCGCGACCGCGCCACGCTTGCCGATACGCGCGCCGTGCATGACGGCCTACGGCGCGAGGCCGAAGCGCGCATGCGCCGGCTCGACGCGATCGGCACCGAGCGCAAGAACTGGCTGGAGCGGGCCGAAAACGCCTCGACGCAGATCGCCGCGCTTGGCGAGCGCAAGGCTGAGGCCGAAGCTGAGCGCGAGCGGCTGGCCGACGCGCCCGACGAGATCGACGCCAAGCGCCGTGCGCTGTTGAGTCAGCTTTCCGAGGCCGAGGCGCTGCGCCAGGCCGCCGGCGATCGCCTGCAGGAAGCGGAGACCAAGCAAGCCGAGCTCGACAAGGCGGCGACCGCGGCGATCCAGTCGCTTGCCGAAGCGCGCGAGACCCGCGTCCGCGCCGAGGAGCGGCTGACCGCGGCCGACGAACGCCGCGCCGAGGTCGAGGCTCGCATCCAGGAAGCGTTGAACACGCCGCCGCATCTCGTCATCAAGCATACCGGGCTAGAGACCGACGACCCGATGCCGGACATGGCCGAGGTCGAGCGCCAGCTCGACCGGCTGAAGATCGAGCGCGAGCGGCTAGGGGCCGTCAATCTGCGCGCCGAGGAAGAACAGAGGGAGCTGTCGGACCGCCTGGAAATCATCGTGTCCGAGCGCGAGGACATCATCGAGGCGATCAGAAAACTGCGCCAAGCGATCCAGAGCCTCAACCGCGAGGGCCGTGAACGCCTGCTGTCGGCCTTTGAGGTGGTCAACGGCCATTTCCAGCGGCTGTTTGCACATCTCTTCGGTGGCGGCACGGCCGAATTGCAGCTGATCGAGTCCGAAGATCCGCTGGAAGCCGGCCTCGAAATCCTCGCCCGGCCGCCCGGCAAGAAGCCGCAGACCATGACGCTGCTCTCCGGCGGCGAGCAGGCGCTCACCGCCATGTCGCTGATTTTTGCCGTCTTCCTTACCAATCCGGCGCCGATCTGCGTGCTCGACGAGGTCGACGCCCCGCTCGACGACCACAATGTCGAGCGCTTCTGCAACCTAATGGACGAGATGTCGAAAACGACGGAAACCCGCTTCGTCATCATCACCCACAACCCGATCACCATGGCGCGCATGGACCGGCTGTTCGGCGTCACCATGGCCGAGCAGGGCGTCAGCCAGCTGGTCTCGGTCGACCTGCAGGCGGCTGAGGCGATGCGCGAGGCGAGTTGAGGGCGGCTTGGCGTCCGGAACCGACTGAGTTACCTCTCCGGTGCCGTGGCTGGCGCCGTGTAACGCCGGCGCACGGCCTCCAGCACGCGCTTGCGGCTGTCCTCGGGCGATAGACGCTTGTCCTTCTCGGCCTCTGCCGTCTCGCGGGCGAGTTCCTTGTCCCTGATCTGTTGGCGGAACCATTTGGAATAGTCGCCGGCGCGCAGGTGATATTCCCAGGTCTTGTCGTCGATGCCTTCTGCCATTTGGGCGAAAATAATCAGGTTGTGGGCTCTGAGGTTCATCGCCTTTTCCGGCCCCGTGAAATAGAAACTGCCGGCCTCGTCGAGCTCGCCTTCGGCATATTTGCGGCTGTGCCGCTTCAGCGATTGGTGGGGTTCGATCGCCTTGACCGTGAACGGCTTCTTGCCGTCCTGCGGCCGCCACAGCAGAACCCGGTCACCCTTCGGCGAAGGAATGCTCTTGGGCGCCTCCAGCCCGGCCTCCTTGCAGAAGGTCTTGATCACGCTCTTCGCCTTCGGACCGAGCGCGATGACCGCCGTCACCAGGCGCAGGACCCCGGTCGAAATCGCTTCCGGATGCACGGTGATCAGCACCGTGCCCGGCAGCTCGAGCGACAGCACCGCGCGCGTGTCCTCGCGGCGCCGGGGCAGAAGGTGATGCGCCTCGTCGATGATCAGCCAATGCGGCCTTGCCGTGCGGTAGCGGACGCTGCCGAGGCCTGGCAGCAATTCGGCAAAGAAGTCGGGCCGCTCGTCGACCTTCAGCGCCAGCCCGTTGACCACGATATTGGTGCTAGGCTTTTCGATCAGCTCCAGCAATTGCTCCTTGCTGGGTGTAGTCGAGCCATCACCTAGCGGAACGGCGCCCTCCAGTCCGTCATAGTCGCCCTCGGGATCGAAAATGCAGAACTGCAATCCCTGTTCGGCAAGCCGCTCGGTGAGCGCTGTGGCCAATGTCGACTTGCCGATACCGGAGCTTCCGGCGATCAGAACGGTCTCGACGGGCGACAGATAGACCTTCTTGCCGTTGGCAGTTCCCAGCAGGACGCCGCGCAAGCGCTTGCGAGCTATCAGATGATCCTGCTTTATCAGCTTGCCGATCAGTTCTTCGACACCCTTGCCGCGCGCCTCCCTCGTGACGAGGTCGGCGGTTTCCTTCACGGCGGGCAATGCGTTGGCGACGGCGATGCTGCAACCCGAAGCCCTGAGGAAGGCGTGGTCGTTCTCGGCATCGCCGATGCCCACCACATTATGCGGCGACAATCTGAGGTCCTTGAGCGCAGCCGCCAGTCCGGTGGCCTTGTTGATGCCTGAGGGCAGGATCATCACCGCGCCCTTGTTAAAGATGATCTCCAGCTCAAGGCCGAGCTCCTTGATGACGTCGAGCACGGTGGCCTGGTGCGGCTCCCAGGTGGCAACGATCGAGCGGCCGACCGAGAGCGGCTTGACGCCGCGCTTCTTCAGTCTGTCGACGAAATCGGCGGAAGGCGAGGGCGAGATTGTTTGCTCTTCTTCGCTCGCCGGCGTGTAGATCAGCGCGCCGTTTTCGGCCACCACCTTGTCGAATAGCCCGACCTCCGGAAACACCTCTTTGAGATCGGGCAGTTCGCGGCCGGTGACCAGGATGAGCTTGCGGCCGGACTTCTTCAGCTTCTTCAGCGCCGACAGCGTGCTGGCGGTGACCAGTCCGTCATGCGCCAGCGTGCCGTCGTAGTCGGTGGCCAGTGCCATGAAATACATCGGGTGATCCTCTCCGCTGCCGGTCGCTCGGTCCGTCTGGAACAAACAACGTCTGTCGGCGGAAAAGGTTTAGGCCGGCGCTATCGCCTGCCTGGCGAGAAACCTGGCGTGGAGAAATGCAACTCATCGGAAAGAGAGAAAGGTTGGCTGGGTTCTGGAAAGGCGGGGCGTTTCTGGTCTTTAGGTCTGTTTGGGGTCGGCGCGTTGCTCCTGTGCCCTCTTGCAGATCTCATCCAATTTTTTTCGGACCCGGTCGTTATCGAACAACAGCTTGGCGCGTGAGAATCCTCTGCTACGAAGCTCCCATTCGATGGCAAGCCATCCTTCATAGTCGCCAGATAACGCAAGTTTCCCGGCTTCGCGCCACATAAGCACGTCACGCTCTCGGGACACACCCTTTCTCCGTGCTTTTGCGCGAAGCATATAGGAGGTCGGGCCGATATTGTCGAGGGACCTGCCCCACAGCTCGCCGCGACCAGAGCACGGACTTCCACTTCATATTGAGAGAGCGTGATCTCGAGCTGACGCAAATATCGGTCAGTTCATTGCCGGGCGCTCGACATCCCGGCGTGCGTTCTTGCCCCATAACTCACGGACGAATTTGATCGTCTCGCCAATCGTCCGGATTTCGATGATTTGCAACGATGGAACCCGTGCGCACCGTCTCCGCTCATGGACTGCTCCTGCGAGGCCGGTGGGTTTTGGAGGTGGCAAGGGATCGAAAGCCGCGTTGAGACCACTGAAGAGAATCCGCGCTGAAATCGCCGCGCCACCCAATTCCCGCGAGAGATATATTGTTACATTTTGAGACACTTTTTTTAAATTTTGTGATTTGCTCCATACCGCTAACCTGGGCTCTTTTGGCCGCGAGCCATTCGGGCTTCAGGCATGTTGGGCAGAAAGGGTGGGGGTGTGAAAGGTCGCCAAGAATGGCCGATACGAATACCATTGTCTTGAGCGGTGACTACGGCTACCGCCAATATAAAGCATCCGGTCTCCCCGCCGACACCACTATCGATGCCAGCAAAGCCTCGTGGATTGTCGCCAATCAGGGAAGCTCCACCAACCTCTATCCCTTCGCGGTCGTCAACCCCGGCGACAACCTCGTGGCGTCGGGCGGCACGATCAACGGCACGGTCTCCCAAACCGGCGCCTGGGAGGACGTTTACGTCAACTCCGCCGCAGTCCGCGTGAATTCAGCCCACAACTTTGTCATCGACGACTGGACGATCACCAAGCCCTGGGATGGCATCCGTGTCGGCGGCACTGGCACCTTCCTCATCGAGGATACCTATGTCGGCTACTCACGAGACGACGCGGTCGAGGACGACGACGTCATCGGCGGCACCATCCGGGATTCGCTGTTCGACCACGTGTTTTCCGGAGTGAGCCTTGGCGACGGTGACGTCGATGGGTCTGACAACACGGTCACCATGGATGGCATGCTTCTAGGCATGGGAGAGTATCTTCGCAAAGGCGAGATGACGCACGGTTCGCCGTTCAAACTGGACAAGGGCACAGGCGCTGACGATATCGTTCCTAGCTTGCGCTTCATCGACTGCGTGGTGGCGATCACCGACGTTGACCACAACGGCTTGGAGCGGGTGCAACGGGCCTGGGACAAGACGGTCGAGTCGCACGGCAATTACTATCTCAACCTCTCCGACACGCCACTGCCGGCGGATTATCCAATGCCGCCCGCCGGCTGGACGGTCCTTCAAGGCCAAGCGGCCCGCGATTACTGGGCCAACGCCAAGGCGGCCTGGCATGCAGCCCATGACGGGACGGACCCGCTGCCGTCATCTCCGGCCGTGCCGACCGACCCGCTACCGTCATCTCCGACCCTGCCGACGGACCCGACCCACGGAACGACCGGGAACGATACATTTGTCGGCACTGCCGCGGCCGATACCTTTGATGGCCTGGCTGGCAACGACACATTGCGGGGCAAGGGTGGCAACGACGTGCTGACCGGCGGCGCGGGCCACGACACCTTTGTGTTTGACACCGCCTATGGCGCCGGCAATGTCGACACGCTGACCGACTTCGACGCGGTAAATGACGCGCTCTATCTCGACAACGCCGTCTTCACCCAACTCGGCGCCGGTTCCTCGTCCAGCCCGACGCAGGTGAACTCGTCGTATTTTGAGTTGCGAGAACACGCCACCCATAGCAACGATCACCTGCTCTACAACCGGGCCACGGGCGTCTTGTCCTATGATCCCGACGGCTCGAGATCGGCCCCGCAGGTGGAAATCGCCCACCTGGAGCCCGGAGCGGCACTGACCTATCACGACGTATTCGTCGTTTGATCGTTCATGCGATCGGACCATGGCATGGCGAGGGGCGGGCGCGCCCCCCGCCGTGCCTGGTTCCGACGGTCACCGATCAGAAAGGCGGCGGACGCCGATCAAGTTGCCATAAACGTCGGCCGCATTGATCGCCGCGGATGCGCATGCGCTGGCCTTTGCGGTCGGCGCTGCCATCACCAATTCCAAACCGATCGGGCCGATGGCGGCGACACCATTATCGGCGGCCAGCTTGCTGCGGCGGCGGCGCTATTATTGGAGAACATGTAGCAACCAGAGTTTCACGCCGCCTCGTTCGCAGACGTCATTTTCACTGCCAGCAAACGATTGGCTGACTAGGGCAATTTCGAGGTTTGGACGATTCAATTCTCTGCTTGAGAATCAGACGCTTAGCGCCATCCTGGATTGGTGGTTCCTGGCGTCCCAGCCGAACTGGATGCCCGGTGGATAACTTCCGGTGAAAGTGAGGCTAGGCTGTCAAAAGGTCGCAAGCGATAGCGCGGCTGCTTGGCATGATATATAAACATTGTCTAAAATGATCGCTTAACCAAAAGAGACGATTTCGGGGATGCCCAGTTACACGAATAGAAGGGTGCTGTCGAAGAGCGTGGTCGAAATGGGCCTGTTCTCCGCGGTGATGAACACCCTGGTGCTAGTTCTGCCTCTCTACATGCTGCAGGTCTATGATCGGGTGTTGCCCGCCGCCAATTTGGACACGCTCACCTATCTAACATTGCTTGCGCTTTCGACGCTCTTGCTCTTCGGCGTGCTCGAAGTCGTGCGGGGTGTATACGCAAGCCGGCTCGCGGCGCGACTGGATGTCTCTTTGGGCACATCGTCTTTTCTCGCTGCAATGAGTGGCCCTCGCGCTGGCCTCGGCGATGTTCAAGCCTTGCGCGACTTGGCCACCGTGCGAGGCTTCATCGCTTCGAGAACGATTTTCTTTCTCTTCGACCTTCCTTTCGGGCCGATCTTCGTAGGCCTGCTCTATTTCATCCATCCGCTGCTCTTCCTCGTGACGGTCGTCGGGGCGGTTCTCATGGTCGCCATCGCCATGCTGAACCAGGTCGCGAGCTCGCGACCTGGCAAGGAGGCGGCGGAGAGTCTCAACGCCTCGATGAATTCGGCGCAGGCTTTCGCCCGAAACTTCGAAACCGTTCGCGCACTTGGCATGGTGTCCAACGCGATAGAATTCTGGGGCACCCGTTTTTCCGGCTCTCTACACGCCTCGGATGGGCTCGCTCGCATCAATTCGTTTTATGGCGGTGTATCGCGCACCACTCGTTCGACACTGCAGATCGCGATATTGGGGGCCGGCGCTTATCTGGTTCTGCACAACGAGATGACCGCCGGTATGATATTTGCGTCCTCGATGATTTCGGCGCGCGCTCTGCAACCTCTTGATCAGATCATTGGGAGTTGGCGGCAGATCATCGACGCCAATCTTGCGTGGAAGAGGCTTTCGGCTCTCCGGTCCGGGCTCGACAACCAGGAGAACGTAGCATTGCCGGCTCCTGAAGGAGCGCTAAGCGTGGAGCAAATAGTCTATCATCTTCCGGGCGCGGCCGATGGCTCGCTGCCGCTGATCAAGCGCTTGACCTTTGAGGTCGCCGCCGGCGAGACAGTCGCGATCGTAGGGCCGAGCCAGGCTGGAAAATCGACTTTGGCGCGCCTCATCGTCGGTGCGATCGCGCCCCGCTCTGGGGCGATCCGGATCGACGGCGGCGATATTCGGAACTGGGACCCGGAACAACTCGGCCGCCATATTGGTTACCTGCCGCAAGATGTGGAACTCTTCCCGGGAACCATCGCGCAAAATATCGCGCGGTTCGAACCGAATGCGCCCAGCGAGAAGTTGGTTCAAGCAGCCCAGCGGGCCCAAGTGCATGAGCTCATCCTGGGTCAGAGGGATGGCTACTCGACGCTGATCGGCCCGACCGGCGTTCGCCTTTCGGGTGGCGAGCGTCAACGCATCGGGCTTGCTCGGGCCTTCTACGGCGATCCCAAGGTGCTGGTTCTCGACGAGCCCAATGCAAATCTCGATTCCAACGGCGAAGCCGCGCTCGAGCGCGCGATTAGCGGGGCGCGTTCACGAAAAACGACCGTGCTTGTCATAACCCATCGGCCCTCTCTCGCTTCCAAATGCGATCGCGTATTGATGCTACGCAATGGCCAGGTCGAGATCTACGGTTTGACCAAGGGCGTGCTCGATAGACTTGTCGAGCGACGCGCCCAAGCGGGGTGGCCCGCAGCCTCTCAGTCGCGCGAAGGAGTGGTGCCTTTCCCCTCATCTGCTCGAGGCGAGATAAAGGTCGCTAATGACTAGCCAAGCCATCGGCGCCAGGACGTATAGCTGGCAGCGCAACGTCGACACACGCACAGATCGCATCACGCTCGCGGGGTATGCAAGCGTGTCCGTTTTCTTGCTTGGCTTCGTATTCTGGGGCGCAATGGCGCCGATTGCCGGAGCAACGATCGCGCCAGGAGTGATTGCAGCAGCTGGACAGAATGTCATGATCCAGCATCTCGAAGGTGGCGTGGTCAGCAGCGTCAAAGCTCGAGAGGGTGACAGAGTCTTACGAGGGCAGGCGCTGATCGTGCTCGATCCAACGGTGGCGCAGTCGCAGCTCAACCGAGTCCTCAAACAGTGGGTCGCACAAAAGGCTGAGATCGCGCGGCTCGAGGCAGAACGGGATGGCCTGGAGAAAATCGTCCTGCCCCGCGATTTAGGCGCCTACTCAGACGCGTCCGAATTCAGTGACGTCTTTGCAGAGCAAACCAAGGAGTTCCGGGCTCGGCTAGCGCGCTATGGCGCAGATCAGGAGATCCTTAGGGAACGGGTGGCAGCCCTTCAGGAAGCTGTTGCCGGCTTGAAGGCGCAAAAGGATGCTGCGGCAAACCAGCTCGCGATCGTCAATGCCGAGACGGAACGCAAAAAGCACTTGCTCGACAAGGGACTGACAAATCGTTCCGAATACACCGACCTTCTGCGCAGCACCGCCGAGTTGGTAGGTCAGGAGGGATCGCTGGAGGCGCAAATCGCCAGCGCGGCCACCCAGATCGTGGAAGCGCGCCAGCAGATTGAAAGACTAACAACCACCCGGGTCGAGGATGCTGTCACCGAACTGAACAAAGCCCGGGTAGAGGTGGCCGACCTTGAGGAACAAATCAACGCCGCTCGATCGGTCCTGGTGCGAACGACCATTCGTGCCCCGGCGGACGGCATCATCGTCCGCTCTCTGTACAATTCCGAAGGCAGCGTCATTCGTGCTGGCGAGCCTGCGATGGAGCTTCTGCCGACGAAGGAACTTATCGTCGAGGCAAAGATCAAGCCTGAAGACATCGATTCTATCCGAGTCGGCCAAGGCGCGAACATGATGTTCACGGCCCTGAACGCACGGACAACACCAAAAGTGCCGGGAAAGGTCTTCTACATTTCGGCGGACCGGCTGACCACTCCCAGCACTGGACAGCCCTATTACACCGTGCGGCTTAAGATGGCCGACAAGCTGCCACCGCAGGTCAAGCCCGAGCAGATCTACCCAGGCATGCCGGTCGAAACCTTCATTTCAACCGGCGAGCGAACCTTTCTGAGCTATCTGACCAAGCCGCTGGTGGACTCGTTCCAGCGCGCCTTTCGGGAAAGATAGCCCGATCCTGCCTCCTGCGGCCTTCAACCTTACCCGAAGTGGAACTCTTCCGCCGGATTATGCGCAACCGGGTTCGGCCACTCACGGTTCTCGGTTTTCATGGCCAAAACGTCGCACGCTCGTAGTGCTCGAGGCGACGGGCTTTGTGATGGCTGTCTCGCCACGTGATCGAGGGCAAGGGCGATCACTTATTGGGTCTGCGGTCGCCTTCCTCCCTCCTTGCCATGGTGAGCTGGCCTCGAAAGGATAAGCGGGATGATCCCGCCCATCGCGAGAGTGTCGATCTCGAAGTACCGCGGTCCCTTGCACCCGGACGGCATCGAGATGCATCTCGACGACAGCATCTATCTCGGCGACAAGCGGGAGTACCGTCTGCGCCGTGGGGGGGGGGGGGGGGGGGGGGCCCGCGGGCCGCCGCGCCCCCCCCCGGGGGGGGGGGGGGGGGGGGCCGGCGGGGGCGGGGGGGGGGGTGGGGGGGGGGGGGCCGCGCAAGAGAA
>NZ_JARTVP010000015.1:0-88213 GCF_029625865.1 Mesorhizobium sp. WSM4887
CGAATCGGATGGCCGTCCGGTTCGAGGCTCAGTCGCTCTTCTCGCACAAAGTCTCCTCCGCGCAGATACAAGGGGTGTTGGATGGAGTGACGCGCCGAACAACAGGCGGCTTCGATCGCCCATTTCTTTGTCGTAGCGATCCTTCCAACACCCCTCATCCGACCGAGCTTCGCTCGGCCACCTTCTCCCACAAGGGGAGAAGGAGGAGCCCCATCTGGCCCTACACCTCTCCCGCAAAACCCGCTACACACCCTCGCATGAACCAGCACGCCAAGCTCGGGATCGGCCATTCGGCCTGTCCGCATGACTGTCCTTCCACCTGCGCGCTCGAGGTGGAGCTGCTCGACAATAACCGCATCGGCCGCGTCCACGGCGCGAAAGCGAACAGCTACACGGCAGGAGTCGTCTGCGCCAAGGTCGCGCGCTATGCGGACCGCGTCCATCACCCCGACCGGCTGCTGAAGCCGCTGGTGCGCGCGGGCGGCAAGGGGGAGGGCGCCTGGAAGGAAGCCAGTTGGGAAGCGGCGCTCGACCTCGTCGCCGAGAAGTTCATCGCGGCCGAAGAGAAATACGGCTCGGAGACGGTCTGGCCCTATTTTTACGCCGGTACGATGGGATTGGTGCAGCGCGACGGTATCGAGCGGCTGCGGCACGCGAAGAGATATTCGGGCTTCTTCGGCTCGATCTGCACCAATCTCGCCTGGACCGGCTGGATGATGGGAGCGGGCGCTCTGCGCGGCCCCGATCCGCGTGAGATGGCGAAGTCCGACTGCGTGGTGATCTGGGGCACCAATGCCGTGGTTACACAGGTCAATGTCATGACCCATGCGACGAGGGCGCGAAAAGAGCGCGGCGCCAAGATCGTCGCCATCGACATCTACGACAACGCCACCATGAAGCAGGCCGATCTCGGCCTGGTGCTCAAACCCGGCACCGACGGCGCGCTGGCTTGCGCGGTCATGCATGTCTTGTTTCGCGACGGCATGGCCGACCGCGCCTATCTGGAAAAATACACCGACGATCCGCGCGGGCTGGAAGAACATCTGAGGACGCGCACGCCCGAATGGGCGGCGGCAATCACGGGTCTGACAGTCACCGAGATCGAGACCTTCGCGCATCTGGTCGGCACAACGAAGAAGACCTACTTCCGCCTCGGCTACGGTTTTGCGCGCCAGCGCAACGGCTCGGTCAACATGCATGCCGCCTCATGCATCGCGGCGGTTACCGGCGCCTGGCAATATGAGGGCGGCGGCGCCTTTCACTCCAATTCCGGCATCTTCAAGCTGAACCAGGATGTGCTCGAAGGCACCGCGATGCGCGACCCGAAGGTGCGCTATCTCGATCATTCGCGCATCGGCCCGGTGCTGACCGGTGCCGAGGATGCGCTTTATGGCGGCCCGCCGGTGACGGCGATGCTGATCCAGAACACCAATCCCGCCAATGTCGCGCCCGAGCAGCGGCTGGTCAGAAAAGGTTTCCTGCGGGAGGACCTGTTCACCTGCGTGCACGAGCAGTTCATGACCGATACGGCCAAGCTCGCCGACGTCGTGCTGCCGGCGACGATGTTTCTGGAACATGACGACATCTACAAGGGTGGCGGCAACCAGCACATCACGCTCGGCCCCAAGCTGATCGAGCCGCCGGAGGGGCCGCGCACCAACCACTACCTCAATGAGGAGCTCGGCAAACGGCTGGGCGTCGGCGACCGGCCGGGCTTTGGCCTGACCGAGAAAGAACATATCGACATCATCCTCGGCAAGCGCGGGCTAGGCAGCTTCGACAGCCTGAAGGAACAGAAGTGGGTCGACCTGCAACCCGATTTCGACGACGCGCATTTCATCAACGGCTTCGGCCATGCCGACAAGAAATTCCACTTCCGGCCCAATTGGACCGGGCAGTCAGCGCCCAACCGGCCGCCGAAGAGCATGGGCTTGTTCGGACCGGTCGAGCGTCTGCCCCAATTCCCCGACCATGTCGAGCTGATCGAGGTCGCGGACGAAGAGCATCCGTTCCGGCTGGCAACTTCGCCGGCGCGCAACTTCCTCAATTCCAGTTTTGCCGAGACGCCGGTGTCGAAAGCCAAGGAAGGCAGGCCGGAGCTTTTGCTGCACCCGGAAGATGCCGCGGCGCTTGGCATCGAGGACGGCGGCCGCGTTGAGATCGGCAACCGGCGCGGCGACGTGGTGCTGCATGCCAGGTTCTTCGACGGCGTGAAGCGCGGCGTGGTGATTGCGGAAGGCATCTGGCCGAACAGTGCGCATGAGCGCGGCGAAGGCATCAACGTGCTGACCGGTGCCGACGCCCCGGCGCCCTATGGCGGTGCTGCCCTCCACGACAACAAGGTCTGGCTCAGGGCGCTGTGATGGTCTGTGGCGCGAGCTCGGCAGGTCGCATGCCCGGGAGATTAGCCGAAAACGCCCGTTGCTTCGTCATCCAAGGACGGAGCAAGGAGCGAAGCGACGGGCGAGGTGTCCCTTGCCGCAACAGCCATTGAAAATAGCCATCGCCGGCGCGCTCGGCCGCATGGGCCGGGAGATGACGGAGGCGGTGCAGGTCGATCCGCGGCTGGAGCTTGTCGCCCGCTTCCATCGACCGGGCAGCACGGGCGAGGGGCTGGTCGCGCGCGACGCGGCGCTGGCGCTTGCCGACGTCGTCATCGACTTTACCACGCCGGCGGCGTCGGTCGAACTAGCAAAGGCATGCGCGGCGCGCGGCGGTCCGGCGCTGGTGATCGGCTCCACCGGCTTAGATGGTTCCGAGCTGGAGACGATCGCCGACGCGGCGAAGACGATCGCGATCGTGCGCTCCGGCAGTTACTCGCTGGGTCTCAACATGCTGACCGGGCTGGTGGAGCAGGCGGCGCGGGCGCTTGGGGCTGACGATTGCGACATCGATATCCTGGAAGCGCACCACCGTTTCAAGGTCGATGCGCCGTCCGGAACGGCGCTGATGTTGGGCGAGGCGGCGGCGCGCGGACGCGGCGTCAGGCTGGACGAAGTGGCGCGGCGCGCTCGAAATGGGATTGTCGGCACACGCCCTGCCGGCGAGATCGGCTTCGCCGTGCTGCGCGGCGGCAGCATCATCGGCGAGCATTCCGTCAGCTTCCTCGCCGAGGGCGAGGCGCTGACGCTCTCGCACTCGGCTGGCGACCGCTCGATGTTTGCTCGCGGCGCCATCGCGGCGGCACTCTGGGTGGCCGGACAGTGTCCAGGCGAATACGGCATGCACGATGTGCTTGGCTTCGCCGCTTCGTGACCAGCGATAGCTGCGGAATTCGCTCTTTCGGCCGCTAAAATGACTGAAAGCCAGCTGAAAGCTTGGGCATGCCATGACATTTTTGCGGCGTTCGCCGCGGGATCGGTCCGGGAGCGGGCCGGCAAGGAGGAAATGCGGCGTGGCCTGGTGGCACGCCGCCCAGGTGGAGGAAGTTACGTGACCGGTTTCATCTCGAAGTGCGTCTTGCGTTCGGCGGCGCTTTCGTTTGCCATCGTCGCCGCGGGCGCCACGGCGGCATCGGCTGCCGACAAGATCACTATCATCGTCGGCGGCATGGAAAAGCAGATCTACCTGCCGGCCGTGCTCACCCAGCAGCTCGGCTACTTCAAGGATGAGGGGCTCGATGTCGAGCTGGTCAACTCCCGCGCCGGCGTCGAGGCCGAGAATGAGTTGCTGGCCGGTGCCGTGCAGGGCGTCGTCGGCTTCTATGATCACACCGTCGACTTGCAGTCGAAGGGCAAATACATCCAGTCGATCGTCCAGTTCAGCCAGGCGCCGGGCGAGGTCGAGCTGGTTTCGGCCAAGCATCCGGAAATCAAGTCGCCGGCCGACTTCAAGGGCGCCACGCTCGGCGTCACCGGTCTTGGCTCCTCGACCGATTTCCTGACGCAGTATCTCGCCGTGCGCAACGGCCTGAAGCCGGGCGACTACACGCTGCTGCCGGTGGGCGCCGGCAACACTTTCATCGCCGCCGTCAAGCAGGACCAGATCCAGGCCGGCATGACCACCGAGCCGACCATCGCCAAGCTGCTTCAGACCGGCGAGGCCAAGGTGCTGGTCGATATGCGCACGCCCGAAAAGACCAGGGAAGCGCTGGGCGGCGACTATCCGGCGGCATCCTTCTATGTCCAGTCCGCCTGGATCGAGAGCCATAAGGACGAGGCGCAGAAGCTCGCCAACGCTTTCGTCAAGACGATGAAGTATATCGCCAGCCATTCGGCCGAAGAGATCGCGGACCAGATGCCGAAGGATTATTACGCCGGCAACAAGGACCTCTATGTGCAAGGGTTGGCCGGCGGCAAGGCGATGTTCACGCCTGACGGCCGCATGCCCGCCGATGGCCCGGAGACGGTGCTGAAGGTGCTGTCGACCTTCTCGAAAAGCCTGCAGGGCAAGCAGATCGATCTGTCGAAGACCTATACCACGGCATTCGTCGACGCCGCCAAGTAGCGCCGACAGGGAGCCGGGCCTGCCGGCTCGGTCGTTGAAGAACAACAAGTTGCGCCGCTTGTCGGAATCAATTCGGCAGCGGCGCCTTTCCGGATGCCGAGGCGCGGCGGGCCCATGGGCCCGAGCCCCCAGCCATCCTCGCACCATCGCTACAGGAGTGTGCCATGCAGTTGCAAACCATGGCGGCCGAGAAATTGTCTCCGGCCGCGGCGCCGGCCGATGCCGCGATCGCCATCGACGATGTGACGCTGCGCTTCGTCACCCCCGACGGCCACATGATGACGGCCATCCGCGATTTCACCATGACGGTGGCGCGCGGCGAGTTCGCCTGCGTCGTCGGGCCGACCGGCTGCGGCAAGTCGACGACGCTCAACCTCGTCACCGGGCTGCTCAGGCCGACGACCGGCAATGTCCGCGTCATGGGCAATCCCGTAACCGAGATCAGCCGCGACATCGGTTTCGTCTTCCAGGCGGACGCGCTGTTTCCGTGGCGCAGCGTCATCGACAATGTCGCCGCCGGCCCGCTCTATCGCGGCACGCCGAAGGCGCAAGCCTATGACCGGGCGCGCGACTGGATCGCACGCGTCGGCCTTGCGCGTTTCCAGAAACACTATCCGCACCAGCTCTCTGGCGGCATGCGCAAGCGGGTCGCGCTAGCGCAAACCTTCATCAACCAGCCGAAGATTCTGCTGATGGACGAGCCGTTCAGCGCGCTCGACATGCAGACCCGCACCGCCATGCAGGACGAGCTGCTCGGCCTCTGGTCGGATCTCAAATCCTCCGTCGTCTTCGTCACTCACGATCTCGAGGAGGCGGTGGCACTGGCCGACAAGGTCTATGTGCTCACCGCCGGGCCGGGCACGGTGAAGAGTGTCTACCGCATCGACCTGCCGCGCCCGCGTGTCATGGCCGACATCCGCTACGATCCGAAATTCATCGAGATCGCCAAGGTGATCTGGAACGACCTGCGCGAGGAAGTGCAGCTCGGCCAGAGCCGCGGCCTGCAGACCGGCCATTGAAAGGAGACTTGCCATGACCGCCATCTCTCCAGCCTCTCACCAAGCCGCCCGCGCGACCTCGATCGTCGCCGCGGAAGCCCGGGCGAGGGCGCGGCTGCGCCGCCGCCATGCCTTGGTCATCGGCCTGCGGCTCGCCATCCTGATCGTCTTCCTCGCTCTTTGGGAGCTTGGCGCCGATCACGGCGTCATCGATCCGTTCTTCTTCTCAAGCCCCTCCGGCATCTGGGAGCAGATCTGGTCCTGGGTCACCGAGGGCACCTCGCAGGGGCCGCTCTGGCTGCAGATCTATGTGACGCTCGAGGAAACCTTCCTCGGCTTCGCCATCGGCGCCGTCGGCGGCATCGCCGCCGGCATCATCCTTGGCCGCAACAAGCTCCTGGCGGATGTCTTCTCGATCTACATCAAGATCGCCAACTCGGTGCCGCGCGTCGTTCTGGGCTCGGTCTTCATCATAGCGCTCGGCCTCGGCATGGCCTCCAAGGTGGCGCTGGCCGTCGTCATGGTGTTCTTCGTGGTCTTCGCCAACGCCTTCCAGGGCGTGCGCGAGGCCGACAGGGCGATGATCGCCAACGCTCAGATCCTCGGCGCCTCGCCCTACCAGATCACCACCACAGTCATCATCCCATCGGCCATGAGCTGGATCCTGGCGAGCCTGCATGTCAGCTTTGGCTTCGCGCTGGTCGGCGCCGTGGTCGGCGAGTTCCTCGGCGCCAAGCAGGGCATGGGCTTGCTGATCTCGACCGCCCAGGGCGCGTTCAACGCCAATGGCGTCTTCGCCGCCATGATTATCCTGGCGGTGATGGCGCTGGTGGTGGAGTTCATCATCACCCGTTTCGAGAACTACGTCGTCAAATGGCGTCCGGCGCCGTTCAACGAGCAGGGGGCCTGACCGCTCCAGTCGGCCTGTCCTGGGGCGCGGCGAGCGGCAGCCGGACCTCGACCCTGAGCCCGCTGCCGGCGGCCCCGCCAAGCGCAACGCTGCCGCCGGCATTCTCGACCACCTCGCGTACGATCGCGAGTCCGAGCCCGCTGCCTTCCTCGGCAGCACCGGCAATGCGGTAGAAGCGCTCGAAGACCTGCTCGCGCTCTTCGGCCGGAATGCCGGGACCGGTGTCGGTGACCGTCAGCACGCCCTCGCGACCGATCGCGGCCAGCTGGACGGTCACCGTGCCGCCGGCTGGCGTGTAGCGCAGCGCGTTGTCGACCAGGTTGACGATCATCTCGCGCAGCATGGTGCCGTCGCCGATGACGGGAACAGGTCCGGCTTCCTCGAGCCCAAGATCGATGTTGCGCTCGACGGCCTTCGGCGCATGTGTTTCCAGCACCTCGCGGGCGGCTTCGGTGAGGTCGATGCGGTCGGCACGCGGCCGGCGGCTGCCCGGCTCGGCGCGCGACAGCGTGAGCAGCTGTTCGGCCAGCCGCGCCAGCCGGCCGGAGCCTGCCTGTAGAGCCACCAGCGCCTCCTCGCGCCGGTCGGCGGCGCTTTCGCGCAGCACATAGCTCGCCTGTGTCGACATGAGCGCCAGCGGCGTACGCAGCTGGTGCGCGGCATTGGCGATGAAGCGGCGCTGCGCCGCCATCTGTGCCCGCACGCGCTCCATATAGGCGTTGAGCGCGTCGATCAGCGGCCGGATCTCGCTTTGCGCGCCCGGCACCTCGACCGGGTCGAGATCGCTGCGATCCGGCGAGCGCACCGTATCGCGCAGGCGCATCAGCGGCGCCAGCCCGCGGCGCAGGCCAAGCAGCACGAAGAGGCCGGCGATCGCCACCAGCGCCAGCTGCTGGGCAAAGGCGCTGAACCACAGCCGCTGCACCATCGCGTCATGGCCGGCGAGCGTGACGCCCACCGTGACCCTGATCGGCGAATCCGTGCCGGCGCCGATCACGGCATGGCTGAGCGTTGTCAGACGCAGCCGACGATCGCGATAGGAAGCCTCGATGCTGCCGCTCTGCGACGCCTGGGGGAGGTCGGGATATCCGGTCAGCAGCCGGCCGTTGGCGGTCTCGACCCGGTAGTAGACGCTGTCGCGGTCGCCGGTGTCGAACATCTCGATCGCCGCCGGCGGAATGGTGGCGTCGAGCACGCCTTCGGCCATCGCCACCCGCTCGGCGATCGCGCGCGCCGAGCCGACCAGCATCCGGTCGGTGACCAGATCTGCCGTCGCCAGCGCGTTGCGCTGGCTGGTCCACAGATTGACCGTCACCAGCGCGGTCAGCGGCAGCACCACCCAGGCCAGCAATTGCAGGCGGAGGCTGCTAATTTTCATGGCCCTAATCTTCATGGCGGAGCAGATAGCCAAGGCCGCGCAAGGTGGCGATCTGCACGCGCGAGCCTTCCAGCTTCTTGCGCAGCCGATGCACGTAGATCTCGATGGCGCTGGGATCGGCGTCGGTGTCGAAGTCGTAGATCGCCGTCGAGAGTGCCGCCTTGCTCACCGTGCGCCCCGCCTTGACTACCAGCTGTTCCAGCACCGCATGTTCGCGCGGCGTCAGCGAAAGCGCCGCGCCGCCGAGCGAGAACAGCCTGGTGTTGGTGTCGAAGACGAGGTCGCCGCAGGAGATGACGGGCGCTGTCCGGTCGTTGGCACGGCGCAGCTGCACGCGGATGCGCGCTTCCAGTTCCTCGATCTGGAAGGGTTTAGCCAGATAGTCGTCGGCGCCCTCGTTGAGGCCCTTCACCCGGCCGTCGAGACTGGCGTTGGCGGTGAGCACGATGACCGGCACCGGGTTGCCGCGTGCCCTCAGCCGCTTCAGCACCTCCATCCCGCCCATGCGCGGCAGGGCGAGGTCGAGGATGATCAGCGCATGGTCGCCGGCCGCCAGCGCATGCTCGACGTCCTCGCCGTCATGTACCACGTCGACGACGTAGCTCGCCTGGCGCAGCGTCTTGCTCAGCCAATCGGCCAGTTCGCGATTGTCTTCGACAAGCAGGAGCCGCATCGTCCATCGCTGTTCGGCAATGCCTCCATCCGGGTGGCGCCGGGCTTTCGCAAGCGCGGCCCGGCGGTCCGAACGGACAGTTTGAAAGCAATCGATAGTCTCGATCCGCGGACAAGGCAAACGCCGGCTGAAATCGGTTCCGTCGGTCAGCCTGGAGGCCCAATTCGCTCGCGCGATGGATAAAACCGAACGGTTCGGTTCAATTTATGTTGACGGTTCGTGTAACTCAGGTGAACGCTGGCTCGTTGTCCAGACCGTGAAACCTCGTCGGCTAACACTGCAAGTAGTTGATATTCAAACAAAAGAATGTGGCAGCCGCGCTGTTCACGCGATTTCAAGGTCGAACCGAACGGTTCGATTTGCACATCTTCGTGATTGGAAATGGCAACAGGACCGACCCATCTCGGGGTGGTCCGAGCGACGCGAATTTCCATTACGGCACGCCACTTGACGGACAGAATTTTGAAAATCTGGAGTACCTAAAATGAACAAGATTGCTCTTACCGCCGCGGTCCTTCTCGTTGCCACGGGCAGCGCCTTCGCCGGCAGCGACCATTACGGTTCCGACAACGTCAACCAGCCGGCCGTCACCCAGTCGGTTGCGCCGCGGTCGGGCGACAACATCGACCGCAGCATCACCGGTTCGATCCGCAAGTTCGAGCAGCGCGATCTCAGGATCACGCCCGATCAGAACCAGCCGGAATCCGGCCAGGGCATTTGGGGCCGCTAGGCCTCCGTCCCGAACCGATCAGAACCACAACTCTCAAATCTGGAGTAACTGAAATGACCAAGATCGCTCTTACCGCCGCTGCCCTTCTCGTTGCCACTGGTGCTGCTTTCGCCGGCTCCGACAACTACGGTTCGGCTAACGCCAACCAGCCGGCTGCTTCGGTCGACACCTCGTACACCGCTTCGGTCAAGAAGTCTGATGCGAATGTCCAGAAGCCCGTCACCCAGGGCAGCGACCGCGACCTGTTCGGCAACCACTAACCGGCCGCCAGCCCGACCTCTTCAAACTCACCCCTCAAATCTGGAGTAACTGAAATGACCAAGATCGCTCTTACCGCCGCTGCGCTTCTCGTTGCCACCGGTGCCGCTTTCGCCGGTTCCGACAACTACGGTTCGGCCAACGCCCACCAGCCGGCTGCTTCGGTCGATACCTCGTACACCGCTTCGGTCAAGAAGTCTGATGCGAACGTCCAGAAGCCGGTTGCCCAGGGCGCCGACCGCGATCTGTTCGGCAACCACTAGACGGTCGATCGTCGATAGACCTGAAAGCGGCGGGTTTGTCCCGCCGCTCTGCTTTTATGGAGCCGGCTATCCGCAGGCCGGCTTGTGTCGTGACTATAGGCCCGGCTGCGCACAGAGGCGCTCTATTCCAAATCCTTCGGCCTGACGAAATGCGTCAGTCGCGCTCCGCCGAAGTCGAGGTTCGCCCAATCCTCCTTCACCGTGAACCGGGCCAGTGCCGCCGTCGGAAACTTCGCTTCGACTTTTTTGAACACGCCCTCATCCGATCCGGTGCCGGCGAGCCGCAGCACGAAATTCTGCAGGCCGGGATTGTGACCAATCACGATCAGGCTGGTGGCTTTCGCCTGCCGCACGCACGCCAGGATGGCGGCCGGCGCCGCCGCGTAGAGCTCCTCGGCGAATTCCGCTGGCCCATGCTTCGGCAATTCGGCGGCGACCAGTCGCCAGGTGTCGCGGGTGCGCAGCGCCGGCGAGACCAGTGCCAGATCCGGCAGCCAGCCGCGCCGCGAAAGCTCGCGCCCGATCAGCGGTGCCGTCTTCAGCCCGCGCGGGGCGAGCGGACGGTCGAAATCGGCGAGCTTGGGATCGTCCCGGCTCGACTTGGCATGGCGCAGCACAAGGAGTTGTCTGGGCGTCGCCATGGCAGTCCTACGGCGTGATGCGCGCCAGCTGTTCGAGGTCGGTTTCCTCGCGCAGCGGGTCGGGCGCCATCACCACTGAAGTGGCGTTGTCGGCGTCGTCGGCGAAATGGGCAAGCACGGTGTGGCCCTTTTCCATGCGCGCCTTGCCTTCGGCGACCAGCCCTAGCGCCAGCGGATAGAGCCGGTGCTCCACCTTCAGCACCCGCGCGGCTAAAGTGTCCTCGTTGTCGCCGACCATCACCGGCACGGCGGCCTGGGCGATGATCGGGCCGTCATCCATCTCGGGCGTGACGAAATGCACGGAGCAGCCATGGATGCGCACGCCCGCGCGGATGGCGCGCGCATGCGTGTCCAGCCCCTTGAAGGCAGGCAGAAGGGCAGGGTGGATGTTGACCATGCGCCCCTGCCATTTTTCGACCAGGCCGCGGCCGAGGATGCGCATATAGCCGGCCAGAGCCACGATCTCGGCGCCGAAGCCGGTAAGCGCGGCATCGATCGCAGCGTCATGTGCGTCCTTGCTCGGATGGTCGGCGCGCTGAATGACCTTGGTGGCGATGCCGCGCGACTGCGCGAGGCCGAGGCCCGCGGCGTTCGCACGATCGGAGATGACGCCGACGATCTCGGTCGGATAGGTCGGGTCGCTGGCTGCCGCGATCAGCGCCGTCATGTTGGAGCCGCGGCCCGAGATCAGGACGACCGTGCGTTTCCTGCTCATAGTTCGATCGAGCCCCGGTAGATGACGCCGGCGTCGCGGCGCGGCACGATGCGGCCGATCGGCGTCACCGTCTCGCCGGCTTCCTGCAGCACCGCCGCCACCTGCGCCGCCTGGCCGGAAGCAACGGCGAGAATCATGCCGATGCCGCAGTTGAAGGTGCGCATCATTTCTTGCGACGCGACGCCGCCGGTCCTGGCGAGCCACGAGAATACCGGCGGTACGTCGATCGCTTCGAGGTCGAGCTCGGCGGAGAAATCCTTGGGCAGCACGCGCGGAATGTTTTCCGGAAAACCGCCGCCGGTGATATGAGCAAGCGCCTTGATGCCATGCGTGTTGCGGATCGCCTTTAGGATCGACTTCACGTAGATGCGCGTCGGCTCGAGCAGCGCTTCGGCGAGGCTGAGCTCATCGTTGAACGGCGCAGGATCGCTCCAGCCAAGTCCGCTCGCGGCAACGATGCGGCGCACCAGCGAAAAGCCGTTGGAGTGGAGGCCGGAGGAGGCGAGGCCAAGCAGCACGTCGCCCTCGACGATGTCGTCGGTGGGCAGCAACTGGCCGCGCTCGGCCGCGCCCACGGCAAAGCCGGCAAGGTCGTAATCCTTGTCGTGATACATGCCGGGCATCTCGGCGGTCTCGCCGCCGATCAGCGCGCAGCCGGCCTGACGGCAGCCTTGCGCGATGCCGCCGACGATGGACGCGCCCTGGTCCGGATCGAGCTTGCCGGTGGCGAAATAGTCGAGGAAGAACAGCGGCTCGGCGCCCTGCACGACGATATCGTTGACGCACATGGCGACGAGGTCGATGCCGATCGTATCGTGCTTGCCGGAATCGATGGCGATCTTGAGCTTGGTGCCGACCCCGTCATTGGCCGCGACCAGCACCGGATCGGTGAAGCCGGCGGCTTTCAAATCGAACAGGCCGCCGAAGCCGCCGATCTCGCCGTCGGCGCCCGGCCGGCGCGTCGCGCGCACGAGCGGCTTGATCTTCTCGACCATGAGATTGCCGGCATCGATATCGACGCCCGCCTCGGCATAGGTGAGCCCGTTCTTGCGCTTGGCCTTGTCGCCGTTGCTCATCTTCGGCTCATCCCTGTTTCCATTGCGGGCTCATCGCATGAATGGTTTCGAGGGGCAAGGCGCGTGAGAGCCAATCTCCCCCCTTGAGGGGGAGATGTCGCCGGAGGCGACAGAGGGGGGTCGCCTCGCGTGGAGCTCCAGCGCCTTGTGCGCCAGAGATGGAGGTCGGCGATCGACGTGAGGCGACCCCCTGTGGCCTGCCGGCCATCTTCCCCCTCGAGCGGGGAGATCCGCAACTCCTCCCTTGCGTGCGCCTCTCATCTCCATCAACTATCTTCCAACAAAACCCATGATGGGACATCACGTGACCATACCCAACATGATCACGATCATGCGGCTGCTGCTGGTGCCGGCCGTGGTGCTGGCCATGCTGCAGGCGCGCTGGGACTGGGCCTTTGCCGGCTTCCTCGTCGCCGGCATCTCCGACGGCGTCGACGGTTTCATCGCTCGCCGCTACCGGTTGTTCTCGCGGCTCGGCGCTTATCTCGATCCGGTCGCCGACAAGCTCCTCCTGGTCTCGGTCTTCGTCGTCATGGGTTATGCCGGGGAACTGCCGCTCTGGCTTGTCGTGACCATGGTCTCGCGCGACGCGCTGATCGTCTGCGCGGTGCTTTTGTCCAGCGTGATGGCGCAGCCGGTCGAGATGAAGCCGCTCTTGGTCTCCAAGGTGAACACCGCCGTGCAGATCGCGCTGGCAGCGCTTGTGCTGGGCGAGCTTGCCTTTTCCATGCATCTCTATCCGCTCCGGCCGGCGCTCATATTGCTCTCCGGGGTCTTGACCGTGGCTTCGGCCGCGGCCTATCTCGTGGCCTGGCTAAGGCATATGAGTGGCTATGGCGAAGGCTCCCGGACGAGCAACACCAAGTCGGGCAATTCCAGCACGGACACCTGACGGCGAAGCCTGGACGGCCGCGGCCTCGACCGCGTTGCGCCGGCAGATCGCATTCTGGCTGATCGTTGCCGTGCTTCTGGCGCTGTTCCTCTATGTCTTCTCCGGCATCCTCTTGCCCTTCGTCGCCGGCATGGTGCTCGCTTATTTTCTCGATCCGGTGGCCGATCGGCTGCAGCGGCTCGGCCTCTCCCGGCTGATGGCGACGGTGGTGATCCTCATTGCCTTCGTCGTCGTCGTAGTGCTCGCCTTCGTTATCCTGGTGCCTGTGCTGGCCACGCAGATGGCCGATTTCGCGCGCAAGCTGCCGGAATACCTCACCCGCCTGCAGTCGCTCATCACCAGCTTCGACCCGAAGTGGCTGGAGCAGCGTTTTGGTGTCAACGCGGCCAGCCTGCGCGAAGGACTGAACTCGCTGCTCACCACCGGCTTCGGGCTGCTCACCACCGTCTTCACCTCGATCTGGAGCTCGGGCGTGGCGCTGGTTTCGGTGGTCAGCCTCTTCGTCGTCACCCCGGTCGTTGCCTTCTACATGCTGCTCGACTGGGACCGGATGGTGGCCGTGGTCGACAGCTGGGTGCCGCGAGATTATGTCGAGACGGTCAGGGCGCTTGCCCGTGACATCAACACCGCCACCGCCGGCTTCGTGCGCGGGCAGGGCACGCTCTGCCTTGTGCTGGGCGCCATGTACGCTACCGGCCTGACGCTGACGGGGCTGAACTTCGCCATCCTCATCGGCTTCTTCGCCGGGCTGATCTCCTTCATCCCCTATGTGGGCTCGCTGACCGGGCTGGTGCTTGCTGTCGGCGTCGCCTTCGTCCAGTTCTGGCCGGATTGGACGATGATCGTGGCGGTGGCCTGCGTGTTCTTCGTCGGCCAGTTCATCGAGGGCAATATCCTGCAGCCGAGGTTGGTCGGCAAAAGCGTCGGCCTGCATCCGGTTTGGCTGATGTTCGCGCTCTTTGCCTTCGGTGCGCTGTTCGGCTTCGTCGGCCTGCTGATTGCGGTGCCGGCTTCGGCGGCCATTGCCGTGCTGGTGCGCTTTGCGATTGCCCGCTACCTCGAATCGCCGCTCTACAACGGCCATGCCACCGAGCCCGCACCTCCTTTGCCGGCGGATCGCGGCGGCGGCCGCCGCTCACAGCCGCGTGGCTGAAATGGCTGGCGAACGAACCGGTCCACCGCGCCAGCTGCCGCTCGATCTCGGCCACGGTACCGGCTATTCGCGCGACGAGCTCGTCGTCTCAGGCGCCAACGCGCAGGCCGCAGCACTGGTCGACCGCTGGCCGGACTGGCCCGCGCCGGTGGTGGTGCTCGCCGGCCCTCCCGGGTCCGGCAAGACGCATCTCGCCCAGATCTGGCAAGCGCATGCGCACGCTGTCGCCATCGCTCCCGACAGCATCGGCGAGCACATTGGCGGGCTAGGTGCGAGCCCCGCGCTGATTGACGACATCGACAAGCTCTCGATCGACGAGCAAGGCCTGTTCCACCTGATCAACACCGTGCGCGGCGCCGGCTCCACGCTGCTTCTGACGGCGCGGCGCTTTCCCTCGGCCTGGCGCGTCGCGCTGCCGGACCTCATCTCGCGGCTGAAAGCGGCGGCGACCATCGAGATCCACGAGCCGGACGACCTGCTGCTCGCCGGCGTTATCACCAAGCTCTTCGCCGACCGCCAGGTCGAGGTCGAGCCGCATGTCGTGCAATATCTGGTGCGGCGCATCGAACGCTCGCTGGCGACTGCCATGCGGGTCGTGGAGCGCCTCGACCGCGCCGCTCTCGAGCGCAAGACGCCGATCACCCGAGCGCTCGCCGCCGAGACCGTCAGCGCCATGGACGAGGGCCAGGGCGAGTTCGATATTTAGGATGTCGAGGAAGGCTGTTCCGGGATTGTGCGCTCTCTACGCCCATAATCCGGCCAGATGCCGAGCCAGCAGATAGACCCCCGTATGCGTCGCCACGCAGCATGCGGCGACAAAGACGAAGAGCACTAGGCTGGCGATCCGCGACGGGGCGACGCTGCCATTCTGCCTCTTGCTCGGCCGGTTGTTCCAGACCCACAGAGTAGCGCACAGGATTGCCCAGGCGACCGCGACCGGAACCGCGAAGCCATAATAGGCCAAATAGGCCGGGCCGATCAGCGACAGCAGCGCCTCGAGTATAGGCATCCAGAGTCCCCCTTGCCCCGTTTGCCCGGAGTCTAGAGCAACTCCGGGAAAAGTGCGTAGCGGTTTTCCGTCCGGAGTTGCGGGACGATCGTGGCTGTCCCATTTCGAGCCATTTCCCTGGCATCCATCTTGCAGTGTGGAAGAGGCCGGTTGATCCCGGTCCCGGTCACATTGCAGATCGGGTTGTAGGCTCGCCGGGCTCGAGGTTGTTGGGGACTCGCCCGGCGGGTTTACTCGGTTCCACGCCGACGGCTCCCTTCAGAGGTCAAGGCCTGTTGCTCGATGCTGGACACCTTCAGCCCGTCTTGCCATGGCTGGTGAGCAAGCGCAGCACTTGCACGCTCTTCGGCAGCTCGATCAGGAATTCCGCGTCGCGGTCGAGGTGGTGGACCTGGGTCGGCCCGCCGCCGGTGAAGCGCGCCATTGCCTCGATGCTCTCCCAATAGGAGATCGTCACGAACTCGGAATGGGTCGCCGTGTCCTCGCGAAATGTCTGGACGCCGACTGCCTTTTCGATGAGCGGCTTGATGCCGGTCTCGTAATTGTAAGCTTCATAATCGTCGGCTTTTTCCGGCAAGGTCCGGCCGCGCCACATGCGGGCGATGGTGGGGGTCCTTGGAGTGTCGGCCATGGCAACAGAACTTCTGAAGGCCGACAGGGTTCCCGAAGCGCGGGCTCTAGGATGTTCAGGAAACTGGTCGGAGTGGCGTGATTCGAACACGCGACCCCCTGATCCCAAATCAGGTGCGCTACCAGGCTGCGCTACACTCCGAACGGCATCCCCATAGGGTTCCGAACCATTTTGAGCAAGCCCCAAAATGGAAGAGCGGAACGAACGGCGTACATTGGCAGAGTTCGGCACGCAAAGTCCCACGGAAAGTCCCACAGTGTTGCCCAGTCGTTCCCCCTCCTGCTTTCGAGCCGAAGGTCAAAAATGTAATAAGTCTCGATGTCGGCTGCGGGCGATGGGCAGGCGGAGACGCGGCGGCGTACGGATGCGCGCCCAGCAACATCTCTATCGACCGCGCCCGCCGTTGAGCCTCGCGTCACCACACATCCACGTAACGAGGCCAGAGTCCTGTCAAATTGATCAGCAGGCCTAATGGCGGGTGGGTCACGGCCGCTATTCGCGTCGGTACCCATGCGAAACTAAACGAACATCATAACGACGGTTGCCCCGATAATGATTCAGGACAAGCCCGCCGATCAGCATCGGCAGCAAGCTGCTGTCACGGTTGATGTTAGACTCGAACTGCCTTGAAACTGGCTTGTCGTTTTTCTTCGGCTTAACCATTCTCGTCTACTTCCCAGAAAGAGCGCTCTTCCCATGCGGTAGTGTGACACCCGTCCAGTCGAAGCCTAGACTGCACCAAATTGTCCACACGCAGCCATCTCACGTAGTTCCAGCGTTCCTAGTGGCCCGCTGGCTCGCCCGTCGCCAATGCAGCCGGGGAACGGGGGGCCTACGAGGAAGTTTTCGGGCATCATCGCGGTGTGTAGCGGTCAGGGGTGCTCGGAAATGAGGCCATCGCACCGCGCCCCGCAAGGCAGCGCTGCATCCCCATACGAGACAACTCCAACCCCTCCGGGGAAATATGCAAACTGGTGGAACTCGGGAGCAGCTGAGTTTCGAGAACCGTCAACGCCTCATCTGCGGATTGTGCAAGGCGGAGCCGCTCCCGAACCTGAGATGCTGCCGCAGCTCGGCTTCGTCATCAATGCCGTGCCCGCCGGCATACTGGCGCTGTCGCTCTGCTACGGCGCCTACATGACCGAGATATTCCGCTCCGGCATTCAGAGCATCGATCGGGGCCAATGGGAGGCCTCGCGCTCCATGGGTTCGGCTTCGCCTTGATCATGCGCCGCATCATCCTGCCGCAGGCATTGCCGGTCATCATTCCGCCGACCGGCAACCAGTTCATCTCGATGCTGAAGGATTCTTCGCTGGTCTCCGTCATCGGCGTTTGGGAGCTGATGTTCCTGGCACGAACGCTCGGCCAGAAGACCTTCCAGCACATGGAAATGCTGATCTCGGCCGCCATCATTTATTGGGTGCTGTCGATCTGCCTCGAGCTGATCCAGTCGCGGATCGAACGGCACTACGCCAGGAGCAAAGTGCGATGAGCGCGCGGGTTATCATTGAAGCCAGGGCAGTTTCCAAATGGCACGGCCAGTTCCACGAGCTGAAGGACATCAACCTGACTGTCCACAAAGGCGAGCGCATCGTCATCTGCGGGCCGTCCGGCTCGGGCAAGTCGACACTTGATCCGCTGCTTCAACCGCCTCGAAGCGCATCAGGGCGGCGATATCGTCGTCAACGGCGTCGCTCTGCATGGCAAGATGAAGAACGTCGCCGCCGTCCGCTCCAATGTTGGCATGGTGTTCCAGCACTTCAATCTGTTTCCGCATATGACGGTGTTGATGAACTGCATGGCCGGGCCAATGTGGGTCAAAGGTGTTTCCGCCATGGAAGCACGCAAGACCGCTATTCAGTTCCTCGAACGGGTCCGTATTCCCGAGCAGGCGAACAAGTTCCCGGTCCAGCTGTCGGGCGGCCAGCAACAGCGTGTCGCGATCGCCCGCAGCCTGTGCATAAAACCGGACGTCATGCTTTTCGACGAACCGACCTCTGCCCTCGACCCGGAAATGGTCTCGGAGGTGCTGGAGACCATGACTGGATTGGCCCGCGACGGCATGACCATGGTGTGTGTAACGCATGAGATGGGTTTTGCCCGTGCAGTGGCCGACCGCGTCATTTTCATGGACGCTGGGCAGATCGTCGAAGAGGGCACGCCCGACGAGTTTTTCAGTCACCCGCGCCACGAGCGAACGAAATTGTTCTTCAGCCAGATCTTGAAGCACTAGCCTTCCGGGAGAAGGTGGCTTTTCGACTTTCTTGCAGAAAGCGGACAGCCCGCTCTCGGCCCCCAAGTCGGACATCCCTCCCATCGGTCGCACGGCCTAAGGAGGGGAATCCATAAAGGTTCAACGCCGGATCATCGACGATAGCGCGAACGCTGTGAGGGTGTCTCGCACACCGGGCAATGCGGAAATCTCCTGCCAGATCTGCCGTGTGCGATCGGCCTCCGTCGCCTCTACACGGACGACCAGGTCGAATTCGCCGCTCATCACGTCGCAGGCGACGACCTCTGGGATCCGTCGCAGTGCTTGAATGACGTCGGCCCCCCGCATCCGGTCATTGCGATAAACAAACATCAGTGCCGCAATCGTTGAAGTCGCGATGCGTCCTTCGCCTGCAACGATCGTATATCCCCGAATTAGGCCATCCCGCTCCAGGCGTTCAATCCGCTGGCGGACGGCGTTGCGAGAAAGATTGACCCTCGCGGCCAGGTCCGCATGTGAAATACGCGCGTTCCTGGTCAGTTCCATAAGAATACGCTCGTCTGCCCGGTCAAGAAGCCTTTTCATGCGGCACCAATAGGAGTTTCTCTAGCTGCAAACAGGCTTTGCGCTGATAGGAACGCGTTCTCGGCACGAACCCGTAGATCAATACTACCTTCCGACACAGCTATAAAAGTCGCAGCCGCAGCGAGAGCAAAGGCCGCCAGTGCTTGGCGCTCGTTGTCTTGCAACTGGCGGACGCGGCAATATCCCTTGAGAATTGCCTCCGCGCGCTCTCCATCCAGCGCCCCGTTGCTCAGCATCGTCCATCGAACCAACACGTCTGCCAGTTCTGCGATCAGGACATCGTCATGGCGAAGCCTGAAATTGATGATGCCACTGACGCAATCGCCGAGAAAAAACACATTGTCCGGAAACAGCGCCCCATGGATTGGTCCCCTTGGCAGTCCCTCCCTCTTTTCGGGAGAGGCAGGCATCAGCGTTCGATGGATCTGCGCGAGGCGCCGCCCGAGATCGAAACACTGGGCCGGGCTTGCGCAAGCCGATTGCGTGCCCTGGACAAAGCCGACCACCGCCACGAGCTTCCCGGACAGACGGATCGTCGCCCCGCCCGTTTCGGTGCGGAACGTTTTAGGGCAGGGAACACACGCGGCCGACAACAACTCCATGGTCCGAAACGCGCGTTCAAGATCGAACGGCTCAGCGCCGTTTTCAAACAGAGTGACGATGTACTCGCCCCGCTGTGACCGGAAGAGATAGGTCGTCTCGGTATTTCCGTCGGCGATGCCAATCACCGAGGTCAGCGGGGCTATGCCGTAGGCGACCGAAATCGCTTCGCGGTCATCGTCGGAAAGCTGGGTAAATACGGCCATGGTCGATTCGGGAGTTAAATGCGTTTCAGCACAACAGAGGAGGACTGCGCGACGCCGAAAATCTGATCCAGTTGTGCACGGCTGAACGAGCCATCGGCCTCAGCAGCCTGGCGAAGGCTTGTGCCGGAAGCGAGCGCCGCCTTGGCCAAGATCGCAGCCTTGCTATATCCGACAACTGGATTGAGCGATGCGGCCAGAATGAGCGACTGATCATAGAGAAAGCGGCAGCGATCGGCATCCGCCTCGATGCCGTCGACGCAACGTTCGCGCAGGATATCCATGCCGCGCGCCAGAAGTCGCATCGATTGCAGGATGTTGAGAACGATCACGGGCTCCATCGCGTTTAACTGCAATTGTCCAGCGCTCGCCGCCAGTGTCACCGTCAGATCGTTGCCAATGATTTGAAAGCCAATCTGGTTCATCATCTCGGGAATGACTGGGTTGACCTTGCCCGGCATGATCGACGAGCCGGCCTGTCGCGGAGGCAATCTGATTTCACCAAGGCCAGCCCGAGGGCCACTGGACTGCAGCCTCAAATCGTTACATATCTTGGAAAGCTTGACAGCGATCCGCTTCAGCGTGCCCGAAAACGACACAAAGGCTCCGGTGTCGGACGTTGCTTCCACGAAGTTGCGTGCCGGGACCATTTCAAGCCGAGAAATTTCCGAAAGATGACGGCAGGCGCTGACTGAGAATCCCTCGGGCGCATTTAAGCCGGTGCCGATGGCGGTGCCTCCGAGGTTCATTTCCCGCATCAGTTCCATGGCTTTTCGAAGCTGGATTATGTCTTCGTCAATGGTCTCGGCAAAAGCGTCGAACTCCTGACCAAGGAACATTGGAACCGCGTCCTGCAACTGGGTGCGTCCGACCTTGGCGATATTAGCGAATTCCTCACCCTTTCTGCCAAAGGTATCTCGCAGCCTTCGCTGCGCTTCGAGCACGGCGGCGCAGCCGCGCATCACCGTTACCCGGATGGCCGTCGGATAGACATCGTTAGTCGACTGGGACAGGTTGACATGGTCATTGGGGTGAACCGCGGCGTAGTCGCCCGGCACCTTGCCTATCTCCAGAAGCGCCAGGTTCGCGACCACCTCATTGACGTTCATGTTGGTCGAGGTCCCGGCGCCTCCCTGCATCATGTCGATCGGGAAATGGTCGGTGAGGTCCTCGCAGGTGATCAGTCGATCGCAGGCTCGATCGATTGCATCGGCAACATCGGGAGCCAGTAGTTGCAGCTCCTTGTTGGTTCGTGCAGCCGCCTTTTTGACCATGGCAAGCGATTGAACGAATTCCGGGAAGTCCCGCAGGCGGATTCCGGATACGTCGAAATTCTCCGCTGCCCTCAGCGTGTGGATGCCGAACAGCGCGTCGGCGGGCAGATCCCGCTCGCCGAGCATATCGGTTTCGGTCCTCTCAACGGTCATCATATCCCCTCGCGCAAGAGCCTTAGGCACGCAGCGCCTGGTCAAGATCCTCGATCAGGTCGTCCACCGACTCCAGGCCAATGGAAAGGCGAAAGACGCCGTCTCCCGCGAAGGCGCGGTAGTCGTCGAGCTGAGCGCCCCGCAGACCGTAAGTCGATTTCATCATTTCGTTCGTATCGAGAAGGACAACGATGCTGCGCTGGTGACCAAGCGAAAAGGCGTAGTGCGCTACGCGGAGCCTGTCAGCGAGTTGGGCTGCCATCGCCTGCGGGTCGTCGGTCTGGAAGGTCAGAACTCCCCCGAATACATCCATCTGACGTGTTGCCAAGGCATGCTGCGGATGGCTTTCCAGGCCGGGGTAGGTGACAGACCTGATTTTTGGATGCTTGGCGAGAAAACGGGCGATCTGCATCGCAGAAGCGGACATGGTCCGGAGCCTGGGAAAGAGCGTGTCGATCCCGCGCATGATGAGCCAGGCATTCTGGGCAGACAAAGAAGCGCCGAGATAAACTCCAGTACGAGAGCGGATTTTTTCCACCAGATCCTTGCGCCCGCACACGGCGCCACCCAAGGCGTCGCCGTGCCCGTTGATGAACTTGGTCAGGGAGTGAATGACGAGATCGATGCCGAGTACGGCCGGGCGGGTCGCGACCGGAGTGGCAAGCGTGGAATCGACGGAAACCAGCGCGCCGCGTTCGTGTGCCAGCTTCGCGACTTCGGCCAGATCGGTCAGGCGCAGGATTGGATTGCAGGGGCTTTCGCAGTGGACGAGCCGCGTGTTGGGTCGGAAGGCTGCGACAATGTCGCCAATGACCGACATGTTCACGGCGCTCACCTCGATCCCGTACTCGGGCAATATGCGGTGTGCCAGTTCGTAGGCGCCGGCATAGCAGACGTCGCTGATGATCAGATGGTCCCCCCCTTTGAGAAAGGTCAGGAAGGTGGCTGCGATCGCGGCCACGCCGGTTGCTGTTGCGAGCGCATCCTCCGCACCTTCGAGTGCGGCCATGCGCTGCTCGAGTTGCCGCACGGTCGGATTGGTCCAGCGGGCATACAGAAACGGCAGAGCAGTCAGGTCTGATACCCCGTCCGCGGAAAAGGCGCCGTCACCAGGAACCAACATGTTGTTGACCGACATTGAGATGTTAGGCGCGATAGCCTTCGTGATCGGATCGATGATCAGTCCGCCGTCGAGCGCCAGGGTTTCCCGACGTAGGACGACACCGCCGCTTACGGGCGGCAACAGCGTCATGCGTGCATTCGAGCCCCAACTGTCAGTTGCGAAGGGAGTAGAGATGTTCGAGGACATGGAAGACCTTCCTGCAGAATTCCTGGAATTTCATCGTCTTGGGGCCGAGCTGATAATTCAGCTGCGAACCGGGATTTGCGCCTCGACGAGCCTGAAGGTGCGGGTGATCAGAAGCGTCAGCAAGATGTAGAACACCGTGACGATCATCAGCGGTTCATAAACGAGCAGGGTGTCCTGCCTCACCTTGTACGCGACGGCGTAGAGATCCATCACTGTCACGGTGAAGGCGAGGGGTGTCGCTTTCAGTTGCAGAACCACCTCGCCAGCTATCGTCGGCAGTGCGATACGTATGGCGCGAGGCAGCCAGATCCGTCTCAACAGCGTCCAGGAAGTCATACCGAACGAGCGACCTGCCTCGAGCTCGCCTTTCGGGACGGCGAGAAGCGCACCCCGCAGGACTTCGGCCTCATAGGCGGCGTAGTTGAGCGTGAAACTGAGCGCTGCGAAGAAGAAGCCCTCCCGCACTATCGGCCAGAGGAAGCTCGCGCGCAGCCCTGGTATCATCGGCAGCAGCGAACCGATGCCGTAATAGAGCAACCACAATTGGATCAAAAGTGGCGTGCCGCGAAGGCAGGTGCAGTAGCAACGGGCAAGCCATTTCAGCCATCGCGGACCGCTGACCTGCGCGAGCGCAAGACCGATCGCCAGAATGAAGCCGACCCCGACGGAAATGACGAGAAGGAGGACCGTCTGAACCGCGCCTGCGGCAATGAGCGGCCAATAGGACGATACCCATGAGAAATTCATCGCGAGCGTCCTAAGCGGTTTTCGGCTGCCCGCGTCGATAGCGGCTCTCGAGGAGGCCGAAGACGACGTTGGAGACAAGCGTGATGACGAGATAGACGGCAGCGGCGACCAGGAAGAACAGAAAATAGTGCTTCGTGTTGCCGGCCGCGATCCGCGTGGCGAGCGCCAACTCCTGATAGCCGACGACCGCGATCAACGCACTGTCCTTCGTCACCGACATCCAGAGGTTGGCAAGCCCAGGCAGGGCATTCGGGATCAATGCCGGCAGAGCGATACGGCGAAACCTCAACCATGGGCGCATGCCGAAGGAACTGGCGGCCTCGATCTGTCCAACAGGAATCGCCAGGATTGCGCCACGAAACACTTCGGTCATGTAGGCGCCCTGGACGATTCCGAGCACTGCGATTGCCGCGACAAACCCGTTGATCTCGACATTGGGAAGCCCGAAGCTCGAGAGAATTCGGTTCAGACCGTCAGTGCCGGCATAGTACAGACCTATAATCAGGATCAGTTCGGGAATGGCCCGAACCGCAGTCGTATAGACGTCGAGAAGAAGCAGGACCGGCGGGTTGCCCTTGAGTTTGCCAAGAGCCCCGCCAAGACCAATCAGCATCCCGAGAAGGTAAGCACCCAACGATATCGAAATGGTGGAAAGCGCGCCTTTGAGAAGCACGCCGCCCCATCCAGGCGGATAGGGGGAAAGCATTTCCAGGATCGACTGGGAGGTCGACATCTGAGTTCAACCTTGATTTTTGGGCGGGAACGAGAGCCGCGAAGCGCGATGCTTCGCATCCGGCGAACAACGCCGGCGGTGCACCGGCCAATGACCCGAGACATAACCGGCGGACAAGCGGGCTACGGCAGATGCGCTTACGTCGTCTGTCGTAGCCACACTCATTCACCGTACGGGTCGAAATCGAAGTACTTCTTCGAGATTTCCGCATACTTTCCGTTTGCTCTGACAGCCGTAATTGCTGCATTGAGCTTCTCGCGCAGTGCCTGATCGCCTTTTCTCAGTCCACCGCCGATGCCCGATCCAAGGATGGCCGGATCGTCTTTCACATTTCCCATGTCCTTGCAGCATTCCTTGCCGAAGTCGGATTTGAGGAGTTCCGACAGCGGTATGGAATCGCCGAAGACGTAGTCGATCCGGCCAGCGGCAAGATCCTGGAACGCCTCATCGAGCGTCGTGTAGGTTTTTTCCGATGCCTTGTCGGCGAAATATTTCTTGTAGTATTCGGACTGAATGGTCGACACCTGGATGCCGATCGTCTTTCCCGAAACATCATCCGGCGAAGCTCCGGTCGTGCCATCCTTGGCGCCAATCAGTTTGCTCGGCGTGTTGTAGTATTTGTCGGTGAAGTCGATCGTCTGCTTGCGCTCGTCGGTGATCGACATCGACGACCAGATGACATCGAATTTTTTCGCCTGAAGCCCTGGAATGAGGCCGTCCCAGGACATGTCGACGACAGAGCAGGTTTCCTTCATCTCGGCGCAGACAGCATCCATCAGCTCGATTTCCCAGCCGACCCACTTGCCGGAGGGGTCTTTGGTGAAGAAGGGCGGATAGGCTTCGTTCATGATGCCAAAGCGAACTTCGGCACTCGCAGTGGCGATTGACAGGGCGAGCGCGGCCCCTGTCAGCAGGATGGACAGCAATTTCATTCAATTCCCCTTTCTTGAGTTTTCGTCAGGTTGGAAACAGGGAGGGTCAGCCGCTCAACGCGCCGGTAAATTCTCGGCAACGGGCAGTTATCGGCGCACCGAAGACTTGATCCGGCGACCCTTCTTCTTCGACGCGCCCCTGATGCAGGAACATCACGTGACTGGAGACGTCGCGAGCGAATTTCATCTCATGCGTCACGAGGAGCATCGTTCGGCCCTCGTCCGCGAGATCTCGGATAACCTTCAGGACCTCGCCGACAAGTTCAGGATCCAGGGCGGAAGTAGGCTCGTCGAACAGCATCACGGCCGGGTCGACACAAAGGGCACGAGCGATGGACGCGCGCTGCTGTTGGCCGCCCGACAGGAAGGCCGGATAGGCGTGCCGTTTCTCATAAAGTCCGACCTTCGCAAGCAAACTGTCGGCCCGATCGATCGCCTCGCTGCGGCTCACCCCCAGCACATGAACCGGGGCCTCGATGGCATTCTGGAGCACCGTCAGGTGGGGCCAGAGATTGAAACTCTGGAACACCATGGCCAGGCCGGTCCGCATACGCTCGATCTGCCGCCAGTTGGCCGGATACCCCCGTCCGCCTTGGCCGGACTTCATGAGAACCTCTTCGCCATTGATGACAAAGCGGCCGCGATCCGGAATCTCGAGAAAGTTGATGCACCGCAGAAAGGTGCTTTTGCCTGACCCCGAAGACCCGATGAGCGAGATGACATCGCCCTTCTCAGCCGACAGCGATATTCCCTTCAGGACTTCATGCTTGGCGTAGCTCTTGTGGACATTATCCACGAGCAAGGCAGGAGGAGCCTTTTTCGTCATGCCTGTAGTTCCCTATGGAATTCTTATTGGGTTTTGCCGGATAGTACCCGGCCCGGTATGCGGCTTTCCCGCGTATTCGTGGTCAGACGCGCGGAAAATGAGCTCTCAAGGCGGCTCTTTTGCGGGAGAAAGACAGCTAGGCTCGATTGATGCAGATGACCTTTGGCTGTGTCATCTCTTCGTAGGCAAAGCGAACGCCTTCACGCCCCATGGCGCCATACTTGAAACCGCCGAACGGCATGGCATCAAATCGATAATCGGAAGAGTCGTTGATCATCACTCCTCCTGCCTCGATCTGCCCGGCGGCATCCAATGCGTCGCCGATGTTGTTGGTGAAGACGCCTGCGTGCAGGCTGTATTCGGGACCGTTCGCCATCACGATCGCATCGGCGAGTGTATCGAAGGATTGCAGGAGGACGACGGGCGCGAAGACTTCCTCCGCCCACAATCGACATGTCTTCGGCACACCTTCCAGCACGGTTGGCTGATAGACTGTTCCTGCTCGACGGTGCCCGCACAGGAGCTTTGCTCCCGCGGCAATGGCGTCGTCGACCATCGTCTCCGCGCGTTTGGCCGCCTGTTCCGAAATCATCGGGCCGACGTCGGTATCCTCGCGCTCTGGATTGCCGGCAAGCAGGTTGCGCGTACCAGCCACGAACGCTTCACGGAACCGCTCATAGACCGGCGCCTGGATGATAATCCGCTGGGTGCCGATGCAATTCTGGCCGGCAGCCCAGTACGCGCCCGACACGCACGCATCGACCGCCTTGGCGAAGTCACAATCCGCCAGGACTACGACAGGTGCATTGCCGCCGAGATCCATGGCGAGCTTCTTCAGCCCTGCTGTCCTGGCAATTGCTTCTCCGGTCGCAAAACCTCCGGTGAACGACACCATTCGGACATCGCGCGCCGAGACGATCGCGCTGCCCAGGTCGGCGCCGCCGACAGCGACCGTGATGATCTCCTCAGGCAACCCGGCTTCGACCAGCGTTTCGACAAGGCGGATCGCCGAAAGCGGGGTCAGTTCGGACGGCTTCAGCAAGACGGCGTTGCCGCCGGCGATTGCCGGCCCGAGCTTATGGGCGACGAGATTGAGCGGGTCGTTGTAAGGAGTAATCGCTGCGATGATCCCTAGCGGCTCCCGCGTGAACCAGCCTTGACGCGCCTCGGAACCGGCGTAAGCGTCGAACGGAATGACCTCACCGGCGTTGCGTTTTGCTTCTTCCGCGGAGAGCTTCAGCGTGTTGACGCACCGAGAGGCTTCCTTGCGGGCCTGGACGATGGTTTTGCCGGCTTCCCGTACAATCAAGCGGGCAAAATCCTCGTTCTGGCGCTCGACGGCGCGGGCGGCCTTTTCCAATATAGTCGCTCGCTGGTGTCTCGGCAGCGCTCGCGACAAGACAGCTCCGGTTTTGGCGCGATTTATGAGCGCCGCAATCTGGTTGGCAGCAGTGCTTTCGACGCTGCCGATCACCGTTCCATCATAGGGATTTCTGACGGCTATCTGCTCGAACACATCGGCGACACGCAATTTTGCAGCGGTCATCACGCGGCCTCCTTCTTGTCGGCGGAAGGGCGGCACTGATGGATGGTGATGATGTCCGAGAGGAGCGCATAGGCCGTCTCGACCCTGCCTGCGCCGGGTCCGGTCACCGTCACCGCGCCGAGAAGGTCTGTCTTGAGCGAGATGGCGTTGATCGCCCCGCCAACGGCGGCGAGCGCATGATCGAGCGCAAGGCGCTGCGGTCCCACACGGGCTGCGATACCACCGTCCTGGCGAACCGAGGCCGAGCCGATCAGCTTCCAGCGATAGCCTTCTCGCGTCGCCGCGTCGATATCGGCCACGGTCAGGCCCGAAATACCCTTGCAGTCCACGTCCTGCGGCGTCAGCTTTCCACCGAGTAGTTCATTTGCGAGGATGACGACTTTCAACCGGACATCGTGACCTTCAACATCGGCAGTAGGGTCGGCTTCCGCATAACCGAGGTCCTTTGCTTCTTTTACCGCCTCCGCGAAGGAAAGCCCGCCCTCCATGCGGCCAAGAACAAAGTTCGAGGTGCCGTTCAGAATCCCTTCGAAACCATGAAGCCCGGCGCCCGCGAGCGTCCTTTGGGCCATACGAATGACCGGGGTGCCGCTCATGACAGCCCCCTCATGTTCAAACATCACGCCGTGCCGCGCCCCGAGTGCCTTCAGCTCCGTGGCCGCCAGGGCAACCGGGCCCTTGTTGGTTGTGACGACGTGCTTGCCGCTTTCGAGTGCCCAACGGCAATGGGATACGGCCGGCTCGCCATCGACCGGATTGGTGAAGGTCGCCTCGGCGACAATGTCAGCCGGAGCCTGCTTGATGACCTTTTCGTTGTCGGCTTCGGCACTGCCGCCGGACAGTTGTGCGAACCCGCCCCTCGCGAATCTGGTTTCCACCAGCATGCGCGCGTCGATGCCGTTGGGAGAAATGACTGAGCCGAGATGGAGATCGGTAACAGCGACGATGTTTAAACGGAAGCCGAGTTCGGCATTCCAACGATCATTGCTTCCTGCGATCAGCTCGGCCAAGGCGCGGTTGACACCGCCGAAACCGATAAGCGCGATATTGTACTGTGTCATGCCAATTCCTCTCGTGAGCGATGGATGATGATGAACGAGCCGAGAGGCAGGTCGAAGCTCGCAGAATGGCCAAAGAACTGGTCAGCCTGCACGCTGAGCCGGCAAAATGCCCGGAACGCGCAAAACTCATCAATTGTCGCGGGAGAAGCGAGCATCGGCCAAATTTTGACGATTGACCGCGATTGGGAACTATAGTCAGCGGAAAGTCTCAGGCGCGAGGAGAAAATCGGAGTTACTGGATCAGTTCGACCGAACCATCCTTGAGATCATGCAGCGGGATTGTCAGATGAAGGCGGAAGCCATTGGAGAGATGGTTGGCCTTTCAGCGTCCGCTGTTCAGCGTCGCATTAAGCGGATGCGGGAGGAACGGATCATCTCCGCGGAAATCGCCCTTGTGGACCGCAAGGTTGCTGGAAGTCCGATGACGTTCATTGTCGGAATGGAGATCGAGCGCGAAAACTACGATGCTCTATCGAAATTCCGGGCTTGGGTCGAGAAACAGGATCACATCCAACAGGTCTACTATGTGACTGGATCAGTGGATCTCGTTGCAATCATCACGGCACAGGATGTGGAGCAGTACGACGAGATCACCGCGCAGATCATGTCCCAAAATCCACAGATCAAGCGAATGCACACCAATGTTGTCCTCAAGGACATAAAAACAGGAATGTTTGTCCCAGTATCGCCATAGCAAATGCGACCGTGGTGATGTTTACAGTCTCGGCAATGCTTGCCGGCGTGGCGGTGATCGTGACCGCGCCGGTAGGCTTCGTTGGTACGCGAAAGCTGTCGGTCCGCTGTCCGAGCATCTGATCCGGGGAAATATGCAAATTGGTGGAACTCGGGAGCAGCTGAGTTTCGAGAACCGTCAACGCCTCATCTGCGGATTGTGCAAGGCGGAGCCGCTCTCGAACCTGAGATGCCCGAAGCAGCCGGCATATTCGCGAAAGGGCAGGGAGGAAGGCGCAAGAGGCTGAGCGCGGCCAAAGGATAGTGTAAATGAGATCGACTGGGTCGTCGTCGGGACCGTCGAAATCCACAGGCGGGACCAAGCGTGTCAAAGACGCGACAGGCGAGGAGATGTTATCCAGTAGAGCGTGCGGGATCGCCACGCCACGACCGATGCCGGTCGAGGCGAGGCGCTCGCGGTCGAAAAGACCGCGGAGAACCACCTTCTCGTCAAGTCCACTCCTTCGAGCGATCCTGATCGCGATTTTCGACAAGGCTGATTGCTTTCCCTTTGTCACAAGGTCAAGCGAGATGTCTTCTTCCGACAAGATGGGGGAGATCATCGGGGTCAAACCTCCGCGTCGATCCAAACGCAAGCGCAAATGAGTGTTCAGCCGCGCTGCTTAGGCAGAGCCGAAATCACTTTCGAATGAAGTTCAGATCCTGGCCGTCCCGGACGCGAAGCCAGGGCCCTCTCGCGTCCGGGTTAATGGCCCGTTTTGAGGCGTTTCGGCATTCGCCGGAAATCGAGGTTAAAAATACGCATAGCAGTTTGAAGGTAGTGAAAGATTTTTCGAAATCAAGCAAACCGTACGCGACCTGACGAGCAAAAATAGTGCACTGAGACAACAGTTAATTTCGTTTGACGACCGGAACAGTCTCCTGCTTGCTGGTTGGACGCGATAAGGCCGTCTCACCAATGAATATCAGTTGTCGACCTTCCTATAGATCAACGGTGGTCGCATTTTTAGTTCAACAAGGAGATACCGTGATGAAAAAACTCATCCTCGCAGTTGCCTTCACAGCGGGCAGTTCGCTTTGCGCCATGGCGGCGGATGAGGTCACCAAAGCCCCACCAGCGGCTCCTTACGAACAGGTCAGCAAGCTCGTGAAGCTGCCCGACTTCCTGCCGGGCATGGGCCAACTTTTCGTCGATCCGACGACATTGCCTGCCGGCCCGTTCCTTGCCTATGACCATGACGGCAAGCTTGTCAGCACCATCTACATGCTGCCGATCAAGGATCTCAATCCGGACAAGCGTTTGGACGACCTCAAGGCGCCGGGCGGCAATGTCGACCATGTCGACATCTACTACAATGCCGGGCATCCCGGCGTTCCGGAACCGCACGCCCACGTCGTGTTGTGGCACGTCTCTGCCGCCGACGAAGCACGTGTCGCCAAATGAGCGTCACACGTCGTCAGGTACTGGGCGGGGGTGGCGGGCTTGTGGCTGCCCTTTCCCTCTCTCCCCAGGTCGCGTGGGCCGACGAGGTGGTGGAAATCAGAATGCGAGGCCGCGACGACGGCTCACAGGTCTGGTTCGACCCGATCGGCATCCTGGTCGAACCGGGACAGACGGTGCGCTGGACGAATCTCAATTCCGGCAATTCGCACACGGCGACTGCCTACAGTCCGACGAACTTCGAGAGACCGCGCCGCATGCCCAAGGCGGCAAAACCGTGGGATTCCGACTACCTCCTGCCCAACGAGAGCTTTTCGGTCATTTTCACCGAGAAGGGGGTCTATGACTACTATTGCATCCCGCATGAGCACGCCGGAATGGTCGGACGTATCATCGTCGGCACGCCCGAGGCACATGGCTGGAGCGAGCTGGTTGGCGCGAATGGCGATCTGCCGGAGGCGGCCCTCGATGCATTTCCGAAAGTCGAAGACATCATGGCACGAGGGTTCGTCCGGCGCGACTAGACCACGCCTGCGGGACCGGGCTGAAACAAGGAAGGATTGGATGCTGCGTCAGACCGGGGCACGAGTTCCCGGCTGTCGTCGATTGGGGGACGGCTCTCATGGCAAGCGACGTGCATACATGCGAAAATCAGTCGCGGTCTCAAGCTGCGCGAGGCGGGCGCTCTCAGCTGCTGGACGCTTCTATCGATGGCTGGGCCGTAGTCGAGGGACGCGAGCGTGCGAGGAATCGGCTTGCTGCATTGGGCGAGATGACTGGCGGCATTGCGCATGACTTCAGGAACCTGCTGGCGGTCATCGAGTCTGGCCTGAGGCTTGCCGAAGCAAGAGCCGACGAGCCCAACCGTGTGAGGGCCTGCATCACGCTGGCGCGGGAAGGAATCAATCGCGGGATCGATTTGACCTCGCAGCTCCTCGCCTTTGCAAAGCACCAGGAACTTGATGCTCATGCTGGCGACGTGAATGAATTCCTCAGATCCTTCGCGCCTTTGCTGAGGTACGGCGGCGGACCCGATGTGCGCGTCGAGCTTGAACTCGGTGCAGAAACTCCCGACTGCCTGATCGATCCCGCATTGTTCGACACCGCAGTGCTTAATCTCGTCGTCAACGCGCGCGATGCCATGCCAAATGGCGGCGAGATCAGAGTCATCACCGGACCGTTGGTGCAGGAGACCGCGACACCCGATCCGCCGGGGCCGGGAACCTATGTCTGCGTTAGCGTCAAGGACCAAGGTTGCGGCATGACCGCCGAAGTGTTGCGAAACGCGTTCGATCCTTTCTTCACCACGAAGGGTGAGGAAGGTACCGGCATGGGGCTGCCGCAAGTGCGCGCATTGATGCGTATGATCGGCGGCCATGTTCGCATTGCAAGCGAGCCGGGGATTGGGACGACAGTCGACCTGCTGTTCCCGTCAATCCGACCGGATGTCAAAGCCTCGTCAAGAATGACTAGAATTTAACGTCGCCGCCTGCAACGGCATGTAATCCTGACAGGGCAGGACCTACTACGCTCTCATCCGCACTCGCGGATTGCACCGCGTACACCGGATAGGAGAACTGGGGCATTTCAGGCACAAGATGAAGCCGGCCGGCTTCTATGTGAGGTTGCACAGAGCTCATTCGGAAATATCCGGACCCGCCAGCGGCCAGAACATAGTTCAATCCGAGCGGACCGAGGTCGAAGGAAAGATCCGGCGCAGCACTCGGGAAATTCACGCCGTGATGAAGCTCAAAATCCGGCCCCCAATCCATATAGACATAATCGGATCCGTCCAGGAGTTGCGCTTCGGGGTTGGTGGTCGCGAGAACCAGTTTTTCCTCAAGAAGCAGATCGATCTTCAAGCCCGGTCTGTGTGGGGGCGCGTACATGATGGCTATGTCGACCATTCCCGAGGCGACCTGGTTGATCAGGTCCTGTGGCACATCGACATGCACTCTAAGTGCAATATCCTGAAGCGAGCGGCGCATCCATCGGACCCAATCGAGCAGAAGAGGTTGCGCAAGGCTGACTTCGCTGCCGACCGTCAGAACAGCCCGGCGTCCCGTAGGCACGGCAACCTGGTGAAGGGTGCGTTGCCATAGTTGGACGAACATCGGAGCGTGCCGCAGAAATTGCTCACCCGCGGGCGTGAGCGAAGCGCCGCCTTTGTGGCGAACGAAGAGTGGTCGGCCCAATTGTTGCTCGAGGTTGCGGATCCGTGCGCTGACGGTCGTCTGGGCGACGTTCAAGCGCTCCGAGGCGCGAATGAAGCTCCCGGTCGAGACGATCTCAACAAAGGTGCGAGCGAGTTCGATATCCATGACCGCTGATAGCATAAAAGTTGCGCTTAAATGTCAATGAATTTCGTTTGCCACATAGTAGGCGCGAACATTAGGCTCTCCGAATACTCACCGGATTGAGCGCTGAATGCGGCGCAGCGCCGGGATGGAGCGGGCATAGGCCTTTCCATCCTCACCCTCGTTTTGCCCGCAGTGTCACAGGAGCGATCATGTCGACGAAAGAAAAGAACGGCCAAGGCGATGTCGGACGTCGTGACTTTCTAAAACTGTTCGGCGCAGCCGGCGCGGCAGCGGGCACCCTGCCGTTTGGCGGATCCACATCGGCGGACGAGATCGTGGCAGCTGCCGCCACGGACACGAAGCACCATCACGCCGCCGAACCTCGTGCCCGAGGCGGTGGCTACGAATTCTTCAATGTCGACGAATCCGCCTTCGTCGAGGCGGCGGTCGACACGCTCATTCCAAAGGATGCGGCCGGTCCCGGAGCCAAGGAGCTTGGCGTGGCGACATACATCGACCGGCAGATGGCCAGCGGATACGGCAAGGGCGACCGGCTTTATCTGGAAGGGCCGTTCGGCGAGGGTACGCCCGGGCAGGGATATCAATTGCCGATGACGCCCTCGGAACTGATCCGGGCGGGAATCGCCGACGTCAATGCCGTCGTACAGAAAAGCCACAAGAACAGCTTCGCGGCCCTTTCGGCAAAGGACCGCGCCGCCGTTATGGCGGACCTTGAGGCCACGAAGACCGAGCTTCCAACGGTGCCCGCTGCAACCTTCTTCAGCCTCCTTCTGCAGCTCACGATCGAGGGTTATTTCGCGGACCCGATGTACGGCGGGAACAAGGACGCAGCTGCCTGGAAGATGATCGGCTTCCCCGGCGCAGATGCCATGTACGTGGACAAGATCGAGCCGTTCCGGAACAAGCCCTACAAGGCTGAACCGAAGGGCATCCAGGACCTCATTTGATCGCCGCAAGAAAAAGGAGACTTTGACATGGCCACCAAACTGAACCCGGTCGATGTGCTGATTGTCGGTCTTGGATGGACAGGCGGCATCATTGCCAAGGAGCTTGCATCCACCAAGCTCAAGATCGTCGCCCTTGAGCGGGGAGGCCCGCGTGACACCAATCCGGATTTCATCGATCCTGAAATCCACGACGAACTGCGCTACGCCGCCCGCCACGACCTCATGCAGAACGTGCGGCGGGAAACCATTACATTCCGCAATAGTGAATCGCAAACGGCGCTGCCGATGCGTCAACTCGGCTCGTTCTTGCCAGGGCAGGGTGTCGGCGGTGCCGGCGTGCATTGGAACGGCGTGACCTGGCGCTGGCTCGAATGGGATCATCAGGCGCGCACCCGGACCGTCGACAAGTACGGCGAAAAGATCATCCCTTCGGACATGCACCTGCAGGACTGGCCGATCACCTATGACGATCTCGAACCCTATTACGACAAGTTCGAAAAGACCTGCGGCACCTCCGGCAAGGCCGGCAATCTCAACGGCAAGAAAATCGACGGCGGCAATATCTTCGAGGGCGCGCGTAAGGAGGATTATCCCAACCCGCCAATGATCGCCGCGCAGAGCATGGTGATGTTCGAGAAGGCGGCCCGCAATCTCGGCTACCATCCCTTCCCAAACCCCTCGTCCAACGCGTCTCGCGATTACGTCAATCCCGATGGCGTGGCGTTCGGCCAATGCCACTACTGCGGCTACTGCGAGCGTTTCGGCTGCGAGGCGAATGCAAAAGCCAGCCCACATTTCACCGTTATTCCGCTGGCGCTGAAGAATCCGAATTTCGAACTGCGCACAAATTCGATCGTGCTGAAGGTCAATCTCGATTCGATCCGCAAGAAGGCCGTCAGCGTAAGCTATCTCGACGCTCGCGGGCGAGAATTCGTACAACCTGCCGACCTCATCATCCTGTCGGCCTACGCGCTCGGCAACGTCAACCTGCTGCTGCAGTCGGGGATCGGCGTTCCTTACGATCCCGCCACGGGGAAAGGCGTGGTCGGCCGAAACTATGCCTACCAGTGTGGCGGCGGGGCTACCGCCTTCTTCGACAAGAAGACCATCCTGAACCGCTTCATGGGCGCCGGCGCGCTCGGCACCTGCATGGATGATTTCAACGGCGACAACTACGATTTCGTGAAGGCCGGATACATCGGCGGCGGCGGTATCAGTTGCAGCAACTCGGGCGCCCGGCCTATCCAGTCACATCCGACACCCCATGGCACGCCGCGCTGGGGCTCGGACTGGAAGAAAGCAGTGGTCGACAACTATGACCATGCTGCCAACGTTGGCAATCAAGGCGCGGTGATGGCCTACAGGCAGAACTATCTCAGCCTCGATCCGACCTATACGGACATCTTCGGACGCCCGCTGATGAGGATGACGTTCGATTTCCAGGATAACGAAATAAAGCAGATGAACCGCCAGGCCGACATCTGCGTGACAATCGCCAAGGAGATGGGCGCGATCAGGGTCGACCGGAGCATTCCGCCGGTGCCCTATTCCATCGTTCCCTATCAGAGCACTCACAATACCGGCGGGGCCGTTTTCGGCGCCGACCCCACCACCAGTGTCCTGAACAAACATCTTCAGGTCTGGGATGTCCCGAACGTATTCGTCACCGGCGCCTGCGTATTTCCGCAGAACGCCGGGAAGAATCCGACCGGACCGGTGGGCGCTCTTGCCTATTGGGCGGCGGACGCGATCAAGAATTATCTGAAGAACCCCGGCCCATTGGTTCCCTCCTGAGGCAAGTCTGCCGGGTCCGGATCCAAGCTTCGGATCCGGCAGGCTGTGCGTTTCGAATACCGACATAACCAGGGTGGCTTGGCGACAACCAAGCCGCCCCTGATTGAAGCACGCGAAGATGAGATCGACGATTCTTGGATTGACGACCGCGGTTCTCACCGCAGTCGGCTCTGCGCAGGCGCAGGACAAATCTCCTGGCAATGCTGACGCCGGCGCCTCGGTCTTCAAGAGATGCAGGGCCTGCCATGCGGTCGGGCCCGACGCCAAGAACGGGGTAGGGCCGGTATTGAATGGCGTCGTTGGCCGTGCGGCAGGCACTTACCCTGGTTACAGCTATTCCGCGGCGAACAAGAATTCGGGCCTGACCTGGATGAACCGACGCTGACCACATATCTGCACGCGCCGCGCAAGTTGGTGCCCGGCACGAAGATGACATTCGCTGGTCTCAGCAAAGACCAGGAGATCGCCGATGTGATCGCCTATCTGAAACAATTCAACGCCCAAGGACAGAAGGCCTCTCCCTGAGCCAGGGACGATCTGTCCGGCTTGCAAAGCACAATCTTATGAAATTCCTCCTGCATCAGGGCCTGGGGTATTCGACCGTTCATCAGATCGGCGACTACCTGCGAAGCCACGGAACCGGCCATCACTGGATCGAACGGTATCGGGGCAGCATCTTCGTCATCGTATCCGATCAAGCCGACGAGATGATCCTTCGAAACGAGTTCTCCGGGCTTCTCGATGCCGTCAACGAAAGGAGACGGACGGATGAGCGGAAAAGCCATCGACGAGAGCATAAAACTGAAGCGCGCCTATGAGAGCCCAGCTGCCGACGATGGCACGCGGGTGCTGATTGACCGGCTTGGCCGCGCGGGGTCAAGAAGATCGATGCCGGCATCGACTGCTGGATGAAAGAACTCGCGCCAAGCACCGAGCTTCGGAAATGGTTCGGACACGATCCCGCCCGCTGGGACGAATTCCGTCGGAGATATGCGGCGGAAATCCACGCGCATGGCGATGAGCTCGACCGGCTCCGCGACCTGATACGACACGGCCCTGTCACGCTCGTCTACTCGGCTCATGACGAGGCCCACAACGATGCCGTCGTCCTGAGAGAGATTTTGCTGGGACATCGCTAGAGACGTCGCGCCGCCCTGCCTTTGTGCCATCAAGGACATGGGGCGTGTGACCACTACAGCGGGTTCAAATCACTTTTCTGGAACCAAACCGAGCAAGGTTCATCAAATCATCGAGGAGACGCACAATGAAATTCTTTGTCGATACAGCCGATATATCTGAAATTCGCGAGCTTGCCGCGGCAGGCTTTGTCGATGGGGTGACCACGAACCCGTCGCTCATCTCGAAGACCGGTCGGCCGATCAGGGATGTGATCAAGGAGATCTGCGGGACGATCGAAGGCCCGGTTTCAGCGGAAGTCACCGCGGCCGACTTCGACGGCATGATTGCCGAAGGAGAGCGTTTGGCGAGCATCGCGACCACCGTGGCCATCAAGGTACCATCCACCTGGGATGGGTTCAGGGCTTGTCGGGCGCTCGCTCGCCTCGGCCACAAGGTCAATGTCACGCTGTGCTTTTCCGCAAACCAAGCATTGCTTGCGGCCAAGGCGGGCGCGACGTTCATTTCGCCCTTCATCGGCAGGCTCGACGACCTCGGATTGGACGGCATGGAAGTGGTCCGGGAAATCCGCGCGATCTACGACAACGACGCATGCTTCACGACGGAAATCCTGGCTTCTTCAATACGCACTCCACTCCATGTCAAAGCTGCGGCAATTGCAGGCGCCGATATTGCGACCATTCCCCCAACTGTACTTCGGAGCCTTGCCAAGCATCCACTCACCGACAAGGGGTTGGCATCCTTTCTCGCGGACTGGGGCAAGACCAGGCAAGCGATCCTTTAAAACTTGCTGGCCGGCGGTCCGACTTGAGCCGTGAGCAGCCCAAGGGACGGGCTGGTCGAGAACACGCGCCGTGGTGACACCGACAGCCTCAAAGTGGCCGGCATGTTCACTTTGTCCTCACTTCGTCCGTCCATCACATGCTCCTGGAATCCAACACAAAAAATGCATTCAATCGCTCACTAAATTCGTTTGCATGGTGCCCTGGATGGCAGGAGACTGGGACGTAGCGGTTCCGCTTTAGTCGGGAGCTCCGGTGAAAACGAAAGCGTCGGTCTGAAGGCGCGCCTGGATGGAACATGTTCAGGGCGTGCGAAGTCTATCGAGGCTCCAGTTATCGATCTTGCGCTGAGAATCGCCAACGGAGACGAAAATGGCTGGGAGCCATTCGAAGGCAAACGGTCCGGATCTGGTTCAGGGCATCGCGATCGCCGATCTTGAGGATGGCGGCAAGCTCGTCGGCCATTGCGGCGACGAGCAGGTGCTGCTGGTGCGCCGCGGGAGCGAGGTATTCGCGGTCAGCGCGACATGCACGCATTACGGCGGGCCGCTCGTCGACGGTCTGGTAGCAGAAGACACGGTTCGGTGTCCGTGGCATCACGCGTGCTTCGATCTGCGCACGGGCGAGGCGCTGCGCGCGCCCGCCTTCAGCCCGCTCGCCTGCTGGTCTGTGGAACAGCGAGAAGGCAAGATATTCGTGGTCGAGAAGCGTAAGCGAACGGCACCGGTGGTGCGAGATGGCGGTGCGGCTCCGGAAAGAATTGTCATTGTCGGGGGTGGCGCGGCTGGTTTCGCTGCCGTCGAGACACTGCGGCGTGAGCAATACCAGGGCAGCATCACCATGATCAGCGATGACCAGGCGCCGCCCGTCGACAGACCGAACCTCTCAAAGGACTATCTCGCCGGCAGGGCGCCGCAGGATTGGATTCCGCTGCGCGGCGAGAAGTATTATTCGAAAAACAACATCGACCTGCGTCTCGACACAAAGGCCGACCGCATCGACCCGCGGTCCCGCGAGGTTGTGCTGTCGGATGGCAGCACGATTTCTTACGAAAGGCTGCTCCTTGCCACGGGGGCCGAACCAGTTCGGCTTGCTACCCCCGGAGCCGAGCAATCATTTGTCCACACGCTGCGCTCTTTCGCCGACTGCAAGGCGATTATCGAGCGGGCCGCGAATGCGCGACGCTGCGCCGTGCTCGGCGCCAGTTTCATCGGCCTCGAGGTTGCGGCGGCGCTGCGCTCGCGCGGCATCGACGTTCATGTCGTAGCGCCGGACAGACGGCCTATGGAGCGGGTCCTGGGTCCGCGGATGGGCGACTTCATCCGCGCCCTCCATGAGGAGAAGGGTGTCGTCTTCCATCTCGAGGCGACTGCGGCCAGCATCGGCGGCAACAAGATGAAGCTCAGCAGCGGCGGCACGTTGATGGCGGATTTCGTCGTGGCCGGCGTCGGCGTCAGGCCACGCATAGGTCTCGCCGAAAAGGCCGGGCTCAAACTCAATCGCGGCGTTGCGGTGAACGCGTTTTTGGAAACAAGCGCGCCCGGAATTTTCGCGGCCGGCGACATTGCCCGGTGGCCCGATCCGCATAGTGGCGAGAATCTTCGGGTAGAGCATTGGGTGGTTGCGGAGAGACAAGGTCGCACCGCCGCACTCAACATGCTTGGCCATCGCGAGAGGTTCGCGGCTGTGCCGTTCTTCTGGAGCCAGCATTACGATGTGCCCATCAACTATGTCGGCCATGCCGAGCGATGGGACGAGATCTCGGTCGATGGAGACGTCGCGGCCAGGGATTGCCTGCTCCGATTCAAACGGGAGGGGCGCACGCTTGCTGTCGCCTCGATCTTCCGCGACCTGGAAAGTTTGCAGGCCGAGCTGGAAATGGAGCGCCAAACGGCAAGCTAGAACGCGCTCTCGAGCACGGGTGGGAGCGCACCGAGAATGACGCAGCCGAGCATGTCACCGTGACCGAAAGGGAGACCGATCTATGTCCGCATTGCAACAGGACGTTGCCAGGGATTTGCAAATCATTGCGCCCACTCAGCATCATTCCAAGATCGTCGAGTTCGCCAAGGAGGTTGCCGAACAAGAGTCCCATCAGATGCCGACGTCGGTCGCAATCTTCTCCGACAGCGATCGTTGGTACTGCCAGGTCCGTCGCGGCAATGAAAAGACCCGGCCGATGGGCCCCTATACCAAACGAGAGGCTGAACGGGTTCAGGAAGTTCGCAGAGCCTTGATCGCCAAAAGAGGCACCGCTCGGATTATGTTCGAGTAGGCGGGGACCTGACGATCGCGCCGGCCGGCGAACTCCTCACTCCAACCATCGTTCGTCCTTGAGTTTGTTGAAACCTTGCCGGATCTCGCGGCGGGCCCTGTTGACGTTTGCGTTCCGGCGCCGCGATCAACCGCAACCAACGGAAGAAAAGCCAACATGGGCTACAAGTCGATCGTTCTCAACCTCGACATCGACGGGATGGTCGCTCCTGTTGTCAAGCTCGGAGTCGATCTCGCCCAGCGCTTCGACGCGCGCCTGATAGGTCTGTCGGCCGCCGACGTTCCGCCGCCGGTTGTAATGGAAGGTGGAGTGGCCTTCGAAGGCGAGAGCATGATGCGCCAGCGCAAGAACATCAAGCGACGGCTCGAGGACCTACACGCGCAGTTCGAAAGCATTGCTGGCACGACGGTTCATACGCAATGGCGTGGGACCGTGGGCAATCCGACCCGCTCGCTAATTGAATCGGCGCGGTTGGCCGATGTCATCGTCACAGCATCGCCGGAGGGTGCCAGTTTCGACGACGCGTATCGGTCGACCGACCTCGGCAATCTGATCCTTCAGGCCGGACGGCCGTATTTGTGGCAGCGACCAACCAGGAGAATTTCCGCATCAACAAGGTTCTGGTCGGATGGAAGGACACGCGTGAAGCCAGGCGCGCGGTTCTAGATGCCATGCCCTTTTGCGGATGGCTCAGGAGGTTGGGGTCATTACGATCGACGATGGCCCAACTGACCAAACCTGGAACGGGCTGGACGATGTTGTCGCCTTCCTGGACATGCACGGCGTAGAGGCCAAGGCGGAGGTGTTTCCGGAAAAATCCAATGGCCGAACGATCGCCGACGTCGCCGGCGCAATGAACGCGGATCTCGTCATATCCGGCGCCTATGGCCACAGCAGGTTCAGGGAGTGGATCTTCGGCGGCGCTACCCGCTCGCTACTTGAAGCTGATCGGCTGAACGGGCTCATGTCGAACTGATCGCCGGCACCGATGGCGGAGTGCATCCCACCTGCTGACAGATTTCGCGAACGCATCCCAGCCCGCTGGGTTGGTGCTCGTTAACCGTGACAAGCCTGCCGCCGGACCCTATCGCAAGAACTCAGGCTTGTTGTTGTTCGCCCTCGGTGGCGATCAACATCCAGTTCCGCTTCCTTGACTGGGTTTGACAGGCGAACGTCCACGTATCGATCATCTCAACGATCTCCCAGGGATCGCCGGCGACGACTGCATTGTCGGCAGAGCGTGTAACGCTGACTACGTCGGAAACGTATCGAACAACTATCTCAGCGGTGCCATTCTCCACGAAAGCATCGACAACCTTCGTTTCGTCTGTCCTGATGAAGGTGAGTTCCAGCATCTCTTGCCGATCGCGCCGCCCGACGATATCTCGTTCGAAGGCATCAAGCACTTCCGGCCCGACGAGGCGCTGCAATGTCTGGATGTCACTCTCCGCAAACGCCCGCAGTATCGCTTCATAGGCCCTCCTGGCGCCGGCCAGAAATGCCGCGAGATCGAAATCCGGGTCGATCTTGCGAAGCGCATCCTGGGACATGTCCGCACAGGATGTGTGTTCGGCACTTTCGTCCCGCCGCGCCGCTGCAGTGTCCCGCTTGGCCCTCTCGTCGTTCCAGCGGGAGAGGAGCTGGCTCCAACTCCCAAGCATTGCCCAATAAAGCGCGAGAATCGCAACGAGAAGGATCTGGCTGGTCGGGTCTGAGGTCTCGCTCATGACATTCACCCATCGACTTGTCGAAGATGCCCATATCAGTGGATCCGGGGCAGCCTTTCCCACTGATGGAATGGCGGCGGCGACGGCAGCTGCCATTCAAGTGTGGTCGCCCCTTCGCCCCACGGGTTGGCGCTGGCCAAGCGCTTGCGGCTGAAAGCTTCTGCGACCGCGACGAAGAAGATGAACAGCCCCGCGGTCGAGATGTAGGAGCCGATCGAGGAGACGAAATTCCAGCCGGCGAAGGCATCGGGATAATCAGCGTAGCGGCGCGGCATGCCGGCCATGCCGAGGAAATGCTGCGGGAAGAAGACGAGATTGACGCCGATGAACATCGTCCAGAAATGCAGTTTCCCGAGCGTCTCGCTGTACATGTATCCGGTCATCTTCGGGAACCAGTAGTACCAGCCAGCGAAGATGGCGAAGACCGCGCCCAGTGACAGCACATAGTGGAAGTGGGCAATCACGAAATAGGTGTCGTGCAACGAGCGGTCGATTCCGGGGCTGGCGACCATGATCCCGGTGACGCCGCCGACGGTGAAGAGCAAGACGAAGCCGATAGCCCACAGCATCGGTGTCTTGAACTCTATCGATCCGCCCCACATTGTGGCCAGCCACGAAAACACCTTCACGCCTGTGGGAACGGCGATGACCATCGAGGCGAAGGCGAAGTAGCGCTGGCTGTCGAGGGAGATGCCGGTCGTATACATATGGTGCGCCCAGACGAGGAAGCCGATCAGGCCGATCGCCACCATCGCATACGCCATGCCGAGATAGCCGAAGATTGGCTTCCTGGCGAAGGTCGAGATGACGTGGCTGATGATGCCAAAGCCGGGCAGGATCATGATATAGACCTCCGGATGGCCGAAGAACCAGAACAGGTGCTGGTAGAGGATCGTGTCACCGCCGCCATCAGGAACGAAGAACGTCGTGCCGAAGTTGCGGTCCGTGAGCAGCATCGTGATCGCTCCGGCCAGCACCGGCAGCGACATCAGCAGCATGAAAGCGGTCACCAGCATCGCCCAGGCAAGGAGCGGCATCTTGTGCATCGTCATTCCTGGCGCGCGCATGTTGAAGATGGTCGTGATGAAGTTGATCGCGCCGAGGATTGATGACGCTCCCGCAAGGTGGATCGAAAGGATGACGAGATCGACCGCGGGACCAGGCTGGCCGGAGGTCGAAAGCGGCGGGTAGAGCGTCCAGCCGCCGCCATGGCCGAGCGTGCCTGGCGCTCCCGGCACGAACATCGAGGTGATGAAGAGGATGAACGCCATCACCAGCAGCCAGAACGAGATATTGTTCATGCGCGGAAACGCCATGTCGGGTGCGCCGATCATGATCGGTACCATCCAGTTGCCGAAGCCGCCGATCAGGGCCGGCATGAGAACGAAGAAGATCATGATGAGGCCGTGGGAGCTGACCACGACATTGTAGGCCATCGGATCCCTGAATATCTGCAGCCCTGGCTCCTGGAGCTCTATCCGGATCAGCATCGAAAGCGCGGTGCCGAGAATCCCCGCCAAGATCGAGAAGAGCAGGTAGAGCGTCCCGATGTCCTTGTGGTTGGTCGAGTACAGCCACCTGACCAGAAACCGGGGCTTGTGGCCTTCCATCGCTGCCGCTGGATTCGACATGGTGCGCTACCTGCCTTTCATTGCAGGCAAGCCTGATGGCTCTCGCGAGGGACGGCATTCATCCGCCGCGATCGGAGAACCAGGCGCTGTCTGCTTCGTGTTTTCAGTCGTCCGTGACATTGCGTCCATCGCAATGTCGTGGGCTTTGGAGCCGATCGGGCGTAAGCCAATGGCCAGCGGTCCGCCTGTGCATGGCCGCGAGCTTTCTGTCGAAGAAACCGCCGCCACATTCCGAGGCGCCAGCTCCGTACCGCCCCAAACGTGCTACGGAGGGAAGAGGAAGGCAAACGGAATTAAATGCCGCGTAAGTGCAAATTTATTGCTCTTGCAAGCGAGCTGGTGGGCATCAATCGCGCCCGCACCTTGCTTGAAATCGTCATTCGGGCAGCGTCTGGAAGACCGCGGTCGCCTTTGTACGCAGACAACTGTGAGCGCACATCTGCACGCCGGGGGGCGAGTCTCAGGAATCAAATAGCCACGACGGAGCACAACTGATGCCGGCAATATTTCCGCATCGGCGCCGCAGCTCCCGATATTGAGTCAGGTAGGCTCGAGGTCGCGCAAGGCGCCGGAATCATCTATTCGGGAGCATGCCGCGGGAGTGAGGGACTGCAGGAGGCGCGAGGCGGATTTAAACACGTTGTGGATGATCGTTCCTCCCAGGCGCGAAGCCACATGGCTGGCTGTGGGTCGACAAGGGAGAAAATGCCTTATCCGTTTTACACTATCGGTCACTCGACCAGGTCGATTCCAGAATTCGTTGCCCTGCTGCATGTGGGAGAAGTCGCCCTGGTAATCGACATAAGAACCGTCAGACGCTCGCGGGCGAACCCGCAATTCAACACCGAGGTGCTTGCGGAAAGCCTGGCCCCGTTCGGCATTGGATATGAGTACATTGCCGAGCTTGGCGGCCTGCGGGGCAAGGCGCATGACATTCCACCAATGCTAAACGCGTTCTGGATTAACCAGAGTTTTCACAACTACGCCGACTACGCGTTGTCGGCGGAGTTTCATGACGGCCTGGCCCGGCTTGTATCGCTCGGCAGGGAGCGGCAGTGTGCCGTCATGTGCTCGGAAGCGCTGTGGTGGCGCTGTCACAGAAGGATCGTCGCGGACTACCTGATCAGCCGCGGCGAGTCCGTTTTTCATCTGATGAGCCATGACAAGGTCGTGCCGGCGAAACTCACCGACGGCGTGAGGGCAGGAGCCGATGGAATGCTTGTCTACCCGCCTTCACAGCCTTCGGCATAGTCGAGCCCTCAGGCAGCCGACGGCCCCGGGTCGTCGAACCCGGCGTTGAAAGCCGCCGCAACCTTGTTCTGAACTTCGTCGTGCGGTTCATCGGAACGATGGACGGCCCGCGGACCGTGTCCATCCAGCCGCAGCGAATCCGATGCAGCAACTCCCGCCAGTTTCAGTCTCTCGCGCCTTGCGGCTTCTGGTTGGTAAACCACTTCATGCACCGTCAGCGTTTCAAGCATCCCGTCCGCTGTCGGAATGGACATCGACTGCCCCTTGGCCAGACCGAGCAACGCCAGGCCTCGCGGATTGGTGATAGGCAAAAGCATGCCAACCAGACCGCGCATCTGGTCATGTGCGACGATGCGGGTTTCGGCAGGACCGTCGTTCACCCGATAGGCCACGCGGCTGCTGAGTGTCACGACGTTCGCTGGGATGTCATCGCGAAACATGACAACTGCGCTCGAAATCTTCCGCTGGAGAATAGTCGAGAAGGTTTCGTCGCGGATCGGATGGCGTTCCCGTATCACTTGAAGAATCGTGTAATCCTTGGTGGTCAGTTGGCAGGTGTCTATATTGGGCATGGTACGTCTCCAGCCGGCCCGCACAAGGCGATCCGGCAACTGCAGTTGATCGGATGTGAGGAAGTACCCCTGTGCCGGACCGAGATGAGCCGGCGCAGGGGTCAGACTCCCGCGATCAAGCTGCCTGCATGATTGAGGAGACGGACGGAGACGCCCATGTCAGACGCTCGCCGCCATCGTTGGAGACGCAGGTGCGAGCTGACTGACTCCATCACCTTGCGGGGCGGGCTGGGTCACACCAAGCACCAACAGTTCGTGCCGGCGCCCGTCTCGGGCGGTCCACATGATTGACTGTCCAGCCGAGAGGCCGATCAGGGCTGTGCCAATCGGTGTAAGAATCGAAACCTTGCCTTCGGAGATGTCAGCATCGCCAGGGAAAACCAGCGTTACCGTTCTCCGATCACCGGTGTCGGGCTTGAACGTCACAGTTGAACCCATCCGGACGGTACCGGCGGAGACCCAACCATCGGCGACGATCCTCGCGCGCTCGAGCTCGGCGAGCAGCTCATCGGAAGCCTCCGGATATCGTGCGGCGAAAGTGCTCGCGAGCACCGATAAGCGCGCATGATCCGACTGCGAGATGCGGATATTCGGCTTGCGCCGGATTTTCGAGTTTTTCTGCATCTAATGCTCATATTTCTACTGGCTCAGCCGCCATCAAAGGTGGCGGACAGGCGACTTCGGAAATTGATCCCAGTGCGCCAAAAGGTTGGAGCCCTGCTGATCCTAACATGTCGATTGAGCGTTACCCCTCGGCTCGGGGCGCATTGGCAGCCGGGCCGGGGGTTAAGATCCCGCGATGGGGCAAACCCGGAAAAGAAAATCACGACAGAATTTGGCTGCGGCGTTCATATAGGTATAGTTGGTGACGTAATTCGTGAAGTCAAGGCGGACAATGGCAGGCTCAGCCGCAAGACCTGCCAAAAGCGGCACCTTGAAACAGTTGAGCCAGCGCCTGGGGTGACTCGGCGGACAAACGAGACCATCGTCACTTAGATCACTACCCAAAGTCTCCCGAAGGAAGGGGATGGTGATCTCATGGACGAGGAAGACGGAACCGACCTGGCATGAAAATCCTTGCGGCGACAGATTTTTCCACCCGGTCACAACGGGCATTGCGGCGGGCCGGCCTTCTGGCCCGGAACGTTGCCGCGGAACTCACGCTCGTCCATGTCGTCGACGACGACCAACCCTCAGCCATAGTCCGGCTCGAAACCCGCGAGGCCCGAAGATATCTTGCAGAACAAATGACCTCGATCGCCGAGTTGAAGGGACTCCAATGTGATTTCGCAGTCGTGACCGGGAATCCGTTCCGCGGCATTTTGAATGCGGCCGAGGCGCGCGGGGTCGATCTCATTGTCATGGGCGCGCACCGCAAGCAATTGCTCCGTGATGTCTTTGTGGGAACGACGATCGAACGTGTGATCCGCACCGGACAATTCCCAGTGCTCATGGTGAATGCTGAGGTAGAACATTCCTACAAAAAAGTGATGGCTGCCGTGGATATGTCCGAGCCGTCGGCGCGCGCAATAAGCACGGCGAAGGAAACCGGATTGATAGGCGAGGCCAGTTTTTCGCTGGTCCATGGGTTCGATGCCTTCGCCAAGGGAAAAATGTCAAATGCCGGAATAGGCAAGGACGAGTTGGCGAGCTACGTGGCGACAGAACGTTCGCAGGTGGAAAAAGAACTCATAGCATTTCTGGAAGCGAACGACTTTGACGTCGACAATTGGTCGCTGCAAATTAGGGAAGGCGGCCCGGTCGAGGCGATCATGGAGGCAATTAACGAGGTGGCGCCCGATCTTCTGGTGATCGGAACGCATAGCCGTTCGGGCTTCATCAAATTATTTCTGGGAAGCGTGACAGAAAGCCTTCTGCGTTCGGTCGACGTGGATGTTTTTGCGGTACCGCCTATCCGAAGTTGATCAAGGTCCGCATGGATCATCATCGTTGTTCGTCTTGGGAATCCGCGGTCACCACGAATTGAGCGGGACGCCACCATGCCCTCGCTGCGGTCCCGTGAAGCGCCGCGCGTGCCATGAGTTTCCCGCAAACGACCACGCTAAGAGCAGACTGTTCAAAGTGTACCCAGAAGCAGCGGTGGGCTCGCTGATTTCGATTACATCGCCTCGCGCGCGGTGTACCGTTGAGGACCCTGCCCAGGATCTATGGAACGGCATCCGTGCCAACGATGCCCCCCTCATTCTCGAGAACGCTGATCCGCCTGACCTCGGAGCGGTTTAGTTTCAGGCGAACCCCGATACCGCCGCCGTTCTCGGCAATAAAAAAGGCGCCGGCGCCTTCGAGCGCGATTTGGAGCCTATTACAGACTTCGTAGTCGGGGAGTGTGATCCGTCGTTCGAATTCCTCGATGGCCAGCGCATCCACGCCTGAATTGCTGGCGAGCTTTTCGCGGGTCCATTCGACCAGCGCGCGAGCAGCGCGGCATTGAGCTCCAGTGATCGTCATAAGTTACCCTTTCAGACGCTTTCGGGAGCGACATCGCTGTCTGCTGAAAGCCAGTATGCTCCGGCGCGATGGCTCGACCCGTCAGAAATGGATATCGAGTCCGAAAAAGGGAAGGGCCGATGCCGTTGGCTGGTGTCGAAATTGTGAAGCTCCCGTTCCGCTTTCGGCCCTTTTCAGACATCCAGTCTCATATTCAGTTGGTAACCGTGTTCGCCCCTACAACATAACTTAGCCCGGCAGCACGCGATCGGCTTGTGCCCAGTCGGACGAATACCATTGTTCCGCGAAACCTGCCCCCCGGCTGTAGGTCAGTGTCAAAAGCTAACTGCGCGAGGCCATACAGCTGGCAGCTACGTCCTTGGCGAGGCCTAAGAATGTGCATGCGAGCCATCCGCCTCACCACGGACGGGTGAGTGGCCAAACCCTAGCATTCGCTCGAGCGCGCTGAAGCCGAAACTGCGACAAATGCCATTAGGATGACGGATAAGCTGCCGACGAGCGACGAAATCTGAGCAATAAAACCCAACAATCCAGGCCCAAGAAGCAATCCCGCGTATCCCATCGTCGTCACGATCGACATTGCCCGAGCAGCAGAAGTGCCACCTGCACGCCCGGCGGCGGCGAAAAGTGTGGGCACGACGTTTGCTAGGCCAAGACCGCATATGGCGAGCGCAATCAGAACAACAGGAAGATTGCCGCCCATCAGGATCATTGTGAACACCGAGCCTGCGCAAACTATTGTGCAATAGCGCAACATCGGCATCTGGCCGATCCGCTTAACGATGGCGTCACCGAATAGGCGGCCGGTTGCCATCATGGTTGCAAATGCCGCAAAACCATAGGCGCCTGTGCTTTCTGCTCCTCCGGATCGGGTCACGATGTAAATAGCGCTCCAATCCATCATCCCGCCCTCGGCCAGCATCCCTAAGAATGCCAGGCCACCAAGCAGGTAAAGATGCTTCCTTATTGCATTATCGAATTTGCCATCCGTCGCCTCAATGGAGTCGGCAGGATCGTCGAACCGGCCTGAATTGTTCCATCCTATGCAGGCGACGACCGCGACTGCCGCAACACCAAGTCCCGCCACCCCAAGACAAACGGCCAAGGCGCCGCCGTTGGACAGTATCTGGCCGACAACGAATGCGCCGATCAGGCTTCCGAAACTGAATACGGCATGAAAAGAGGACATTGCTTGCCGACCCATGTGACGCTCCACTGTCGAGGCATCAATATTCATCGATACGTCGAGCGTCCCGAAACCGATACCGGCAAAAAACACAATCAACGCCAGCCAATAGGTGCCACCGGCGTACGGGAGGGCCAACAGCGCTGCGCCGAACGTTAGAGATCCCAGCAAGCTGAGCACACTGCTCGGGGCAATGGCAGCCAAGCGACCGATATTGGTCATCATCACAATTGCGCCCAGAGCGAAGCCAATCAGGATCCACCCGAGTTGCGCCTTGTCCAGTTCCATTTGAGCGCTGAGGACTGGAAGTGAGGACGCCCAAGCTCCGATGCCGACGCCTGCTCCCAAAAAGAAAAGGCTGCAAAAGAAACGGCTGCTTCGGATCGCAGGGGAGATCGTCGAGCTGTAGTTCACTATCGCTATTCTCTCTGGTGTGGCGTTCAAATTGAGACACCGGTGATTGGAGCGAGGCCGTCATGGTTGGTGGTGGCCAAGGCAGGCCACCGCGGGCGCCGGCTAATCTTTGAGAGGGAGCAGGGTCGCGCGTTTCTACTTGCCATGCTGGACAAAGTTCGCAGTCCTCTCGCCGATCATAATGCACACAGCGTTGGGATTGCCGGATATGAGCGTTGGCATGACCGACGCATCCGCCACGCGAAGGCCTTCGATACTGTGGACGCGAAGCTCGGGATCAACCACTGCCATGCCGTCCTTGCCCATTCGGCAGGTGCCTGCAGGATGCAGCGCCGGATGCGCGACCTCCTGGCAGAACTTTCTCACCTGTAGTGGCGTCGCTGTCCCGGCGGACGGGATCTGCCTTGAGGCAATGTAGCGGCGGATGGCGGGTCGCTCCATGATATCGAACGCCCCCATCGTTCCTTCAACCACCGCATCGAGATCATAGGGGTCGGAAAAATACCGCGGGGCCACGCGTGGGTTGGCGTAAGGATCGGCACTTTTCAGCGTCACTTCCCCTCGAGACCGAGGCCGGATCTGTCCTAGGTTTATCGTGCAGCCGTTTCCGCCCGGGACGGCGTCGACGCCTTCCTCGATGCCCGCACCCACGACCATGAAATATTGCACATCCGGGATCGCTTCGCTTGTGTTGCCCCACCAGAACGCCCCTCCTTCGATCAGATTGGAAGAAGCCGGGCCATCCCTGAACAGTAGATAGTTCAGGCCAGCCGCGGCTTTCCAGTGCGGCTTCTTGTATTTGTCGTAGCTGTGGGGCCCGTTCAACTGATAGACGAGCGATATCTCGATATGGTCCTGCAGGTTCTGTCCGACCCCGGGCAGATCGGCAACGACAGGAATGCCATGTCCGCGCAAAGCGTCGGCCGGACCGATCCCTGATAACATCAGCAATTTCGGCGAGGCAATCGCACCTGCCGACAAGATTACTTCGCGACTGGCCATGAGGGCCCATTTGCGGCCCTTCGCTACATACTCGACCCCGACGGCCCGCCCCTTTTCGACAATTATCCGCGTGACCGTGGAACCCGTTCGAACCTGGAGATTAGGTCGGTGGCGGGCGGGTTTGATGAAGGCCGTTGCGGCGCTGCTGCGCCGCCTGTTTTTGGCGGTGATCTGGTAAAGACCGCAGCCGGTCTGATCGCCGGAATTGAAATCAGGATTATAGGGCAGCCCAGCCTGCTGGCACGCCTGCAGCCAGGCGCGTGTGAGGGGGTGGATATGGTCGATGTCGGAAACGCCTAGCGGTCCCCCTACGGCGTGGGCCTGGTTGCAGAACCGGTTGTTGTCTTCCGACCGCCGAAAGTAGGGCAACACATCATCATAATTCCAGCCATCCGCGCCGAGCGCTTCCCACCGCGCATAGTCGGATGGCGCCCCGCGGATATAGATCATCGCGTTGACGGAACTGCCGCCGCCCAGCACCCGGGCCTGGACCATCGTCGGCTGCTCGACACGGGATTGGGCTGCGGTTGGTTCCCAGGGAATCCTTTTCAATAGGGGCCCTTGTGCGGTCTTATAGTAGGCACCCGGGATATGGATGTAGGGATTGAAGTCGCGTGGGCCTTCCTCCAGCAGGAAGACCGAGGCATCAGGATCTTCCGAAAGCCGCGCGGCAACCACGCATCCAGTCGAGCCGCCGCCAACGACTATGTAGTCACAGTTGGTCTGCATAATTTCATCCCGCGGTCGGATGCCCAAGAGCGCCGAGCCATACTTTGTCATGGGTCGAGATCCTCTGATCGAGCTCCAGCCTGAGGTCGGGTTTCATGCCGGATTTTGGCGCGGCAGATCTCCTGTTCGATCATCGATACGACGCAATGTCGAAGCTGCCTCTGCCAATCTCGCCCAGTAGGCAAACATCGAGAGCTCATGACAAGTTCGCAACGCATGGAACATGGAAGCAATGTGACGCGCCGAGCGAGAAAGTTCGCTGTGGTGAGGTCACTCTTTGCCTGGCATCGCTGGCGCCCTGAGAGCCAGTCTTTCGAAGACACCCGATTGCCGGCTTACCCACCGGGACCGGCGCACTTCGCAATATGGCGCAGAATTGACGTCAAGTTACGACAAGAATCGTCCAGACGCGCACTTCTTTTGGCGTCCGCATTGTGGTGTGGTCGGGCTCAGGTTACCCTGATGATGGACGACAAAACCGTGCCGAACCAGACGAGAGACCTTTCGTTTGCCGACGACTTCATCTTCGCCAAGCTCGTCGAAGATGTCCGCGACTATCCCGTTGAAGACGCTGTCGTTGTGAATGTCAGCCCCAGCGCGATGATCACCGGAGATGAGCATCCGGCGATCGTGCCTGCCTGGAAATCGACATGGCTGAAGGGCGGGCAAATCAAATCCGCGGAACGGGCGGCGCTTCTGAAGGTGCGAAAAGCCACCAATCTTGGGGGGTGCATGTTCCGCGGCTGGGACTGGCTTGGCAATCGAATCAAAAGTTTCCCACGCGACACGCCGCTGTTCATTTCCCCGCAGGATGAGATCGGCACGGTCAGCACCGATCCTTTGGTATTCACCAACGAGCGCGCAGCACCCGGCACCCCGCAGACGTTCACGCTCAAGCTGAACCTTTGGTGGTCGCCGGGAGACACTGACTGCTTCATTCACAATGAGCATCGCTTCCTTGAAACACACACGCAAATCCACGGCTCCGGCCGGATGCAGAAGTTTCGACTTCGTGACGAAACGACAATTTATGAAGACGTTGTGATGCCGGTCGGTTATTCGCATGACCCCTTCTGCAGGGTCAGCGGCAAGAATGAGTGGGCCTACCCATGGCACCGCTACTACGCGGATACCGATTCGGTGTGGCTCGCCATAGAACTCCACCCCTGAATTCGGCGATCCTTGGCGCGCTTCGCGGGCGGTATCAAGCATTGGCGCCGAGTGCCGTTCTCAGCGCTGTTTAAGCCGGTCAAAACCGGCCGGCTCTCGGCGGAATTTGTTGAAGTGAAGGAAAAAACATGAAGCTCGACAGCATGCGCGTTGAGGGGGCTGACAACGGCTCCGCGGTAATCGAGAACGCCTCGGTGCGGCTGCGGGCCAACGCGAACACGGACTGGTTCTTCGCCCCGAGCGGCAAAAGCCGGGCCGCGAATGTCACGCGATTGGTGCGCGAGATCGACGAGCAGCATTTTGCGCTGTCTGCCAGGGTCTCCGTCGACTTCGCCTCCGCTTACGACGCCGGCGCGATCTTCATCGAATGCGACGACAACAATTGGGCAAAGATCGCCTTCGAATTTTCTGCCGCGCGTAAGCCGACCATCGTGAGCGTGGTGACGCGCGGCACATCCGACGACTCGGACGGTCCTCGTCATTCGGGCGCCCACGTGTGGCTGCGTGCTTATTGCGATGGCGAGACGGTCGCGTTCCATTTTTCGGAAGACGGCAAATACTGGAATTTCCTGCGCTGGTTCACTCTGCCCGGCGTCGAAAGGCGGCCGGTGCGCATAGGATTGGGCGTTCAATCGCCGACGGGCGAGGGGACGACGGCTGTTTTCTCTGACGTCCAGCTTTCTGTGGCCAAGATCAGCGATCTGCGCAACGGACAATAGCTGACTTTGGCCTTGAGGACAGCTGCCTCAGTTCGTCTCATATCATCGATCTCGGTCGGGCAAACAGCGACTGACCGTCCTTTATGGTCGTCCGCATCGCTTTCCCTGCCAGACGCCGACGGTGATGCGAGATGGGGCAGGACACTGTGATCGGGGTCACGGATGTCACGCCGTCGCGTTACGGGGGTGGCCTGTTTCCAGGTCGCAAGAACAGTGATCCTTACGGATCGGCCGAGGTACGGGGCCTTGAGCACAAGCGCGATCGCCGCGCCAGGAGTGCAAAGGTCGCAAAGGGTGTAGTGCGGGATTTGGTTGCCACCAAGCCCGCGCAACTCATGCCATGACCCCGCTGTGTGCATTCTCGTCTTGCGCCACAAGATCGGTGCTCCGACCGCGTCGCATTATGGCCGGCTTCACTGCTCCCCGCACGAAGATGCCTGTTGACCAGCGAACGGGTTCGGCGGGCTGAAACCAAGCGCAGCAAGCCTGTCTCGGTCATTCAGCGCCGTCATTGCGAAATGCCCTTGACAAGCTCCGCGCTTCGCAGGATGTTCATTCAGTAATAGTGACTTTCACTAGGTGAAATAAGGAACTGCAATGGCGACTGTGCTTCAAAAGGACGAGATCAAGGGGATCATCCCGCCGCTCGTTTCGACGTTTAGACCCGATGGTGATCTCGACCTGGAGCTCTTCAAGGGTGAGCTTCGGTTCATGGAAAGCGCTGGCATTCGCCTTGCCGTGGTCGGCGGAAGCACAGGTTCGGGGGATGAGCTTTCCGCACAAGAACTCGAGCTCTTGGTGGAAACAGCCACGGCCAACAGCAAGCTGCGCGTAGTCGCAGGGATAATCACAACCACCACCCGCGACGCCATCAAGCGTGGTCTGCTAGCCAAGCAGGCCGGCGCCTGTGCGCTGATGCTTGGGCCGCCAATCTATAATACCCCATCGGGGGAGGGGCTGGAGAAGTTCATCCAGGACGTCGGGGCGACGACCTCTCTGCCCATCATCTACTACAACCATTTCTTCAACCCCCCTGCCGTCATGCAGCGCGTCGCCCAGCTGCCCGAAGTCATCTGCGTGAAGGAAGTGGCGCTGGAGCCGGTGACGGAACTCGTCCAGACCGTCGGCGACCGGGTCGCCATTGCCGCTGGGGCGGACAGCGTGAACATTGCGAGCTTTCTGTTTGGGGCGCAGGCCTCGATTTCCGGCATCAACACCGTCATCCCGAAACAGTACGGGGAGATCTTCGCCGCCCACGCAGCCGGCGACTACGTCCTTGGCCGGAAGCTGACGGACAAGATCGCGCCGCTCGCACGGGAGATGACCAAGAGCGTGAATTTCCCCGCCCGCATCAAGTTTGCCATCAACGCCCAAGGCCGCAAGGTGGGTGAACCGCGCAAGCCCAATGGCAACCTGGCCAAGGAGGATCAGGAAAACATCCTGAAGGCCCTCAAGCTTGCTGGACTGCTTGCCTAAGCCGTGGCCAGGCGCGGGCGCTCCGCCCATTGGTTGAATGAATAAGCCGAAGAAAACCATCTAAACAGGAGGGAATGTGGAATGAGCAAGGACATAAATCGCCCAAAGGCAGATTCGACGCTTATCGGGCGGCGCGATGTGCTGAAGACAGGCTTGTTGTTGGGCACCGGTATGATGCTTGCCGGGGCGGGGCTTCGCCCGGCCCTGGCCGATGAACCGAAGCGGGGAGGGACGCTCCGCGTCGGTCTAGGCGCAGCCGGGGCGAAATCGTCGCTCAACCCCTTCATCTCGACAGGCGATATGGATTTCGCCGTCGCCCAGTCGATCTTCGACCGGCTCACCGACTTCGACAAGGATGGCAATCTCTACAACAAGCTGGCGGATGACTTCACTCACAACGCCGAGGGCAACGTCTGGAAAATCAAGCTCAAGAAAGGTGTGGTCTGGCATGACGGCGCGCCTTTCACGGCCAAGGACGTCGTCTACACCATCCAGTACATCCTCAATTCTGACAACAAGGCCGATGCCTACCCCAACCTGGCGCCGCTCATGGAGCCGAAAGGGGTACGCGCGCTCGACGCCAATACGGTCGAAGTCGAATTGAAGCAGCCCTATGCGCTGCTGCCGCAAGTGCTGGGCAGCAAGGTCATGTTCCTCATGAAGGACGGCACGACCGACTTCGACAAGCCGATCGGGACCGGGCCCTTCAAGTTTGTGTCATGGTCCCGCGGTCAGCGGGTGACGCTGGCACGCAGCGATAACTATCGCACGCCCGACCAGCCATATCTCGATGGGGTCGAATTCATCGCGATCAACGACCCGACCGCGCGCATGAATGCGCTGGTGGCCAACCAGGTCGATGCCGTGGCTCAGCTCGATGGAAGTCTTGCGCGCCTGATTGAAGCAAATCCCGCACTCACCCTGCTGCGCTCGAAGAGCGGTGCCACGACCGACCAATTCATGATGACGAACCTGAAACCCTTTACGGACGTGCGCGTCCGCCAGGCGTTCCGGCTCATGATCGACCGCCAGCAACTGCTCGACAACGCATTGTCGGGATATGGCAGGATTGGCAACGACCTGCATTGCATCACGGATCCAGTCTACGCCTCCGAACTGCCGCAACGCGCTTACGACCCGGATCAGGCGAAATCGCTGCTCAAGCAGGCGGGCTTTGACAATAGCCAGGCGATCACCCTCTACACCTCGGATGCCGCTCCAGGCATGCAGGCGTCGGCTACGCTCATCGCCAACCAGGCCAAGAAGATCGGCGTCAACATCGAACTTCTGGTCGTGCCGCCCGACAGCTACTATTCCGGCCCGAACTTCAAAAAGACGCAGATGGGCAGTTCGGATTGGGGACAGCACACTCTCGAATCCCAGTTCGGCCAAGGCTATGCCCGGGGTGCCTACTGGAACGAACCGGATTGGACCAGTGACGAGTTCGACAAGTGGGTAAGCAAGGCAAGAACCACGTTCGATGGCCCCAAGCGCCGCGAATATTATGTGGAGGCTCAGAAGGTCCTGTGGAACGAGGGAGCTTACATCATCTGGGGCTTCCGTGATCTTCTCGACGCCGCCAGCGCCAACGTCAAGAATATCGTTCCCTCCACCCAGAGAAATCTCGGCTATTATCAGTTCGAAAGCGTCTATCTCGGGTAAACTGCAGCCGCCGTGTCCGGCCAAGCCGCGGCGGCTCCCTTTCTCTGAAGGTGAGACCCCTTGAATAAACCCTTGCTGCAGCTTCTGTTGACAAGAATAGTCCTGGCTGTCGTCACTCTTTTTGCCGTCTCCATTGTCGTCTTTGCCGCGACCCAATATCTGCCGGGAGATCCGGCCCGGGCAGCGCTCGGTGCCAAGGCGGACCCTTCGGCGGTGGAGGCGCTCAGGCGCGAGTTTGGCATGGATCGGCCGGCCGTCGTGCAATATGCCAGCTGGATCGGGGGCGCACTCACCGGCGACTTCGGCCGGTCAATTCCGTCCGGCCGGCCAGTCTGGGAGACGATTGGGCCGAGGGCCGTCAACACCCTGATACTGACGGTCACATCGCTGCTCCTGCTGATACCGCTCTCCTTCGTGCTCGGCGTTGCCGCGGCGATCTACAAAGACAGATTGGCCGACCACCTGATATCAGTTCCGACAATCGTGACCGTTGCCCTGCCTGAGTTCGTAATCGGCACGGTATTGATTGTGCTTTTCGCGGTTTATCTTCGTTGGTTGCCGCCGGTTTCGCTGATCAACGACAGCCTTCCGCTTTCATCTCAATCGACCCTTTTCATTTTGCCGGTCCTGACCCTGCTCGGCACAACGCTGGCCCAGGTCGTACGCATGGTGCGGGCGGTGGCACTCGAAGTGTTGAACGCCGAATACATCTATATGGTACGGCTGAGGGGCATAAGCCCCGCGCGGGTGCTATTACGTCATGTTCTTCCCAACACCATCACACCCAGCATCCAGACGATCGCGTTGAATGCGGCCTGGTTGGCCGGCGGAGTGGTGGTCACCGAGTCCGTCTTTCAACTGCCGGGCATCGGCAGCGCGCTCTCGGAAGCGGTTATCAACCGAGACATGCCGACAGTGCTGGCCATCACGCTGATCATCACGGCGACCTATGTGCTTATCAACCTGGTGTCCGAAGCGCTGATCCTTCTTCTTAATCCAAGGCTGCGCGTGGCGCGCGGTACGACCTAGCCGGAGAGATTGACCGTATGCGCCACTCCGTCCTGCGCCTGACCCTGGCGAAGCCAGCAGCTCGCATCGCTCTGGTCCTGGTCGTCATCATCGTTGCCCTCGCCTCGTTCGGACCATTGTTCAGTCCGTACGCCTTCGATGAAATCGTCGGGCCTCCCTTCGCGACCATAACCCACGAGCATTGGCTCGGAACCGACTTCCTGGGGCGCGACACTTTCAGCCGCTTTCTCTATGGCGGGAGGACTGTGCTCGTCGTCGCGCTTTGCGCGACCGTGGCGGCCTATGTAGTCGCGGTGCCGCTTGGCATCTACTCGGGCCTGCGGCGAGGCCCGCTGGATATTTTTCTGATTGCCATTTCCGACGTGATCTACGCGCTCCCGCCGGCCATCTTTCTTCTCGTCCTTCTCGCCTCGACCGGGCCAAGCCTGCCCACAGTCATCATAGGGATTGTGATCCTGCATTCACCCCGCATCTTCCGTATCGTGCGACTGATCACGATGGACATATCAAAGAACGAGTACGTTGAAGCTGCCTTCGCGCGCGGGGAAAGCTGGGCCGCAATCTGCTTCCTTGACATCCTGCCCAACGTGCTGACACCGGTCCTGGCCGACTTCGGGGTCCGACTTTGCGGGTCGATCATCCTCTACGCTTCGCTAAGCTACCTGGGCCTGGGCCTGCCACCGCCGGCGGCCGACTGGGGTCTGATAATCAGCGAAAACCGGATTGGCATCACGATCTCGCCATGGATCGCAATCGCGCCAGCTCTGGCAATTGCTGCCTTCTCCGTTGCCGTCAACGTGCTTGCCGACAGCTTTGCGCGCTCGGTCGGTCGGTCGAAAGAGATTTGAAATGACCGAAGCAATCCCGCTCGTTGTGCAATCGCTTTTCATGCATGACCTCAACGGCCGCGAAATCGTCAGCGACGTCTCCCTTCATGTGAAGCGGGGTGAAGTCCTGGCCATCATCGGTGAATCGGGATCTGGAAAGACGTCAGTCGCCTTGAGTTTGCTAGGCTTTGCGCGGCCGGGAATGCGCATTTCCTCCGGCAACATTTTGATTGGCGGCACCGACATCCTCTCACTCTCGGGCCGGAGGCAACGTGCCTTCCAGGGCGGCAAAGTATCGCTGGTTCCACAGAATCCGACCACGAGCTTCAGCCCCCGCATGTCAGTCGGCAAGCAAATGGCCGAGCTTCTTGCGGCGCACGGCCATTCGGGCACCGGCATGAAGCAACTGATGCGTGACGCGTTGCGGAGCGTCGATCTCCCAGACGATGAAAAGTTTTTGAGACGCTATCCCTTCGAGCTCAGCGGCGGTCAACTGCAACGCATCGCAATTGCCATGGCCTTCGTCACGGCTCCGCAGGTCATCGTGATGGATGAGCCCACCACGGGCCTGGACGTATCCACCCAGCAAACGATCCTTGAGTTGATAGCGAGGCTGATCAAGTCCAGCAGCGCCAGCGTGGTCTACGTCACCCATGACCTTGCGGTCGTGAACGTCGTGGCCGACAGGGTGGCCGTCATGCTTTCTGGAAGGATCGTCGAGCAGGGGAGCCGCAGGCAGGTCTTCGCAGCACCGAGCGACGACTATACGCGCATGCTGCTCGACGCTATTCCACGACTGGTAACCGATGGTCCTGCGGCGGCGTCCGAGGCCGACGGTGCCAAAATCCAGAGCGTCCTCGAGGTGAAGAACCTGCGCGCGGCCCATGGCCACGTCGAGGTCGTGCACGGCGTTTCATTCTCGGTCGGCAAAGGCGAGTGCGTCGGCCTTGTCGGCGGCAGCGGCAGCGGCAAAACCACTACGGGCCGATGCGTGACCGGTTTGCACAGCAACGCTTCGGGCGGCTTGTTGTTCGAGGGGCATTTGATGCCGTTCGCCGTCTCAAGGCGCTCCAAGGTAGATTTGAGCGCCATGCAGATCGTCTTCCAAAATCCTGACCGCTCGCTCAACCCAAAGGAATCGATCGCGCAAAGCATCGCCCGCGCCGTTCGCCTGACGGGGCTGGCTGACAAAGCAAGGGTCGGTGCCGAAGTGCGGTCGCTTCTTGACCGGGTTCGATTACCGCAACGGGTTGCCGATCTTTACCCGGGCGATCTATCGGGAGGTGAGCGTCAACGCGTGGCCGTGGCCCGCGCGCTCGCGGTCAAACCGAAGCTTCTGGTGTGCGACGAAATCACTTCGGCTCTCGACGTGTCTGTTCAGGCGGCCGTGGTCGAGCTTCTGCTCGATCTGAAGAAGGACGGCCTTGCGATGCTTTTCATAACCCACAACCTGCCGCTGGTCTCCGAAATTGCACAATCCATCATAATCATGAAGGATGGGAGCATCGTTGAGGCGGGACGAACGAATGACGTCCTGCGTTCGCCAAAGCACTCTTACACAAGAATGCTGTTGGACGCCGCGCCGCGACTTAATTGACGACCGGTTCGACTTGGAGCACCAAGGGGGCGATTGCCACGGGATTCGCTGGAACGATCTTGCCAAACGACCTGTTCACCGACGAGGAAAAAAGTGCCCGCTTCGACGCTGTCGATCGGGCGGTTGCAGTCTTGCGCGTTCTTGAGCGCTCTGATCAGCCCATGTCGCTGTCGATGATCGCGCGCGAGGTCGGGCTGGGACAGCCAACCACGTCACGTTATGTGGCCAGTCTCGTCGGGCATGGGCTGATCGAAAAGGTGAATGGAAATCGCTATGTCCTGGGCATTGGGCTTTATATTCTTGGGCAGAAATCACTCCACCGCAGGGACGTTCGGACGGTAGCCCACCCCTATCTGGAAACCTTGCATGAACAGTTCAACGAAACGGTAAGCTTCGCACTTTGGCTGCGCCACGAGGTTGTTGTCGTGGATTGTATCGAGGCCATGCAGACGTTGCGTCAGGGAGCATCCGTGGGAGTAGTCAACCCATGGCACGCCACTTCCCTCGGAAAGTCGATTCTCGCCTGGCTTGATCCGCATGAAGTGGACGTGCTGCTGAAGCAGCCGGGGCTGCCCCGTTACACCTATAACACCCTCACCACAGTCGACCAATTGCGTGCCGAATTTCCACTTATCCGGGAGCGAGGCTATGCGATCGACAACGAGGAGTCCGCCATAGGAGGACGCTGCATCGGTGCACCCGTCTTCGATCAATCGGGGCGCCCGCTCGGCGCCATCAGCATCAGTGGACCAATCGCGCGTGTTACCGACGAGAATGTCCCCTCGACCGGAGGGCGAATTGCCGAGATCGCAGGGCAGATCTCCCGTGCAATGGGGTATTCGGGGAAGCCATCCCGTGACACCAGGCACGTCTAGGCCGCTCTTGCTCCTCGCTTTCTGGTGCGGGTCACTGGCCCGCAGCATCCTGTGCAGATTGATCCCGCTTAAGGAGGCCCCTCGTTGGCTGCCCTCCTTGAACTGTGGCGGTGCGGCGCTTCGAGGCGGCCTTAGCCAAAGCCTCCGCGGCGCGCAGGGCGGCGACATTATCTGACCCCCGTGCCAGCCAGGTCAGCCTGCGCTCCCCGGCGCTGACAAAGTCCTCGACTGCAGCAACATGCGAATCCCCGTCGCGAACCGGCACGAGCTCGTTCTTGGCTGCGTGCCGACGCATGAGCGTACCCGAAGCCTTGCCATTCAGCGTACCGTGGGCGATCAGCGTGCCGCGATCTCCAGCCACCACAACCGTGCTTTCCAGGTCGGCGATCGCAAAACTTTCGAATGCATGAAACAGGCTGCCATCGTCGAGTTGGAAGGAATAGGAAATCTGGTTGGGTCTGCCATCGGCAACAGTGCAAATGGCCGAGACTTCGCGCGGTTCTCCACCCGTCAGGAACCTGGCAAGGTCGATGTCGTCGACGGACATGTCGAGATAGATGTCGCCCTCGTTGTCGAGATCGTCCTTTCTGCGCTTGGCAGCGGGCTTGTACGGTCCCTCGCGGGTAAGAAGGATCGATTGCACCTTCCCGATGTCACCATCCAGGATCAGTCTGCGCATGGTCTGGTGTATGGCCGACGCACGGAACGGGTGATGTACCGCAAGCACGATCCCGGCGGCGTCGCACAGACGCGCAAGCTCAGCGGCTACTTTGCTGTTTTCGGAGATTGGTCCGTCACAAAGGACGTTCTTGCGCGCTTTCGCCGCAGCAGTGATGTAATGGGCCCGTCGCCTCAATCGCGCGCTGACATAGGTGAACTCGACGTCAGGATCGCCGAGAGCCTCCGACAGGTTGGTCGTCCATTGCGGAATGTCGAGATCCTGAGCGAAATGAGCTGCGTCCATCTTTCGGCGGCTGACCACCCACAACGGAGTATGCCCCTGCGCTCTGATGCCCGCGACCATCTGCTCCGCGGCAATGGTGCCGGTCCCCATGACTGACCACCCAGTCTTGCCGTGAATTGCCATGCCGGGCGCTCCTGATCTGGCCCCAAGTATGGGCGCATTCGCCTCTGGCAGCCAACTTCGCATCTCGTTGAAGTCTGCATTAAACTGACGTACAGATAGCGTCTGTTCGCGTCATAGGGGAGGCGATCGAGGTGAACCACATCGCGGGGGATACCGCCGCGCTCGCGGCAAATTTGAGGACCTTGTGCGATCGCCACGGGTCTGTCGCCGCTGTTTGTCGCAAATTAAACGTCAATCGGCAACAATTTAACAAATATCTCTCTGGCGCCCATGTGCCGTCCAGCGCCAATCTGCGCACGATCGCTAACTTCTTCGGATTGAGCGTTCCGATCCTCTTCTCCGACCCCGAGGAGTTCAGGACGCTGATTGACGGCAACTTTTTTCATGCGATGTCAACGGCGCGCCATCTGCCGGAGTTTGTCAACTTCCTCTCGAATATTGTCTTCGACGGTAGTGTGCAGGATTCGGAGATCCTGGGTGTCTATGACCGGTATCAGTTTTCCTCGATCTATAAAGGTTTCATTCTGAAATCGGCATTCTGCCTATATAGGAATAACAATTTTCTCCAGCATTACTATATCGAGCGGTTCCCGAGCTTCGATAGACCGGGAAGAACCGAATATGTCTTCAAGTACTATGGGTTCAGCTTCCCAGTTGCGGACCGGCTATTTACGGCGGATTTCGAAGGCATCCAGAGCAATGAGCTCACCTTCGGTGTCTATGCCCAGGTCAAGCGAAATGCGAAACGCTTCATGTTCGGCATCGCCAGCGGCATTGCAGCCAATGCCTTCCGACAACCCTATGCGACTAAGGTCGCCCTTCACTACAAGGGGCCAGGCTTGCTCCAACGCAGTCACCTCAAGGAACTTACCGTGATTGACAGGAGCGACCCAGGCATCCCGAGGGAAGTGCTGCAATATCTGGGCGATGGTTCGGACATGATCCAGATGTGAAATGCGATCCGACTAAGAGCATTACCCATCCGCCCTATATTCGGCTTTGACGAACCCGACTTTCACGCTACCCGGTCAATCGCTTGAATGTCTTGCAGTTTAGGTGTTCAGGACGAGTTCATTCAGTGCCAACCGATGCAGCGACGGCGTCGCGGCGGCAAGGACGGGGCCTCCTTCCTCAGCTCGGCCGCCGTCGAGACGAGTGATCACACCACCTGCCTTCTCAATGATCGGGATCAGCGCGACGATGTCGTAGGGCTGCAGGGAAGGTTCAACCGCCAGATCGATCCGGCCCGCCGCTAGCATGGCGAAGGCATAACATTCCCCACCGTACCGGGTCATCTTGACCGCGCTGTTCAGCCGCTCGAAGCCAGCTTTGAGATCGCCGTGAAAATGTTCGGGGGAGTTGGTGTGGAGAATGGCGTCGGAGAGGGTGTCGATGCCACGCGTCCTGAGTGGCTGGGGCTCACCGGCGCGCTGGCGCCATGAGCCTGTCGCGTCCGCCCAGAACCGTTCGCCGATATAGGGCTGGCTGAGCATCCCCATCTCGGCGCGCCCGCGAACCGTCAGACCGATGAGCGTTCCCCAAACGGGGATGCCGCAGATAAAAGGTCGGGTTCCGTCCACGGGATCAAGCACCCAACGCCAGTCGCCGCCGCCCGTCTCGCCGAATTCCTCGCCAAGTACAGCGTGATCCGGGAACTCCGCCATTATGGCGGCACGCAACGCGATTTCTGCTTCTCGATCAGCCTCGGTCACCGGATCGAATCTATATCCGGGCTTCGGCTTGGTATCGACGGCAAGGTCGACCATATAGCGGGGCAGCGTCTCGGCATCCGCCAAATCAGCGAGACGGTGCAAGAATGATGAGTCCGGTAGCTTTGACATGTGTCACCTTGGCAAAGATCGATAGAAGATCATTGGCTCGTCTGCTCGGAGCCGGGGAAGGCAACCCACGATTTGGAAGCTGAAGAACTGACGCTGATCTCGGAAAGCAGAACGCCCCGCAGCCCTTCGTAAACGTCTGCGATTGGCACCGGGAGCGCACCTCGCCAGTTTCGGCCGGCTTCAAGCGCAGTCGCATAATCGCTGTATAGAACGGCGAGTGCCTCGAGGTAGCCTTCAGGAGAGCCCGCCGGCAGACTGGTCGCAAGTTGCGCGTCCGAGGACATGTCGCCGTGGCCGCGACGATAGGTAAGGTCGCCTTCGGCGAGGCGGGACACAGTGAGTGTCTCCGGTGCCTCCTGCCGCCACTCGAGGGTGGCCTTCGAGCCGACGATCTTTAAACGCAGGCCGTTGCGGTGGCCCGGAGCGGCAAGAGAGGACCACAAGAGGCCGTTGGCGCCGCCCTCGAATTCCAACTGGATCACGTCAGTGTCGTCTAGCCCGAAGGAGTCAACGGTTCGCATCAAATTGGCGTTGAGTGCGGTGCACCGGAGTCCGGAAACAAATTCGAGGATGTTGAAGGCGTGGGTTCCGATATCCCCCAGCGCGCCCGTCGGTCCCGCCTTTGCCGGGTCGCCGCGCCATACCCCGCCCTTGCCCAACTTCGAGGGGTCGTTGACCAACCATTCCAGCAAGTACTCTACATGCATGAAGCGTACCTGCCCGATTTCGCCCGCGCGGATGCGAGCGCGGGCGTCTCGGACCATTGGATACCCTGTATAGGTGTATGTTACAGCGAAGAACGTCTCGTTTGCGGCAGCGATCCGCTGGAGCTCGCGTGCCTCTTCTGAGGAGTGGACCAGTGGCTTTTCGCAGATGACGGGAATCCCCGCTTCGAGAAACAATTTGCATGGCTCGAAATGGAGATGGTTGGGCGTAACGATAATCGCGACTTCGATGGCATCATCGCGCGCCGCTTCCGCCGCTGCCATGTCGCCGAAGCTGAAGTAGGTGCGGTCCCAAGCCACTCCTAGGGCCTGCCCGGCTTCAATGCAGGCGTGACGGTCAGACGAGAACGCACCTGCCACCAGTTCGAAACGATTGGTTAGCCGCATGGCAGTTCGATGCCGGCTTGCAAAAAAGGAACCTCGCCCTCCTCCAACCATACCCGCGCGAAAGCGAGGTTTGCGGGGGATGTCATTTGTCAGAAGGTTCATAAATATCCTTGCGCATTCGGCCCAGCTCTGGACCGGTCGGGAGACCGGTGCCGCACTCGCTCAATCCGACAGCCGGCTGCGCTGCGGAACGATTGGACGCATCCTTCCACTCGCTCAATCGAGCGACAAGTTCGCACGGCGCCAATGAGTGACGCACAGTGATGCGATCGGTGAGGTCGTCCGATCCGCCAGAAAATGGGAGTCGAGATCTCCCTCACCATCACCGCAATGGCGGAATGGAATCGCGGCAAGGACGCCGGGCGTCACTGAGAAGTCAACGCGCGTTCTGACCATTTGCCCGCAGGCAGAACCCAGCAACGCGCCAGACCGAAGCGGTTGAGACCCCGTCGTAGCTGCTTGAAGTCTACTTCCATAGCGCGTCGGCAGGATTGGCTAGCGGCGTGCCGCAGGGGGTGCTCTAGTCGTAGACCAGGCGCGATGCCGGTCCACGATGACATTGCAGCGCGAGGCTCTTGGGATTTATATCCGCTGGCCTGAACCAAAGAAAGTCGCACATCATCGTCTCAAGGATGTTCGAATGATGCTTGCAGAGGAACGCCAGGTGATCATTCGCGACAGACTGTCGGAGCATGGCAAGGTCCTGGCCAACGCGCTGGCTCTTGAATTTCGTGTCTCTGAAGACACTGTGCGCCGCGATCTACGCGATCTTGCCAGAGCCGGACTTTGCCGCAGGGTCTATGGCGGAGCGCTGGCAAGGGCATCGGAGGCCAAGACCGGGCCCGAGCGGTCGAGGTCCTCGACCATGGATCTCGCACCGCTGGCTGCTGCCGGAGCGAAACTCGTACAATCCGGCGCAACGATCATGATGCACCATGGAGCCCTCAGTGTTGCCTTCGCCGGCGCCTTACCCCGCGACATGTCTTTAACGATTGTGACGAATTCCCTACTTGTCGCGACTGCGCTGGAAGGGCATCGTCAAGTGAGCGTCGTTCTTTTGGGCGGCTTGTACGACCAGGACAAGGGATGCTCTGTTGGAACTACCGCCCTTTCGCAATTGGAGCAGTTCAACGCCGACATGTTCTTTGTCGCCGATTGCGCGGTCCATGCTTCCGTCGGATTGACCGCCTTTGACCTTCCCGACGCCGAAATCAAGCGCGTTATGTGCCGCCGAAGCGCCGCGAGAGTAGTTGTCGCTACGGCCGAGAGCATCGCGAAAACCGCCCCCTTTCAGGTTTCGGGACCTGACGCGATCGACCATATGCTCGCTGGGCGCCAGCTTGATGCCGAGACCCTCGAACCGTTTCGACGCCAAGGCACAGTTATCCACCGAATAGCCTGAGGACTGCGACAAAATCTTTCGCAAGCCGTCGGTCCGATGTTGCCGGATGACGGATCGCTCAAGACTAGGAGCCGACAAGATCCTGCATCAGGATTTTCAACTCGCGCGCCACATCGTAGCTGTCCATCTGGTGCTGCTTTTTGCAGAACAACTCGCAACTCCACCAGCTGTCGTAGCCGGTGGATTTCACTGCAGCCACCCACTCTCTCAGGTTCAATACGCCCTTGCCGGTTTCGACGTCGCGAAGAACAGGCTCGTTAGGGATGCTACCGCTGAACGCAAGAGAGTCACAAATGTGAACTCCGTAGATGAGGTCTTTGTCCAATTGCGAAATGCGTTCCGGGCCGTCGCCGGAGGTGTAACAGTGCCAGAAATCGACGACGACGCGTATGTTGTCGCGTGCCGCTTTCCTTATGGTCAGAAGCTGCCTGTCAATCGTATTGAGTGGGGTCCAGGACAGCGCCTCATGGTAGATGACCAGGTTGCGTTGAGCAGCGAGGTCGGCGACGGCTGCCAGCCCGGACGCCGTGATGTCGATCTGCTCCTCGATCGGCAGCCCGACGACGCCTCGGTAAAGATCCGGGTGCCTCTTGCTGGCCTCGGGATCGAGAGCCGCGAGACTGATTGGACCGGTGATGACCTGAATGCCCTTCGCTCCAACCGAGACGGCGAGTTCTATCAACTCTTCCGCGTCCTTCAGCAATGCTTTGCGGGCATTGCCGTGGCGCTCCACATCGAGAAGAAATCCGATGCCTGGAATGAACATGTCATCGATCAAGCGGCGCAGCTCCTGGAAAGTGAACCCGGCATCCAGAAAAGCGCGGACCTTGGCCCCAGAGGCTTCCAGTCCGTCGAAGCCGAGCTCGCGCGCAATATCCACATCTAGGGCCAGCGTGCCGTGTCGCGCCACGAGAGCATGCAGAATTAGCTGGTTGCGCTTCGTCGTCATTGCTGTGCCCGTCGCTTGACTACCGGATTATGTCCAATGCCAGGTCCCTGCCGGATCACGATGTGGCATAGAGCCTCGCTGGCTCTGCGGCGCCAGGCCGATAACCACTCTGATTGCTCATGGCTTTCACCATCGCGAGCCGATTACCCGCGCAATCAAGACATATCGCATGCCGAGGGGGAACTGCGCGGCAGCCCGAATTCGTGCGCGACCTAAGGTTCCGGTCGCGTCACATTGCGCCAAATTTCGCTGCTAAGGGGGCAAAATGGCTTCCGATTAAAAACGAGCCCGCTATGCGGCTGAGTTCGCAGCCCACGGGAACCGACCGATCCCATATGTCGCAATGCTTCTTTCTCAGCGCGTCACATCGCGTCTATTAAAGCTACCCTGCGAACTTGTCGCGCAGCCACAGATGACTGCTTACTAGGCGCATGGACGAGGAGCATATCCACAATCGCCTCGCCAACAAAGACAAGAGGGTCGAACAATGAAACTGACCGGCGGGCAGATCGTCGCGAAAGCGCTCAAGGAATATGGCGTCGAATACGTGGCTGGTGTTCCCGGCCATGGCATCTGGTCTCTGTTCGATGCCTTCCTGGAGGAAGGCTCGCAATTGCCCTTCATCCAGGTGATGCACGAACAAAGCGCCGTTCACATGGCGGACGGTTATTTCCGTGCAAGCGGCCGGCCAATGGCATGTTCAACATCGGTCGGGCCAGGTGCGACCAACACAATTATTGGCCTCGCCACAGCCTATTGCGATTCCACCTCGCTGTTCTACGTCTCCGGCTCGCCACAGACCTACATGCACGGCCATGGCACCATGCAGGAGATCGAGCGCCAACAGGACAATGCTTTCCCCCGCATCACCGAGCAGGTGACAAAACGGGCATGGCAAGCCCAGTCCGTGCAGGTCCTGCCGAGCATTATGCATCGCGCCTTCAACGCCATGCTCACCGGCCGCCCGGGTCCCGTGCATGTCGAGGTGCCGATGGACGTTCAGGTCGAAGCGGCCGATGTCACCATTCATCCGCTGGAAAAGCGCCTTCCCATTGGCGTGGCCTATCCCGATCCGAGCGCGATCGAGGCCGCGGTCAAGGTCCTGTTGAGTGCCGAACGCCCGGTCATCGTCGCCGGTGGCGGTGCGATCACGGCCAACGCCTCGAGCGAACTGACGCGTCTGGCCGAGCGCGTCGGCGCCGCCGTTTCGATCACCTGGAACGGCAAGGGCGCCATCTCGGAAGATCACGAGCTCTTCATTGGAGCAGTCGGCCAGACCGGCACGACCTGCGGCAACAAGATCACTGCTTCCGCAGATGTGGTCGTTTCGGTCGGCTGCCGCTTCACCGACTGGTCGGCATCTTCCTACGCCAAGGGCGTCTCGTTCTCGATCCCTCCAGGTAAGCTGATCCATATTGACCTCGACCCGCGCGAGATCGGCAAGACCTATCCGACCGAGGTGGGGATCGTATCAGACGCAAAGGTGGCCTTGGAGGCGATCCTGGCCCTCATCTCGGAGGGCGATGCTAAGAAGGCTCTGGGCAAACGCGAGCAGTTCCTGGCCGACGTTCAGAAGGCCAAGGCGGACTGGATCGCTCAGGTGTCGCCGCGCGAAAACAGCCGCGAAACGCCTTTCACCTCCCAGCGCCCGCTGGTCGCTTTGCGCAAGGTACTCGATCGCAACGGTATTGTGGTTGTCGGTTCGGGCAATACCCAGGGCTCGGTGAAGCAAAGCTTCCCTGTCTACGAGCCTCGCACCCACCTGACCTCGGGCTCCTATTCGCCAATGGGCTGGGCGGTGCCGGCGGCGTTGGGGGCAAAGCTCGCATGCCCGGACCGCCAAGTCGTGGCGATCGTTGGCGACGGTGACTTCATGATGTCGCTGCCCGAAATGGGTACTGCCGCGATGAACGGCATCAATGTGGTCTTCCTCGTGCTGAACAATTCGGGATATATGTCGATCCGAGGCGGTCAGCGCAAGTTCATGGGCCGTCACATTGCTTCCGAATTCAACCATCACTCGGGCAATGGTCAGCCTTATTCGGCCGATATCACGGCTTCGGCGCGCGCGTTCGGGCTCGAGGCCTGGAAAGTCGAGAAGGATGAAGATCTCGAAAGCAGCCTGAAGGCAGCCTTGGAATGCGGCGGGCCCGCTCTCGTCGAAGTCATCGTGTCGCGTGACGCTGCGGGGCCGTTCGCCACCGGCTGGTGGGATTTCCCGTCGCCAGCCTACTACGAAAAAGAGCAGGCTGCTTACGCCCAGATGCGTGCACGCGAACAGCACCTCTAGCAAAATTGACGCGAGGGTTGGTCATGCGCCGCCCTCGCATTTCGCCATCCACCACATTGATGATGCGGCGCGCAAGCGCCCGCAAACCAAGAGTTGTTGCCATGATACGCACGGTCAAGCCCGCCAAAGGCAGTGTCGCAGACGATGGCCAGCCCGCAGTCACCGCGACGGTCCAGGCATTGCTGGCGCAAGTCGAGAAAGGGGGCGACGCGGCAGTGCGCGAATTGTCCATCCGCTTCGACAAGTTCGACCGCGACAGCTATCGCCTGACCAAGGCTGAGATTGACGGATGCATCAACGCGTTGAGCAAACGCGAGCGCGAGGATCTCGATTTCGCCCAGGACCAGATACGCAAATTCGCCGAAGCCCAGCGGGCCACACTTCGCGATCTGGAGATCGAGACGCTACCAGGCGTAATTTTGGGGCATAAGAACATACCGATCCAGAATGTCGGATGTTATGTACCGGGCGGCAAATATCCGCTGCTTGCCTCTGCTCACATGACGGTCTTGACCGCTCGCGTGGCAGGCTGCGAACGCGTCATCACTTGCGCTCCGCCGTTTCGAGGCAAGATCGCCGACAAGATCGTCGCCGCCCAGGCCCTTGCGGGCGCGGACGAAATCTATTGCCTTGGTGGTGTCCAGGCGATCGCGGCCATGGCCTATGGCACTGAGACGATCGCTCCCGTGGATATCCTGGCCGGCCCCGGCAATGCCTACGTCGCCGAAGCGAAACGGCTGCTGTTCGGCGAAGTTGGCATCGATCTGTTCGCCGGTCCGACCGAGACCTTGGTGATTGCTGACGACAGTGTCGACGGTGAGATCGTGGCGACCGACCTGCTTGGGCAGGCGGAGCACGGCGTCAACTCTCCCGCCGTTCTGATCACCAATTCTGAGAAACTTGCCCGCGATACCCTCGATGAGATCGAGCGTTTGCTCAAAATCCTGCCGACTGCGGCTGTCGCCGGCAAAGCCTGGGAAGACTACGGCGAGATCATCCTGTGCGACACGCTGGATGAGATGGTGGCGGAAGCGGATCGCATTGCCTCCGAGCACGTGCAGGTCATGACACGTGATCCGGACTATTTCCTTGAGAGGATGAAGAACTATGGCGCTCTGTTTCTGGGCGCTCGCACCAACGTCTCTTTCGGCGACAAGGTGATTGGAACCAACCACACGCTGCCTACGAACAAGGCAGCCCGATATACAGGCGGTCTGTGGGTCGGCAAGTTCCTTAAAACCTGCACCTACCAGCGGATCGAGACCGATGAGGCGTCCGCCTTGGTCGGCCAGTACAGCTCGCGCCTCTGCATCATGGAAGGTTTCGCCGGCCACGCCGAGCAGTCCAACATCCGCGTCCGCCGCTATGGCCGGCGCAACGTTCCATACGCATCGGCAGCCGAACCGCTCTGATGCGCAACACGCCCCGGCACGCGCCCGACAGGATCGAGCCGGATCATCAAGCCATCAACGCATGCAACAAGGGGAACTACAATGAAGCTCACCACCATCCTAGCTGCCTCGATCGCCTTCATGCCGGTCGCGGCAATGGCCGAAAGCAAGGGCAAGGTCGAAGGCATTCATCACTGGGTGTCCGAAAGCGAGGTCAAAGCGCTCAAGGTCATCACCGATAAGCTGGCCTCCAAGGGTTACACCTGGGAAGATAGCGCGGTCGGCGGTCTGAGCGGCGCCAACGCGCTGCAGGCACTGCGCACGCGTCTTGCCGCCGGGAACCCCCCGGCAACGATGCAGTTCCTTGGTTATGAAGGGCTCGACTGGGGCAAGCAGGGCGTCCTGCGCTCTCTCAACGATCTCTACACCAAGAACGGCTGGGACAAGGCGCTCGCCCCGCAGCTGCTTGCCTTCGTCAAAAACGGAGACGACTTCATTTCCGTCCCGATCAACATGCACAGGCAGAACTGGCTTTGGGCGAACAAGGCCGTTTTTGACAAGGCCGGCGTCAAGGAACCGAAGTCTTGGGATGAGCTGATCGCCGACGGAGACAAGCTCCGGGCCGCCGGTGTGGTCCCGCTCGCCATGGGTGACGAGAGCTGGCAGATCCTCGAGGTCTTCGAGGCAATCCTTGTCGACGTGAACGGGCCCGAATTCTACAAGAAGGCAGTCATCGACCTGGACGAGGGCGCTCTTTCGAGCCCCGAAATGATCGCGACGTTCGACAAGCTTAGGAAGGTCCGCGGACTTGTCGATGACGGCTTCACCGGGCGTGATTGGGCCGTCGCAACGGGCATGGTCGCGGATGGCAAAGCCGCCATGCAGGTCATGGGCGACTGGGCCAAGGGCGAGTTCCTTGCCAAGGGCCTCAAGCCCGGCGTCGATTTCCTCTGCTTCCCAACGCCGACCGACAAGCCCAACTTCAAGTTCGTGATCGACGCATTTGGCATGTTCAAGGTCGATGATGCCGTGACCACAGCAGGCCAGGACGCCTGGGCAGAATCGATCATGGATCCCGAGGTGCAGAAGCAATTCAACCTGATCAAGGGTTCGATCCCGGCTCGCTCCGACGTTCCGGTCGACAGTTTCGATGACTGCGCGAAGCGTAGCTATGCTGACCGCGAGGCGGCGGTGAAGAACGGCGCGATGCTCGGCGGCCTCACGGAAGGCTTTGCTGCCCAGCCTCAATTCGCCGGCGTCTTCACCGACGTCGTCGGCAAATTCTTCGTCACCGACATGTCGTCCAAGGATGCTGTTCAGGCCCTGGTCGACGGGATCAACAACGCCCGCTAGTCCAGGCCACCAAAGCCCTGCCGGCAATCGTGCCGGCGGGGACACCGTCCGCAACGATGCTCGCAATAGCGAGGTTGGTCAGTCCCATGTCGCTCAAAAACAAATTGGACCTATGGCTGCCGCGGCTCGTCCTGTCGCCCAGCCTGCTGGCCGTTCTGATTGCCGTCTATCTCTTCATAGTCTGGACGGCCTGGATCTCGCTATCTTCGTCCCAGATGGTCCCGAAGTTCGACTTCGTCGGGCTCGAGCAATATGTCCGTTTGTGGTCGACCCCGCGCTGGCACACTGCAGTCGCCAATCTCTTCATCTTTACGGCGTTGTTCCTGGCGATCACCATCGCGCTGGGCTTGTTCCTCGCGATTCTGCTCGACCAGAAGGTGAGGGCGGAGGGCTTCCTGCGAGCCGTCTACCTCTATCCCATGGCCTTGTCATTCATTGTCACGGGCACAGCCTGGAAATGGATCCTGAACCCGGACCTCGGCCTGCAGAAGGTCGTCAACGAGCTCGGCTGGACCGGTTTTGTCTTCGACTGGATCACACAACCAAGCTTTGCAATCTACTGCGTGGTGATCGCAGCGGTCTGGCAATCGACGGGGTTCGCGATGGCCATTTTCCTGGCCGGGCTGCGAGCGATCGATACTTCCATCATCAAGGCCGCGCAGATCGAGGGAGCCAGCCTGCCGCGAATCTACCTCAGCGTCATCGTGCCGATGCTGCGCCCGGCATTCCTGAGCGTCATCGTCCTCCTGAGCTATATCTCGATCAAGAGCTTCGACCTGGTTCTGGCCCTCACAAATGCCGGGCCTGGCAGCGCCACCGAAATGCCCTCGACCTTCATGTTCGCCGCGACGTTCAGGCGCAACCAGATGGGCGTAGGTGCCGCCAGCGCCATCATGATGCTGATGACGGTCGCAGCCATCATCGTTCCCTACCTCTATTCGGAATTGAGGGAGGACCGCAATGCGCACTGAAGCACGCTCGGCGCGTCGTTCACACCAGATCGGTCGCCTGTTCATCTATGGCTCGCTGATCGCGCTCGCCGCCTTCTACCTGATGCCGCTTTGGGTGATGATCGTCACCTCGCTCAAGTCGCTGGATGAAATCTATGGCGGCTCCTTCATCGGGGTGCCTCAGGCGATCACCTTCGAAGCTTGGAACAAGGCATGGCAGGAGGCCTGCATTGGCACGGCCTGCACGGGACTGCGGCCATACTTCATCAATTCCATCCTGATGGTCGTGCCCGCCGTCATCCTGTCCACGGGGATAGGCGCGATAAACGGCTATATCCTCACGAAGTGGCGTTTCGCCGGCGCGAACGCGACATTCGGATTGTTGCTGTTCGGCTGCTTCCTGCCGTTCCAGGCCGTTATCCTGCCCATGGCGCAGCTGCTTGGTCGCCTCCACCTTTCCGGCACCATTCCGGGTCTCGTGCTGGTTCACACCGTATACGGCATAAGCTTCACGACCCTGTTCTTCCGGAACTATTTCATCACGATCCCGGACGAACTGACCCGCGCGGCTCAAATCGACGGAGCTGGGTTCTTCCGGATCTTCTTTTCAGTGATGTTGCCGACCGCGCTTCCCATCATCGTGGTCTCTTGCATCTGGCAATTCACGCAGATCTGGAACGACTTTCTTTTCGGCGTGTCGTTCACCGCAGGGCAATCATCGCCGATCACCGTGGCGCTGAACAACATCGTCAACGTGACGATGGGGCGCAAGCAATACAATGTCGACATGGCGGCCGCCATGATTGCCGCCATCCCCACGCTTCTCGTCTACGTCGTCGCTGGACGCTACTTCGTGCGCGGTCTGACCGCCGGCGCCGTGAAAGGCTAGTGCTATGTCAACGCTTGAAATCGATCGGGCCCGCAAGCTCTACGGTGACCTCGAAGTCCTGAAGGAGGTCAGTATCTCCATCGGCACCGGCGACTTCCTGGTGCTGCTCGGCCCTTCGGGTTGCGGGAAGTCTACACTGCTCAACATGATCGCCGGCCTCGAGAACATCTCAGGTGGAGAAATCCGCATCGCCGGGAGGGTTGTCAACGACCTGTCGCCGAAAGATAGGGATATCGCCATGGTGTTCCAGTCCTACGCCCTGTACCCCACGATGACCGTGCGCCAGAACATCGAGTTCGGCATGAAGATCCGCGGCGTGCCGCAAGCCGAGCGGGACAAGGCGGTCAAGACGGCGGCCGACCTGCTCCAGATGACGCATCTTCTGGACAGGAAGCCCTCGCAACTCTCGGGAGGCCAGCGCCAGCGCGTGGCAATGGGGCGCGCGATCGTGCGCCAACCCAAGCTGTTCCTGTTCGACGAACCTTTATCCAACCTGGACGCCAAGTTGCGCGTCGACATGCGAACCGAGATCAAGCGTCTTCATGCACGATTGGGAACCACAATCGTATACGTCACGCATGACCAGATCGAAGCCATGACGCTCGCCACGCGCGTTGCCGTGATGAAGGACGGCGTGGTCCAGCACCTTGACGATCCGCAGTCGGTCTACGACCGGCCGGCGAACGTATACGTGGCCAAGTTCGTGGGCTCGCCCTCCATGAACATCGTTCCGGCGAGACTTGACGTGGAAGACGGTCGGCCAGTCGCGGTGATCGACGTCCCAGGTGGGGCGGCTGCCCGCCTCTCAGGCATCCCTTTGTCTTCACAAGCGGCAGCCAAATACGCTGGGCGCAGTATTCTGCTGGGCGTTCGTCCGGAGTTGTTCAGCGTCGCCGGCGCTCAAGCCGCGCAAGCGGTCACGGTAAACATCGACGTTGTCGAGCCTACGGGCCCCGATACGCTTGCTCTTTTCCAGGCAGGCGGGGTCGAAGTCACAGCTCGTGTGCCGCCAAGGGCCGTGGCAGCCCGCACTTCGGCGACCCTCGCGGTCGATACTGGCAAGATCGTGCTGTTCGATGCCGACAATGAGCAACGCATAGACTGAGGCATCGACGTGGATCAAACAGCTGATATCGTCATTATCGGGTCAGGCATAGGAGGCGCTTCCCTGGCCCATAGCCTGGCCGGCACCGGCAGGCGCATCGTGATTCTGGAACGTGGCGAGCACCTGCGCGACGCGCCCCAGGCGCGCGACGACCGGGCGATATTTCTCGAGGGCTTCTACCGTTCGACCGAAGAGTGGCTCGGCGACGATGGGCAGGCTTTCCTGCCCGGCAACTATTACTATGTTGGAGGCAATTCCAAATTCTTCGGCGCGGTGATGTACCGCTACAGGCTTGAGGATTTCTCGCCCCGCCCGCACATGGACGGCGCCTCGCCTGGATGGCCGATCACCTACGAGGAGCTCGAGCCCTGGTACGAGCGAGCCGAGGCGATTTTCAAGGTGCGGGGTGACCCCACGCAGGATCCCACCGAGCCGCCGCGCACCGGTCCTTACCGTTTTCCGCCGGTACCCGACGAGCCGGCCATAGCGGCCGTGCGCGCTCGCTTGAAAGAGGCGGGGATCCATCCAGCCAGCCTTCCCCTGGCTATCGACATCAATGAGTGGCTTCGCCGCGCAAAGACCGGTTGGGATGCGTTTCCCAACACGGGTTCCGGCAAGATCGACGCCGAAGTTGGACCGCTGACTGCCGCGTTGAACAGCAGCAACGTCAGTCTCGTGACCGGGGCCAGTGTCGTACGGCTGGAAACCGATCCGACGGGTCGCAAGGTGACTGCCGCGGTGTTTTTCAAGGATGGAGTTGAGCGGCGGATCAGCGCTGGCGTCTTCGCCGTTGCGGCTGGTGCGGTCCAAAGCGCGGCACTCTTGCTGCGGTCGGCGAATGCCGCGCATCCGCGCGGGCTGGCCAACGGCTCCGACCAACTCGGCCGCAACTTCATGAACCACAACACCACCGCCATGCTGGCGATCGATCCGCGGTCGGCCAATACGTCGGTCTACCAGAAGACCCTGGCATTCAACGACTTCTATAACGCCGATCCGGAAACAGGTTTCCCGCTTGGCAACGTGCAATTGCTTGGACATATCACGGGTAACATCCTCAAGGCGAACGCGCCCTTGCTGCCACGGTGGCTGGCGGGGCTGATAGCCCGCAATTGCTATGGCTGGTTCTTGACCAGCGAGGACCTGCCCAATCCAGAGAGCCGGGTCACGGTTCAGAATGGCCGCATCGTCATGCATTGGGTTCGCAGCAACATGGGAGCGCACGAGCTGCTGATCCGCAGGACGCGAGGTGTGATGCGAAGGGCGGGCTTCCCCATCGTTCTTACTCGAACCTTCGGCAGAAAGACGACTTCGCACCAGTGTGGCACTGCCAGGCTTGGAAGCGATCCGGAGACGTCGGTTGTGTCGCCTGATTGCCGTTCCCACGAAATTGCAAACCTCTATGTAACCGACGCTTCTGTGCTTCCGACATCCGCGGCCGTCAACCCGGCACTGACTATCGCGGCGCTCGCCATCAAGGCTGGCGCCGTCATCAGCCGGTCGTGAGGACCTCATCTTAGTATCCAGACTTGTGAATCTTGCACCTGTGTGGGTGACGCCCGAGGTCTTGGCTGAGCGGAGTTAGCAACCATGATTGCCGACCGTATCGAAACGGATCTGATCGGACCGCTCGCTGTACCGGGCCACGTGCTCTATGGCGTGCACACCCGTCGAGCAGAACAGAACTTCGATGTGTCCGGGCTGCGGCTGAAGGATTTTCCCGAGTTCATCCAGTCGATGGCGATGGTGAAAAAGGCTGCTTGTCTTGCAAACATGGAACTCGGACTGCTCTCGCCCGAAAAGGCCCAGGCTATCTCAGATGCGTGCGACGATATCATCGAACTGAAGGGGATCGAAGAAAACTTCCCGGTTGACATGATGCAGGGAGGGGCCGGTACGTCGACAAACATGAACGTCAACGAGGTTGTGACCAACCTGGCCCTGATCAAACTCGGCGCCAAAATTGGCGATTACGCAAGGCTGCACCCCAACGACGACGTAAACCTTTCCCAGTCGACAAACGATGTGTATCCGACCGCAATCCGTCTGACGGTTTTGCGGGCCTGCGACGGGCTCGTATCGGCACAAGTCAATTTGCGTGATGCGTTTCGCGCCAAGGCGCTCCAGCACGCGAATGAGCTCAAGGTTGGCCGAACTCAGCTTCAGGACGCGGTGCCCATGACAGTTGGGCAGGAGTTCGAAGCCTTTGCTGAACTCATCGACGAAGATATCGTCCAACTTCAGTCGGTCGCGAGATTGTTGTTGGAAATCAACCTTGGGGGCTCGGCGATCGGCACCTCGATTAACGTGCCCCGCGAGTTCCCAGGCATCGTTTGCGGTCATCTGTCGCGAATATCAGGCATTCAGCTTGTTGCTGCCCGTAATTTCATCGAGGCAACGTCGGACACCGGCGGCTTCGTTTCCTTTTCGGGCGTGCTGAAGCGCATCGCAGTCAAGCTGACCAAGATCTGCAACGATTTGCGCCTGCTTAGCAGTGGGCCGCTTGGCGGACTGGGCGAGATTCGATTGCCACCCGTGCAGGCCGGCTCTTCGATCATGCCGGGTAAAATCAATCCCGTCATTCCTGAGATGGTGAACCAACTCAGCTTCCAGGTGATTGGCAACGATCTTACCGTGACACTGGCCGCAAGCGCGGGCCAGCTTCAGTTGAATGCAATGGAGCCGGTGATCGTCTTGAACATCCTGCAATCCATGCGGTTGTTGACGAGAGGAATGCGGATTTTCAAAGAGCGCTGCGTGGACGGGATCGAAGTCGATTTTGATCGTTGCAGAGCGCTGCTTGATCAATCCCTCGTTCTGGCAACGCCCTTAGCAAAACTGATCGGCTACGGCAAAGCAGCCGAATTGTCCAAGCGCGCTTTGGCAGGGAAGAGGACCTTACGCCAAGTCGTTGAAGAAGCGGGGGTTCTGCTTCCCGACCAGGTTGAGCATATTTTTGGCAACAGCGCTGAGTTCGCTGGTCTCCCCGACGCCTCCCCGGCTTGAAGATTGGAAGACTGTCTCGGAAGTGATGACCGGGACATCCCGGTCGTCGGGCTTGGCGCAGCGGATGCCGTTCGCACAGCGCCAAATGGGTAAGGCGCCGCTCGCAAGAGACTGCTGGCCCTTACGTCAGCTGGTCAGGACCTGTCGTGGACGGCGATGACAGCCTTGATCAGCCCAGCCTTCTCGCGTGACCAGCGCGCAATGTCGTGAGGGCTCTTGGCCAGAGTGGTCCGGTGGGTCACGAGCCTGGTAATCGGTATTTCGCCGTCCCGGATCGATGCGGCGACCTGATCGAAATCGCTCCTGGTGGCGTTACGGCTGCCGATCACCGTCATCAAGAGCAGAGCCGAGATCGTGCCTCACTTACCCGTCCATTAGCGAATACGGCGCACGACCTCAGTTGTCGAGATGCCGTACCGATCGTGAAGTGTCGGCAGAGCACCGGCGTCCAAAAACTCGTCGGGAAGGGCGATCTGCCGAAAGGCGGGTGTCACGCCCTCGCGCATAAGCAATGCGGCGACACTTTCACCCAGTCCGCCTATGACGGTGTGGTTTTCCGCCACCACCACCAGCCGGCCAGCTTGGCGCGCGGCCGCAAGAATTCTCTCATTGTCCAGCTGAGATTGCCTCGGATAGTTTGTCGAACCCAGCCTTCTTCCCCGAAGCCCGTCGGCAGACAAGGCGGACCCGGTATTCCCTGGTCCGCCTTTTTGCGTCCTTCTAATGGCGAGTTCGCGGGTAAGGCTTACGTCTTCGTTTCGGGGGAGAAATGGAAAAGCGAAACGAACGGCGTACTGCGGCAGGAATCGGTGCAGAAAGGCCCACGCAAAGTCCCCACATCTTCGTCGGTCGCTCACTCCCCGGCGGGTGTACACGCTGGCGACCTTGTTTGACATCGCCACCCGCCGGACATCCGCTCGCCTTCCAACTCGGAATTCACCTAGGAACACGTCATCCTCCAAGCTTCGACCTGACGTTCCAGCGTCGTCCGTTACCGTGCTGCTCGAATGAGAAACTCGGTGCTGCGTCGAAATTGGTACAGATGGCGATACTTGCTCGATTGCTAAAATAGTGAAATTTTCGCCTCGAGTGCCTGGAAGCAGGATTGGGGAGATGTACTTTCCTCAGTTTCTGGTCGGAATGCTGATCACGTCGAGCGTAGTCGGAACCTGGGCCTATGAGGCCACGGGGTCCGTCTGGATGAGCATTGCCTGGAGCCTCCTAGCCGCGCTTCTGTTGCAGGTCGGCTATCTCGCGATTGTGTTCAGGCTTGTATATGGTCGGCGACACTCCGAGCCGAAGGCGAAGGAGACCGATCCGGACGCCGCCAAGCAACAATCCCTTCCACATCAGCCACGACATACGGACGGCCGCTGACCAACTGCCGGCTTGGGCGTTCTGGACCCTGTTTTGTTGGAAACCCGTAGCGTCCGCGCAGGCCCCCGTATGTGTCCGATCACAAGATTCCCGCCACATTGCCGAGCTTTGGTTAGCGTCGCTCCCGGGTAACATGCAACAATTGCTGGAGTCGGACCGGCAGGTGCGGCGAGGCGTGCAATTCGGTACAGCTCTTTTTCCATCGGCGGAGATATTCGGCGATTGGAACCCCGCTGCGGCCAGGCCAGCGGTTGAGCGCGCCCAGCGCCTCAACGCAATCGGGAACCTGTTCGTATTCTGCGAGAATAGTCGGGCACATTGCTTGCGCGAACGGATTGAGACCTGGAATTTCGATCTCGTTTCGGTGGTCGGCGAACCACGTCGCAGCATTTCGGGTTAGCCCCTGGCTGTCGGCGAGCGCGGTATAGCGTTTGATGACGTTCTCGCGATATTCGGCAATGGCATCGCCGAAAGCGTTGTCACCTGCGAAAGGCGGGTCCTGTTTCCAGTCTTTCGCTAGGCGTCCCAGGCCTCGCAGCGAGAAGGCCTCCACCATAGCTTCCTCCAGCCATTGGCAAGGCGGTGCCGGCTTCGCATCGGCCTGCCAGCTGTTGGCAAGCACATGGCCGAGTTCATGGCCGAACTGGTAGGCAAGCTTCGACCAGTCCCGTTCGCCGATGTCGACAATGATCCAGGCCATACTGCTGCCGTCGGGATGCAGCCAGATCGCCGGCTGTCCGGTGCCATGGCGGTCGACGCGGAGCCTTGCCGGCTGGCGATCAGACAGCAGTCGGATGCCGTCTAGGCAGACGCGCCGCGCCTTTTCAACGACCTGTTCTGCCGCTTGCGGGAGCATGCGGCCCCAATTGCCCGCGAGTTCGAGCGGGGCGGACAGAAGCGTCGCGGGTGTCTTATTCCGGGGGGATGGCATAGCTGCATAGCCCGGGTCCAGGATGGCCGAAAACTTTGCCATTGCGGTAGCCGATGCTGCCGCAACGATGATGCCAACCGCCAAATCTCGGCGCCTCATAGCCTCTCCAGTTGCCGGACGCAAATCCTCCAAAAGTTCGAATGCCTGGTCCAGGCCGTCTCGCCAGCTACCACCGATCCGGCTAGACTTGAAGTTCTCTCAAGTGGAGGCCGGGGCGCAAGCTGGTTCGCTCGATGCAAAGTGAGTGAATGGACGAACCATCGCCAAAATGGGGCTAAAAGCGTCATGTCGGAGATTTATGTAATCAATCTCGATCGAAGTGTCGGGCGGCTGGATAAATTTCGCAAGTTGAACTCGCACCTGCCGGAAGTCCGGAGGTTCTCCGGATTTGACGGAAAATCCATCGACCGCGACAAGCTGATAGAGCGTGGGGTTATCAGTTCGGATTTGGAGTATGCGCCTGGGAGTCTGGGCTGCGCCATCTCGCACGTGACGCTCTGGAGAGAGGCCGTCGGTCGGCACAAGGTGATAACGGTTGCCGAAGATGATGCGATCTTCTCTCGCGAGTTCGAACGACATACGAACGCGCTCTTGGCGAACATCCCGGCCGAGTGGGATTTCATCCTGTGGAGTGCAAGTCTGCGATGCTATGCCTGGCTAGATGCCCTTCCTGGCGGAACCGGTGCGAGGCTGGAGTTCTTTCCGGGCGAAGTCATGACGCATATTGCTGACTTCCAGGAGGCGGCAATCGAACCTGCTCTGCTTCGAGCGCGCTATCTGCTCGGCACGGTTTGTTACTCCGTCTCGCCACGTGGCGCGCGCGCGCTGTTGGAGTGGTGCCTTCCGATACGGCCGATGATCGTGGATTTTGCAGGCTTCGGCCTAAGGCTGAACAATGCAGGCATCGATTGCATCATGGCGGGCGTGATGCCCTCGCTCAAAGCCTATGTGTGCTTGCCGCCGCTTGTCATCAGTGACGAACGGCCGGAGGAATCGGTACGGATCAATACGTGAGCGAGAGGCTGGCGTTGACCGCAGTCGGCCAGTCCGTCCCGTCAGGCAACCGATAGCCTTCACCGAACACCTTCTTCGCCGAGCGGCGCTGCTCGATCTTCGTGCCGGCGCCGAATGAAGAAATCGAGGTTGTTCCTGAGACGCTCATTGCCCGGGTCAAGCTCGAGCGCCATCTGCCCCCATTCCACAGCACGGTCCATCGCATTCAGGTGCCATGAGGCGATGGCGCCCAGATCAAACAGCCGAAAGCCCCAGCAGTTCGGGTCATCGAGATAGCTTCCGGTGCGACGGGTGTTTTCGATTCCGTTGCTGCACGCCCAGAACAGATTCAACCAGTCGGCCCTGCCGTGGAGTTCCTCCGCAAGGTCGGCCCAGATCTCGCGCCGATGCGGCGCTTCCATTCGCGCTTTGTCCAACCACACCAATCTCTGGTCCGGCATCATGCGTGCGATGTAGCGCATCGCTTCTGACCGTTCCTCGCCCCAGGTGCTTGTCGGCAAGCCAAGGTAGCGCTCAAGCAATTGAACGGCCTCGTCGGGCCGGTTCGCCCACATCAGGTCCCGCCCGAGCCAGAAACACATCTGTGCGTCGTCGGGATCTTCCTTGTAGGCAACCTCCATCAGAGGCAGGTAGCTGCTCCTGGTTGGTTTGGCCAGGTCCTGCACCTCGAACATGACCAGGTCGTTGCTGGTCGTGACCACCTCCCTTTCTCCGGTGAAGACGAGGGCCTCATGGACGGGGCGCTTGAAGCGATATCCCCAGCGATGGTGAAAATTCTTGGTGGCCCATTGCCGCAACGGTCTGGGGTCGTCGACACTCGCTCTATAGATCGTCTGGCAATAGAGGGCTGTCGTTTCGGGTCTCCAGGCCGCCTCCAGCTTGGGGCGCCAGCCGGGCTCGAGGAAACGGTCCATGTCCATCGTGCAGCACACGTCGACGTCGGCGGGGATGAGTGCCAGCGCGGCATTTCGGGCGTCATCGAAGCGCCATGGGCGGACCGCGATCCGGTGCACGGTGACGCCGGCGTTGATCAGTCGGGATACCGTGTCGTCGGTGCTGCCGGTGTCGGCGACTATCCGATAGTCGGCGCCGACGGCCGAATTTGCCCACCTCTCGACATGTGCGGCTTCGTTCAACGCGATGGTGTAGACCGCTATCTTCAAGGAAGGGGTCCGCGATTGGACGCAGTCGCTAAGCGACCTCCCGCTGAACGGCTGGACTCGCCCGAACCCGACCGCACCGCCCTGTGACGCTCATCGAACAAGGCCGACGCCTCCGCGCTTGCGGATCGCCACTAGCCCTCCGAGCAATTTTGCCTGGCTAAGCTCGAAATGGCTGTCGAAGAACCGGATTTCGGCAAACTGATCGGCAAGGTCGCTGATACCGACCGGGTCGATTGATCGGGCCGTGCCGTGCTGTTGGATTTCTCGCAAGATATGCTTGGTGAGTGTGATTTCACCGGCATTTTCGCCTGTTGGCTGCCAGTCGAGGTCTTCGATGAAATACCATCCACCCTCTGCGAGCAGCGGGAAGAATTCGCGCAGCGTCAGTTGCTCGTCGAACGAGGCGTGGCTGCCGTCGTCGATAATCACGTCAAGCGAGCCCGGTTCCAGCTTCGCCGCGACGGAGCGCAGATCCTCCAGCTTGGATTGATCGCAAACGAAAGACTTGAACCTCTCATTGTTGAACTGAGAAAAATCCGTCAGGTCGACACCGATCACCTCGGCGTAAGGAAAATAGGACTGCCAGAGCGCGACCGAGGGCGTCTCGGACTGGTTGCCTTCCGCCGCGATGCGACAGAGGCCGATCTCCAATAGCCTCCGCATGGAAAGTCTCCGGCTCGACAGCAGCCGCTCGTAGACGCGTGCGTAAGCATGCCGGTTGCCGGTATGGCGGTTCTTGTCGGTGTTGAAGCGATCAGCAAGATCGATGAGTGTGGGAAAGCTCCGCAGCGGCTCGACCAGCAAGGAGATGAGCGGCGCTCCTTCCCCGCCCGAGCGAGCCTCATTTCGTGCCGTCCACAGGTGTGTTCCGAAGACACGCTCATCATTCAGGTAGACAGCCACATCGGCGAGTGGCTTTTCGAACTCGCCTATCTCGGTCCAATCGATCGCGTTAAAGAACATTGGCCCGAAGACCCAATCGCGCAGCTCGGCGCCTTGATCCGAAGCGATGTAGTCGGAGAGCAGTTTCGGGCCGATCTCGCCGAACCCCTTGCCGCTTGCACCGAAGAAGCGCTCGATTGACATCTCGTAGAGCGCTCTCAAATGGGGGCTGAAGGCTTCGGCATAGATGACGTTGCCGCAGACGAAGTGGCCTTGGTGCCCGCCGCGCCATTGCAGATTGAAAAAGTAATCGCCGCGGAACGGAAACGGTCGCAGCATGACCACGTCGCAATCCATCCACAACCCGCCATGTTCGTAAAGCACGGCGTAGCGAAAGGCGTCGCTGAAATAGCGGATCTCGGAGCCGGCGACCATTCGCTCGAACAAGCTGCGCGGCATCACGTCATCCGCGGCGCGTACCTCGACGCCGAGCGGCACGAGGAATTGAAGCTTGTTCGGCGAGTAGCTCCAGACCCTCACGGGATGGCCTGCGGCGCGCATCGACGTGGTGGCGGCAATCAAGGTCAGATGCTTCGCAGTGTCGGAAAGCACCTCGTAAAAGCAGTGGATCTGAGGCAGCGCGGCATCTCCCCTGTCCAGGAAGGGGGCTATCCGGCTATCGAACGCCCAGGATTGATCGCGACGCTCATGCGGCGAGTCTGCGAAGCGAAGGAACGGCGCCAGCTCGAGCAGGACCTCCTCTGTGCCTTTCGCATTGCCGGAGAGGACAATCCTGCTCGCCTCCTTCGGGAGTCCGCTGTCAGGCCGGGTTTGTTGATGGAGGTCGCCGGGTTCTTTGCGCTGCTGAGCCGCCGCAATTTGTATGGTCGCACCCTCCGCCGACGTCGTCGCAAGTGAGCTCCAATATGCCTCGCTTGCGAACAAATAGTCGGTCCTCTCCAGCAGCGAGCTTACCTCCGAGGCATCGACGGCGGCGATCCACGCTTCGCTCTCGGCGACGCCGTACGAAATCAGCAGGCGCTCGTCTTTTGGGTGCCAGGCTAGGCCGGCGGCAAATTCACCCCCCTTTTCATTGAAGAAGAACGGCCGGCTGATCTTTGCCAAGCAACCTGTTTCGTCCAACCAGACGAAGCGGTGCTGGCAGTATGGCTGAGCCCCGTCCGGCCTTGCCCGCGTCTCGTGCGCGAGTGTCAGCCATCCGCCTTCGAAGGCAATCGCCTGGGTGCCTCCCTTGAGCTGGTCGGCAGCGACGGAAGACGGCTTTTCCGATATCGTCTGCCCTTGATCGCCGACAATGCGGATGGAATCACCCACAGAAACGAACTGCAGCCGCTCCCGGTCGGTGCCGATGCCAGCCGGCTTGACGAGGGGGAGCCAGTTGTTGCCGTTCACCTTCGCACCGATCGGCCGGAGCACGCGCCAGTCGGTCATCCGGTATGGTGCAGGCCCGCCATGGTCGATGCGCGCGATGACTGGTTCGCCTTCTGCGGCCGACGCGCGCATATAGGCGCTGCTCCACAATTGCCCCTCCCAGGCAAACGGACGCATGGCCTCGAGGCCGCAGCCGTAAGCAGGTCGCGGCAAGTCGGTCGGCTGTGAAATCTCGTCGGCCGACGCGATCCCGAATTCGCTGTCGATGCGCAGCAAGAAATTGCGTGTGTGCACCGCCGCTCGATCCGGCGCTCGAGCCCGGAGGTTCTCTTCCGCCTCCGCCAAGGTGATGGCCCCCTGCAGCACTACGATCTGGTTGTCCCAGCGAGCCACGGAGGGGTTTGAGAGCCGATAGCCGTCGGGCGGCACGAAGCCGACCGGTTGAGCAGTGAACGATGGCATCATCGTCTTGGCGGGCTCGATGTAGAAGAACAGGTTGGAGCGCGCCAGATCGCGGGAACCGTCGGCGATGCTGCGGCTCAGCGCCAGCCAATTGCACACTGCGAACCCGCGGTCCTTGCGCAATGGATCGCTGGCGTAGTTTGCCGCGATCGCGTATTCCTCGCGAAGGCCCGTCGTGTAGATGAAATCCTCGAGAAACAGGATGTCTTGCTCCGGTTTCCTGATCGCCAGACCGGCTTCCGAAAACAGCACGCTGGCGTCATTCATCCCCTTCTCGCGATGGAACCGCGCGAGGTCGTAGAGGGGTTCGGTACGTTGCGGGCGCTGATTGAAGGCAGCAAGCGCCTGGCGAATGAAGCCTGCGTCGTCCCCGAGCTTTCTTAGGCAGCGCGCCTCCTGCAGCCGGGCGTTCCATGCTTCCTCGTCCCAGCCGCCCATCGCCGCGCGTTTGGCGTAGGCCACCGCCGCCTCGGCCGTGCGTCCGGCGTCGCGGTAGGACTGCGCCAGGTAAAACCAGTATCGGTGGTTCTCCGGGTCTTTCTCCAGCGCCTCCAGCAGGAGCTTGATGTCGCGATCGAACTTGTCGACGCGGTTCGATCCGGTGGCGTGGTCCTTGTACCAAACGCCCTGCAGTTCCTTCACGTCGCCGGGAACGTCGAGATATTCATGCGTCACGCCACGGTAGCGGGCGCCGGTATCGCGCCTGACGATGCGGGTGTTCCAATAGGCGAGGTCGGAACCGGAGCGCTGGAGCAGCCGATAGCCGGGACAGTCGAGCTGCGCCCTGAAGCCCGCGTCCTCGACGACCAACTCCATGTCGGCGTCGTCAAAAAGCAGATAATCATAGACGAGCGGCGAAGCATACGCATGATCGAGCGCGGCGTTGCGGGCCTGCTCGAAATTTTCGAAAGGGAACTGATGCAACTCGCCGGGCAGGTCGCGATCGGCGAAGAAAGCCCTGATGTAATCCTGGGTCCCGTCGGTCGACCCGGTGTCGCCGATGACCCAGCAGTCGATGTGGTCGACAACCGCCCCCAGACAGCGCTGCAGGTTCGCCATCTCGTTCTTGACGATCATGTTCAGGCAAAGTCGCTTGCCAGTGGTCATCCGTGAAATTGCCATCTCTCGCTCTGACGTTGCGCGACGTTCAAGCAATGCCATTCTCTGCGTGCCGCGGATGAATTCGCGGAGCCGTCTCGAAGCTCCTATTGTCTACTTGTCCCGCCACCGGAGCGGCCAAGGTCCTCAGACGATCTCCGCTCACTTCACCGCCATTTGCCGAGCGACGTCAAGATCGACGAAGCGGTGCTTGGCGTCGACCCCATCGCCACCCCGAAATGGGATAGCGGGAGCTCGATCCCGATCACGTTTCTGGGTTTGACGCAAGTTCCCGGGTGAGGGTTAAGGTATGGATTTCAAAAATATTTTCTAGAGTTGCGGTTTGTAATATTTCCCGACCTAATACTTTCGAGGTAGGCCGGTTTAGTCGCTTCCATAGTTTACAGATCGCTAATTTTCAAATTTACTAATTTGCTGCTGTGAGGGGGGGCCCACAGGTCGTGGGTAGCTGGCATTCTGCGGAAGTCGTAGGGGAGTCAAGCCAGAGGGTTCCGGAGTAGCAAGGCCAAAGTCGCGGACGACTAAGGCACGTGCGTTGGTGAGCGCGCGGCCGAGTGAGCGTTTGTCTTTTTTGTTCGGGTCGAACGGGTTTTTCCACTCCGGAGCTCTCTCGCGAGTTTTCGCCAAGAGATCGGCGTCGGCTGTGACGGGAGTGGATCGTGTATCACGTGATATCACGTGCGTTTCCCAGGGAGTTTGAAGCCCGCCGCTTCGACAAACTTCAAACCTATCCGCAACTGAGCGGCGCAGCCCGTGCCCATCTATGCGCCGGCGGGAAATTTGTTGCTGCAAGGTGCGGCGGATTGGCTCCCGTGCCCCGCATCCAAACCAAATCTCAACAGAGCTGTTCAAACCGAGGCCGTCGGCGAACGGCGCCGTCTGCGACTTGTTGCCGGCCGATCGGACCAGGAGTCGTCTGGAGCAAAGGCTGCAGCCCATCACGTCTTCGCGCGCGAGCTTTCGTGCGGCCTTGCGGCCAAGCCCGTCGGGTCGGGGGCAGCACTGCGGTGATTGAAAATCAAGTGTCAAGCAGGAGAAGCCGCGGCATCAGCCGCCGCTAATCGGGGAGTGCATGATGACCTACGCAACTTCGTCTACTGCAATGGACGTGACCGTTAGGGGCGTTTTGCCCATCGGCGACGCGACCGAGCATATAACCTATTTCATTCTGGATGCCGCCAAGAACGCGATCGTCGGCCAGGTCATTCTTCCCGCCGCCGTCAAGCGAAGCCACGCTGTCGCAATAACCGTGAAGGTTCCGAGCACCGCCGGCTCTCTCGCGATCGGGACATTTGACGATGGCGGGAATTTCCAAGCCTCCGGTTTCCTCCGCGTGGAGGCCCCCCTCGTTGGCCGCCCAAGCGGCGCCGTCGGGCCGTCCGGAAGATGACCGCGGCCAAGCGCCGTTTCCGCGCCGCTCGCCGACTAAGCCGGTGGGCGGTTTCCCTTTTGAAATGAATTGGAAGCGAACAGGAGCCAGTCATGGCCCGTGCCTCTGAAATTCTCTTTGTGGATCCTTCGATCTCCGATCTCGAGACTGTTCTGAGCAACGTCCGGCCGGGGGTCCAGGCTATCCTGCTCGATGGCCGTCAAGCGCCGGCGGCGCAGATGGCTGCGGCGCTGAGAGGGCACGAAGAGCTCCGCGCGGTCCACATCATCGCGCATGGCGCGCCGGGTCGGGTTAATTTCGCTTCAGGAGAATGGTCGGTCGGGACGTTGAAGGGCGCGGCTGAGGAATTCGCCGCAATCGGCAGGGCGCTCGCTGCGGACGGCGAACTGCGGCTATGGAGCTGCGAGACGGCGCTGGGAAGGGCAGGCGATGCGTTCGTCGACGCTTTGGAAGCGGCCGTCGGCGTGGATGTCTGCGCGTCCAGTTCGCTTGTCGGTGCGGCAGTCCTGGGCGGTGCTTGGGAACTACCCGCACGTGCGGGCGCGTCGGCGCCCCTGCCGCCGCTGACCCCAGTTGGCGTAGCAAGTTACATCGGGCTCCTGGTGGCGGGTAATCTGACGCTTACCGGCACTGTAGCCGATGGCAACAGTAAAAGCATAAATACGTTTTATCTCATTGATACTACTGCCAATCCAGATACCATTGTTGGAAGTTTCGTTCTTCCTCAGTCGAACAATGGCGTGGCGTTCAATTTTGCAATAACTATTACAGTACCTGATACAACCCATACTTATCAAATTTACACCAGCGGCTTCGAGCTATACGGTACGCTAACGCCTGCCGCCGGTAATACTTACAATTTTGCGACCGACGCTGGTAACAATGGTGACAATGGCGATACATTCAATGGGGGCAGTCTCGCCGTCACGAGTCAAGTAGGCCCGACCGGCCCGGCTGGCGCGACCGGCCCCACGGGTGCGACCGGCGCCACGGGCGCGGGTGCAACGGGCGCGACCGGCGCCACCGGAGCAACAGGCGCGACGGGCGCAACCGGCGCGGGTGCGACGGGCGCCACAGGTGCGACCGGTGCAACGGGCGCCACCGGCGATACCGGAGCTTCGGGTGCGACCGGCGCTACTGGTGCGACTGGAGCAACCGGCGCAACCGGCGCTACAGGTGCGACTGGCGCTACGGGTGATACCGGAGCAACGGGCTCGACTGGAGCGGCCGGCGCTACAGGTGGGACCGGCGCTACGGGTGCGACCGGCGCCACCGGCGATACCGGAGCAACAGGCGCCACCGGCTCGACCGGCGCGACGGGAGCAACCGGCGCCACAGGCGCGACCGGCTCCACGGGTGATACCGGAGCAACGGGCGCCACCGGCTCGACAGGTGCAACTGGAGCGACAGGCGCTACCGGCGATACC
>NZ_JARTVP010000016.1:0-69061 GCF_029625865.1 Mesorhizobium sp. WSM4887
CCCCCCCCCCCCCCCCCCCCCCCCCCCCCCCCCCCCCCCCCCCCCCCCCCCCCCCCCCCCCCCCCCCCCCCCCCCGCAACTGTGCATCGATTACTTGCCGGCCATCGCCTTCAGGTTGGCGGCATAGGCGTCGACATCGTCCTTGCCGATGATCTTGGTCGGCACGATGATCAAGCCGTTGGCCGGAATGCCCGACTTGTCGCCCTTGAGGTAGGCGGCCATCAGCTTCATGCCCTGATAGGCCCATTCGAAGGGCTGCTGCACCACGGTCGCGGCAACCGTGCCTTCCTTGACGCCCCCCAGCGTGATCGGATCGTCGTCGAAGCCGACGACGGTGATCTGGCCGAGCTTGCCGGCGTCGCGAAGCGCCTCATAGATGCGCGGCGTATTGTAGGAGTAGAAGCCGACCATGCAGGTGATGTCGGGGCTGGCGACCAGCGCGTCCTCGACATTCTTCTTGGCCCGTGCCTGGTCGATGTCGTCGCCCCGCACGTCCACCAGCTCGATCTTGCTGCCGGCAAGCCCCTCCTTCATGCCCTCGATGCGCTCCTTGGCATTGTCGGCGCCGAGCAGGCCGACGAAGCCCAGGCACTTGCCGCCGTTCGGCATCGCCTTCTTGGCGATCTCGGCCGCCTGCTTGCCGGCATCGACGTTGGACGAGCCGATATAAGCGACGCGCTTGGTCTGCGGGGCGTCGCTATCGGTGGTGAACAGAGCGGTCTCGGACGCGATCTTGTTCAGCCCGTCGGTCGAGGTCTTGGGGTCGACTGCCGACACCATGATGCCCTTCACGCCGGCCGTCACCAGGTCGTCCATCAGCCGCTGCTGGATGGCGACCGACGACTGCTCGGGATATTTCAGCTCGAGATTGTAGTCGGGCAGTTCGCCCTGCGCCTTCTTCACGCCGGCTTCCGCGGCCTTCCAGAAGTCTGACGCGCCGTTGACGACAAAGGCCAGCGTCGGCTTGTCGTCGGCGCGCACGGCTGCGCTGGCCGTCAGGCCAATAGCCAAGGCCGCCGCGGCGACGGACGCGTTGCGTATCATGGATTTCATGCTTCAACCTCCCTTTTGAAACTCATCGCTGCTGTCTCGGCTGCGGCCTGGACGCCCTCCTCCTCAAGGGTCTGGCACCTAAGTCCGGGGCCGATCCAGCCGCGACCGAAACACTAGACACAGATTTGACGTTCGTAAATAGTCCGATTTGTCTGACATTTTCGTGAGGATGAGGGCAGCCCTCTTCCGGCAAATTGCCGGGCAGCGAACCTGCGCTCCTCCCAGATGCCGTCGCCGCAGCTCGCCCGGCGACGCGTTGACAGTAGATCGCTTACCGATATTAGTAAATAGTATTAGTCGCGGGATCGGACCGGCGCCCCAGCCACGGCGAACCGGGTGCCGCGGTGGGCGCCGGCGGAAGCAGGATTTGCGCTGGTCGGGTCGGCAAAACTCGGCAAAACTGACAGCTTTGCTGACCTTTTTGGCCATTTTGCCGCCGCGTGCCGTGGCTGGTGCCAACGCCCTTGTTAGTGATAATAGTTATAAGCATACCCGCTCGGTGGCGGGCTTTGCGGAACAGCCCGGCAGGTTTGGGAAAAGACCATGAGCGAACCGACGCAACTGCGCGATCCACGGGAAACGTCCAGACGCCGCAAGGCCTCGGCCAAGCCCAAGGGCCGGGTCACCATGACCGATATAGCGAGGGCCGCCGGCTGTTCGCAGGCGACGGTCTCTTTCGTGCTCAACAATTCGCCGGGCATCAGGCTGTCGCAGCAGACGCGCGACCGTGTGATCGAGGCAGCCAGAGCGCTGGGCTATTCGCCGCCGGTCTTTTCAGCTTTGCGTCCGCCCGTCACGCCCTTCGAAGGGCTGGATGGCGTCATCGGCTTTGCCGTCGATCAGCTCGCCACCAGCCCCGAGGCGGTTGTGGCCATCGAGGGCGCGCGGCAGGCCTCCTGGAATGCCGGCAACGTGCTCTTGGTGGCGCAGACCATAGGTGACGCCGTCATGGAGCCGCGTGCCATCCAGGCGCTCACCCGGCGCGGCCTCTCGGCGCTGATCTACATGACCATCTTCACCCGTGAGATCACCGCGCCCGAGTTCCTCTACAGCCTCGACATTCCAGTCATCCTGCTCAACTGTTACACCGCCGACTATGCCTTCCCGGCCGTGGTGCCTTCCGAGATCGCCGGCGGCCAGAGCTCCACGCGGCATCTGATCAGCCGCGGCCACCGCCGCATCGCCACCATCACCGGCGAACCGTGGATGCAGGCGGCGCAGGATCGGCTGAAGGGCTATCGCCGCGCTTTGGCCACCGCCGACATCCCCTTCGATCCGGACCTGGTGGTGGAGGGCGACTGGTCGGCCAGCGCCGGTTATGCCGCGACGGTGAAGCTGCTTGCGCTGAAGGACCGCCCGACCGCCATCTTCTGCCAGAACGACCGCACGGCGATCGGCTGTTACGAAGCGCTGAAGGAGGCCGGCCTGCATATCCCCGGCGACATTTCCGTGATCGGCTATGACGACGAGGAGATCGCCCGCCACCTCTTCCCGCCGCTGACCACATCGATCCTGCCGCATCTGGCGATGGGCCAATGGGCGATCGAGCAATTGGAGGCACCGCCGACGCCCGGCCGCGGCCGCTATCCCATCACCAAGCTTGAATGCCCGCTGGTGGAGCGGGAGAGCGTGGGAGCGTGCCTCGCACAATTCCGGTGACCCCGTCTTGATCCAGGCCTATGATGGATTGCGCGTGTTCCTTTCCCGACACAGGAAAAACGCTCGTGTGGCCGAACCGTCGTTTATGCGATCTCTTAAAGATCGAGCACCCGATCATCCAGGCTCCGATGGCCGGCTCGGCGACTCCGGAACTCGCCGCCGCAGTGAGCAACGCCGGCGGGCTGGGATCGCTCGGCTGCGCATCGATGCTGCCGGACGGCTTGCGCACCGCTGCGCGCCAGCTGCGCGCCTCGACCGAGCGTCCCTTCAACCTCAATTTCTTTGTTTTTCCCAGACCGGACACCAGCGACGCCGTACTGACCCAGGTCATCGACAGGTTGCGGCCCTACTACGAGGAGCTGTCGCTCGACGAACCCTCGCGGAGGCTTCCGCCGAGCGGACCGGGTTTCGACGAAGAAAAGCTTGAACTGCTGCTCGAGATCCGGCCACCGGTCGTCAGCTTCCATTTCGGCATTCCGGACGCGGCCGCGGTCGCCAAGTTGAAGCAGTCGGGGATCGTGGTTCTCAGCACCGCGACGAATGTCGCCGAGGCGCGCCAACTCGCCGACGGCGGAGCCGACGCGGTCATAGCGCAGGGCTGGGAGGCAGGTGGCCACAGGGGATCGCACGCCCCCAACCGTCCCGGTGACGGCGTGGGAACGTTGGCGCTGGTTCCCCAGGTCGTGGATGCCGTCAAGCTGCCGGTCATTGCCGCCGGAGGCATCGCCGACGGCCGCGGCATAGCGGCCGCCTTCGCGCTTGGCGCCAGCGGCGTGCAGATCGGCACCGGCTTCCTGTCTTGCGACGAGGCCGGCACCGACGGACCGCGCCGAGCCCTGATCCGCGCCGCCACGGACATGGACACGATGGTCACCGATGCCTTCACCGGCCGCGCGGCGCGGGCAAGACGCACCCGCTTCGCCTTGGAGATGGAGGTGAACCGGGCGCGCCTCCCCGACTTTCCGCAAATGGTTGCGCTCAGCGCTCCGCTCGGCGAGGCCGGTGCAAAAGGAGATTTCGCCTTTCATCTCTATGGGCAGGCGGCCGCCTTGAACCGGGAGCTTCCTGCCGGCGAATTGATGCAGACGCTCGTGGCCGAAACCGGTGAGGTGTTCGAAGCGCTCTCGACCGGCAAAACGACGCCTGCGTGAGCGAAGTCTCCACTCGTAGACGCCGCGGACAGGTTGCAATCCGGACTGCGAAAAGATCGGCCGGCAGGCAGGCATGCCATCCGGGCGCGATCGATGATGCTGGCATGGGCGGCATGGGGCGGCCGCCCAACTCGGCCAGTTTTGCCGCCATATGCGCTCTGGTGATCTGCGGCTGCGAAGCGCACATGGCGATCTCGATCACGCTGCGGAAACACGTCGGCATCCTCGCTTGCGGCGGCGAAAAGCCGGGCCATGACTGGATTCGGCGGCGGACTGGCAACGCCTCCGCCGGCGCGTTCATCTCGGCGATCCGGGCTCGCTCGGCGGCAATCTGTTTGCGATAGAGCGGACTGGCGCTCGGCCTCGGTATCGTATGCTCCTGCCAACGCCCACCTGTGCGATCTCGGGACCGAGGCTGGTTTCGTTGCTTGGCATGGTTCCCGCGTGGGTCTAGGCTGAAACCAGCAAGGGAGGACGGGATGACATCAAGCTTCACCGTTCACGCCGCATTCGGCTATGAGCAACTCATGGGCCGCTGGAGCCGCAGGCTCGCGCCCAAGTTCATCGACTTCGTCGGCCTGGCCGGCGGCGAGAAGATCCTCGACGTCGGCTGCGGCACCGGCAGCCTGACCTTCGAACTGGCGAAGTCGCGCGATCTCGCCGAAATCCAGGCCATCGACTTCTCATCCGTCTTCGTCGCGGCGGCGAAGGAGAGGAACACCGATCCGCGCATCACTATTGAGCAGGCGGACGCCACGGCGCTGCCTTTCGAGGACAATGTGTTCGACCGTGCGCTGGCGCTGCTGGTGCTTCACTTCGTGCCGGAGAGCGGCAAGGCGGTGGCCGAGATGCGCCGCGTAACGCGGCCGGGCGGCGTGGTCGCCGCCGTTGTGTGGGACCATCTTGGCGGCATGCCGGCCATGCGCATGATGATCGACACCGTTGCCGCGCTCAGCGAAAGCGGCCGCCAGATGCGCAATCGCTACTGCTTCCAGCCGATGCTGCAGCCCGGCGAAATGAAGCGGACCTTTGTCGAACAGGGCCTCGCCGACGTCACCGAAACCGAACTGATGGTCCGCATGGATTACCAGAACTTCGACGACTACTGGGCGCCGATTGCCGCCGGCGAAGGCCCGCTCGGCAAATATATGACCACGCTCGACGCAGCCGAGCGGACCCGCACGGAGGCTGCAGTACGCGATGCCTATGAGGCCGGTCGTGCCGATGGGCCGAGGTCTTTCGCCAGCGTCGCCTGGGCCTGCCGCGGCATCGTGCCCTGACCTTCAGCGCCATCTGAGCTGCGCGCGGACGGCGTCGCGGGAACTGCGGTCGCCTAGCCGGCCAGTGCCAGCAGCCAGCGGTGCCAATAGATGGCGCACCCGACAGGATTCGAACCTGTGACCTCTGCCTTCGGAGGGCAGCGCTCTATCCAGCTGAGCTACGGGTGCTTCCCGGGAAACCGGAAAACGAACCAGCCGGTGAGCCGGCCAGCCACGGCTTCTTAGCGGAAGCCGCTCCGGGCTTCAACGGGCAATTGGCTTGGCGGAATATTCGCCGTAGCGGACAGGCTCGCATTCGTCCGATGGAGGTGCTGGAGTCGAGAACGAGCGGTCCCAACTGATGTAGGCTCGGAGGCCGGCGGCCCCACTTCGGCAATGCATCGCGACTTCCGAGCGTTGTTCAGGCGCAAGCTCTCGCCAGCCCTCACCCCTCCACCTCGCTCTTCGCCACCCTCCGCTGCACCCCGCGCGTCGCCCGCTTCTGCTTCTTCGCGGTCAGCTCGTGCATGGCATCAAGCTGCATCTGCTGCATCTCGGCCAGGCGCTGCCATTGGCGTGAGATCAGGTAGTCGAGCTTTTCGTGCAGGTGCCGCACTTCGAGCTCGGCCTTGAGGTTCACCCGGTAGTCGTTGAAGGAGCGCAGCCGGTCCTTCGCCTCCTGCCGCTTCTGGCTCATCATGATGATCGGCGCCTGGATGGCGGCGATGCAGGATAGGAGCAGGTTGAGCAAGATGAATGGGTAGGGATCAAAGGCGGCGGCCGCGCCCTCGAAGAGGTTGAGGCCGATCCAGATCAGAAGCACCGCCGCGAACGAGATCAGGAACCACCAGCTGCCGCCGAAGGCCGCCATGTCGTCCGAGACGCGGTCGGCGAAGGAGCGGCGCTCCTCGAACTCTTCTTCCGAGTTTTCCGAGATCGTGTCCTGTCTGGCGATCGATTCCACCACCTGGCGGTCGAGCTCGGAGAATTCGCCATGCTCCTGCTGCAGCAATTCCTCCATGTAGCGCATGCGGTAGCGGGCGAGCTCCTCGCGGCTGATGCGGGCGCCGCGCGGCAGGTCGGGATGGTCGGAGCGGATGCGGTCGGCGAGGCTCGGCCTCAGGTCGTCGACGCGCACCAGGTCGCGCTTGCGGAACTTTCGGCCGCTGATCGCCGACGGTTTTTTCTTGGGCTTTGCGCGCGCCGCGCCGGGCAGCTGCGGCTCCGAATCCGGCACCTCCGGCGCTTCGAGGATCTCGTCCGCCGCCTCATGCTGATCTTCCGGCACGGTGGCCGCCTCGAGGTATTCGCCGCCCGAGTCGTTTTCGTTGTCGGCTATTGTCTGCGCGGATGCCTTTGGGTCGCCGGCCATGCTCAGTGCTCCTCTTCTCGGGCTTCGATACGATACGCCGAGCCGGCGCGGCATATCCATCGCGACTGTGAAGCTGGTGTGACCGAACAAGTTGTTGTGATGGATGGATGTGCTTTTGGCGCGCAAAGACATAGATCCAATTCTGGGAAGATTTGGCTGAAAGGGCTTGCTGAGCAACAGCAAATCTCTCGGGGCAGCGCCACCGTCGAAAGCATTAATCCTGCCTCACTGGCGCCAATGGTCACCGCCGGCTGGCCTATCCTGGCCCTGTGGGCGGCCGCCCCGCCAAACCGCATCAGGGCCAAGGCGGTCGCTTGAACAAGCGCCGCCACTCGGGCTTCGCTACTGCGCCGGCAAACCGGGCAGCGACGAACTTGGCGCGGGCAAACCCGGAAGCGCCGAACCGGCCGGCTGCTGCCCGGCGTACATCACCCGCGTCTGGGCATCGGCGCTCATCGGCGCCAAGCTGCGCTGGATCAGCGCCTCGACATGGTCGTTGCGCTGGCGCGCGCTTTGGGCGCCCATCACCACCACGATCAGATGCCTGCCGTCGGCATTGTAGGAGGTGACGATGTTGTAGCCGGAGGCGCGGATATAGCCGGTCTTGATGCCGTCGACGCCGCGCACCCGTCCCAGCATGTCGTTATGGCCGCGCACCAGCCGGCCGCGGAACATGAAATCGCTTTCGGAGAAATAGTGGAAATGCTGCGGGAAGCGGCGCTGGAGCGCGATGCCCAGCACCGCCATGTCGCGCGCCGTCGTCACCTGGCCGTCGTCGGGCAGGCCGCAGGCGTTGCGGAAGTGGGTGCTGGTCATGCCGAGCTGGCGCGCCTTGGCGGTCATCATGGCGGCGAACTGCCCCTCGCTGCCGCCGCCGAGATATTCGCCCACCGCCACCGCCACGTCGTTAGCCGACTTCACCACCATGGCGCGGATGGCGGAATCGACGTCGATCATCTCGCCGCGCCTGAAGCGCAGCTTCGTCGGCGGCTGCGCGGCGGCGTGGTTGGATACCGGGATCTGCGTCTCCTTGCTCACCCGGCCGCTCTCCAGCGCCTCGAACAGCATGTAGAGCGTCATCATCTTGGTCAACGACGCCGGATAGCGTTGCGCCGTCGAATTGACCTCGAACAGCGTCTTGCCGGTCGAAGCGTCGACCACGATCGCCGCATATTTCTGCGGCTGCGCCGGCACGGTCAGCACGGTTTCCGGCGGCGCGGCGGTGGTGCAGCCGGCAATGAGGAGCAGCAGCACCAGCGCGGTCATCAATTTCTGGAGGAGCGAAAGCGGAGTGGACAAGATTGTTCAAAAACGGTTGCTGAGATGCGGCGAAGCTAGCGTACCGCATCCGCCCCGTCCAACTGGTTAACGGCGGGAATGAGGCATTTGCCCAGCTTTTGGCGGTTTGCAGGAGGTTGCATTGCCTTCAAGGTCGGCAGCGCCGAGTTCGAGAATTGGTGGTATTCGCCTGATGCAAAATGCCTATCGCCCTGCTTGCGCCGCTGCCGCCGGTCAGGCTTTGTTGTCACCGAAGATTCGAGGTTTGGCAATGGACACCCTCACGATCAACGCAAAAGGCATCTCGGTCTCCCTCGATCTCGCCGTCGGCCACATCGCCGCCCTGGAAATCGAGGCCGATGGCCGCCGCTTGAAGCCGCTGCACCGTGCGCCCTGGGTCGGCTCGCCGCGCGCGACGTTGCCGGAAAACCTCCCCGAAGGCACGGTGCGCCTGTCCGGCGACTTCCTCTGCGCGCCGTTCTCCACCAGCGATGTCGAAGCTGCTCCCCTCCACGGTTGGACGGCCAACAGCGAGTGGGATGTCGTCGAAAGCAGTGCCATCTCCGGCGGCTGGCGCGCCGTCTTCCGCTTGCGCCGCAAGGTGATGGGTGCTTCCGTCGACAAGGTCTTCACGCTCCGCGACAACCATCCCTTCCTCTACCAGGAACACATCTTCTCCGGCGGTTCCGGCGCCATTTCCGTCGCCCACCATCCGATGACGGCGATGCAGGACGGCGGCCGGCTCGCCTTCTCGCCGAAACGTCTGGCGGTCACGCCTGAGACCCCTCTGGAGCCCGATCCGGCGCGCGGCCGGTTTCGCCTGGCCTATCCCGCCCGCGCCACCGACCTAACCCGTTTCCCGCTCGCGGCCGGCGGCACCGCCGTTCTCGCCGACTACCGCATGGAAGACCGGCGCGAGGATTTCATCACCCTCGTCGAGGACGATCATGGCGGGCCGGGCTGGACGGCGCTCGCCCGCCGCGCCGAGCAGGATCTGGTGCTGGTGCTGAAGAACCCGGCCGAGCTGCCGGTCACCATGCTGTGGTTCAGCAATGGCGGGCGCGACTATGCGCCCTGGGGCGGCCGCCATGTCGGCGTGCTCGGCATCGAGGACGGCCGCGCCGCGGTCGGCCACGCCGCCTCGCTCGGCGACAACTGGCTGAAGCATGAAGGCGTGGCGACGGCCTTCGCGCTTGCCGAAGGGCGCAGCGTCTCCTTCCGCCACGTCATCGGCGCGGTTCCGGCAGCCGACGTCGAACCTGCGGGCAGCATCGAAACCGCGCAGGACCGATTGCGCGTCCTTACCCCGAATGGCTCAGCGAAGGAGATACCGTTCGACGGCGAGTTCCTGCGCATCGGCCGTTCCATACCCGCCTGAGGCCCTTGCTCCGCCATAGGATGCCGACCGATCTCAAGGGCGCGCGGCAGAGCCTTATAACCGTTTGAAATTTCTCCCCAGTGCCGCCAAGATGCGGCCGGAGTCGCTAGCGAAGAGGCGCTGATGTCCGACTTAGCCCATATCACTGCCGCCATCTTCAAGCGCGCCGGCAAGGCCAGGCGTTTCGTCGTTGCCATTGCCGGCCCGCCGGGAGCCGGCAAGTCGACCATATCGGGCAGGCTGCATGAATTGCTGCCGGAGGGCACGTCCGAAGTCGTGCCGATGGACGGCTTCCACTATGACGACATCGTGCTCAACCGGCGCGGCCTGCGCGCGCGAAAAGGGGCGCCGGAAACCTTCGATTTTGCCGGCTTCGAGACGCTTTTGAAGCGGATCCGCTCCGGCGAGCCGGACATTGCCATTCCGGTCTTCGACCGCACCATCGAACTCTCGCGCGCCGCCGCCGAGATCATATCCGCCGACACCAAGTTCATCCTGGTCGAGGGCAACTATCTGCTGCTCGACGAGGAGCCGTGGTCGCGGCTGGCAGAGCTGTTCGATTTCACCATTTTCGTCGATGTCCCGCGCGACGAGCTCGAGCGCCGGCTGATGGAGCGCTGGCGCGGCCATGGCAAGTCCGACGAGGACGCCCGCGCCTGGATCGCCTCCAACGACATGCCCAATATCGAGCGCGTGCTGGCGCGCCGCAGGGAGGCCGACCTGGTGATTGGTTAACCTGCTCAATTTTCACCATTTTCGGGCGGGAACCTTAAGATTTACAGGTCGTTATCTCCATGACCCGAATTGTCCGGCACTGACGCGATTCCAGGAAAGTGTGTAACGGTTTCCGGAATTGCGCGAATAACAGGAAACCGTCTTATGGCAACCAAGACCAGAAAACCCGCGCCTGCAAGAAGCAGAGCCAATCAATCCAGAGCTGGTGCCGCTCCGGCGACCGCCGAGCGCTCCAAGGACGCCAAGCCAAGCTTCGGCAAGGCGGCGCCCAAGAAGGTCGTGCCCGGCACGGCGCACAAGGCTCCCGCCAAGCCTCATAAGCCGGCGGCAAGGTCGGGGCCGATCCGCACTGTGGCAAGCGTCGCGACCGGCGCGGTGGTGGCCACCGCGCGGCTTGCGGCATCGGTGCTCGGCCGGGGCGGCGCCAAAGCCAAGCCCAAATAGAGCGACTCAGCCCCTGGCCGGGATGGTCAGGCCCCTCTGCACGGCGGGCCGTGCGAGGCCGCGCTCCAGCCATGCCGCGACACCGGGGAAATCGTCGAACCCGACCAGATCGCGCGCTTCGTAGAAGCCGATTAGATTGCGCACCCAGCCGAGCGTTGCGACGTCGGCGATGGTGAACTCGTCATCCATGATCCATTGCCGGCCCTTGAGCCGCGTTTCCAGGACGCCGATGAGGCGCCGCGACTCGTCGCGATACCGCTCCAGCGGGCGCTTGTCGGCGATCTCGCGCCCGGCGAATTTGTTGAAGAAGCCGACCTGTCCGAAGATCGGGCCGATCGCGGCCATCTGGAAGAACACCCACTGGATCGTCTCGTAGCGCCGGATGGGATCGGCCGGGATCAGCTTGCCGGTCTTGTCGCTGAGGTAGAGCAGGATGGCGCCGGATTCGAACAGCCCGATCGGCTTGCCGCCGGGCCCGTTCGGATCGATGATCGCCGGTATCTTGCCGTTCGGGTTGAGCGACAGGAACTCCGGCGTCCAGCTCTCGTTCTTGCCGATGTCGACCGGATGCGGTTCATAGGGCAGGCCGATCTCCTCCAGCGCGATCGAAATCTTCACGCCGTTGGGCGTCGGCCATGAATAGAGCTGCAGGCGATCGGGATGCTTGGCCGGCCAGCGCTTGGCGATCGGAAAGGGGGACAGGTCGGTCATCGGGGCTCCGGATGCGGATGGGCGCGTGGCGGCGCGCGTGGCGGGTGGGCAAGACTTAGGACCCCGGCCCTCTGGGATCAATATGGCCGGCAATCGCCCCCCATGGACGGTCAGTCAACCGGCACCCGCAAGGATGGGAACGCGTCCGGCGCCGGCGAGCGCCCGCGTCGGGTCGCCCATCTCAGATCGCCCGTCTCAGATCGCCTTGAAGGCCAGCACGGCATTGGTGCCGCCGAAGGCAAAACTGTTGCTCAGTGCTGCGCGCACCTTGCGCTCGCGCGCCACATTCGGCGTCACGTCGAGATCGCATTCGGGGTCCGGCTCGCGGAAATTTGCAGTCGGCGGCACGATGGCGTCGCGGATCGCCATGACGCAGGCGATCATCTCCAGCCCGCCCGAGGCGCCAAGGCAATGCGCATGCATCGACTTGGTCGAGGAGACCGAGAGTGCGCTCACATGCTCGCCGAAGACGCGTTTGATCGCCGCGGTCTCGATCTGGTCGTTCGCCTTGGTGCCGGTGCCATGCGCATTGAGATAGTCGACGTCCTCGGGATTGAGCCCTGCATCCACCAGGCAGAAGCGCATCGCCGCTTCCGGTCCCTCGACGGTCGGCGCGACGATGTCGGAGGCATCGGCCGAGAGGCCCGCGCCGGCGATCTCGGCAAGGATAGTGGCGCCGCGCGCCATTGCGTGGTCGTAGCTTTCCAGCACCGCCATGCCGGCGCCTTCGCCGAGCGACAGGCCCTGGCGGTCGGCAGAGAACGGCCGGCAGGTGTCGGGCGAGAGCACGCGCAGCGCCTCCCAGCCCTTGAGCACGCCCCAGACCAGCGGCGCCTCGGTGCCGCCGGCGACCATGACGTCGGCGCGGCCGAGCCGGATCTGGTCGACGGCCGAGGCGATGGCATGATTGGCCGACGCGCAGGCCGAAGTGACGCCGAACACGGGTCCGCGCAGGCCGAGACTCATGCTGACCTGGCCGGCGGCCGCGCCTGGCATAACCTTCGGCACGGTGAAGATAGCAGCGCGGTTGCGCCCCTCGATCAGGATCGCGCGGTAATTCTCCTCGATCGTTTCGAAGCCGGCGACGCCAACGCCGACAACGGCACCCATCCGATAGGTGTTGTCGGTATGCGCGACCAGTCCGGACTGCCGCATCGCTTCGCGCGCCGCGATCACCGCCAGCAGGCTGAAGCGGTCCATCGACACCACCTGCTTGCGGTCGATGCCGTGATCGGGCAACGCCTTGATTTCGGAGCCGACCTTGACCTTCAGGTCATGCAGCGAAGGATTGTCGATCGGGCCGATTGCCGAGCGGCCGGCGCGCATGGCGTCCCAGATCGCCGGCACATCGGTGCCGAGCCCGCATATTCCGCCAATGCCGGTGATGACGACGCGCTTGAGCATGCAGTCAGGCTTTTTTCGCGATCAGTTCGCGAACCGCCTCGACCATGTCGCCGACGTTCTTGAGGTTGCTCCAGGCGTCGACCGTGTTCATCTCGATCTCGATGCCGTACTTCTCCTCGAGATCGAAGATGATCTCGGTCAATTCCAGCGAATGGATCCCCAGCGTGTTGAGATCCGTGCTCGGCGTGATTTCTTCGCCGCCAGGTTCGGCATGCGCTTTGATCTTTTCGATGATTTCGGTCGTCAGCTGGTCAGCCATTCGGTTCCTTCCCCTGTCGTTTTCCGACGCCAACTGATCAGCGCCCCTGTGTCCCCGGATTCACAAACGTCGTCGCCCCTTACCTCGCCAGGAATCCGTGTGACCGCTCCAAGGTGGCTCCCTCTATAGAAACCGAAACGATGTCAAGCAACAAGCTATATATCGACAAAGCCGGTGGAGTGCTTAACGTTGGCGCCGTGGACACGATCGACGATATCCTGATTTCGCTGCCTGCCGCGCAACGTGTTGCCGGGCGAGGCAGGCTTTTCTGCGGCAAGAGCGGCGGCAGGACCCGCCTTCAACGTCTCTATCAGGACGGATCGGCGAAGATTCGCATGCCGGCGGTGCAAGGCGACCCGCTCGAGGCCGTGCTGATCAACACGGCCGGTGGGCTGACCGGCGGCGACCGGCTTGGCTGGGAGATCGAGGTCGGCGAGGGCGCCTCGGCATCGATCACCACCCAGGCCTGCGAGAAGATCTATCGCGCCGCATCCGACCGGGCCGAGACGAAGGTCAGCCTCACGGTTGGCGCCGGCGGCAGCATTGCCTGGCTGCCGCAGGAAACCATCGTTTTCAACCGCGCGGTCTTTGCCCGCGCGCTGCATGTCGAGCTGGCGGTCGAGGCCGAGGCGCTGCTCCTGGAGGCGACGCTGTTCGGCCGGCTTGGGATGGGCGAACGGACGGTCCTGGGCAATTTCCATGACCGCTGGCGGGTTCGCCAGGGTGGCAGGCTCATCCACGCCGAGGACTTTCGTATCGGCCCGGATATCGCGGCCGGGCTCCAGCGCCAGGCCGTGGCCGGTGGCGCGCTTGCAATTGCAACGATGCTTCTCGTCTCCCCGCGTGCGGAAACCATGCTGGAGCCTGCCCGCGCGATTATCGGTGATCGGGGTGGCGCCAGTTTCTGGAGCGTCGGGCAATCTGGCAAGCTTCTTGCGAGGCTCACCGCCGGCGACGGCTACCAGCTCCGCAAGCGGCTGGTTCCGCTCGTCGAGCTGCTCAACGGACGGGCTGGCCTGCCCAAATTATGGTCACTTTGACCTTCGAATACTTTGATCTTGAGTACCGAGAAGACGCATGAACCTGACGCCGCGTGAAAAGGACAAGCTGCTGATCGCCATGGCGGCGATCGTGGCGCGCAAGCGAATGGAACGCGGCGTCAAGCTCAACCACCCCGAGGCGATCGCGCTGATCACCGATTTCGTCGTTGAGGGCGCCCGCGACGGCCGCTCGGTGGCCGAGCTGATGGAAGCCGGCGCCCATGTCGTCACGCGCGCCCAGGTCATGGACGGCATTGCCGAGATGATCCACGACGTCCAGGTCGAGGCGACATTTCCCGACGGCACCAAGCTGGTGACCGTGCACGAACCGATCCGGTGAGCAGGATCCGATGCTGGAACTCAGACCCAATTGCGAATGCTGCGACAAGGATCTGCCGCCCGAGGCGGCGGATGCGCTGATCTGCACCTTCGAATGCACCTTCTGCGCCGATTGTGCGCAAGATGTTCTCGGCGGCGTCTGCCCGAACTGCGGCGGCAATTTCGCGCCGCGGCCGATCCGGCCGGCGGCAAAGTTGAAGAAATACCCGGCCTCGACCAAACGCGTGCTCAAGGCCGGGGGCTGCGGCCCCCGCAAGGCCGCCTGAGTCGGCAATTCGAAAAGGACCCGCCCATGACTTCCGCTTCGACGAAACGCACCGCGCTTGCCGCGATCCTCTTCCTGGCGGCGGCGATGCCGGCTTACGCCCATGTCGGCGTCGGCACGACCTCGTCCCTCACGGCGGGCTTCATGCACCCGCTGTCGGGCCTCGACCATATGACCGTCATGATCGCGGTCGGCCTGTGGGCGGCGATGAAAGGCGGCAAGGCGGTGTGGGCATGGCCGCTCGCCTTTGTCGGCGCGATGGTGGCGGGCGCAGCACTCGGCATGCTGCAGGTGCCGGTGCCTTTCGTCGAGCCGGGTATCCTCGCTTCGGTTGTTGCCCTCGGGTTGCTGGTGGCGCTGGCGGTCGACCTGCCGGTCTCGGCGGGTGTGGCCATCATCGGCCTGTTCGCCCTGTTCCACGGCCATGCGCATGGCACTGAAGTGCCGGAGAATGCCGGCGGCCTCGAATATATGGCGGGTTTCGCCGTGGCGACGGCGCTTCTTCATGGCATCGGCATCGCGGCCGCGCTCGGACTTGGGCTCCGCTTCCGCGCCCTGGCGCGTCTTGCCGGCGCCGCCTGCGCGACGGTCGGCGCTGGCCTTGCCTTCGGCGTGATGTGAGGCCGCGATGATCCCCGGCGAAATCATTACGGCAAAGGGCGACATCGAGTTGAACAAGGGCCTGCCGACGGTGACGCTCAAGGTCGCCAACAGCGGCGACCGTCCGATCCAGGTCGGCAGCCACTATCATTTCTTCGAGACCAACGAGGGACTGAAATTCGCCCGCGAACGCGCCCGCGGCATGCGGCTCGACATCGCCGCCGGCACGGCCATGCGCTTCGAGCCGGGCCAGGAACGTGACGTCACGCTGGTGCCGCTCGGCGGCAGGCGCGAGGTCTATGGATTTCAACAGAAGGTTATGGGCAAGCTGTGAGGCGTGGCGGCGCGCTCAAATCACTTCGGCGGCTTGGCGGCCGCGTAAATGACGACCTTCCCGGGATTGTCGAACTCGACGGCAAGCACGTCCTCGGCCTGCACGCGCCGCGAATCGATGGCGTTGAAGAGCAGGGCGTTCGCTTCGATCTCCTGCCGCAGCTCCGCGACGTCTTCCTGATGCTGCTTTACCTTGTTCTCGATCGCAGGCGGCGGCCCGCCTTCGCTGCGCGCGGCATCCGTCAGGAAAACGATATCGACGGTATCCAGCTTGGTCGTCTTGCGCACGGTGCCGATATTGTCGCGCGTGCGGTCGATGGCGGTGATGACCTTGCCGGCCTCCGTCTTCGACAGCGCCTCCTCCTGCCGCACATCGGAATCGACGATCGTCGCGCCCGGCTTGGTGCTGTCCAGTGGCGGCTTGCCGTCCGCCGGCTGCGCGGGGAACGCTGGGGCGGCGACCACGAGAAGCATGGCCACCACAAGGGCTGGAAAGACAAGGGCTGGAAATCCTGTTCCGGGGCACGGGGCGCTCGCCATCGCTCGCTCCTGGTTGAACTTGTGGCGGGGCGAAAAAGGCGAAACGAGTCTTGTTTGCGGGAGGTTCCGTTCGCGATGATGCTGACGGGCCTGCAACCGGCCCGCCAGCGTTGGTCGTCAGCTCGCCTTCTTGGTGATCAGCGTCAGCGCGCCATTGGGCTGCAGGCTGGCGGCGATCACCTGCGCCGAGCTCATTCCCTTGGCTTCGAGCGCGGACTTCACCTTGGGTGTCGCGTCGATCGATTTGCGCAGGGTCTGCAGGCCGGCGTCGCCGCGTTGGGCGACGATCTGATTGACCTGCGTCTGCGTGTCCTTTGGCAGTTCCGTAATATCGACGATGCTGACGCTCTCGATCGCCGGCGCCTTGGGTGCGGCGGCAGCAGGTGCCGCAGGCGCCGGGCTCGGCTGCGGCGCGGGCTGCTGCTGCGCGCCGGCCGCACCCGCCATCATCAAGCTGGCGGCGGCCGCCAAAAGTATCGTCTTTCGCATGGATATTCCTTCCCTCGGTTTGGAAAACGGTCGTTTTGGGCTGACTCGGTCACCTCAACCGCCAAATGGGATCGGAAGGTGTCGTCGAGCGGGTCATTGCATGACCATTGGATGGCGACAATGTGCGCTCCGCGCCCACACAAACTCGCTTTTGGGAGCAATCGCTGATGGCAAGAATTTCCCGTGCCGCCTATGCGCAGATGTACGGCCCCACGGTCGGCGACAAGGTGCGGCTTGCCGACACCCAACTCTTCATCGAGGTCGAGAAGGATTTTACCGTCCATGGCGAGGAAGTGAAATTCGGCGGCGGCAAGGTCATCCGCGACGGCATGGGCCAGAGCCAGGTATCTAGGGCGGGCGGCGCCGTCGACACCGTCATCACCAACGCGCTGGTCGTCGACGCGCTCGCCGGGATCGTCAAGGCCGATATCGGCCTGAAGGACGGTCGCATCGCCGCGATCGGCAAGGCAGGCAATCCGGACACCCAGGATGGCGTCACCATCATCATCGGTCCCGGCACTGAGATCATCGCCGGCGAAGGCAAGATCCTGACGGCCGGCGGCTTCGACGCGCATATCCACTTCATCTGCCCGCAGCAGATCGAGGAAGCGCTGATGAGCGGCATCACCACGATGCTCGGCGGCGGCACCGGTCCGGCGCATGGCACCTTGGCCACCACCTGCACTCCCGGCCCCTGGCACATGGCGCGCATGATCCAGTCTTTCGACGCTTTCCCGATGAATATCGGGCTGTCCGGCAAGGGCAATGCCTCAAAGCCGGTAGCGCTGGAGGAAATGGTGCTCGCCGGCGCCTGCTCGCTGAAGCTGCATGAGGATTGGGGCACGACGCCGGCCGCGATCGACTGCTGCCTTTCGGTCGCCGACGACTATGACGTGCAGGTGATGATCCACACCGACACGCTGAATGAGTCCGGGTTTGTCGAGAACACGGTTGCAGCGATCAAGGGCCGCACCATTCACGCCTTTCATACCGAGGGCGCCGGCGGCGGCCATGCGCCCGATATCATCAAGGTCTGCGGCCTGCCCAACGTCATCCCGTCATCGACCAACCCGACGCGGCCTTACACGGTCAACACCCTGGCCGAGCATCTCGACATGCTGATGGTTTGCCATCATTTGTCGCCGTCGATTCCCGAGGACATCGCCTTTGCCGAAAGCCGCATCCGCAAGGAGACGATCGCGGCCGAGGACATCCTGCACGACATCGGCGCCTTCTCGATCATCTCCTCCGACAGCCAGGCCATGGGCCGCGTCGGCGAAGTGGGCATCCGCTGCTGGCAGACCGCCGACAAGATGAAGCGCCAGCGCGGCGCGCTGGCTGAGGAGACGGGCGACAACGACAATTTCCGGGTTCGCCGCTATATCGCCAAATACACCATCAACCCGGCGATCGCGCATGGCCTGTCGAAGGAGATCGGCTCCGTGACGGCCGGGAAACGCGCTGATCTCGTGCTGTGGAACCCGGCCTTCTTCGGCGTGAAGCCGGAGATGGTGCTGGTAGGCGGCACAATCGCCGCCGCCCCGATGGGCGATCCCAACGCATCGATCCCGACGCCGCAGCCGATGCACTACCGGCCGATGTTCGGCGCCTACGGCAAGGCGCTGACCAACTCCTCGGTCACCTTCGTCTCCAAGGCGGCTTTTGATGCCGGCTTGCAGGGCAGGCTTGGCGTAGAGAAGGCGATGGTCGCGGTCGAGAACACGCGCGGCGGCATCGGCAAGCATTCGATGGTGCTCAACGACGCCACGCCGCATGTCGAGGTCGACCCTGAAACCTATGAGGTGCGCGCCGACGGCGAGCTCTTGACTTGCGAGCCGGCGACGGTGCTGCCGATGGCGCAGCGGTATTTTCTGTTTTAGCTACCGGATTTCATTCCTGCGGCTCTTCGACCTCATCGCCTGATCGTCATTGGGCTGATGGCTTGGATGGTCTAGGCTCCGGGAAAAGGCAGGATTCGAACCATGTACAAGGCCGTCGGATCACGAGGTTCCCGGGTCAGCCGCGTGCTCTGGATGCTCGAGGAGCTCGGGCAATCCTATGAGTTCGTAGAGGTGAAGCTGCGCTCGCCCGAGACCTATGCGCTGAACCCTTCCGGCAAGGTGCCGATCCTGATCGACGGCGAGCTGACGATCACTGATTCGGCGGCGATCTGCGTCTATCTGGCGCACAAGCATGCCGATAAGGGAATGGGCGCCGATCCCGGGCTCGCCGGCCGCGCCGAGTTGGATTCTTGGATGCATTTCGCGCAGAGCGAGTTCGAAGCGCCGCTGTGGAACAAATTGCGCCACCGCTTCATCCTGCCCAAGGAGCTGCGCGTCGATGTCGGCCCTGCCGCCGCCCATGATTTCGCTTCGGAAGTCAAGGCACTAGACCGCCGGCTCGGCGACAAGCCTTTTGCGCTCGGCGACCGCTTTTCCGCCGTCGACGTTCTGCTCGGCGATATGGGTGGTTGGGCGCGCGCCGGCCGGTTCTCGGTCGACTCAGATCGCGTCAACGCCTATTTCGATCGCGTGCTGTCGCGACCCGCCCGGGCGCGGGCGCAAGCCAATGGCGGAGCCATGAAATGAAGCTCAACATCAACACCGATTTCACCAAATTTCCGCGCGCCGTCTCGGTGCTCCCGGCCGGCGAGGGCGGAGCGGCGACACCTTTCGACAAGGCCATCTTGCCGCATGACGAGCGGCATTTGCGCCGTCGCGCCATCGAAACCGCCGGCGGCGACAGGCTGTTGGTCGATCTGCCCGAGCCGGTGGCTCTCGGCAATGGCGACCGGCTGGTGCTGGAGGACGGCCGCCAGCTCGAGATCGTCGCCGCGCCCGAAGAGGTCTACGACATCCGCGCCCGCGACACCGTGCATCTCACCGAGCTTGCCTGGCATATCGGCAACCGCCACCTCGCGGCGGCAATCGAGGCGGACCGTATCCTCATCCTGCGCGACCACGTCATCAAGGCGATGCTGGAAGGGCTCGGCGCCACGGTCAGCGAGGTGCTGGAACCGTTCAGTCCCGTGCGCGGCGCCTATTCCGGACATGGCCACGACCATGGCCATGCGCATGATCATCACGGCCACGACCATCACGATCATGATCACGCGCATGGCCATCATGACCACGACCACGATCACCATGGCTGACCAGCCGTCCGGTACCGCACTGCTGCGGCTGATGGCCTGGCTGTCGCCGTCCTTTCCGGTCGGCGGCTTCTCCTACAGTCATGGCCTCGAAAGGGCCGTGCATGACGGACTTGTCGCCGATCGCGGGGATCTCGCCGAGTGGCTGGAGACGCTGGTCGAGATGGGCTCGGGCTGGAACGATGCGGTGCTCTTTGCCGAAAGCTGGCGGCGCGCGCGTGACGGCGGCGATATCGCGGAAGTCGCCGCGCTTGCCGAGGCGCTTGCCGGATCGCAGCAGCGTCACATGGAAACCATGCTCCAGGGCGCCGCCTTCCAAAAAGCCGCCTCTGCCTGGCCCTGTCCCGCACTCGAGCGCCTGCCTGCGGATTGCCCCTATTGCGTCGCCGTCGGCGCGATCGCTGGCAGCCATGGCATCGGCCTGGCGGAAGCGCTGTCGGCCTTCCTGCAGGCCTTCTTCTCCAACCTCGTGCAGGCCGCTATCCGGCTCGGCGTTGTAGGACAGGTCGATGCCACAGCGTTGTTAGCCGGCTTCGAACCGTTGGCGCTCGCGACAGCTGCTCGCGCCGCGAACTCCACGCTCGATGATCTCGGCGGCTCGGCCTTGATATCCGACATTGCGGCGATGAAGCACGAAACCCAATATTCGCGTCTGTTCCGCTCATGATCATTCTTGCCTTTCTCCTCTCCCTCATCCTGCTGCTGATCACCACGCTGCATGTCTATTGGGGCATAGGCGGCATCTGGCCGGGAAAGGACGCGAAATCCTGCGCCCGCGCGGTCGTCGGCTTTCGCGGCGTCGATGACATGCCCTCGCCCGTCGCGAGCTTTGCCGTCGCCGCGTGCCTGGCGCTCGCCACCCTATGGCCACTGGCCCTTGAAGGCGTCTTCGCCTCGCCCTTTCCCAGGCAGGGCCTTGCCGCTACGGCGCTGCTTTTCGGCATCGTTTTCTTCGGGCGAGGCATCGCCGGCTTCACGCCCTGGTGGCGCGGGCTGACGCCGGAGCAGCCCTTCGCCCGGCTCGACCAGCGCATCTACTCGCCGCTCTGCCTGTTGATCGGGCTGGGCTTCGCAATCCTCGCCATCACGGAGTTTCCGGCATGAGCCAACCCAATGGTCCCCTGCGCATCGGCATCGGCGGCCCCGTCGGTTCCGGCAAGACGACGCTCACCGAAAAGCTCTGCAAGGCGCTGCGCGACCGGTTCTCGATCGCCGTCGTCACAAACGACATCTACACCAAGGAAGACGCCATGATGCTGGCGCGCCTGCAGGCACTGCCGGAGGAGCGCATCGTCGGCGTGGAGACCGGCGGCTGTCCGCACACGGCCATCCGCGAGGACGCCTCGATCAACCTGCGGGCGATCACCGAGTTGAACCGCAAATTCCCCGACCTCGACATCGTCTTCATCGAATCCGGCGGCGACAATCTCGCCGCCACCTTCTCGCCGGACCTTGCCGATCTGACCCTCTATGTCATTTCGGTCTGCCAGGGCGAGGAGATACCGCGCAAGGGCGGCCCGGCCATCACCCGCTCCGACTTCCTCGTCATCAACAAGAGCGATCTGGCGCCCTATGTGAACGTCAACCTGGACGTCATGCAGGCGGACGCCGCCCGCATGCGCGGCAAGCGGCCTTTCGGCTTCACCGATCTGTCGCGCGGCAAGGGTTTGCAGGAAGTGATCGAGTTCATCGTCGAGTTGGGCGGGCTGCAAACGGCGCGGCCTGCCGTCTGACCCATCAGTTTGCGGTTGCTGGCAGCCGCCATGCACGGCATGCTCGGCCAAACCGGAGGATTTTCGATGAGCCTTGCCCGTCTACAGAAGGAAACGCTGACCAACCTGCCTTATTACCAGGAGCGGGTCGATCTCGCCGCCGCCTTCCGCTGGACGGCGCGGCTCAACATGCATGAGGCGGTCGCCAATCATTTCTCGCTGTCGGTCAACGAGGACGGCACGAAGTTCCTGATGAACCCGAACCAGGTGCATTTCTCGCGTATCAAGGCGAGCGATCTGCTTTTGATCGACGCCAACGATCCCGAAACGCTCTCCGGCCCTAACGCGCCCGACCCGACGGCTTGGGGCCTGCACGGCGCCATCCACCGCAACGTGCCGCATGCGCGCTGCGCCATGCACGTGCATTCGATCCACGCCACGGTGCTTGCCTCGCTGGCCGACTCCACCTTGCCGCCGATCGACCAGAACTCGGCCATGTTCTTCAACCGCCATGTCGTGGACCCTCATTATGGCGGGCTGGCCTTCGAAGAGGAGGGCGAGCGCTGCTCGAGACTGCTCGTCGATCCCAAGGTCAAGGTGATGGTCATGGGCAATCACGGCGTGATGGTCATCGGGGATTCTGTCGCCGACACCTTCAATCGCATGTTCTATTTCGAGCGTGCCGCCGAGACCTACATCAAGGCGCTGTGGACCGGTCGGCCGCTGCGCACGCTCTCCGATGAGATCGCGGAAAAGACGGCGAGCGAGATGGACGACTATCCCGGCCAGGCCGAGCGCCACCTTGCGGAGCTGAAGGCAATCCTCGACGAGGAAGAGCCGGTCTACAGGAACTGAGCCGCGGTTGTGGGTGACACTGGAGGCTTGGCTTCGCCTATTTTCGAAGCCGGGCGCTGCCCCCACCCTTACCCTCTCCCCGTGAAGGGCGGTGAGAGGGGGATCGCCAGCGTCGGAGCGTGTCCCTTCTCCCCGTAGTCACGGGAGAAGGTGCCGGCAGGCGGATGAGGGGCAGCGCCGGCGTTGGCACGTCTTCTTAGAGACCCAATTGCGCCCGCAGTTCCTCGGCGCTGTTGATGACGATTGCGCCGGGCGGTCCTTCCATCGGCGCTTCCGGCCAGAAAATCGTCTTCATGCCGGCAGCCAGGCCGGCCATCGCGCCGGTGCGGCTGTCGTCGACCGCGACCGCGTCGGCCGGATCGACGCCGGCGAGATAAGCCGCGCGCAGGAAGGGTTCCGCATGCGGCTTGCCTTGGCGTACGTCGTTTCGGCTCACCGTGTGCATGCCGGGATAGACGAGACCGACCGCGCCGAGATTGGCGTCGACGATCAGCCGGTCGGAATTGGACACCACCGCCTGCTCGACGCCTAGCGCGCGCAATTGGTTGAACACCTCGATCGCGCCGGGCCGCGGCTTGAGCGTCTCGGCCATCGGCAGATAGTGGTCGTATTTGCGCACGATCCAGTCATCGAAGTGCAGGTCGAGGCCGAACTGGTCGCGCAGCATTTCGTAGACCGGCCATGCCGCGACGCCCAGCACGCGTTCGTGCAGGTCGGTCGGCGGCGTGATGCCGACGCTGCGCAAAGCGGCCACAAGTGCTGCCTCGTGCAGCGGCTCGCTGTCGACCAGCGTGCCGTCCATGTCCCAGAAAACCGCTTTCGGCGTCATGCAAGGCTCCTTTTGCCGATCCCTTAATGGGTTTCCGGTCAGAGATAAACCGCTCTCCCGGCAAATGCTTGAAGCGAGTCCCGAACAGGGCCAACCTTGGTCGGCAGCGGCGCAAGCAATTGCTCTTTCAACTTGACAATTGCGCAGGGCCGCTTTCGCTGTAATCTAGAGGGCCCGCTATTGTCGGGCTTGGGGAGGCAGAATGTGAACGCGCGACAGGAAACCGGCAGCACCAGGTTGGACGACGCCGCGCGGGCCGGCTGGCTCTACTATGTTGCCGGCAACACCCAGGATCAGATCGCCGCCAAGCTCGGTATTTCCAGGCAGACGGCGCAGCGGCTCGTCTCGCTGGCGATGTCGGAAGGGCTGATCAAGGTCCGCGTCGATCATCCGATCGCCAATTGCCTCGACCTTGCCGCGCGGCTGAAGTCGCGTTTCGCGCTCGATCTCGTCGAGGTGGTGCCGAGCGATCCGACCTCGTCCTCGACGACGATCGGCGTCGCCGAGGCGGCGGCTGCCGAAATCGAGCGGCGGCTGCGCTCCGCCGCCCCCATCGTCATGGCCATCGGCACCGGGCGCACCCTGAAGGCGGCGATCGAGCTGTTGCCGCCGATGGAGTGCCCGCAGCACAAGGTGGTGTCCTTGACCGGCAACATCTCGCCCGACGGCTCGGCCGCCTTCTACAACGTCATCTTCACCATGGCCGATCGGGTCAAGGCGCGCTCCTTCCCGATGCCGCTGCCGGTCATCGCCTCCTCGCCGGAAGAGCGCGACATGCTGCTCAGCCAGCCGATGATCCAGCCGACGCTGGCGCTGGCCGCGGAGGCCGACGTCACATTCGTCGGCATCGGAGATCTCGGCCCGAAGGCGCCGCTCTATGAGGACGGCTTCATCTCAGAGAGGGAACTGAAGGCGCTGCAGAAAGCCGGCGGCGTCGCCGAGATCGTCGGCTGGGTTTTCGACCGCGAAGGCCGCATGATCGAAGGCATCACCAACGACCGCGTTTCGTCCGCCGCCTTGCCGTCACGCGAGAAGTCCTTGGTCATCGCGCTTGCCATGGGCGAGCGCAAGCTGCCGGGCATCCTCGCCGCCGTGAACCGGCGTTTGGTCAACGGCCTCATCACCGACGAACGGACAGCCACCGCCCTGCTCGGCGGCGCGTGATCGTGATGCTGGGCTCGGGCCGAATCTGACGCGACGAGCCGTTGGCGATAAAAAGAAACCCGGCTATTTGTAGCGTCCATGCGGATCGTTGCCATCGAGGAAGCCCATGTCCCGCTGCAGGTGCTCCGACAGTTCTCGGACATCGACATAGCCGCGCCTGCGGCTGGCGAACCACGAGAATTCCCGCGCCAGCAGCGAAATCCATCCATGTATCGGGGTCGAATCGAGTTTTTCCTGCATCGGGGTCATGATCGTCAGCCTTCGCTATGCTTGAACTGGAGTGATCGTCGACCCCAAATATCGGGCTGATCGGCACGTGCTTCCAATCAAACGTCGATCATGACCCATAAAGAGGCCTTATGCCCGATCTGAGCTCCCGGCAGAATGTCCAGCTCCCGCCCCTGCAGGCGATTCGGGTGTTCGAGGCCGTGGCCAGACACCTCTCCTTCACCAAGGCCGCCGAGGAGCTCGGCATGACCCAGGCCGCCGCGAGCTATCAGATCAAGCTTCTGGAAGAGCGCATCGGCGCGCCGCTGTTCCTGCGCCGTCCACGGCAGATCGAGCTGACCGAACCCGGCCAGCGTCTTGCGCCGGCTGTCAGCGAGGCATTCGCGCTGCTGAGCGGCGCCTATGCGGCCGCACGAGCCGGCGCCGACGGCGTGCTTTGCGTTTCCACCCTGCTCACCTTCGCCTCGAACTGGCTGGCGCAGCATCTGGGATCCTTTCAGGTCGCGCACCCCTCGCTTGCCGTGCGCGTCGACACCTCGAACCGGGTCGTCGACTTCGCCCGTGAGGACGTCGACATCGCCATCCGTTCCGGCGGCGGCAAATGGCCCGGCGTGGAAACGCATATGCTGTTCAGGGCCGACTTCACCCCGGTGCTCAGCCCCAGGCTTGCGGCGAGCATCGGCGGCGTCAAGGAGCCGGCCGACCTGCTCAAGCTCCCCATCCTCGATCCCGGCGACATCTGGTGGCAGGAATGGTTCGCGCTCGCCGGCCTGCCCGCGGAGGAACTAGCCATCCGCCCCGGCACCAGCATGGGCGCGCAGGCCTATGAGGCCAATGCCGCGATGGCCGGGCAAGGTGTTGCGATCGTCACCAGCGCCCTGTTTAAGAACGAGCTTGCCGACGGCAGGCTGATCCAGCCCTTCGACCTTGTAGGAGACGACGGCCACGCTTACTGGCTCGTCTATCCCACGGCCCGGCGCAACGTGCCGAAGATCCGCGCCTTCCGCGATTGGATTCTCGCCGAGATCGCCTGTCAGTAGACCGGCATCACAGCCTGCCGTCTCCGCTACGCATCGCCCAGACGGGCGCGGCATCGATTTGTGCTGCGCTGCAGCATCGATTCCGGCTTGACATAATTCACACTTAGTGAGTAATTGCCCACAGCCAAGGCAAATGCTCATCTTGGTTTTAGGGAGGAATTGATGAAACTTCGCACGCTCACCCTGGGCCTGTTGTCGGCCAGCGCCCTTGCATTCGCCGCGCATGCCGAATCCATCACCATCGCCACCGTCAACAACGGCGACATGGTCCGCATGCAGAAGCTGACGGACGACTTCACGAAGGCCAATCCCGACATCCAGCTCAACTGGGTCACGCTCGAAGAGAACGTGCTGCGCGAGCGCGTCACCACCGACATCGCCACCAAGGGTGGCCAGTACGACGTCTTGACCATCGGCACCTACGAGGTTCCGATCTGGGCCAAGCAGAGCTGGCTCTTGCCGCTCGAGAAGCTCGGCGACGACTACGACGTCAAGGACATCATCCCGGCCATTGCCGGCGGCCTTTCGGTCGACGGCAAGCTCTATGCCGCGCCCTTCTACGGCGAGAGCTCCTTCGTCATGTACCGCAAGGACCTGATGGAGAAGGCGGGGCTTAAAATGCCCGACGCGCCGACCTGGGACTTCATCAAGGAGGCCGCCGACAAGATGACCGATCGGGCCAATGGCGTGAACGGCATCTGCCTGCGCGGCAAGGCCGGCTGGGGCGAGAACATGGCCTTCCTGACCGCCATGTCGAACTCCTTCGGCGCCCGCTGGTTCGATGAGAACTGGAAGCCGCAATTCGACCAGCCGGAATGGAAGAACACGCTGCAGTTCTATGTCGACCTGATGAAGGCAGATGGTCCTGAGGGCGCGTCCTCCAACGGCTTCAACGAGAATCTTGCGCTGTTCCAGCAGGGCAAGTGCGGCATGTGGATCGATGCCACCGTCGCCGCGTCCTTCGTCTCCGACCCGAAGGCCTCGCAGGTCGCCGACAAGGTCGGCTATGCGCTGGCGCCCGACAAGGGTCTCGGCAAGCGCGGCAACTGGCTGTGGGCATGGTCTCTCGCCATCCCCGCCGGCACCAAGAAGGCGGACGCCGCCGAGAAGTTCGTCTCCTGGGCGACCTCGAAGCACTACCTCGACCTTGTGGCTTCGAAGGAAGGCTGGGCCAACGTTCCGCCCGGAACGCGGACCTCGCTCTACAACAATCCGGAGTACCAGAAGGCAGCGCCCTTCGCGAAGATGACGCTGGACTCCATCAATGCCGCCGACCCGACGCATCCGACCGTCAAGCCGGTGCCCTATGTCGGCGTGCAGTTCGTGGCCATTCCGGAATTCCAGGGCCTCGGCACCACCGTCGGTCAGCTCTTCTCCGCCGCTCTTGCCGGCCAGTCGAGCGTCGATGATGCGCTGAAGCAGGCCCAGGACGCGGCGACTGCCGCGATGACCGAAGGCGGCTACCTCAAGTAAGGCTCCTCCCGGTGCCGAACGCCGGTAGCGGATCATGACCGGCATAGGCCGCCCGAAACCCAGTTCGGGCGGCCACCTTTGCAATCAGGAATTCTGGCACAAGTCTAAAATCCGGCTGACCTTGGGAGGGTGACCGTCATGGCTACTCAGCAAACCCGTTCGCTTGCCCGTTTCATGATGGCGCCGTCGGTGATCCTGCTGTTCGTCTGGATGATCGTGCCACTGGTCTTTACGCTGTGGTTCTCGTTCCTCCAGTACAACCCGCTCAATCCGATCCGCGATGGGTTCGTCTGGTTCGCCAATTACAAGCTCTTCTATTCCAACCCCGCCTTCCTGCAGTCGATCCTCAACACATTGACCATCGTCGTCAGTGTCCTGGTCATCACCGTGATCGGCGGCATCCTTTTGGCGCTGCTGCTCGACCAGCCGATCTGGGGTCAGGGCTTCGTGCGCATCCTGGTCATCTCGCCGTTCTTCGTCATGCCGCCGGTGGCGGCGCTTGTCTGGAAGAACATGATCATGCACCCGCAATACGGCGTCTTTGCCGATATTGCCCGCTTCTTCGGCGCCAACCCGATCGACTGGTTCGGTCAGCACCCGCTGACCGCCGTCATCCTGATCGTCGCCTGGCAATGGCTGCCCTTCGCGACGCTGATCCTGCTCACCTCGCTCCAATCGCTTGACGGTGAGCAGAAAGAGGCGGCCGAGATGGATGGCGCCGGCTTCCTCAGCCGCTTCTGGTATCTGACGCTGCCGCACATGTCGCGCGCCATCACCGTCGTCATCCTGATCCAGACCATCTTCCTGCTCTCGGTCTATGCCGAGATCCTGGTCACCACCAATGGCGGTCCCGGCTACGCCTCCACCAACCTGCCGTTCCTCGTCTACCAGAAGGCGCTCTTGGAATTCAAAATCGGCCAGGCGTCGGCAGGCGGCGTCATCGCGGTCATTCTCGCCAACATCGTCGCCTTCTTCGTCATGCGCGCGGTCGGCAGGAACCTGGACAAGTAGGGGCAAGACGATGCCACTTGCGCTGAACCACCCCCACTCCGTCCCGCTGCGCGGGACACCTCTCCCCCTGCCCGGGGGAGAGGAAACGCCTGCATCGAAGCCCCGCGCTTCCTCTACCCCGTCGATCGGGGGAGAGGTGGTTTGCGCAGCAAACCGGAGTGGGGGTCGACCCTGCCGCCAACATCGCCGATACGGGAGGACCTGACATGGCACGCGCAGTCACCACCCAGCACAAGACGATCGCAACAGTCGCGGCCTGGGTCGTCGCCCTGCTGATCTTCTTCCCGATCCTTTATACGATCATCACATCCTTCAAGTCGGAGCAGGAGGCGATCCAGGGCTTCGCCCTGATCCCGTCGGGCACCACCGAAAGCTATTCGGAAGTGCAGGCGCAGAGCGGCTATTTCAAGTTCTTCCTCAATTCGGTGATCCTGTCGGTCGGCTCGACCGTCCTTGCGCTCATCGTCGCCGTGCCGGCGGCCTGGTCGATGGCCTTCTCGCCGACCAAGCGGACCAAGGACATCCTGATGTGGATGCTCTCCACCAAGATGATGCCGGCCGTCGCCGTGCTGTTCCCGATCTATCTGATCTTCCGCGACACCGGCCTGCTCGACAGCCGCATCGGCCTCACCATCATGCTGATGCTGATCAACCTGCCGATCGTGGTCTGGATGCTCTACACCTATTTCCGCGAGATCCCGGGCGAGATCCTCGAAGCGGCGCGCATGGACGGCGCCTCGCTGTGGAACGAGATCATCTATGTGCTGACGCCCATGGCCGTTCCCGGCATTGCCTCGACCATGCTCTTGAACATCATCCTGGCCTGGAACGAGGCGTTCTGGACGATCCGCCTGACCACCACCGAGGCCGCACCGCTCACCGCCTTCATCAGCTCCTTCTCCAGTCCGCAGGGCCTGTTCTGGGCCAAGCTCTCGGCCGCCTCGACATTGGCGATCGCGCCGATTCTGATCATGGGCTGGTTCAGCCAGAAGCAGCTGGTGCGCGGCCTGACCTTTGGCGCCGTGAAGTAAACCGTAAGCGGCGGGCGAAATCCGGGGAGGAAACCATGGGAAACATCACGCTCAAGAACGTCTCCAAGTCCTTCGGGTCGACGACGATCATTCCGAACATCGACCTCGCCATCGAGGACGGCGAGTTCGTCGTGTTCGTCGGCCCCTCGGGTTGCGGCAAGTCCACGCTGCTCAGGCTGATCGCCGGGCTGGAGGACACCAGCGGCGGCACCATCAGCATCGATGGCCGCGACGTCACCCGTGAGGCGCCGGCCAAGCGCAAGCTTGCCATGGTCTTCCAATCCTACGCGCTCTACCCGCATATGACGGTCGCCAAGAACATTGCCTTCCCGCTGAAGATGGCCGGCGAGGACCAGGCGACCATCGACAAGAAGGTCAAGGACGCGGCGCGTGTCTTGAACCTCACCAACTATCTCGAGCGGCGCCCGGGCCAGCTCTCCGGCGGCCAGCGCCAGCGTGTCGCCATCGGCCGCGCCATCGTGCGCCAGCCTTCGGCCTTCCTGTTCGACGAGCCGCTGTCCAACCTCGACGCAGCCCTGCGCGGCACCATGCGGCTGGAGATCAGCGAGCTGCATCATCAGCTGAAGACGACGATGATCTACGTCACCCACGACCAGGTCGAGGCCATGACCATGGCCGACAAGATCGTCGTGCTCAATGCCGGCAACATCGAGCAGGTCGGCTCGCCGATGGAACTCTACAAGACGCCGAAGAACCTGTTCGTCGCCGGCTTCATCGGCTCGCCGAAGATGAACTTGATCGAAGGCGCGCCGGCCGACAAATACGGCGCCAAGACCATCGGCATCCGGCCCGAGCACATCAACATCTCGACCACTGCCGGCGACTGGAAGGCGACGGTCGGCGTTGCCGAGCATCTCGGCTCCGACACCTTCCTGCATGTCCAGACCGACGGCATCGGCACGATCAATGTGCGCGCCGACGGCGAGGTTGCCGTCAAGCACGGCGACACCGTCTACCTGACGCCCGACAAGGCCAAGCTCCATCGCTTCGGCGCCGACGGCAAGGCGCTGGCGCAGTGAGGCTCAAAGGCAAATCGGCGCTGATCACCGGATCGGCGCGCGGCATCGGCAGGGCCTTCGCCGAAGCCTATATTCGCGAAGGCGCCAGGGTGGCGATTGCCGACATCAATCTCGAAGCGGCGGAAGCGACGGCGAAGGATATCGGCTCTGCCGCCTACGCGATCCGCCTCGACGTCACCGACCAGTCCTCGATCGAGGCCGGCGTGAAAGCCGTCGAAGCGAAGGCGGGCGGCCTCGACATCCTGATCAACAATGCCGCCTTGTTCGACCTTGCGCCCATCGTCGAGATCAGCCGCGCGAGCTACGACAAGCTCTTCTCCGTCAATGTCGCCGGCACGCTGTTCATGCTGCAGGCGGCGGCCCGCTCGATGATCGCTGCCGGCCGGGGCGGCAGGATCATCAATATGGCGAGCCAAGCCGGGCGCCGCGGCGAGCCGCTGGTCGCGGTCTATTGCGCCACCAAGGCCGCCGTCATCTCGCTTACCCAGTCGGCCGCACTCGACCTGATCAAGCACCGCATCAACGTCAACGCCATCGCACCGGGCGTCGTCGACGGCGAGCATTGGGATCACGTCGATTCGCTGTTCGCCAAATATGAGAACCGGCCGAAGGGCGAGAAGAAGAGGCTCGTCGGCGAAAGCGTGCCCTATGGCCGCATGGGTCGAGCCGAAGATCTGACTGGCATGGCGGTTTTCCTCGCCAGTGAAGAAGCCGAATACATTGTCGCCCAGACCTACAACGTCGATGGCGGTCAATGGATGAGTTGAGGGGGAAGCGCGCCCCCCCTTCCTCCGGGGAGGACGCGTCGCGGGGCAGGTGAGGGGCGCATACCGGCAAACGGATGCTGCCCCTCACCGCTCGCCCCAAGCGGGTGACTTGGGGGTTGGATTGCTGCACTCGGCCAAAGGGTAAGTAAGATGACCGTGAAACTCTCTTCCTCGAACCTCGCAAAGCTTCCGTCGAAGGTTTCCGGTCCGAAATACGATCGCGCCGCGCTGAAGGCCGGCATTGTGCATTTCGGCGTCGGCAACTTCCACCGCTCGCACCAGGCTGTCTATCTCGACGACCTGTTCAATTCCGGCCTCGGCCATGACTGGGCGCTGATCGGCGCCGGCGTGTTCGAGGGCGAGAAGGCCGGCCGCGCCAGGCTGCAGGAGCAGGACTGGCTGACCACCGTGGTCGAGCAGGACCAGGGCCATATGAGCGCCCGCGTCACCGGCGCCATGGTCGATTTCCTGATGCCGGGCGATGCTGAGGCGATCGTCGAGCAGCTCGCCGACCCTGCGATCAAGATTGTGTCGCTGACCATCACCGAGGGCGGCTATTTCATCGATCCGGCCTCCGGAAAGTTCAATCCGGCCCATCCCGACATTGTCGCCGATGCCCAGCCCGGTGCGGCACCGAAGACGGTCTTCGGCATCATTCTTGCCGGACTGGTGCGCCGGCGCGCCGACGGCATCGTGCCGTTCACGGTCATGTCCTGCGACAACATCCCCCACAATGGCCACGTCACCTCCGACGGCGTCATCGGCCTTGCCCGGCTGATCGACGAGGCTCTGGCCAACTGGGTGAGGGACAACGTCGCTTTCCCGAACGGCATGGTCGACCGCATCACGCCGGCCACCACCGATCGCGAGCGCAGCATTCTGGCCAATGATTTCGGACTGGAGGACAATTGGCCGGTCTTCTGCGAACCGTTCAAACAGTGGGTGCTGGAAGATCGTTTCACCGCCGGCCGGCCGCCGCTGGAACGGGCCGGCGTCCAGTTCGTCAAGGATGTCTCGCCTTACGAGCTGATGAAGATCCGCATCTTGAACGGCGGCCACGCAGCAATCGCCTATCCGGCGGGCCTGATGGACATCCATTTCGTGCATGAGGCGATGCAGGAGCCGCTGGTGCGCGGCTTCCTCGCCAAGCTGGAGCGCGACGAGATCATCCCGACCGTGCCGCCGGTGCCGGACACGGTGCTCGAGGATTACTACCAGCTCATCGAGCGCCGCTTCTCCAACCCCAAGATCGGCGACACCATCCGAAGGCTTTGCCTCGACGGTTCCAACCGCCAGCCGAAATTCATAATTCCGACCGCCGCGGACCGACTGAAGGCGGGGAAAGGTGTTGCCGGCCTGGCTCTGGAGTCCGCGCTCTGGTGCCGCTACTGCTTCGGCACCACCGACAGCGGTGCCGTCATCGAGCCGAACGATCCGAGCTGGGACCGGATGCAGGCGACCGCCAAAGCGGCGAAGAACTCGCCCCAGGCCTGGCTGGCGATGGACGACATCTATGGCGATGTCGGCCGCTCCGCCGTCTTTGCCGAAGCCTTCGCCCATGCGCTGAACGAATTGTGGGCGAACGGCGCGCGCGAAACCTTGACGCGCTATCTCGCCGATAAGCTCTGAAGCTCTTTGGACGCAGCCGCAATGACGCCCGAGCTCGTCATCTTCGACTGTGACGGCGTGCTGGTCGACAGCGAGGCGCTTTCGGTGTCCGCGTTGCTGGGCATGATCGAGCTCGCCGGCGGCACGGTCTCGGAGGACGCCGCCTACGAGCATTTCCTCGGCAAGAGCATGAAGAGCGTGCGCGAGATCCTCGGCAGCGATTTCGGGCTTGAGATCAGCGACCAGCATCTCACCGCCATGCGCGTCGAGCTGATGCGCAAGTTCCGCGAGGAGCTGAAGCCGATCCCCGGCATCAAGGAGATCCTGCCGAAGCTTGGCCTGCCCCATTGCGTCGCCTCTTCCGGCACGCTGGAGCGCATCCGCTACGCGCTCGAGGTCACCGGCCTGCTGGGCCTGCTGGAGCCGCACCTCTTCAGCGCCGCCATGGTCAAGCGCGGCAAGCCGGCGCCGGACCTGTTCCTCCATGCCGCCGCCGCGATGCGCGCTGATCCGGGCAAATGCCTTGTCATCGAGGACAGCCCGGCGGGCATCGCCGCGGCGCGGGCGGCGGGGATGCGTGTCTTTGCCTTCACCGGCGGATCGCATGCAAACAACCCTGCGCTCAAGGCGCGGCTTGCGTCGACCGAACCGGACTTTATATTCGCTGACATGCTGCAATTGCCCGACCTGATTGCAGACCTGGGAGCGAGAGTAAAAGCATCTTGACGAGTTTCGTTTGCGCGGTCGATGTCGGCACCGGGAGCGCTCGCGCGGGCATTCTCGACTCGCATGGCAATCTGCTCGGCCGCGCCGAGCGGCCGATCGCCATGCACCAGCCTAAGCCCGATCACGCGGAGCACGACTCGGAAAATATCTGGTCGGCAGTCTGCGCCGCCGTGCGGGCCGCGCGCGAGAAGACGAACGTCGCCGCATCGGATATTGTCGGCATCTCTTTTGACGCCACCTGCTCGCTGGTGGTGCGCGGCAGGCAGGGCGATCAGCTGAGCGTCTCGGTCACCGGCGAGAAGCGCTGGGACACCATTGTCTGGCTCGACCATCGCGCCATCGCCGAAGCCGACGAATGCACCAGAAGCGGCCATGCGGTGCTCGACTATATCGGCGGGGTGATGTCGCCGGAAATGGAAACGCCGAAGCTGATGTGGCTGAAGCGCAACCTGCCCGCAACCTGGAATGAAGCCGGCTATCTGTTCGATCTCGCCGATTTCCTGACCTGGAAAGCGACCGGATCGCTCGCCCGCTCGCAATGCACGCTTACGGCCAAATGGACCTATCTCGCGCATGAGGAGACGGGCTGGCGGCGCGATTTCTTCAAGCTCGTCGGCATCGGCGATCTCTTCGAGCATGGCAATCTCCCGGACAAGGCGAGCCCCGTCGGCACCGATATCGGGCAACTCACGGCCGATGCAGCGGCAGATCTCGGCCTGACGGAGAAATGCCGGGTCGGCGCCGGGGTCATCGACGCCTATGCCGGCGCGCTCGGCGTGCTCGGCGGCTTTGCCGGCGACGAGAAGGACATCAGCCGGCACCTGGCGCTGATTGCCGGCACCTCGTCCTGCGTCATGGCGATGTCGCAGGATCCGCAGCCCTTCGCCGGCGTCTGGGGACCGTATTATGGCGCGGCGTTGCCAAAGCTCTGGCTGTCGGAAGGCGGTCAGTCGGCGACCGGCGCTCTGCTCGACCACATCATCCGCTGGCACGGCGCCGGCGGCGAGCCGGATGCGGCAATGCATGCCAGGATCGCCAAGCGCGTCGCCGAACTGCGCGCCGCCGAGGGCGACGCGCTGGCGGCGCGGCTGCATGTGCTGCCGGATTTCCACGGCAATCGCTCGCCGCTCGCCGACCCGCACGCGGTTGGCGTCGTCAGCGGGCTGACACTCGATTCCTCCTTCGACAGCCTGTGCAAGCTCTACTGGCGCACCGCCGTCGGCATCGCGCTCGGCGTGCGCCATGTGCTCGAGGCGCTGAACGAGAACGGCTATTTGATCGACACGCTGCACGTCACCGGCGGCCACACCAAGAACCCGCTCTTGATGGAACTCTATGCCGATGCCACCGGCTGCACCGTCATCGAGCCGCTGGCCGACGAGGCGGTGCTGCTCGGCACCGGCATGGTCGCTGCGACCGCCGCTGGGCTTTACCCCGACCTGAACGCCGCTTGCGTGGCCATGCAGCAGGGCGGCAGGACGCGGCCCCCGAATCCGGCCGCCGGCGCTCGCTTCGACCGCGACTATCGCATCTTCCTCGAAATGCACCGCCAGCGGCAGGCGCTCGACACCATCCAATAGAAGGCCCGGCTCTTGCGCTTCCCGCTGGCTCAATAGGTCGCCGCTCCTCCTCCTTGCCAATATGTCGCATTTCGTTCACAAGACGGCGCAAACGGCGCCATTTTGCGCCGTTTGCGTGCGGCTTCCGGGCGAGTCCCGACGCGCCGTGGTCTGAAGAGCGGAAAATGTCTGCGATCGAAGCCGGCGCTCGCGCGCCGGAAAATTTTTGGCGTCAGGAAATCAGGGCAACATTGTCGCTTGCCTGGCCGATGGTGCTCACCAATCTCGGCCAGACCGCCATGACCGCGACCGACGTCATGATGATGGGCCGTTTGGGACCCGACACGCTGGCCGCCGGCGCGCTCGGCTCCAACCTCTATTTCATGCCGCTGATCTTCGGGCTTGGCCTGATGCTCGCCACCTCGCCGATGATGGCGACCGAGCTCGGCCGCCGCCGCCATTCGGTGCGCGACCTGCGCCGCACCGTGCGCCAAGGACTCTGGCTGGCGGTCCTCGTCTCGATCCCGATCTGGCTGTTCCTCTGGCATGGCGAAGAAGTGCTTTTGGCCATGGGGCAGAAGCCGGACCTCGCGCACCAGGCAGGCATCTACCTGCACTGGCTGCAATGGGCGGTGCTGCCTTTTTACGGTTATATCGTGCTGCGCTCCTTCATCTCGGCGCTGGAGCGGCCCGGCTGGGCGCTGATCATCGTTTTCGTCGCCGTCGCCTGCAACGCCTTCTTCAACTGGGTCTTCATGTTCGGCAACCTCGGCGTCCGCCCGATGGGCATCGCCGGCTCGGGCCTCGCCACCTCGCTTTCCAGCATGCTGATGTTTGTTGGACTGGCGGCCGTGGTGGTGCTGGAGAAAAAATTCCGCCGCTATCACCTCTTCGGCCGCTTCTGGCGCTCCGACTGGCCGCGCTTCCGCGGCCTGCTGAGGCTCGGCCTGCCGATCGCCGGCATCCTCGCCTTCGAGGTGACGATCTTCAATGCGGCAGCCCTGCTGATGGGTCTGATCGACGCGGATTCGCTGGCAGCCCACGCGATTGCCATCCAGATCGCCTCGATCTCCTTCATGGTGCCGCTCGGCCTCAACCAGGCGGTCACCGTGCGCGTCGGCCTGGCACATGGCGCCGGCAATCCCGAGGGCGTCTCGCGCGCCGGCTGGACCAGCTTTGTCATCGGCGTCTCCTTCATGGCGCTGATGGGGCTGGTGATGATCCTATGGCCGCATCTTTTGATCAGCGCCTTCATCGATCTCGCCGATCCGGCCAATGCCAGGTTGATCACGCTTGCCGTGTCCTTCCTGGTGTTTGCCGCGCTGTTCCAGATCTTCGACGGCGCGCAGGCGGTGGCCGCCGGCATGCTGCGCGGCCTGCACGATACCAAGGTGCCGATGATCTATGCCGCGATCGGCTATTGGGGGGTCGGCCTTCCGCTCGGCGTGCTGCTCGCCTTCCATTTCGGCTTCAACGGCGTCGGCATCTGGATCGGCCTTTCGTCAGGCCTGGCGGTGGTGGCGGTGCTCCTGCTCGTCCGTTGGCTGCGGCGCGATCGCATCGCGCCGGCGCTGTCGTTCAGCCATTGAGAAGAGCGGCCGCCGGTCAGGCGGCGGCCCTCGTCGACCTTCAGTGTGCGGCGACACGCTCAAGCCGCCGCGCATATTGCGTCAGCGGGAAGCACATCACGAAGAAGATCAGCGCCACCAGCCCGTAGACGGTGAAGGGTTCGAAGGTCGCGTTGTTGATGGCGTTGGAGGTCCTGACCAACTCCTCGAAACCGATGATCGAGGTCAGCGCCGTCGATTTGATCAGCTGCACCAGGAAGCCGACGGTCGGGGCGCGCGTGATGGCGAAGGCCTGCGGCAGGATGATCAGCCTGAGTTCCTGCAGATAATGCAGTCCGAGACTGGCGCCGGCGTCCCACTGGCCGCGCGGCAGCGCATCGACACCGCTGCGCCAGATCTCGGCGAGATAGGCGCTGGCAAAGAAGGTGAGGCCGAGCGCCGCGGCGGTCCATGGCTCGATGCGCAGCCCCAACATCGGCAGGCCGAAGAACATCAGGAAAAGCTGCATGAGGAGCGGCGTGCCCTGGAACAGCGCGATATAGCCGGAAGCGATCCGCTTGATCCATTTGTTCTTGGCTATGCGGAAGAACAGCACGACCAGCCCGACCAGCGCGCCGCCGACGAAGGCGGCAAGCGACAACAGCACCGTCCACCGCGCGGCGAGCAGAAGGTTGCGCAATATGTCCCAGAGGGTGAATTCGATCATGACACGCCGGCTCCGAGTGCGCGGCGTCCGCCGCTGACCAGCAGCCGGCGCAGCCCCATCGACAGGCCGAGATAGACCATGGTCACCACCAGATAGGTTTCGAAGGCGCGGAAGGTGCGCGCCTGCAGCATGTCGGCCTCGTAGGTCAGTTCACGCACCGCGATCTGCGACACCACGGCCGATTCCAGCATCATGATGACGATCTGGCTGGTCAGCGCCGGATAGATCACTTTCAGCGCCTGCGGCAGCACGATCTTGATGAACACCTGCCTGGGCCTGAGCCCGAGCGCAAGTGCTGCCTCCGTCTGCCCGCGCGGCACCGCGTCCAGACCCGCGCCGACGATCTCGATCGTGTAGGCCGCCATGTTGAGCGTCATCGCCAGCATGGCGGCCAGGATCGGATCGAGTCGGATGCCGAGGCTGGGCAGTCCGAAGAAGATGAAGAACAGCTGCACCAGGAACGGAGTGTTGCGCATCACCTCGACATACCAGCCGATCGCCAGCTTGAGCGGCCTCGGGCCGTTCCGGCGTCCGGCGGCGCCCAGGATGCTGAGGAAAGTGCCGGCCAGCGTGGTGACGACGATCAGAAGCAGCGTCATCGCCGCGCCGCGCGCGATCACGCCCGCTGCACCCGCAAGCCAGCCGAAGTCCAGGCTGTAGCCCATCGCGATTGGCCCTGTTGGAAAGCGTGTAGCGCAAGAAAAAAGTACGGGAGCGGTTCAGCGCTTCATGCGCGCTGAACCGCCAAGCGAGATCAATCCTTGAGGTTGTCGGGATTGAGCGGCGTCTTCAGCCAGGCTTTCGAGCTCTCGTCCAGCTTGCCGTCCGCCAGCATCTTGGTGACCGCATCGTTCACCGCCTTCTTCAGCCTATCCTCGTTCTTGTTGAGGCCGATATGCGAGGGCGAGGTCAGCAGCTGGAACTTCTGCTCGGGCTTCAATGCAACCTGCTTGGCCAGCACCTGCGCGCCGACATCGTTGCCGACCACCATGAGCTGCGTCTGTCCGGAGATGAAGGCCTGGATGACGGAATTGTAGTTGTCGAAGCGGCGGATGTCGGCCGAGGCGGGCGCCGCCTGGGTGAGCGAGGTATCCTCCAGCGTGCCGCGATTGACGGCGATCGACTTGTCGGCAAGGTCGTCCTTGCCTTTGACGGCAAGCTCGGCCGGGCCGATGACGGCGATGTAATAGGGCGCGTAGGCGGCGGCGAAATCGATCACCTGCTCGCGCTCCTTCGAATAGCCGACGCTCATCAGGATATCGACGCGCTTGTCGGTGAGATACGGGATGCGATTCTGGCCGGTGACGCTGACGAGGTTCAGCTTCACCTTCAAGGAATCGGCGATCGCCTGCGCGACGTCGATGTCATAGCCCTTGATGCTCATGTCGGCGCTGGCCGAGGAAAAAGGCGGGAAGTCGGAGAAGATGCCGACATTGATGGCCCCGGCCTTGGTGATGTCGTCGATGGCGTCGGCCTTGGCCTGCGAGGCAAGACCGGCGGCGCCGAGCATGATGAGTGCCGCAAGTGCGGATTTCAGTGTGTTTCGAAGAGTCATTTTAGTTCCCCTGCTGGAAGCTTGTTGTTGAAACCGGCCGCCGGCTCCAGCGCGACGGCCGTACTGGTTAGCAATTCCAGGAAAAGCGGGAAGCGGTCTACGCTTGGCGACTTCGTATAGCTTCCGTCCGGAATTGCGTAGAAACAAAGCGTTAGAGCGGTTCGCCGATTCCATGAAGCGGTGAAACGCTCTCGTGTCAGCCTTTCTTGATTGCCGGGCTGAACACCATCAGGCTCAGGATCTCGAACAGGACTTGCGCGCCGACATGGGCGGTGTTGGTGGTCGCGTCATATTGCGGCGCCACCTCGACGACGTCGCCGCCGACGATGTTGAGTCCCTTCAGGCCGCGCAGCAGCTCGAGCACCTCGCGCGTCGTCAGCCCACCGACTTCAGGCGTGCCGGTGCCCGGGGCGAAGGCCGGATCGATGCTGTCGACGTCGAAGGAGATGTAGGTCGGGCCGTCGCCGACGATCTTCCGCGCCTTCTCGATGATGGCGGGTATGCCGAGGCCGGTCACCTCCTCGGCATGGACCACCGTCATGCCGGATTCATAGGTGAACTCCCACAGATACTCGGCCGAGCCGCGAATGCCGATCTGGATCGTGCGGGTGGGATCGAGCACGCCGTCCAGGACCGCGTTGCGGAACGGTCCGCCGTGGTGGAACTTGGTCATGTCGAACAGCCCGCTGGTGTCGCAATGGGCGTCGATATGGATCATGCCGACCGGAGCCTGCTTACCGACCGCCTTCAGGATCGGATGGCTGATCGAGTGGTCGCCGCCGACCGAAAGCGGCAGCACACCGGCGTCGACGATCTGGTTGGTGCGCTTTTCGATGTCCTCGTGGCTGATCTCCAGCCGGTAACGGCTGCGGAACGGCGTGTCGCCGATGTCGGCGACGCGCAGCTCATGCGTCGGCGCGCATTCCAGCACGTGATTGTAGGGGCCGATGCGCTCGATGGCGCGCAGCGCCCGCGGCCCGAAGCGTGAGCCCGGCCGGTTGGTGACGCCAAGGTCCATCGGCACGCCGATCATCGCCACTTGCAAGTCGCCGAAATCCGGATTGTCGGCCGCCACCTGCCGGTACGGCGCGGCAAGGAAGGTCGGGATGCCGGAATAGGGCGCTAGCCGGGTGCCGCTTTTGCTGAAGATCTTGTCGGCGACCTTGCGGAATTTCGGATCGAACATCTCGCCGCCATGGCTCTCGCCATATTTGCGGCGCAACGCTTCGAGCTTGCCGCGATCGTAACCCATGTCCGGTCCTCCTCCGTGACTGCTTGCAGCGCGGCGGCTGCACCGACGGCTGCCAAGCCAGCAGTCATCCGGCTGATCGTTGCCCGCCGGCGCCTGCGAAATCTACGTCTGTTGAGCTGTTCCGGGCAAAAGTGTCGGGCAACTGTATTGAAAAATCAATTGATATTGTTAGGGTCTTTGCTGTGAGAAAATCTCACAAAGTCGGGAGCTGTCCTTGGCCAAGCGCTTGCCGCCGTTGAACCCGTTGCGCGCTTTCGAGGCGACGGCGCGACATGCCTCGCTGACCAAGGCGGCAGGCGAGCTCAACGTCACGCATGGCGCGGTCAGCCACCAGATCAAGGCGCTCGAGCAATCGCTCGGCGTAAAGCTTTTCCAGCGCGCGGGTCAGCGCGTGAAGCTGACGCCGCACGGCGCTGAGTTCCTGCCGGCGGTTTCGGCGGCCTTCGACGGCATCGCCGCCGCGACGCAACGCATGACACGCCCCGCAAGCACCGGTGTGCTGTCGGTGTCCTGCGTGCCGGCGCTGCTCCTGTTGTGGATGACGCCGCGGCTCGGCTCCTTCACCGCGCAATATCCCGACATCCAGCTGACGCTGATCCCCTCCAACGACGCCAGGGACATCCGCGCGCCGCACATCGACGTCTGCGTGCATTATGGCGATGGCAGCTGGAGCGACTGCTGGATACGCAAATGGTCGGGTCTCGAGCTGTTTCCGGTGGTCAGCCCGACGCTGATCAACAACCGCCCGATCCGCAGTGTGCGCGACCTTGCCGACCACGTTTTCCTGCATGGCGACGACGGCCGCGAGTGGCACACCTGGCTGGCCGCCGCCGACGCGCTCGACCTGGAGCGCGGCCGCCGCCATCACCTCGGCGACGCGCGCATAGCGGTGGAGGCCGCCGTCCACGGCCACGGCGTGGCGCTCGGTGATTCCGTGACCGCGCGCGCCCTGCTCGCCAGAGGCATGCTCGTCTCGCCCTTCGCTTTGTCGGTGCCGGCGGTCGATGACTTCTATGTCGTCTGCCGCAACGAGATGCGCTCGGCGCCGATCGTCCAGCTTTTCATCGACTGGCTGTTTGCCGAAAAGGAGCAGGACGAGGGCCGCGCCGATGCCCCGGTCGCCGGCCGTGTGCCGAGCCGCAGGAAGCGCCCGGCGCTCAAGGTGATCGGGGCTAGAGCGATTCCAGGAAAAGTGTGAGCGGTCTTCCGTCCGGAGATTCGCGTCAACAACAAGAAAGCCAAGAGCATTTCGCGGTTGCCGTGCAACGGTGAAATGCTCTGGCGCAGCGTCATGATCGCTGGACTTGCATAGCTGCTTTTTGTCGGGCCAGCTTGCAAAGCAGGAAGCGCTTTCAAAAATACAATGCTAAGACCGCAGCTGGTTAACAATTCTGGGAGCTGCGCGGCGGTTTTCCGTCCGGAATGCTTCATAACAGGGACTTGAGGCGCCGCGCTTGGAATCACGCAAGCGCGACGCGCTTTTTGGGTGAGCAGATATGGCACGAACCGATATAGCGCGGCGCGTCTACAACCACACCTGGAAGCTGGACCCCATCGTCCGCAGCCTGCTGGACACCGATTTCTACAAGCTTCTGATGCTGCAGATGATCTGGGGCATGTACCCCAACGTCGACGCCACCTTCACGCTGATCAATCGCACGACCTCGGTGCGGCTCGCCGACGAGATCGACGAAGGCGAACTGCGCGAGCAGCTCGACCACGCTCGCACCTTGCGCTTCACCAAGAAGGAGATGATCTGGCTCGGCGGCAACACCTTCTATGGTCGCAAGCAGATCTTCGAGCCGGAATTCCTCGCCTGGCTGGAGGATTTCCGCCTTCCCGACTATGAACTCACCAAGCGCGACGGCCAGTACGAACTGTCCTTCCCCGGTCCCTGGATGTACACCACGCTGTGGGAGATACCGGCGCTCGCCATCATCAACGAACTGCGCTCGCGCGCCGCCATGCGCTCCTTCGGCCAGTTTGCGCTCGACGTGCTCTACGCCCGCGCCAAGGCCAAGATGTGGGCCAAGACCGAGCGGCTGAAGGCACTGCCCGGCATCCGCATTTCCGATTTCGGCACCCGCCGCCGCCACTCCTTCCTGTGGCAGCGCTGGTGCGTCGAGGCGCTGAAGGAAGGCATCGGCGAGGCTTTCACCGGCACGTCGAACGTGCTTCTGGCCATGGACAACGACCTCGAGGCGCTCGGCACCAATGCGCACGAGCTGCCTATGGTGTTTGCGGCACTTGCCAATTCCGTTGAGGAGCTGAGGCAGGCGCCCTACAAGGTGCTGCAGGACTGGCAGCGCTATTATGGCGGCAATCTGCTGATCGTGCTGCCCGACACGTTCGGCACGTCCGCTTTCCTGCGCGACGCGCCGGACTGGATCGCCGACTGGACCGGCTTCCGCCCCGACAGCGCGCCGCCCATCGAAGGCGGCGAGAAGATCCTCGCCTGGTGGCGCGAGAAGGGCAAGGATCCGAAACAGAAGCTGCTCATCTTCTCCGACGGGCTCGAGGTCGAGACCATCGAGGAGACCTACAAGCATTTCCGCGGCAAGGTGCGCATGTCCTTCGGCTGGGGCACCAACCTCACCAATGATTTCGAAGGCTGCGCGCCGACCGAGACCAACAGCCTCGACGCCATCTCGCTGGTCTGCAAGGTCAGCGAAGCCAATGGCCGGCCGGCGGTCAAGCTCTCCGACAACCCCGCCAAGTCGACCGGCGATGAGAAGGAGATCAAGCGTTATTTGCGCATCTTCGGCGAGAAGGGGCGGGTGGAGCAGCTGGTCAAGGTGTGAGGACTGCTCGAATAGAATTTCGGATAACCGGATAACTTGAGTTCCCGCCCACCCCCCTCTGTCCTGCCGGACATCTCCCCCGCAAGGAGGGAGATTGGCAGTTTCGCGCAATCTGCCTCTTTCTGCGGCGGTCAAAATTGGCGAAATCGCGCGCGACATCCGAACTCCCCCCTTGCGGGGGAGATGTCCGGCAGGACAGAGGGGGGTGCGAAGGAGCACGTCGGTGGAAATCGACGGCTTCGAAATACGTCCTTCGCAATGGCGGCCTCATTCATACCTCTCCTCCCCACCCCCGCCTTCGCCCACGCCTCTGACCGCGGCCATGTCCTGCTTCTTCCCACGGGCTACTACATCGCTGGTGGCGCGCTTGCGGTGGCTGTCAGCTTTCTGACGCTGGCGCTGCTGCCGCCCGCCGCTCTTGACCGCTTCTGGCGCCGACGCCTCTCTTTGTTCACTGTCAGCGACCACCCGCGCACCGTCCTCAGCTTGCTTTCCTTTGCCGGCTTCGTGCTTCTCATCGCCACCGGCCTGTTCGGCAGCCGTGATCCACTCTCCAACCCCTTGCCTCTGGTGATCTGGACGCTGCTCTGGGCCGGTTTCACGCTGCTGCAGGGGGTATTCGGCGATCTCTGGTCCTGGCTCAACCCGTGGTACGGCCCCTGGCGCGTTGCAACTCGCGTCTTCAACCTTCGCACTGACGAAGCCGAGCCATCGCGCCTTCCCAAATGGCTCGGCTACTGGCCGGCGTTCGTCCTGTTCTTCGGCTTCGCCTGGTTCGAGCTCATCGATCCCGCGCCCGACGATCCGTCGCGCCTGGCCTTCGCCGCCGGCATCTACTGGCTGCTCAGTTTCGCCGCCATATGCGTCTTCGGCTACGAAGACTGGAGTCGGCGCGGCGAATTCCTGACCGTCTTTTTCTCCATCGTCGCCCGCTTCGCGCCGGTCCAGCGCGAAAAAGGCCGGCTCGACCTCGGCTGGCCCGGTGCGAAGCTGCTTTCCGCCTCGTCGCTGCCGGCAAGCGGCACGGCGTTCCTGCTGCTGGCGCTCTCGTCCGTATCCTTCGACGGTCTTTCCAAAACCTTCTTCTGGCTCGGCCTGTTCGGCGTCAATCCGCTGGAGTTTCCCGGCCGTACCGCGTTGATCGGCATCGGCAGCTTTGGCTTGGTGCTGACATTCATCTTGTTGGCGGCCGTGTTCGCGCTTGCCGTTTCACTCGGCCAGCGCCTTGCCGGCGACGGGCAAGCCTTCGAGAAAGCCGCCGGCCTCCTGATTTGGTCCATCGTGCCGATCGCGCTCGCCTACCACATCGCCCACTACCTCACGGCGCTGCTCGTCGACGGCCAATACGCGCTGGTCGCTTTGTCCGACCCGTTCGCACTCGGCTGGAACCTGTTCGGCACCGCCGACAGGATGGTCGAGGCGGGCGTTGTCGTCGGCGCCGAGTCGGCCTGGTGGCTCTGGAATCTGCAGGCCGGCGTCATCATCGTCGGCCATGTGCTGGCGGTCTTGATCGCACACGGCCTAGCCTGGCGACTCCACCCGCAGCCGTCGCGCGCGGCGCTCAGCCAGCTGCCGCTGACGCTTCTGATGATCGCCTACACCATATTCGGCCTATGGCTGCTTGCCACGCCGACGGCAGGATGAGACAAGGGCCCGTCATGACGCGCGCATGGCCCCGAAAATCGGGTCGGGTGGAAGCTCGCTTGCCACGTCACAGCTTTGGTGATTTAGTTTGTACACATGCAATTTTCGCGTCCTCCGAGCGCGGAGGATCGAGCCGCCTTATCGCTGGTCAAAAAACTGAAAACAGGGGAACGGACATGGCTGACAAGAACGGATTTTTCGACCTCTCCAAAAGCACGCTTTCCCGCCGCACAGCGCTGAAAGGCATCGCCGCCGGCGCCGGCCTGGCGCTCGCGCCCGGCTTCGTTCGCTACAGCCAGGCGCAGAGTTCGGCGCCGATCAAGATCGGCTTCCAGTCGCACCGCACCGGCATCGGCGCCGCCTACGGCCGCTGGTACGAGAAGACGAGCGCTGCCGCCGTCAAGGCGATCAACGATGCCGGCGGTATCAGCGGCCGCAAGGTCGAGCTGGTGATCGAAGATGATGGCACCGATCCTGCCCGCGGCGCCGAGGTGGTCGGCAAGTTCGCCACGCAGCATAAGACCGATATCATCTTCGGCACGCTGTTCTCGCATGTGGTGATCGGCTCGGCGCCCGCCGCCGGCGAAAACAAGATCCCCTATTTCGTGGTCAGCGAAGGCCACCACGTCGCCTCGACCAAGCTCAACCGCTACGTCTTCCAGCCCGGCATCACCGACGTGAAGAGCCAGATCCAGTCGATGGCGCCGTGGATCGCGGCGAATGCCGGCAAGAAGGTGACGCAGATCTTCCCCGACTTCGCCTTCGGCTACGACCATCGCGACTACCTGCCGCCGGCGTTGAAGGCGCAAGGCGCCGACGTGATCGCGCAGATCGCCATCCCGCCGACGGAGTCGTCCTTCACCAAATACTTCCCGCAGATCCCGGCCGAGACCGAGGTGATCTACCACGTCATGGTGGGTCCGGCCGTGCTCACCTTCGTCAAGGAGCTCGGCGAGTTCTACGGCTCGCAAAGGCCGCAGCTCTTCGGCTTCATCGACTCCCTCGAAGCCGTCGACATCAACAGCCCCGGCCTCGAATTCCTCGACGGCAGCCATTTCTGGGAAGGCTCGCCGCGCTACGCGCAGCCCGATGACTCGGCCGCGCAGAAGGCCTATCGCGCCGCCGTCGGCATCGACGACAATGGCGCCGCCGTCGGCGATCCCAAGGACGTCTCCACCGCTGCCCACATGTTCGGCTGCTGGGAGACGCTCTATGTCATCAAGAAGGCGATGGAGGATGCCGGCTATAAGGGGCCGGAAGACCGCGCCAAGCTGGTCGAGGCAACCGAAGCGCTGAAGGAATTCGCCGAAGGGCCGGAGCATCCGCAGGGTCCGAAAACCTTTAACGGCAAGATCCACCAATGCTTCGGCATCCAGAACATCTCCAAGGTCGAAGGCGGCAAGCTGAAGGTCGTCCACAAGACCAAGATCGAGGACGGCCTCTACGAGCCGGAAGGGGATTACACGACGCAAGCGCTGTGAGCTTCGACGTTTCACCGAGCGTGAGCGCCAAGCCACCCCCCTCTGTCCTGCCGGACAGTCCGGCAGGGCAGTGGGGGATGCCTCGCGCATCCGCCGGTATCTAGCCCATGCACTTCGGACCCCACCTCCTGCTCGCCGCCCTGGAAGGCCTCGTCACGTCCGCCGTGCTGGCGCTGACGGCGCTTGGCCTGTCGCTGGTGTTCGGCGTCATGCGCATCGTCAATGTCGCGCATGGCGAGTTCTTCATGTTGGGCGCAGTGCTTGCCTGGGCGATCTCGACGGCGATTTCCGGCCATCCCGCGATCGGCTTCGTCGCCGCGCTGGTGATCGCGCCGTTGCTGGTCGGGCTGGTCGCGTTTCTTGCCGAATGGCTGGTGCTGCGCCGGCTGAACTACAATCCAGAAGGCACCATCGTCGCCACCATCGGCATGCTCTATATCATCCAGCAGCTGGCGCTGACCTTCTACGGCCCGGAAGCGCGCCCGGTCGAGCCGCCCTTCAACTACCGCATCCTGCTGCCGTGGTTCGGCTATTCAGGCTACAAGCTCTCGGTCATTGCCGCCTCCGCGGTTCTGCTGGTGATCACCTGGCTGGTGCTGACACGGACGAAAATCGGCCTGATCATGCGCGCCACCCAGTATGACCGCGAGACGGCGCAGGCCTTCGGCATCCCCGTCGAGCGTGTCTATGCCGGCGTGTTCGTCATCGGCGCCATGCTGGCGGCAATCGCGGCGGTGCTGATCGTGCCGATCAGCCAGGCGCACTACCTGATGGGGCAGGACCCGCTGCTGTTGTCCTTCATCGTCGTCATCATCGGCGGCCTCGGCTCATTGCGCGGCACGGTGGTCGCCGCCATTCTGATCGGCCTCTCCGACGGCATTGTCTCGGTGTTCTTCTCGCCGACCTTGGCCAAGATCATCGCCACGCTGGTGGTCGCCATGGTGCTGGTGTTCCGGCCGCAAGGCCTGTTCGGGACGACGGCACGATGAAGGATGCTTCCCCCGCGAAGACCTACGCGCTGCATATCGGCGTCATCGCGCTCCTGTTCGCGCTGAATTTCGTCCTGCCCGATTATCATCAGGGCCTGTTCGCGCGCATCATGGCGCTTGCCGTCTTCGCCATGGGCTACAACCTGCTCTTCGGCTATGTCGGCCTGCTCAGCCTCGGTCACGCCATGTTCTTCTCGGCCGGCCTCTATGGTGCCGGGCTGGCTGTCTATCAATTGGGCTGGGGCGTGCCGGAAGCCTTCGTCGCCGGGGTTGCCTGCGGCGCCCTGCTTGCCTTGGTCATCGGCCTGCTCGCGCTGCGCACATCGGGTGTGGCCTTCATGATCGTCACCATGATGTTCGCGCAGGTCTTCTATCTGCTCATCCTTTATTTCGCCGCCTGGACCGGCGGTGACCAGGGCCTTGTCATCCAGCAGCCGTCGAGAATAATCGCGATCGGCGGCGCATCGCTCGACCTGACCAATCCGACTGTGCGCTACATGAGCGCTCTGGCGCTGTTCTCGGTCGTGCTGCTCATCACGCTTGCCGTCGTTCGCTCCCGCTTCGGCCGCGTGCTGGTCGCCATTCGCGAGAATGAGGAGCGCACGAAGATGCTGGGCTACGACACCGTCGCCAACAAGCTCGTCGCCGTCATTGCCTCGGGCGCCATCTGCGCCGCGTCCGGTGCGGCTTACGCGCTGCTGTTCGGCTATATTGGATCGAGCTTCGCGTCGGTGCAGTATTCGATCCTGCCACTGCTGTGGGTGCTGCTCGGCGGCGCCGCGACCATTCTCGGGCCGCTCATCGGCACGCTGTTCATGTATTATGTCACCGACATCACCAGCGGCTTCACCTCCGCCTATCTTTTGATCGTCGGCGTGGCGCTGATCGTGTTGGTGCTCTTCTTTCCGAAGGGCGTTCTGGGCAGCGTCCGCCAGCGCTGGCTCGGATGGTTGCCGTGATGCCGCTGCTCACCACCAAGGGTCTTTCGCGCCGTTTCGGGGGCTTGCGCGCCGTCGACGGCGTCGATTTCGCGCTGATGCCGGGCGAAATCCGCGCCATCATCGGCCCCAATGGCGCCGGTAAGACAACTTTCGTCAGTCTGCTCAGCGGCCGCATCCAGCCGTCCTCCGGCATGATCGTCTTCGACGGCGCCGACATCACGACCATGCCGGCTTACAAAAGGGTTCGCCTCGGCGTTGCCTACACCTTCCAGATCACCAGCGTCTTCGCCAATCTCACGGCCTACGACAATGTCGCGTTGCCGGTGCAGCGCACGCTGACCGACGGCCGCTCGAAGGGGCAGGTGAGGAGCGGCGTCATGGCGGCGCTGGAACGCACCGGCCTCGCCGACCGCGCCGGCACGCCGGCCGGCCAGCTTTCCTACGGCCACCAGCGCCTGCTGGAGGTGGCAATGGGCCTGGCGCTGAGGCCGCGCCTGTTGATCCTTGACGAGCCGACGCAAGGGCTGGCCGACAGCGAGATCGACAATTTCGTCCTACTGGTGCGCGAGATCGCCAAGCATGCCACCGTGCTGCTCATCGAGCACAACATGCCGGTGGTCATGCAGCTTGCCGACCGCATCACCGTCTTCAATTCGGGAAAGATTCTCGCTGAGGGCACGCCCGAGCAGATCCGCGCCAATGCCGAGGTACAGGATGCCTATCTGGGAGCGACCCATGGCTGATCTCCCCGGCACCGAGAGCGGGCTGCTCGCCATTTCCGGCCTCGACTGTTTTTACGGCGAGGTGCAGGTGCTCTACGGGCTCGACCTTGTCCTCAACAAGGGCGAAGTGCTTTGCCTGTTCGGCCGCAACGGCGCCGGCAAGACGACGACGCTGAAGGCGATCATGGGGCTGGTTCCGGCCGCTGCCGGTTCGATCAGACTGGCCGGCAAGGAGCTGACCGGGCTTGCCGCGCATGACGTGCCGAAGACGGGCGTCGCTTATGTGCCGCAGGGCCGGCGATTATTCGCCGACATGACGGTGGCGGAAAACGTCGAGATCGGCCTGATGGCCCGCGGCAAGGGCAAGGCGACGCGGGAACGCGTCGTCGAGCTTTTCCCGCTGTTGCGAGAGCGCTTGAAGCAACGCTCCGGCACGCTTTCCGGAGGCGAGCAGCAAATGCTTGCCATGGCGCGTGCGCTCTGCCTCGAGCCGCAGGTGCTTCTTCTCGACGAGCCCACCGAAGGGCTGATGCCGTCGATGATCGCCAAGATCCGCGAGACGGTGGCGAAGCTGCGCGATCTGGGCGTCTCGACGATCCTGGTCGAGCAGCGCGTCGACGCCGTGCTGTCGGTCGCCGACCGCATCTCATTCATCGAGAACGGCCGCAACCGCGAGACCGTCGATGTCGAGGAACTGCGCGCCGACCCCTCCGCGGTTCGGCGCTATGTGGGCGTGGGCTGAAGGTCACTGCGAAGCAGCGGGAGCTGGCGCCGACCCCCACCCGGACCTGGCCCGACCTCCCCACAAGGGGAGGTAAAGCTCTGCACCGCTTCATCTAAAAAACAAAAACCCCGCGATCAAAAACGTCGGGATCAGCACCAGGCCGGACCACGCCATGTAGCCGAAGAAGCCCGGCACCTTGAAGCCGCGATGTCTGGCGATAGCAAAGACCATGAAGTTCGGCGCATTGCCGATATAAGTGTTGGCGCCCATGAACACGGCGCCGGCCGAGATCGCGGCGAGCGTGGAGGCCGCCTCCGTCATCAGGTGCCTGGCGTCGCCGCCGGCAAGCTCGAAGAACACCAGATAGGTCGGCGCGTTGTCGAGGAAGGACGACAGCGCTCCGGTCAGCCAGAAATAGGCGAGATCGTCAGGCTGGCCGTCCGCCGAGGTGACCAGCGAAACCAGCGGCGCCAGCGCGCCATCGTGCCCGGCTCTCAGGATGGCGATAACCGGCACGATACAGATGAAGATGCCGGCAAACAGTTTCGCCACCTCGGCGATGGGCCCCCAACTGAAGCCGTTCGCTTGCCTGTGGTTTTTGTACGAGACTTTGAGCGACAGAAAGGCCAGCGCCAGGATGATCGCGTCGCGGACCAGGTTCTGCAGTTCCAGGCCGATGCCGAGGATCGGGATGCTGATGCCCGGCTTCCAGCTGGCGGAAAGCAGGATCGCACCGATCACGCCGGCCAGCAGCGGCAGGTTGGCGAGGCCGCGCAGGCGCACCTTCGTGTCCGGTGTCGGGTCCTTGATCTTCGGCAAGCCGCCCTCGCGGCGATGCAGCACGATGTCGAGCGCCAGGAAGATGATCAGCACCAGCCCGCCGGTGAACAGCGTCTCGCGCCAGAGGTTCGCGGTCGTCCAGAAGAAGTCGACCCCGCGCAGGAAGCCGACGAAGAGCGGCGGGTCGCCGAGCGGGGTCAGCGAGCCGCCGATGTTCGAAACCAGGAAGATGAAGAAGATCACCACATGCGCGTTGAACGGGCGGTTATCGTTGGCGCGCAGCATCGGCCGGATCAGGATCATCGAGGCGCCCGTCGTGCCGATGACCGAGGCGAGGATCGCGCCGATCAGCAGCAAGCCTGAATTGACCAGCGGCGTGCCGTGGATGTTGCCGGCGACCAGGATGCCGCCGGAAATGGTGAACAGCGCGAACAAAAGGATGATGAAGGACAGATATTCGGTGAGCAGCGTGTGCAGCACCGCCTCGCTTGCCGCCGGCATGCCGAAAGCGATCGCCAGCGGAACCACGGCAAGTGCCGCCCACGCGGCGGCGATCTTGCCGTAATGATGCTCCCAGACATGATGGAACAGCAGCGGCCCGGTCGCGATCGACAGCAACAGGCCGGCAAAGGGCAGCGCCCACCAGAGCGACATCGCCGCGCCGGGCAGCTCATGCGCCTCGGCTGCGAAAACCGCTTGTGGAAAGGCGAGAAGGAGTGCGGCCGTCATGGTTGCCGCCAGCGCCTTCGCCAATGTCGCAAAGCCCCCTCGATGCCTCACGGCGCGGTCAGTCCGAAAGGTGATCTTCGAGCATCACCCCGGCCTCGCGCATCCGTTTCAGCATCGTGCCGACCGAGCCGTTGAGATCGATGCCCCGGCAGGCATCCAGCCGCACCGTCGTCTTGAAACCTTGCTTGGCGGCATCGAGTGCCGAGAAGGCGACGCAGAAATCGGTGGCCAGGCCGACCAAGGTGATGGTGTCGATGCCGCGCTCCTTGAGATAGCCGGCAAGGCCGGTTGGGGTCGTGTGGTCGTTCTCGAAGAAAGCCGAATACGAGTCGATCGCGGTGCGGAAACCCTTGCGGATGACCAGTTCCGCTTTGGTCCAGGCGAGCCCGGAATGGAAATCGGATCCAAGGCTGCCCTGGATGCAGTGATCCGGCCAAAGCGTCTGCGGCCCGTAGGGCATCTCGATCGCTTCGAAGGGCTGCTTGCCTGGATGGCTGGAAGCGAAGCTCGAATGGCCGGCCGGATGCCAGTCCTGCGTCAGGATCACGTGATCGGTCCGCCGGATCAGGTCGTTGACCAGCGGCACGATCTCGTCGCCCCCGGCCACGGCCAGCGCGCCGCCGGGGCAAAAGTCGTTCTGCAGGTCGATGACGATGAGCGCTTCGTCGGCCATGCGGCCTCCCTTCTTTCTCGGCTTGGGCTCCAGTTGACGCGACCGGACACGGAACCTTGACCAGATGGCCGGCTGCGTCAACCTCCACAGGCATAACAAAGCCGTGGCCGACCACTTCGCTTTGACAATCGCGGCGAAGTTGATATCATTTGCATACGAATGAATTTGCCCGGCTGGACGGCGGCAGATTCCCTCGGAAAGGCCCCTTTCTGGGAAGGCAAAGCGTGATCCGTTACGCGAAACCCACCACGGTCGACGAGGCGCTCGCTCTGCTTGGCGAGGACTGCTGGCGCATTCTGGCCGGCGGCACCGATTTCTATCCGGCGCAGGGCGCGAAACCATTCCGCGACAACATTCTCGACATCAATGGTCTCGCCGCGCTGCGCGGCATCGCCGAGACGGACGACTATTGGTGGATCGGCGCCCGCACCACCTGGACCGACGTCGTGCGCCACAACCTGCCCAGGGCGTTCGATGCGCTGAAGGCGGCCGCGCGCGAAGTCGGCTCGGTCCAGATCCAGAACGTCGCGTCGGTCGCCGGTAATCTCTGCAACGCCTCGCCCGCCGCCGACGGCGTTCCGGCGCTGCAGGTGGTCGATGCCGAAGTCGAATTGCGGTCGGCGAAAGCCACGCGCTACCTGCCGCTTGGCGGGTTCATTCTCGGCAATCGCCGCACGGCGCTGCAGCAGGACGAGATGGTTACCGCCATTCGTGTGCCGAAACGTTCGGCTGTCGGCTCGTCCGCCTTCGTCAAGCTTGGCGCGCGGCGTTATCTCGTGATCTCGATCGCCATGGCGGCGGCGCGTCTCGTGATCGAAGATGGCGTGGTCGCCGATGCTGCTATCGCTGTCGGCGCCTGCTCCGCCGTCGCCCGTCGTCTTGCCGGCGTCGAGGCGGCCCTGCGCGGCCAGCCGGTTACCGCCGCGCTCGCCGATGCGGTGCTGTCCGCGCCGATCGACGAACTGTCGCCAATCGCCGATGTGCGCGGCAGCGCCGAATACCGGGAGCATGCGGCGCGCGAGATCGTTGTCCGCGCAGTGTGCGCTGCGACCAGCCTGGGCGAAGGCAAGGTGGCCGCATGACAATGGAGCGCACCGACATTGCCTTCGAGGTCAACGACGCGGCTGTCAGCGTGTCGGTGCCGCCGGTGCGGCGGCTCTCGCAGGTTCTCCGCGACGAGTTGCGGCTGACCGGCACCAAGGTCGGCTGCGACGCCGGCGATTGCGGCGCCTGCACCGTGCTGGTCGACGGCAATCCCGTCTGCGCCTGCCTTGTGCCGGCGGCCTCGGTCTCCGGCGCGGCCGTCACGACGGTCGAGGGCCTCGCCAACGGCAGGTTGTCGGCCTTGCAGGCCTCCTTCCTCGAACACGGCGCCGCGCAATGCGGCATCTGCACGCCGGGGCTGCTGGTGGCGGCTACCGCGCTGCTGGAGCGCAACCCAACGCCGAGTGAGGCCGAGACGCAGGATGCGCTGGGCGGCGTGCTCTGCCGCTGCACGGGGTATCGGAAAATCGTCGCGGCGGTGATGCATGCCTCGCAGCATATGGACGGTTTCGACCGTCGCCTGCCGGAGGTCGGCCGCGCCGTCGGCGCCTCGCCGATCCGGCTCGACGGCGTGCCGAAGGTTACCGGCGACGAAAAATTCGGCGGCGATTCCTTTCCGCACGACGCGCTGTCGGTGCTGGTCGTCCGCTCGCCCTACTATCATGCCGGTTTCAGCTTCGGGGATCTCGACGCCTGGGCCAAAGCGCTTCCCGGCATTGCCGGCGTCTTCACCGCCGCCGACATTCCGGGCAAGAACTGCTTCGGGGTCATCGGCCCCTTTGCTGATCAGCCGGCTCTCGCCGAAGGTTTCGCGCGCCTGCGCGGCGAGGCGGTGGCTCTGGTGGCGGGCGAGCGCGAAGCCATCCTCGACCTCGACCTGACGGATTTTCCGATCGCCTGGACGGAGCTGCCGCATGTGCTGCAGCCCCGTGAGGCGAAAGCCGACGGCGCGGCGCTGATCCACCGGCATCGCCCGGCGAACCTGCTCACCTCCGGCTATGTCGAGCGTGGCGATCCCGACGGTGCCCTTGCCGCCGCTGCTGTCACCGTCTCCGGCGCCATCGAGACTTCCTTCGTCGAGCATGCCTATATCGAGCCGGAGGCCGGCTTCGCTTACATGGATGGCGACACGCTCGTCATCGTCGCCTGCACCCAGGCGCCCTACATGGATCGCGACGACACGGCCAAGGTGCTAGGCCTCCCGGTCGAAAAGGTGCGCATCGTGCCGACCGCCACTGGCGGCGGCTTCGGCTCGAAGCTCGATGTCTCGCTTCAGCCTCTGATCGGCCTTGTGGCGATGAAGACCGGCAGGCCGGCGGCACTCGCCTACACGCGCAACGAATCCATGATGTCGACCACCAAGCGCCATCCGGCCGAAATGGAGGCGACCATCGGTGCCGATTCCGAGGGCCGCGTCACCGGAATGATCTTTGAGGGCGATTTCAACACCGGCGCCTATGCAAGCTGGGGCCCGACGGTTGCCAACCGCGTGCCGGTGCATGCCTCCGGCCCCTATCAGACGCCGAACTATCGGGCGACGGGCAGGGCCATCCATACCAACGGCCCGATCGCCGGCGCCTTCCGCGGCTTCGGCGTGCCGCAGGCAACCATTATGCAGGAAACGCTCTACGACGCGCTCGCTGGCAAGCTTGGCATGGATCGCCTCGATTTCCGGCTGAAGAACTGCCTTCGAAACGGCTGCGAAACGGTCACGGGCCAACGGCTGGAGTCGGGCGTCGGCATCAGTGAATGCCTGGAGAGGCTTCAGCAGCATTGGGCGCGCGCGCTTGGCGATGCGGAAGCCTTCAACGCCATCAACACGGCAAGCAAGCGCGGCGTCGGCGTCGCCTCCTGCTGGTATGGCTGCGGCAACACCTCGCTGCCCAATCCTTCGACGATCAAGGTCGGCGTCTCGGCCTCCGGAGATGTCGTGCTGCACCAGGGCGCCGTCGACATCGGCCAAGGCTCCAACACGGTCATCAGCCAGATCTGCGCCGACGCGCTCGGCCTGCCGCTGGACAAGTTCAGGCTGAAGAGCGCCGACACCGCCATCACGCCCGACGCCGGCAAGACATCCGCCTCGCGCCAGACTTTTGTCACCGGCAAGGCGGCGGAGAAGGCGGGCCGCGCGCTGCGCGAAAAGATCCTGCGTTTCGCCAATGTGTCCGATCAAGCAACGATCGCGCTCGACGGCGCAAGCATCTCCATCCGCGAGGTGGATGCGACGCGACGCATCGATCTGCGTACACTGAAGATCGATGCCGATGGCTTGGTGTTCGTCGCGGAAGAGACCTACGATCCGCCCACGCTGCCGCTCGACGCCAAGGGCCAGGGCAAGCCCTACGCCGTCTATGGTTATGGCGCCCAGATCGCCGAGCTTGAGGTCGATCTCAAGCTGGGCACGGTGAAGCTGCTCAAGATCACCGCCGCGCATGATGTCGGCAAGGCCATCAACCCGGTACTGGTCGAGGGGCAGATCGAGGGCGGCATCGCGCAAGGCATCGGCATGGCACTGATGGAGGAATATATCCCCGGCCGCACCGAGAACCTGCACGACTACCTCATCCCGACCATCGGCGACGTGCCGCCGGTCGAGCACATATTGGTGGAAGTTCCGGACCCGGAAGGACCTTTCGGCGCCAAGGGTTTGGGGGAGCATGTGCTGATCCCGACCGCGCCGGCGATCCTCAACGCCATCCGACATGCCACCGGCGTGCTGGTCACCAAAGTGCCGGCGACGCCGAGCCGCATCCTGGCGGCGATCCGCGAAAAGGAGGCGCGCCGATGAGCGAGCTTGCCGAACGTTTCGAAACCCACGATCCCGGTGAGAAGCAGGTGGCGGAGAAGATCCGCTGCGATGCCTGTCCGGTGATGTGCTACATCGCCGACGGCCGCACCGGCGCCTGCGACCGCTACGGCAATGTCGGCGGGCGCATCGTGCGCATGGATCCCCTGACCATCCTCGACCACGCGGCCGAGACCGGCGGCGCGGTCGTGCCATTCGTCGCCGAGGGCGAGGAGTGGGGTGGCGAGCTGGTCAACACCGGCCGCCGCTTCGTCACCGCGATCGGGGCCGGCACCACCTACCCGGATTACAAGCCCGCACCTTTCATCGTCAGCCAGGAGGTCGAGGGCGTCGATCTCGTCACCGTCGTCACCGAGGGCATCTTCTCCTATTGCGGCGTCAAGGTGAAGATCGATACGGACCGCCACATCGGCGACGAGACGGCGACGGTGCGCTCGGAAGGCGAGGCGATCGGCCACGTCACCACTGGCGAATATGGCTCGCAGATGCTGTCGCTTGGCGGCGTGCATCACTTGACCGGCGGCTCCAAGGCTGAAGGCCGCGCGACTTGCGACGCGCTTCTCAACCTCTGCAACAGGAAGCCGGTCGAGCTCACCATCGACGGCGGTGCGACGGTCATTGTCGAGGCTGGCAAGGCGCCGGTCATCGACGGCAAGATCGAGCATCGCATGCGCGTCGGCTGCGGCTCGGCCACCATCGGCATGTTCGCCACGCAATGGCGCGGGCTCGTCGACGAGGTTGTGGTGGTCGACGACCATATCACCGGGGTCGTGTCGGAACATCAGGCCGGCAAGGTACTGGGCTGGGAGGATACCGGGATAAAGATCATCGGCCGCCGCTCGACGCCCGGCCGCTACTTCAAGGTTTCGGAGCCCGGTCTCGGCTGGGGCGGCACGACGATCTCCGATCCGCTGTCGATCCTGGGCGATTGGAACGCCAAGAAGGGTGCTCGCCCCGGCCTGTCGCTGCTGATGGTCTCGACCACGGGCGAACAGTTCGCTTATTACGAACTGGACGATCAGTTGAGGCCGGTCGAAAAACCGTTCCCGGAGCGGCTGCAGAAATCCGTCGGCCTGATCGAGGACAATTGCGAGCCGGCCCTGTGCACCGTGCTCTTCGTCGGCGGCGCGGGCGGCTCGCTGCGCGCCGGCGTCACCGAAAACCCGGTCAATCTCACCCGCTCGGTTCAGGGCCTGAAGACCTATGTGACGGTCGGCGGCGCGCCGGTCTATGTCTGGCCGGGCGGCGGCATCACCCTGATGGTCGATGTCACCCGCGTGCCGGAAGACGCATTCGGTTATGTGCCGACGCCGGCGCTGGTCGCGCCGATCGAATTCACCATGCGCCGCGACGACTACGTCCGGCTCGGCGGTTACGAGGACGAGATCCGCAGCGTCGAGGACATTCTTGCCAAAGGCGGCGAATACCTTAATCCGCGCAGCAATGCCGTCGCGCCGGCCGGCAATCCCTGGCCGCCGTTGGCGCAATTGCGCCGCACCCCGGCCAATGGCGCCGACTGATGAACGGTCCGCAGGCGCATTGGCTCGCCGACGGCAGGCGGCTTCATCTCAACCACGGGCCGATCGACCTCATCATCGAGGCCTTTGGCGATGCAGCTGAACGCCGCGCCGGCTGCGTGCAGGCCGTCGCGCGCTTCCAGACGATCCTGACCGAACTGGTCGAAGAGCTTCCCGAATTGCGCCGTCCGGCGTCTTTGACGCCGCGCGTTTTTGCAGGTCCGACCGCGCGGCGGATGGAGGCCGCGGTCGCACCGCTCGCGGACAGCTTCATCACGCCAATGGCCGCCGTTGCGGGTTCGGTAGCCGACGAAGTTCTGGCCGCGCTTCTCGCCGGACGCCGGCTCGAGCGCGCCTACGTCAACAATGGCGGCGACAGTGCCATTCATCTCGCCAAGGGCGAGACAATAACGCTGGCGATCGCCGGCACCGGGCACGGCATGGCCGACCACATCACGATCCGCGCAGAAGACGGCGTGCGCGGCGTCGCCACCAGTGGCTGGCGCGGCCGGTCCTTTTCGCTGGGCATCGCCGACGCGGTCACCGTGCTGGCGCGGACCGGCGCCGAGGCGGATGCCGCGGCGACGCTGATTGCCAACGCGGTCGATCTGCCTGGGCACCCGGCGGTTCATCGCGTGCCCGCGCGGGACCTTTCACCCGACAGCGATCTGGGCGAACGGCTGGTGACGCAGGGCGTCGGCGGGCTAGCGCCCGGCGAGGTGGCCCGGGCGCTGGACAACGGCCTTGCCGTCGCCGAAAATTTTCGCCGGCGCGGCCTGATCGCCGCGTCGGCGCTGTTCCTTGCCGGCCAAACCCGCATCAGTGGCTCCGTGGCACTTGCTGCGCCCAACAAGCATAAAGCGAAGGAAACTGCCCATGCCTGAATTCCCGATCCGCAAGGTCGCGGTTCTGACCGAAGAGATCTTCCACGACGGCGGCCCAGCGGCGAAGGAGCCGCGCCTGCGCGCCGCGGCTCTCGCCGTGGTCAAGAACCCGTTTGCCGGTCGATATGTCGAGGACCTGCAGGGCGCGATGGAGGACCTGAAGCCGCTCGGGCTGTTGCTTTCCGACAGGCTGATCGCAGCCCTTGGCGGCAATGTGAAAAAGATCGACGGTTACGGCAAGGGCGCCATCGTCGGCAGTACCGGCGAACTGGAGCACGGCGCGCTCTGGCACGTGCCCGGCGGCTACGCCATGCGCGAGCGGCTCGGCGACGCCAAGGCGATCGTGCCATCGGCGAAGAAGGTCGGCGCCGTCGGCGCACGGCTCGATGTCCCGCTCGGCCATATCAACGCCGCCTATGTGCGCAGCCATTTCGACGCGATGGAAGTCGGCATCAGCGACGGCCCGCGTCCCGACGAGATCCTGTTCTGCCTCGCCATGACCTGCGGCCCTCGCGTCCACAACCGCATGGGCGGCCTTGCGGCCGGAGACATCAAGGCTTGGGACGGCTTGAGATGAGCGGCGAGGACAATCTGCTGCGGCTGGTCGAGGCCGAAGAGCTGGACGAGAACAACTACCATCTGCAGGACCAGGTCGGCTTCATCCTGCGCAAGGCGCATCAGCGCCATGTGGCGATCTTCGCCTCCCACATCGGCGATCTGACGCCGCCGCAATTCGCCGCTCTCGCCAAGCTCTACGACATCGGCGAGACCTCGCAGAACCAGCTCGGCACGCTGATCGCCATGGATGCCGCGACCGTAAAGGGCGTCATCGACCGGCTGAAGGCGCGCGGGCTGGTCGAGCTTTCCAAGCACGAGATCGACAAGCGACGGCTGCTGGTCAATCTGACGGCTGAAGGCCGCGAGGCGATCGAGCGGTTGATCCCGCTTGCGCGCACCATCACCGAGGAAACGCTGGCGCCGCTCACGGCCAAGGAGGCCGCGACCTTCTTGCGGCTGCTGGCGAAGCTGGCCTGATCAAACCTCCGGATCGACCCCGAACATCTCCTTGGCCTGCTCAGGCGTATAATAGCCGAGCCGGACATCCTCGGCGATCTGTTTCGGATCGCGCTCGCGCGGATCGCCATAGCCGCCGCCGCCGGGCGTGCCGACGCGCACGCGGTCGCCGGCCTTGAGCGCGATATCCTGCTCCTTCGACAGATGCGGCGGCACATGCGCTTCGCCGCCCCGAAACACGGTCACGCTGTTCGGCGCGCCGTCCCTGCCGCCAAGCGCGCCTTGCGGCCCGAAACGGCCATGGTCCATAACGAAGGACGCGCGCGCTTCGCCGCGCAGGATCTCGACTTCATAGGCGAGCCCGAAGCCGCCGCGATGTTTGCCGGCGCCGCCGGAGCCTTCGCGCAGCGCGTAATGGCGGTAGAGCACCGGGAACGCCTGCTCCATGATCTCGACCGGCGGCGACTTCGAAATGCCGATCGTCGAGCATCCATTGCTCAAGCCGTCATGGCCCGCATTGCCGCCATAGCCGCCGCCCGAAATCTGGTACATGACATAGTCGCGGCCGCGTGCCGGGTCGTTGCCGCCGAGCGCGAAATTGCCGCTGGAACCGGCGGGCGCCGCCGTGACTTTCTCCGGCAAGGCCTGCACCATCGCCGCGAACACGGCCTCCGCAATACGCTGCGAAACCTCCGCCGCGCAGCCCGAGACCGGCCGCGGATATTTGGCGTCGAGGAAGGTACCTTCCGGCCGCTTGACATTGAGCGGCTCGAACGCGCCGGCGCTGATCGGCACTTCGGGGAAGATATGGCGCATGGCGAGGTAGACTGATGACAGCGTCGTCGCCAGCACGCTGTTCATCGGGCCTGCGCAGGGCTTTGATGAGCCGGCGAAATCGAAGGTCAGGCTGTCGCCCTTCTTCTCGACGGCGAGATTGATGGTCAGCGGCTCGTTCACCACGCCGTCGGAATCGACAAAAGCCTGCGAGCGGTAGACGCCGTCCGGGATGACGGCGATCGCGGCGCGCATCTGGTCGGCGGCGCGACGGCGCAATTCGGCGATCGCCTCGACGACGGTTTCGTCGCCGTAACGATCCAGGATTTCATTGAGCCTGTCCTGGCCGATCAGCAGCGCCGCAGCCTGGGCGCGGATGTCGCCGATGCGCTGGTCGGCGACACGGATGTTGGAGCAGATGATGGCGTAGATCTCGGGATCGAGCACGCCCCTCTTGAACAGCTTCACCGGTGGCAGCCGCAGACCTTCCTGCTCGACGGCGGTGGCCGAGGCCGAGAAGCCGCCAGGCACCGCGCCGCCGATATCCGGCCAATGGCCGGTGTTGGACAGCCAGCAGAAGATTTTGCCGTCGCGGTAGACCGGCATGACGAAGCGCACGTCCATCAGATGCGTGCCGCCGAGATAGGGGTCGTTGACGATGTAGATGTCGCCGGGCTCGGGGGCCAGGCAGCGCCCGTCGGCGATCATCTCGATCACCGTCTTGGTCGAATACTGCATGACGCCGACGAACACCGGCAGGCCCTGGCTGCCTTGCGCGATGAGCGAGCCGTCGAGGGCGGAGTAGATGCCGTCGGAGCGGTCATTGGCCTCGGCGATGACCGGCGAGAAGGCGGCGCGGGAAAACGTCAAATCCATCTCATCGCAAACTTGCTGCAGGGCGGCCTGCAGCACCGAAAGCGTGATCGTGTCGAGCTTTGCCCCTTCGACTGCCATTGTCAGGCCTCGCCGATGTCGATGATGATGTTGCCGTCGGCGTCCGAACGCGCATGATCGCCGGGCTCAAGCACGGTGGTGGCGTCCATCTGCTCGAGGATCGCCGGCCCTTCGATTGCTGCGTCGAGCGGCAGCCTTTCGCGCGCATAGACCGGCGTGTCGTGCCAGCGCCCGCTGTACCAGACCGGCCGGATCTCGCGCCGCGCCTCCTCCAGCGTCGCCGCGCGTCCTGCCGGGTCGATCAGCTGAGACAGGTCGATCTGCGGCCGCACGCCCGTCACCGAGGTGTTGAGGTTGACGAGATTGGCGCGGATCTCCGGCAGTTCAACCTTGAAACGCGCGAAATAGGCTTTTTCGAACAGCTGCTGCAGCGTCGCCCGTGAAACCGAGGATGACGGCAGCGGCACGTTGATGATGTGCGTCTGGCCGACGAATTGCATGTCGGCGGAGTGGGTGACGCGGATTGCATCGGGCTTCACTGCTTCCTTGCCAATCAGCGACTCGCCTTCGTTTCGGTGCCGTTCCAACAACTCGCGAAGCTTTGCTTCGTCGAGGCTCGCTACCGGCTGGTTGACCGTATTGACGAAGTCGTGCCTGAGGTCGGCGACGACGCAGCCGAGCGCGTTGGTGATACCCGGGCGTGCCGGCACCACCACTTTCGGCAGGCCGAGTTCGCGGGCTAGCGCCGTCGCGTGCAGCGGCCCGGCGCCGCCGAAGGCGAACAGCGCGAAATCGCGCGGGTCGTGGCCGCGCGACACCGAAACCATGCGGATGGCGCCCGCCATCTTCATGTTGCCGAGCCTCAAGATGGCACCGGCCGCCTCGACGCCGGAAAGGCCCGTGTGCCTGCCGATTCTGTCCTCGAAGATTGCGGTGACGCGCTCGACAGTGACCGGATTGTCGACCGCAAGCAGCTTCTTCGGCGCCAGCCGCCCGAGCACCAGATTGGCATCCGTGATGGTGGGTTCCGTGCCGCCGCGCCCATAGCAGATCGGGCCGGGATTGGCACCGGCGCTTTCCGGACCGATCTGGATCAGGCCGGCGGCGTCGACGCGCGCGATCGAGCCGCCGCCGGCGCCGACGGTGTGCACCGCCACCATCGGCACATGGATCGGCATCGCATATTCGATCTCGATCTCGTTCGAGACCGCGGGCTCGGCGTTGCGGATCAGCGCCACGTCGGTCGAGGTGCCGCCCATATCGTAGGTCACCAGGTTGGCGAAGCCGGCGCGCTTTCCCGTGTAAGCGGCGGCGATGACGCCGGAAGCCGGACCGGACATGACGGTCTTTGCCGATTCCTGCGTGACGAAGCGGGCCGAGATCATGCCGCCATTGCCGTTCATGATCAGGAAGTCGCGCGCATAGCCTTTCGCCGCGAGCTCCTTGCGCAGCCGCTCGACATAGCGCTCCAGGATCGGCTGCACCGAGGCGTTGACCGCCGCCGTCACGCCGCGTTCGAATTCGCGCGCCTCCGAAAGCAGCGCATGGCCGGTCGTGATGTGGCCGTTCGGCCAGAGCTCCGCCGCGATCTCGGCCGCGCGCCGCTCGTGCGAGGGGTTGGCATAGGAATGCAGGAAATGGATGACGAGCGACTCGCAGCCGGCGTCGAGCAGCTTTTTCACGGCATCGCGCATTTCGGCCGCGTCGAGCGGCAGGCGAACCGCGCCGGACGCCTCGACGCGCTCCGAAACTTCGAGCCGCAGATCGCGCGGAATGACCGGCACGAAGGTGCCCGTCATGCCATAGGCTTGCGGCCGCGTGCGCCGTCCAAGCTCGATCACGTCGCGGAAGCCGCGCGTCGTGATCATGCCGGTCCTGGCCAGCCGGCGCTCCAGCACGGCGTTTGTGGTGGTCGTCGTGCCGTGCACGATGAGGTCGATGCCCTCGACCGGAAAGCCGGTCGCGCCAAGTGCGGCGACCACGCCAAAGGCCTGATTTTCTACCGTCGTCGGGGTCTTGGCGATGTGCACCTTGCCGCCGGCCTTGCCGTCGATCAGGAGCAGATCGGTGAAGGTTCCCCCGACATCGATGCCGGCAACCACGCTTCCCGCCGACGCCGAAAATTTCTCATTCATTGCCGAAACCCGAAATGCCAGGACTACGGATATGCCTCGGTTTGGAAAGCCGTTTTACGCTGCCATCTTGACCTGAAGATCATTTGTATACTAATAAATTCCGGACACAAGAGCTTACCGCTTGGGAGTGTGCAGAGAGCACGTCGGAACCTGACCGTTCGGGCGCGCACGAGAAAGTTTGGCGCCAGCGCCTCGCGTCCGCGCCGGAAAGTTGGGTTTGATGAACACGACATCCGCGTTGAACCTCGCCGGCGCAAAGCCGCTGCAGTTCCCGATCCCGGCCAATGTCTATGCCGAGACCGTGGTGTCGGTGAAGCACTACACCGACCGCCTGTTCTCGTTTCGCATCACCCGCCCGCAGTCGCTGCGCTTCCGCTCCGGCGAGTTCGTCATGATCGGGCTGCCCAATGCCGAGAAGCCGATCTTCCGCGCCTATTCCGTTGCCAGCCCCGCCTGGGACGACGAGCTCGAATTCTTCTCGATCAAGGTCCCGGACGGTCCTCTGACCTCCGAGTTGCAGAAGATTGAGGTCGGCGACACCGTCATCATGCGCCAGAAGTCGACCGGCACGCTGGTGCTCGACGCGCTGACGCCTGCAAAGCGCGTGTTCATGATCTCGACCGGCACCGGCATCGCGCCTTTCGCCAGCTTGCTGCGCGACCCCGACACCTATGAGAAGTTCGATCAGGTGATCCTCACCCACACCTGCCGCGACAATGCCGAACTCACCTACGGCCAGGAACTGGTGGCTGCGCTCGAGACCGATCCGCTGATCGGCGAGCTGACCGGCGGGCGTGTCACGCTCTACAATTCGACGACCCGCGAGGAGTCGGCGCGCATGGGCCGGATCACGGCCCTGATCGGTTCGGGCAAGTTTTACTCCGACCTCGGCATCGACAAGCTCAATCCGGAGACCGACCGCATCATGATCTGCGGCTCGATGCACATGCTGAAGGACGTCAAGGAGCTCGCCGAAAGCCTCGGCTTCCAGGAGGGCTCGCTCAGCCATCCCGCCAGCTTCGTCGTCGAGCGCGCCTTCGTCGGCTGAGGCATCTCCCAGTGTTTTGACCATGCGGTCAAAAACCTACTGCTTTTGCCGCCTTTTTCCGCTATGAGCCACTGAAGGACTCGTGAAGGACAACTTCGCGGGCTATCTTCAGTGCACGTCGCTGAATGAAAGGGCAGGAGATGAGCAGCACCATCCGCGAGGCCGGCGCAGGCGCGTCCAAGATCATGCCGCTGCCGGCGCGTGCCGCCGCCAACACGCCGATGCCGCTGGAGCACGGCATTGCCCGCAATCCTGGCATGAAGCTGGACCTCGGCTTCCTCGAATCCGTGCGCAGCGTCAACCGCTCGGCGCTGGAGCGCCGCGTCGCCACCCTCACCAAGCGGCGCTCGATCAAGGCCGACAACCAGGCCGCCTGGCTGCTGCGCGCGATCGCCTGCATGGACCTGACCACGCTGAATTCCAACGACACCGACGAGCGTGTGCGCCGGCTCTGCGCCAAAGCGATCAATCCGCTGCGCCGGGATATCGTCGAGGGCCTCGGCATCGCCGACGAAACGATCCGCCCCGCGGCGGTTTGTGTTTACCATCCCTTCGTGGCCACGGCCGTGGATGCGGTGCGTGGCACAGGCATCCATGTCGCGGCCGTCTCCACAGCGTTCCCGCACGGCCTTGCGCCGCTCTCGACCCGCCTGCAGGAGATCGAGGCCTCGGTGAAGGACGGGGCCGGCGAGATCGACGTCGTCATCCCGCGCGGGCTGGTTTACGGCGCCAAATGGCGCGAACTGTTCAACGAGATCGTCGCCATGCGCGCCGCCTGCGGCGACGCCCATCTCAAGGTCATCCTAGGCACGGGCGATCTCGCCACGCTGCGCAACGTCATGCTGGCCTCGATGGTGGCGATGATGGCGGGCGCCGATTTCATAAAAACCTCGACCGGCAAGGAAAGCGTCAACGCCACGCTTCCCGTCGGCCTCGCCATGGTGCGCGCCATCCGCGCCTATTTCGAGGAGACCGGCTATCTGATCGGCTTCAAGCCGGCGGGCGGCATTTCCACCGCGAAGGTCTCGCTCGACTGGCTGGTGCTGATGAAGGAAGAGCTTGGCCGGCCCTGGCTCGAGCCGCAGCTGTTCCGCTTCGGCGCCTCCAGCCTGCTCACCGACATCGAGCGCCAGCTCGAACATCATTTGACCGGCCACTATTCGGCCAACCATCGCCACGCGATGGCGTGAGCCACCCCCCTCCCCCTTGCGGGGAGGGTCGCCGCGAAGCGGCGGGGTGGGGGTCGAAAAACAAATCTGCCTGATCCATGCACCAAACCATTAGCCATTTACCCCCACCCCTATCGGCTTCGCCGATCGACCCTCCCCACACGGGGAAGGGTAAAGGAGCGACCCCATGAACATCCTAGAACGTTATCGCGCCATGGAGTACGGCCCGGCGCCGGAAGCCCGCAACGAGGCCGACGCCTGGCTCGCCGGCCGCGATTTTTCCAGGGCGCTGTTCATCGAGGGCGCCTGGAAGGCGGCGGCAAGCGGCAAGACTTTCGATACCAGCGAGCCGTCCTCCGGCAAGCTGCTGGCGAAGATCTCGGATGCCGGCGCCGGCGACATCGACGCCGCGGTCGCGGCGGCCGCAAAGGCGCTGCCGAAATGGTCGGCATCCTCGGGCTACACCAGAGCGAAAGTGCTCTATGCCATCGGCCGCGCCATGCAGCGCCATCAGCGCCTGTTCGCAGTGTTGGAATCGATCGACAACGGCAAGCCGATCCGCGAGAGCCGCGACATCGACGTGCCGCTGGCGATCCGCCATTTCATCCATCATGCCGGCTGGGCGCAGACGCTCGAGAAGGATTTTCCCGGCCACAAGCCGGTCGGCGTCGTCGGCCAGGTCATTCCGTGGAACTTCCCGCTGCTGATGCTGGCCTGGAAGATCGCGCCTGCACTTGCCGCCGGCTGCACCGTGGTGCTGAAGCCGGCCGAATTCACACCGCTCACCGCCATACTGTTCGCCGAGATCTGCGAGCGCGCCGGCGTGCCGAAAGGCGTCGTCAACATCGTTCAGGGCGGACCGGAGGCGGGTGCCGCCATCGTCAACCATCCGGGCGTGCAGAAGATCGCCTTCACCGGTTCCTCCGAGGTCGGCAAGATCATCCGCAAGGCAACCGCCGGATCGGGCAAGAAGCTGTCGCTGGAGCTCGGCGGCAAATCGGCCTTCGTCGTTTTCGAGGATGCCGACCTCGACAGCGCCGTCGAGGGACTGGTCGACGGCATTTGGTTCAACCAGGGCCAGGTCTGCTGCGCCGGCTCGCGGCTCCTGGTGCAGGAAGGCATCGCGGAGGCCTTCATCGCCAAGGTCAAGGTCAGGATGAGCCGCCTGCGCGTCGGCAGCCCGCTCGACAAGAACACCGACATCGGGCCGCTGGTCGACCGCACGCAGCTCGACCGCGTCAAGGGCCTGATCGCCGAGGGCGCCAGGCAGGGCGCCGCTTGCTGGCAGCCGGACGCTGCCTTGCCGACGACGGGCTACTATCACTTGCCGACGCTCGCCACCTCTGTTTCGCCGGCTAATATCCTGGCGCAGGAGGAGGTGTTCGGGCCGGTGCTGGCGACGATGAGCTTCCGTAACACCGAGGAGGCAATCGAGCTAGCCAACAACACGCGTTACGGTCTTGCCGCTTCGGTGTGGAGCGAGAACGTCAATCTCGCTTTGCATGTCGCGCCGCAATTGAAGGCGGGCGTCGTCTGGGTCAACGGCACCAACATGTTCGATGCGGCCTGCGGCTTCGGCGGCTATCGCGAAAGCGGCTTCGGTCGCGAAGGCGGACGGGAAGGGATGTTCGAATATCTTGCCGCCAAGCTGCCGGTCGGCCCCGCCATCAAGCCGGCCGCAGTCGGCTCGGCGCAGGTCGTCGAGCAGGCTGACGGTATGGCCATCGACCGCACGGCAAAGCTGTTCATCGGTGGCAAGCAGGTGCGTCCGGACGGCAACTACTCGCTGGCCGTCGCCACCGCCAAGGGCAAGCTTGCCGGCGAAGTCGGCCTTGGCAACCGCAAGGATATCCGCGACGCGGTCGCCGCCGCGCGCGCCTGCAAGGCCTGGCCGGACGCGACGGCCTTCAACCGCAGCCAGGTGCTCTACTACTTCGCGGAAAACCTTTCGGGCCGTGCCGATGAGTTCGCTGCACGCCTTGTCCAACTCACCGGCGTGACGGCGAAGGCAGCGCGCGAGGAGGTAGAGCAGTCCATCGAGCGGCTGTTCCTCTATGCCGGCCTCACCGACAAGTTCGAGGGCCGCGTCCACCAGCCGCCGGCCCGCGCCGTGACGCTTGCGCTGCACGAGCCCGTGGGCGTCGTCGGCATCGTTGCGCCGGACAATCAGCCGCTCCTCAACTTCGTCTCGCTGGTGGCGCCGGCGCTCGCCATGGGCAACACCGTGGTGGCCGTGCCGTCCGAGCGTCACCCGCTTTTAGCCACGGATCTCTACCAGGTCATCGAATATTCCGACATTCCGGCCGGCGCCATCAATATCGTCACCGGCCGCAGCGCCGAGCTCTGCGGCGTTCTGGCCAAGCACGACGACGTCGATGGGCTCTGGGTGTTTGCCGATGCCGACACCTGCGCCAAGGCGGAGGCCGATTCCATCGGCAACCTCAAGCGCGTCTGGACCGGCAATGGCCGCAGCCTCGACTGGACATCGAGCGAGGCGGCTGGCGAGGCCGTCCTGCGCCGCGCCATCGAGGTCAAGAACGTCTGGGTGCCTTACGGCGACTAAGCGCGTTCCAGACCGGGTCTGGTTTGACGACACTCGCGCCGCAAATTCGGCGCGTTTGCCGCAGGCTTCCAGGCTTGACGCATCGGCATGTGTTCTTTAACCAGAAAAAACAATTGGCCTGCGGAATAGCGGTCAGGCTCGCCTGGCACATTGCATCCCGTCTGGCCGCCACTAAGAAAGCTTGCGACACCGGAGGGAAGCATGGCGGATCTGGCAGGCAAAGTGGTCGTCATCACCGCGGCGGCGCAAGGCATTGGGCGGGCGAGCGCGCTGGCTTTCACCAAGGCCGGCGCCACCGTTCATGCCACCGACATCAACGAGCAGCTTTTGGCCCAACTCGGCAAGACTTCCGGCATAAAAACCCGCAAACTCGACGTGCTCGTTGACGCAGCCGTGACATCGGCCTTCGCCGAGATCGGCCCGGTCGATGTTCTGTTCAATTGCGCCGGCTTCGTCCATTCGGGCTCGATCCTCGAAATGACGGATGCCGATCTCGACTTCGCCCTGAATCTCAATGTCCGCTCTATGATCCGCACCATCCGCGCCGTGCTGCCCGGCATGCTGGAGCGCGGCGACGGCTCGATCATCAACATGGCATCGCTGGCGAGTTCGCAGAAGGGCGTGCCGAACCGTTTCGTCTACGGTCTGACCAAGGCCGCGGTCGTCGGCCTGACCAAGGCGGTCGCCGCCGACTATGTGGCTAAGGGCATCCGCTGCAACGCCATCTGTCCGGGCACGGTCGAGAGCCCGTCGCTGCAGGACCGCATGCATGCGCAGGGCGATTATGAGGCGGCGCGCGCCGCCTTCATCGCCCGCCAGCCGATGGGAAGGCTGGGCACGCCGGAAGAAATCGCCGATCTCGCCGTCTATCTGGCGGGCGCCACCTACACTTCGGGGCAGGCCTACAATATTGATGGCGGCTGGTCGATCTGACGCCCGTTTCGAAAATTGGGGGCGGTTCGCAGTGCTAGTGGGCGAACAGGAAGATCGGATCGGGGCTACGCGTTCATCGGAAGCATCGAAAAGTCTGAAAAATCCAGCCTGCCGACCTACTGCGTGGAGTCCGCGCTTGCGGGGTACCAGGCTGATGGCTAGGGTCCGCCCGATTTTCGCATGAGGTCGTGGCGGAAAGTTTTGCAAATCGGTCTTTGGCCGCAAGGTGGAGAGAAAAGATGAAGTTGCTGCGCTATGGCGAGATGGGAAGCGAGCGTCCCGGCCTGCTCGATCAGGATGGCACGATCCGCGACCTTTCGGCCTATGTCGCCGACATCGCCGGCACGGCGCTGCATCCGGCTTCGCTGGAGATGCTGTCGAAGCTCGATCCGAAATCGCTGCCGGCTGTTTCCGGTAGCCCACGCATCGGAGCCTGCGTGGCCGGCACGGGGAAATTCATCTGCATCGGCCTCAACTATTCCGACCACGCTGCCGAGACCGGCGCCACCGTGCCGCCGGAGCCGATCATCTTCATGAAGGCGAGTTCGGCTATCGTCGGGCCGGATGACGACGTGCTCATCCCGCGCGGCTCGGTCAAGACCGACTGGGAGGTCGAGCTCGGCGTCGTCATCGGCAAGACGGCGAAGTATGTCAGCGAGGACGACGCGCTGGATTATGTTGCCGGCTATTGCGTCGCGCACGACGTTTCCGAGCGAGCCTTCCAGGCCGAGCGCCAAGGCCAGTGGACCAAGGGCAAGTCCTGCGACACTTTTGGCCCGATCGGCCCCTGGCTGGTGACCACGGACGAGATCGCCGACCCGCAGAACCTCAAAATGTGGCTGACGGTCAACGGCAAGACCATGCAGAACGGCTCGACCAAGACGATGGTCTACGGCGTGAAGTATCTGGTTTCCTATCTCAGCCAGTTCATGTCGCTGCATCCCGGCGACATCATCTCCACCGGAACGCCGCCCGGCGTCGGGCTGGGCATGAAGCCGCCGGTGTTCCTGAAGGCCGGCGACGTCGTCGAGCTCGGCATCGAGGGCATGGGCCAGCAGAAGCAGACCTTCAAGGCGGACGAGTAAGCGCAGACCTCGCCTTCTCCCCTTGTGGGAGAAGGTGGCCGCGAAGCGGCCGGATGAGCGACTATCTGAGGTGTCAAGTTGCATTTGCGAACTCGGTTCGCGCGTCGCGTGCTTTTGCATTGAGAAT
>NZ_JARTVP010000017.1:0-63973 GCF_029625865.1 Mesorhizobium sp. WSM4887
AATCCTGCAATTCCAAAGCCGCTATCCGCCTCAATCAACAGGCCAGATCAATGGCTTGCGGATAGTTCACGGCCGACCAAATCGAAAATGCAAACTTAGGCTGTTGCGCGGTATCTCCTTCCACATCATCTCTTGCGCATACCTGCATTCCAAGGTGTTTGATCCTATGCTTCGCGAGGAGCAGGTAGGTCGCGACAGCTAGGCAATGTTCCAGCTGCCCTAGCGGAGGAGTCACGATTTTCCGGCAAGCTCCGTCGGCAGACGTTCCTTTCTGGCCTTGGCAAAGGCTCGGTCGCCTTCCAGAAACGCCGCCAGCATGAAAGGGATGAGTTCTGCCACGGTTTCAGACTGACCATAGGTCTGACGGTAAAGTGCAGCATACTCCTTGAGTGTTTGGCTCAGCTCCGCGCTGACGGTAATGGTGATCTTCGAAGCTGTTCGGTCCGGAAGTTTTCCAAGTTTCAGGTCAGCCATGATAACTCCTGCTCAACTGGCGTATGGCCGCAGCACGATGTCCTTGTGCACGATGACGCGCAGTGGCCAACCTGGGCGGACGACGATGGTGGGCTGGATATTGAGGTTTTTTTCGGTGATGCGCTGGCCGGCTCGACTGGCGTTCTGCTGGGCTGATTCCCGGATCGCCTTGACCAGATCGCTCTCGTTTTCGCCGAGGCTGAATTCTGTGCCGACACCGAGCAATGTGGCAAGCGCCACTCCCTTGATCATCTGCCAAGTGTGGAAATCGACTTCGTCTTCCAGCCCTGCGTAGCCGGCGGTGTCGCTCGCGGGCAGATTGTCGATTTCGGCCGACGAGCCGTCGGGCAGCAGAATGCGCTGCCAGACCAGCAGCGCTCGCTTTTGCCCGAACGCGACGACGCTGTCGTAGACGCCGATAAGACGTGAGCCCTGCGGAATCAGCAATATGTTGCCCGTGACCGTGTCGTGCACATTTTCGGTGACTTGCGCGACGACAAGGCCCGGCAAATCGGAATTGATGCCGGTGATCAGGCTGGCGGCAATCACGCTGCCAGCCATCAGTTGATATGGCGAGATCGGCGTCTGCAGCGCATGCGGATTGTAGATCCCGCCAGTGCTCCGCTGGCTGAGAAAATCAAGCTTTCGCTGCTGATTGTTCTGGTCGCCTTCCGCCGCCGCCACCGAGGCTGACGCGCGTCCTGCTTCGGATTGGGGAAGCGCCTCAAATGGATGCTGAGCAGTTTGCACGCTCTCTCCGACATCTGTCTTTTGAGCTCGATTTTCGACGCGGAAAAGCACCCGCGATTCACGCGCTTCGATCGCCTGCTGCGCTAGACGCTGCTCCTCGGCCGAGATGTCTTGGCCCGGCACGATGCCGAGCTGGCGCTGCCGCTCGAGGATGGGGCGGCCGAGGTCGCCCGGCAAAGGTAGCCCAAGGACGGGAGGCTTCGGCTTCATGCCGGAATAGTCATGGGGAAGCGTATCGAGCCCCTCGGCGGTTGGTTTGCGCTCAGTGTTGTAGAGATCTTCCGCCTGATCCCTGATGCGAAGGGCCGGCCCCTGGAGGGCGATCATGGTAACGCCGAAGACAGCGCCGGATCCGAGCGCTGCGATCGCGATGATCACACCGCGCCTGAACCGCACCACGCGGCGGGGAGAGGCCCGAAGCTGCAGTTCCTCGGGATCCAGTTTCGGCGGGATGCCAGAGCGGGAATTTTCGATCATGAGTCCTCACCTCGCCGGCTGCCGCGAAAGAGCGAGATCCGCCGTTGCGGTTGCCTGCCGTCAATCCTGCTGATGCGGATCACCTGCTGCCGCTTGGTGCCGAGGCGAAGTTCGGCCGCGGCGAAGAGCCGATCGACGATGTAATAGTTGCCGCGCACGCGATAGTTGACGAGCTCGCTGCTCCCATCTGCGCCGACGATGAAGAGTGGTGGCGCCTCGCCCTGATCTATGCGACGAGGGAACTCAATATAGACCTTGCTGCCGTCGTCGAAGGCTCGCGTCGGTCTCCAGGGCGGTGTGTCGCCACTGATTGAGTAGCGAAAGCGAAGGTTTTCGAGCGCGATATTCGACGCGACCGGTGTAACTGCCTCGGCTTGAGCATTGCGCTGGCGAAGCGCGATGATCTGGTCTTGGCTGTAGGTCCAGGAGATTGCCGCCATTGCGGTCTTCTCGGTGCTTTGAAGCTGCAAATGATAGGTCCGCCGGTCCGTCGTAATGACGACATTGGTGGCAAGACCCGGCGCGAAGGGTTTTACCAGAACATGGGTGCGCTGATTGTCACCGGTGCCGCTTGCGGTATCGCCAATGACCCAGCGCACGGTGTCGCCAGCCGACACGGCGGTTAGTTTCTCGCCCGGCTGCAGAGCGATGTCGGTCACGCGCTCCGGCGCGGCATAGAGTTGATAAAGCGCGCCATCGGTGAAGGGGTAGACTTGCACGGCATTAACATACCCGTACTTGGTGGGTTGCTGGGTCGCGGCTTTGTTGGCATCAGCGACGCGTTCTTCAGGGGGGCGCTTGTCCTCGGCCTTGCCGGGCTCGGGCTGCATTTGGCCAGGCAGCGGCAGTGGTTTTGGCACCTCGACAATTCTAATCGGCCTCTCCGGCGCCTTTTCGATCGCGGCCGGTTTGAAGTCGGCAGCGTCATAGGAAATCTCAGGCGGCGGCACCTTCTTCGATGCACAAGCGGAAACGACCGCTGCCGACACCGATAGGATCAGCACGGCACGAATCGGTGACATTTTACCTTTCATTGGTGGACTCCGTCGGAGAAAGGGGGGTTGGGACGGCGCTGTCGAGCTCGCGTGACCAGTCAATGGCATTGATGAAGACGCCGAGCGGATTCTTGCGCAGCTGATCCGTATTGCTTGGCGAGCGAATCACGATCGTGAGGATCGCAGTCCAGCGCATCGTGCTGGCAAGGCTTCCGCGCTCAAACACCTGCTCGGTCCATTTGACCTGGAATGAACTTTCGGAGGCTCTGACCACGCTGGTGACCTGTACCGAAACACTGCGCGTTCCGATCTGACCGAAGGGGTCGTTCGCCTTGGCGTATTCGTTGAGGAAGAGCGCTGCGCGATCGCTAGCAAAGTCGTACGCTGCCAACCAGTTCTGCCGTACCAAAACCGGATCGGTGGAAACGGAACGGACATTCTGGATGAAGCGGCCGAGATGCCAGGCGATCTGAGCATCCGAGGGCTCATAATTCCGGATCGCCGGCGCGACGGCGCGCGTCTCGCCGAAGCCATCGACCTCGACGACATAAGGCACGACACGGCTTTGCATCGACTGCCATACGAGTCCGCCGGAAAGCCCGGTCGCCAAGGCCAGGCAGCCAAGGGCCATGATCCGCCAGTTCCTGGCCTGCAGTCGAGATGAGCCGATGCGCTCGTCCCACAGCTGGGCGGCTTTTTGATACGGCGTGACCGGTTCGGGTGTTTTGCCGTAACGGTGCACGGGTCGCTTGAAGAGCATCTAGTCATCCTTGTCGTTGAGAGAGGGGGTGGCGCTGCCTCCCGGCCGGTCTCCGTCTCGGACAGCTTGCATGGCAGCGTGGCGATTTGCACGGGCGGTCTGTTCAGAACGTAGGCGCCTTGCCCACGTCGGCGCCGAAACAGTGGCCGAACCGGCAGAGCGTTCGGTCATTGGCGCTGTCGGCGTGCCGCCGGTCGCGGTCCACGCGGCATCGCGCCCGGCATCGGCGTTGCGCCCAACACTTGCAGTGGCGGATCGCGCTATGCGTATAGCGGCGCCGCCAGCTGCACTGGTTACACCATGCATTCCAGCAGCCACACCGGAGAGGCCAGCGTCGGGCGAGGTTGCGCGCCCGATCTGCCATGACGTGGAAGCAGCCGATCCCATTGTTGTGCCGGCTCGGATGGCGGCGACACCGCCGCTGGTTGCCATACGCGCGCCAGCAAATGCTGTGCCTCCAGCAACGAGTGATACACCCGCTGCCGCCGCGGTCGTGCCGAGGGCGGCGCCCGCCCCAAGCTGCGGTGCGCCTGAGACAAGACCCGACGCGATCCCCGGCCCAAAAATGCCAAGGCCAAGCAATGCCAGTGCGCCCAGTACCTGGGACATGGCACCGGCAAGATCCGGCTCCTTGCCTTGCAATGCGGAAGCGAACTCCCCGAAGAGCGTGGAGCCGATACCGACAATGACGGCGAGCACCATCACCTTGATGCCTGACGAGATAACATGGCCGAGCACGCGTTCGGCCAGGAACGCTGAACGGTTCCAAAGTGCGAATGGAACCAAAACAAAACCTGCCAGCGTGGTGAGCTTGAACTCAAGGATGGTGATGAAAAGCTGGATGGAAAGGATGAAGAAGGCGATGATGACCAGGAACCAGGCCATCAGCAGCACGAAGATGGTCAGTGCGTTGCCGAAGATTTCCGGGAAGCCCAGGAGCTGACTGGCTTGGTCAAGCATTGGCCAAGCACCTTCGAAACCGGTCGCGGCAATGCGGCCCGGGCGCAAGAGATTGTCTGCCGACAGATTGCCGGCCGACGCCTTAATCCCGAGACCGGCAAAAGAACGATAAACGATATCGGCGAGGTTCTTGAAATTGTTCAGAATGAAGGCGAAGACGCCAACATAGAGCACCTTGCGGACAAGCCGGCCGAGAACGCTGGTTTCGTCGCCGAGCGCCCACGCCAGGCCGGCAAGTGTGATGTCAATGCCGATCAGAATGGTAGTGAGGAAGGCGAGGTCGCCCGATAGCAGACCGAACCCGCTGTCGATGTAGCGGATGAAGGTCTCCATGAAGCGATCGATGACGCCAAGGTCGTTCATGCCGCTGCCTTTCTCGTCGTGATGAACTCGTGATTAATTGCCGGGATAAGCCGAGCCGGTACCCAAGAATCGCTTCGTCATCTCGCGGGCGGCTTCGTCTGACTGGGCCTTGCGGGCGGCATCCTCGGCCTCAGCTCGAAACTGCGTTGCGAGCAGCGTCTGGATCTGCATCTGCTGTTTTGTCGAAAGCGCCATCAGCTGGTTGGTGGCCTGGCTTGCCTGAAGCGCACCGGCCGCCCCTTGGCTGCGGTTGACGAGATCGGCGAGCAGATCGCCGTCGGCGCGGACGTTCTCGACGATTTGCGACTGGACACCCATGGTCTGGCGGAACGCCTGCATGGCGGTTTGCCAACGCTCCCGCGCAGCACTCGCCACATCGCTGACTTTGATCGTGGCGTCGTAGCTTTCCGGATATTGGCTGCGCCACTGGTCTTGAAGCTTGCCCAGATCAAAGCTGAGGCCACTCGCCTGGTCCATCAAGCCGTCGATGCGATGGAGCGAACCGGTGAGTTGGCCAACGGAAGAGAAATCCAGACGCTGAAGATTGCGCGCCATGTTCTGCAGCATGGTCGCCTGATTCTGCAGCGACTGGATCTGGTTGTTGATCTGCTCCAATGCGCGCGCGGCCGTCAGCACGTTCTGCGCATAATTGGACGGATCGAACACGATAAGGGCGTAGGCGGGCTGCACATAGTCGGCCATAGGCTTGGCGATCAGGGAAACGGTGATCAGGCCGGAGAGAAGGCGTCGCCGCATCATGAGAATTGCTCCTTGTCTGGTTGAGGGAATTGCTTGAGAAGTTCGCCGGCCCAATCGAGGCCGCGCGCGATCAGGAACTGCGAGGCAAAGCTGCCTTGCCCGTCTTCGGACATGATCCTGTCGATCAGAGTCTGCGTGGCCGGATCGGAAGCACCGCAAAGCGCAAGAGCGATGGGGCCAAGCTCGAGCTCGAACAGACGGTTGCCGCGGCGCGATTGCAGATAATACTGACGCTTCGGCGTGGCGCGGGCGATCAATTCGATCTGCCGCTCGCTTAAACCGAAGCGCTCGTAGGCTGTGCGCGCCTGGGGTTCCACGGCACGATCATTGGGAAGGAAAATGCGCTGCGGGCAGCTTTCGATGATTGCCGGCGCTATGCCAGAGCCCGCGATATCAGCCAGCGACTGCGTAGCGAAGACAACCGACACGTTCTTCTTTCGCAGCACCTTCAGCCATTCGCGGATGCGGGCGGCGAACAGCGGATTGTCGAGATAGACCCACGCCTCGTCGAGCATGATCAGCGTGGGCCGTCCGTCGAACCGTTCCTCAAGTCGCTGGAACAGATAGGTAAGCACCGGCAGCAAAGCGCTTTGGCTGTGCATTAACTCCTCGGTCTCGAAACACTGCACATCCGACAAGGCCAGCCCATCATGATCGGCATCGAGCAGGCGGCCGAAGGGACCGTCGAGCGTGTAGGGCATCAATGCGGTCTTCAGCGCATTGGATTGAAGCAGGACCGAAAGACCGGTCAGTGTGCGTTCCTGCGCCGGCGCGGTGGCAAGGCTGGCCAGCGCTGACCAAATAGCCTCCTTCACCTCCGGCGTGACGGTGACGTTCTCGTGGGCAACAAGGCTGGCGATCCATTCGGCCGCCCAGCTTCGGCTAGCCTGGTCGTTGATGCTGCGCAGTGGCTGAAAGGCAAGGGAACCGTCCGCTCCTAGCGCGTGGTGTTCTCCACCCATGGCAAGTGTTGCAGCACGGGCCGAATTGCCTTTGTCGAAGACATAAACCTGGGCGCCGGCGTAGCGCCTGAACTGCAGAGCAATCAGAGCAAGCAGAACCGACTTGCCGGCGCCGGTCGGACCAACAACCAGCATGTGGCCGACATCTTCGACGTGGGTGGAAAGCCGAAACGGTGTCGACCCACTGGTCTCGGCAACGAAAAGCGGTGGCGCTTCGGTTTGGGTGACTTTCGCGAGATGCTCGTTTGTCGCAGGACCGGCCCAAACCGACGACAGCGGCATGAGATGGGCAAGGTTCAATGTATGAACGAGCGGTTGGCGAACGTTAGCGTAGACATGGCCAGGCAATGAGCCGAGCCAAGCCTCGACCGCATTGACGCCTTCTCGGATCGTGGTGAAGCCGAGCCCATTGATGATGCGCTCGACCGCGCGAAGCTTCTCTGCAGCGGCTTGGCGATCCTCGCCCCACACCGTCACGGTGGTGGTGAGATAGCCGAAACTCACATGATCACCGCCCAATGCCTGAAGGGCTTCGTCGGCATCGAGCGCCTTGTTGTCGGCATCGCTATCGACAAGCGGGACCGGCTCGTTGGTAATGACCTCGCGTAGGATTGCCACGATCGATTTGCGCTTGGCAAACCACTGCCGGCGCAATCGCGTCAGCGTCTTCGTGGCTTCCGTTTTCTCGAGCGGAATGAAGCGCGTCATCCAGCGATAGGCGAAATCCTGATGATTGAGGGTATCGAGGATTCCGGGCCGGGTGAGGTTCGGAAAGCCGAGGATGGTCAGTGTGCGAAGATGCTGCTCACCCAGCATCGGCTCCAGGCCACCGGTAAGCGGCGCATCGACCAGGATTGCATCCAGATATATCGGCGTTTCCGGGGCCATGATAGGATGGCGACGAGGCGAAATCGTGCCGTGGAGGTAGGTCAACGTCTGAGCATCATCGAGGACGCGTACTTCGGACATGAAACCCGAGAAGAGATCGAGCACGCGGTTGGTCTCGTCACGGAACCTCGCCAGATCCTGGCGCCAGTCTCTTTCTCCTCGGGAATAATGAGAGTCGACGAGCGTGCTTTCTGCGCGCGCCTGGGCGTCCGGCGGTGGCATAAACACCAAGGTCAGATGATAGCGGCTCTCGTAGTGCGCTACCTTCCCCTCGAAAGCAGCGCGGCGTTCTTCGTCGACCAGCCACGACGCGGCGTCAGGAAAATGCGAGTTCGGATAGCCCAGCGCTTCTGTGCGCTCGGCCTCAAAGAACAATGCCCAGCCAGAGCCAAGGCGTCTGAGAGCATTGTTCGCCCGGGCGCAAATGCCGACGAGTTCAGCCTCCGTCGCACTTTCGAGATCCGGGCCGCGGAACCGCAACGTCCGCTGAAAGCTGCCGTCCTTGTTGAGCACGATGCCGGGCGCCACCAAGGCAGCCCAGGGTAGATGGTCGGCAAGCCGGTCGGCTTTGCTTCGATATTCCGAAAGGTTCAGCATGCAAGCCACCCCTTCAGACGTAGGTGGCGCACAAGCACGCTGGCGAAGTCCGGATCGCGTCTTGCGGCAAACACCGCTAACGAGTGGCCTGCGATCCAAAGCACCAGACCAGCAATCCATTGCTGCAAGCCGAAGCCAATGGCCGCGGCCACTGTACCGTTGAGGATCGCCACCGCGCGCGGAGCCCCGCCGAGCAGGATCGGCTCGGTCAGCGCCCGGTGGACCGGTACTGCGAAGCCCTCGATATGCTGCTCCCCGGCGGCCATCAGACGAGCGCCCCACCACCGAAGGAGAAGAAGGAGAGGAAGAAGCTCGATGCCGCGAAGGCGATCGACAGACCGAAGACGATCTGAATCAGGCGCCGAAAACCACCGGCGGTGTCGCCGAAGGCAAGCGTCAGGCCGGTGGTGATAATGATGATCACCGCAACGATCTTGGCGACCGGTCCCTGCACGGACTCCAGGATCTGCTGCAGCGGCTGCTCCCACGGCATGCCGGAGCCGGCGGCATAAACCGGGGCCGTGATAAGAAACGCGAGCGCTGTGGACGAAAGAAAGCGAAGCTTCTTGCGCATGAGGAAGGCCTTTCAAAGCTGCTGGAGTTGCGAAAGCGTGAGCGGGGCAACGGCGTAATCGCCGCTGCCGTCGAGACCGGTGACCTCGGCGATTGCGTCGATGTGGCGCGACGAGCCGCGTCCCGCTATGAAGACGATCAGATCTATCGCCTCAGCGATGAGCCGGCGGGGAACGGTGACCACCGCTTCCTGGGCGAGTTGCTCAATGCGATAGAGAGCCGAGCGCGCGGAATTGGCGTGTACGGTAGCGATGCCGCCTGGGTGCCCGGTGTTCCATGCCTTCAGCATGTCGAGCGCTTCCGCGCCCCTCACCTCGCCCACGATGATGCGGTCCGGCCTGAGCCTCAGCGTCGAGCGCACGAGATCGGCAAGGGTGACCGAGCCCCGCCTTGTTCTCAGGGCAACGCAGTCCCTGGCCGCGCACTGCAGTTCGCGTGTGTCCTCGATCAGGATCACCCGATCGTCGCATTCGGCGACTTCAGCCAGCAGAGCGTTGGCGAGTGTTGTCTTCCCCGAGGAAGTGCCGCCGGCGATCAGCATGTTGCGCCGCTCGCGGACGGCCTTTTTCAGCGCATCGGCCTGCAGCGGCAGCATGATGCGTTCGGCAACATAGTCGGCCAGGGTGTAGACTTTCGCGGCGGGCTTGCGGATGGCAAAACATGGCGCCAACACCACAGGTGGCAGCAGGCCTTCGAAGCGTTCGCCAGACGGCAATTCGGCACTGACGATCGGGTTGTCGGCGTGCGCCTCGGCGCGCACGTGCGAAGCAACCAGGCGGATGATACGTTCTGCCTCGGACGGGTGCATGTGAACGTCGGTATCGACCCGACCTTCGCCTAACCGGTCGAGTCGCAGCGCGCCGTCGGGATTGACCATCACCTCGATGACGGACGGATCGGCCAGGGCTTCGGTGATTGCCGGACCCATGGCGGTGCGCAGCATGACACGCCGCCGGTGGTCGGCCTCGGGATGAGAGCTCATCCTTCCCCTCCCCCACCATTGTCTTTGCTAAGCGACTTTTTGCCGGAAGCGATCTGGCGGCCGACCTTCTCAACGAATTTCTCGAAACGCTCTTGGGCAATAGCCTGCGTTGCCCGATCCGGGACCGGCGTGTGGGCGTGAAGGGTGATCGAAAAGCGGATGAAGAGCGCCAGGCTCTCCAGGATCACCTCGGAATCGCGCCTGACGTGGGCAAGATCGCGGGAGAGCCGGTCAAGCCTTACGCCGTAGCGCCGATCGAACTCGCTCTCGCCACGCCGCTCGATGAACGCCTCGATCGCCTTCCCCACGATCGCTGATTTGGTCGTTGACGGATCGCGACTGAGGTTGTCCAGTTTCTCGCTGAGCTCCGGCTCAAGCAGAAACTGATGGCGAATGCGGTGCGGCTTCATGCGGATCGTTCCGACGGCCCGGCGTTGCGCCGGCGACGGGAGAAGCATCGGCCAGACGCTCAAAATTGCTTATGGCCGTTATCTACGCTGAGGTGCGCTCTGCAACTCAGCGGACTTCAGAAGCCGGGAATGACATCGTCGCCCCTGCCCTCGTTGATACCGTAGACGCGGGCCGCAGTGGAAATCCGATCCATGACACGCTTGTCCGCGAGCGCTTCGCTGTCATCGTCTGCGGGCTTGTACAGATCGGCCTGATCGGGCTCTTGAGAGACAACAACGTCTTCTTCGGGCAGGCTTGGATGGCGTTGCTGCTGAACGCCTCCCTCGTCTTCAACTGGCGCGTCGGCGCTTTCCTCGTCCGCAGCAAGTCGGCTATCGACGCTGCACACTTGTCCAGTCCAGCCGTCCGGGCGTGATGCAGGGCAGTCCGCATAGGGTCCGTCGTGCAGCACCGGCGCAGGCAGCACCCGATCTGTGAAATTCTGATCCTGATAATAGCGCAGCTTCTTGGCGCGGATCGGCGGCAACCCAGAAACCAGGACCAATTCGTCTGACGGCGGCAATTGCATCACCTCGCCTGGCGTCAGGAGCGGGCGCGCGGTTTCCTGGCGGCTCACCATGACATGTGAAAGCCAGGGCGCAAGCCGATGGCCCGCATAGTTGCGCATCGACCTAAGTTCGGTTGCGGTGCCGAGGGCATCCGAGATGCGCTTGGCCGTGCGTTCGTCATTGGAGGAAAAGGCAATTCGCACGTGGCAATTGTCGAGAATAGCATTGTTCTCGCCATAGGCCTTTGAAACCTGGTTCAAAGATTGTGCGATCAGATAGGAGCGAATGCCATAACCTGCCATGAAGGCGAGCGCCGTTTCGAAGAAGTCGAGGCGACCGAGCGCCGGAAACTCGTCCAGCATCATGAGCAGCTGATGCTTACGGCTCTTCTTCGGGTCCCCCTCCAGACGCTCCGTCAACCGCCTGCCGATCTGGTTCAAGATCAGTCGCACAAAAGGCTTGGTGCGCGAGATATCCGAAGGCGGCACGACCAGATAGAGCGACAGCGGTCGCTCTCCATCCACTAGGTCAGCGATGCGCCAGTCGCAGGACGAAGTGGCCGCCGCGACCGTTGGATCACGATAAAGCCCGAGAAAGGACATGGCGGTCGAGAGGACGCCTGAGCGCTCGTTTTCCGACTTGTTCAGGAGTTCGCGAGCCGCCGAGGCCACTACGGGATGGACCTGAGGGTTATGCCCCGTCCCGAGATGGTTTGTCGTCATCATCCGCCGTAGCGTTGCGGCAAACGAGCGTTGCGGGTCCGACAGGAAGGTGGCGACGCGGGCCAGCGTCTTGTCCTCTTCAGCGTAGAGCACGTGCAAAATGGCGCCAACTAGGAGTGAATGGCTGGTCTTCTCCCAGTGGTTCCGTCGCTCCAGCGCGCCCTCGGGATCGACGAGGATGTCGGCGATGTTTTGAACGTCCCGGATCTCATCTGGGCCTTTGCGCACCTCCAGCAGCGGGTTGTAGCGTGCCGATCTCGGGTCGGTCGGATTGAACAGAAGGCAGTACGAGAATTTCGACCGCCAGCCGGAGGTCAACTGCCAATTTTCGCCTTTTATATCATGAATGATGGCAGACCCGGTCCAGGAAAGTAGCGTTGGAACAACCAGCCCCACGCCCTTGCCCGAACGCGTCGGCGCAAATGCCATGACGTGCTCCGGGCCGTCATGGCGCAGATAGCGATCGTTCAGCCTACCGAGGAAAACGCCCGCCGGCCGTAACAACCCTGCCGTCTCGACCTCATGAGTCGTGGCCCACCGTGAAGACCCATAGGTCGTAACCGACCCGCGCTGTCGCGCGCGCAAAAGCGAGCCAGCGATTGCGGCGGCACAACCCAGGAATCCGCTGGCGCCTGCAAGCGTACCGGCTTTGTCGAAGACCTCCGGCGCATAAGCATCGAAGTGGAACCACCATTCAAACAGCTTCCACGGCTTGTAGATTGGCCAGCCGGCGAAGAGAAACCATGGTGCGCCGAGAGGCGTCTGGTAGGTCAGCATTTGAGCGCACCATTGGGTTGCCGTCCATACGCCGATAATGACAATTGCGCACACAACGGCGATCTGCCCGATCAGTAGCTTCGTAGGTGTCATCGGCTTGGCCCGCTGAACAACGCGACCTAGCATCGCGCGGCGCAGCCGGGACAGGAATGTTCCTCACATACGATTTGGGAGCAATGAACGACTTCCTACGTATGCAGGTCGGTCAGCACGCGTGTTGCGCCTTCACGCGACACCATCCGCCACTCCATCCTTTCCATTCACCCTGAGGCCCGGCGCCGCCGACAGTTGCGTGACCGCTCCTCCGCAAAGTTATCTTCTGCGTTCAGGGAGCCACGGCGCCTGGGCTGGCTGATGAACACCGTCCGCTCGCGCATGTGGGGTCGAATTGATTTGTGCCCAAGTGGAGGCAGGCTCGTCTTCCAACAGTTGCCGCAGTTCCCCTGGCTCGAACGCCATCATCGGTGGGGAAGCGGGTTCATCCTCCAACAGTTGCCGCAGTTCCCCTGGCTCGAACGCCATCATCGGTGGGGAAGCGGGTTCATCCTCCAACAGCTGCCGCAGTTCCCCTGGCTCGAACGCCATCATTGGTGGGGAGGCAGGCTCGTCCTCCAACAGTTGCCGCAGTTCCCCTGGCTCGAACGCCATCATTGGTGGGGAGGCAGGTTCGTCCTCCAACAGTTGCCGCAGTTCCCCTGGCTCGAACGCCATCATTGGTGGGGAGGCAGGCTCGTCTTCCAACAGTTGCCGCAGTTCCCCTGGCTCGAATGCCATCATCGGTGGGGAGGCGGGTTCATCCTCCAGCAGCTGCCGCGGCTCTTCCTCGTGCGGCAAGCGCCTCCTTAGCCGGTCTTGCAGCGCCTGCCGATCGGCAACGAGGTTGTCGAGGGGCAGCGGCTCGTGGTCTGGCCGCTGCCCTTTCACCAATCGTTCAACCAGCGCCCACGTGCCCTCCAGGACAAATACGCCGCAATCATAATGGTTCGTCTGTCTGGCCATGGGGGCTGGCGCCAAGGTGGCATTCAGCAGTCCTGCGAGCTGTTTTGCAGGCACGTCGTTATATCCCTCTCGCTGGAGGGAGTCGTAGTGATAGGCGAACCGCCTTTCCGGGTCGCGGCGATCAACGAGCAGCAGCGACCAATGGGTGCCGGGGCTAGTAGCCGTGCCATTATTCACTGGCAAGAACAGGAAGTCGGCTGTGGCGTTGTTTTGATTATAGATGGACTGCAATATGCCTCGAGCGTCTTGCGGCGACGTGTGTCGCAGTAGATGGGATACGGAAGGATCCACCAGCCGAGTCCGGGCAGCGAGCGCCGGATTGATCCCCTGCAGTTGCCCCTCCAGCAAATTGTAATCTCTCTGGATATGGGCGTCGCTCAGCCATTCGGCGGCGCCGAGCACCCGCCCCGTTGCAACGTTGGACGGGGCTGTCGGATCGAGCGCCCCGATCTGAGCCCCAGAGGAACTGGTAGTCAGTGTGGTCACATCAACCAGTGGAAGGCCGCGGTAGGTGCCTGGCAGCCTAGCGGTTGCTGGCGAGGCGGGTTGGGGAGCTCTTGCCGGTGCCGCTGGCCCAGCTTCAGCAGCGGCCCCAACGCGCCTGGTGACTGCGTCTGCCGGATGAGCAGAAAGGACAGTTTCGCGCCCGAGCACAATGCGCGGCAGGATATCCCGGAGGTGAGCCAATGCAGAACTGATACTTAGCCTATTACCATAGGAGACAGCCTTGAAGCTCTCAACATCTTTATCCAGCGATTTGTCGTGAATCCGAGCCGCAATCCCAAGCTTGTTATTTTGACGCAGGTACTGACTAAAATGTCTAAGAAAATTTGTATAGCCGCCCACGGTATCTGGATTCCGTCCGGTCGCAGGCGCTGCCAGGTACTCCTTGGTCGAAGCGGCTCTGTAATTTCTAATGAGCTCGGCATCGTCAGGATAGGGGATCACGACAGGGCGAGCCATAATCGGGGCTCCGCCTGTCGACTTCTTGAGGTAACGCAGTGCGCCAGCCACGGTGGAGGAACCACCCGTACTCTCGTACTCCTTGAGATCCTGATCCAGCGACGAATGGTAAAGCCGAGCAGCAAACCCTGGCTTGTTGTTTTGAAGGAGCCACCGACTAAAGCCGAAAAGAGAATTTACATTGTAAGTGACCGTGTTCGCTTTGGCCTTACCCGCGTGGAATGCTGCCCTCAGCCCTTCGATAGCGGTCGCATCGTTGGAATAGACAGGACGCTTGTCGGCACCGTCGGGGACTACAATTGGACGATCCGGCTGCACTGTCGAGGGCATCGACCCACCACCTCCGGGATGCGGTGCTGGGGTGGATTCGTGCTCATCCCTCTGCCTGACGAGCTGCGCCTCACATTCCGGTGTAGCCACCTCATGAGGATCCTGCATCGGTTCGATCCCCTCCATCTCCTGCTGCAACCAAGCCAAAGCTTGGCGAGCGGCCTGCGCGGCTTCATCAACCGCGGAGGATGTCTCCACACCTCTGGCGGACGCCGGCAGAGCCTGCTCCGCCCGCCGTCGAAAGAGCTCTGGCGAGGCGGATTTCTCCGCCCACAATCTGGGCTGCGTAGCGAGTCCCCGTCCAGATTTATGTGGCACCGCCTCGCTTGGCAGCGGGCTGCTCCTGTCCCGTGCAGCTACCAGCTCCTCCGGGGCGCCCTGGTCGCCGTGGCGCCAGTTCAAGTGAGGGACGGCCTCTCCAAAGTCGGGCGCTTGGTGTTGGTGCGCGGTTGGGGCGAGAGACAATGGTAGATCGGTGCCCTCCTTATAACCTACCGGCAGGAGCTCCTCTGGCCAATCGAATCCCTGCTGTGGTGCGGTATGCTGAGCAGCGTCGCCACGGGGACGAGCCTCCATGCTGACCGCGTTTTCCAGATGATTCCCGAGTATAACGCGCGGCGGGTTCTTGCGGAGATAAACCAGCGCAGATTCGATCGGAGCTCCACCATTAGAGGAGGCGGCCTTGTAGCTCTCAACATCTTTATCCAGCGATTTATCGTAAATGCGACCCGCAATTCCGAGCTTGTCATTTTGACGTAGGTAATGACTGAAATGGTTAAGAGCAGTTGCGTAGCCGCTCGCGGATCTGAAATGTCTGGTGAGCGCGGCGTCGTCAGGATGGGGGTTCAGGACAGCGCGACCCACAATCGGGCCGGCTCCGCCCATCGACTTCATCAATTGACGCAGTGCGCCAGCCACGGTGGAGGAACCACCCCTACTCTCGTACTCCTCGAGATCCTGGCTCAGCGACGGATGGTAAAGCCGAGCAGCAAGCCCTGGCTTGTTGTTTTGAAAGAGCCAACGACTAAAGCCGAAAAGAGAATTTGTGCTGCGAGTGACCGTGTCCGGCCTGGCTTTACCCGCAAGGAGTGCTGACTTCAGCCCTTCGATGGCGGTGGCATCGTTGGAATAAACAGGACGCTTGTCGGCACCGTCGGGGACCACAATTGGACGATCCGGCTGCACTGTCGAGGGCATCGACCCGTCGAGATGCGGTGCTGGGGTGTATTCGTGCTCGTCCCCCTGCATCACAAGTTGCGCCTCCCGTTCCGATGTACCCACCTGATCGGTGGGGAGTTGCATCATCACGCGAGCGCCTGAGTTGCCAACCTCACCTGGTTGCCGCTCAGTGACAGCATGCTGCAGATTGCTTTGGATCCTCTGCCTCTTCGTTGGTCTCAACTCACCTTTACCATGCGAGCCATTGACGAGGACCTCCTCGCCTAGCGCACCCATCAACTCGTCCGCCGCCTGCAGTTCGCCCAAGTGCTGCTCAAAACCGGCTTGGCCGGCCTGTCCGCTTGCTCGTGCGGTACGGCGTGCTGCACCTGCAGCCAAGCTGCCACGATGAATGTCTAGTTTGTACGGGTGCACGCTATCCTCACTTCCACAGATCACATGAGCAACCTACTCAGGCAAGCTTTCGAGAGGCTGACGAGGTCCGCCGCCGCGGAAGGCGAAGGCTGGTTTTCTGCTCAGCGGTTGACGGCCTCGCGTGTTGCGGCCGCGCCGGGTATCACGCCAATCAATCTGAATAGTCGATGCGTCAAACGAACCAGGATGGGATTTTCGTAGCGGGGCTGCTCTACTCACTCTTGTCCTGAGGGCAGAATTCAACCATATCGCCGAGCAACTGGATGCCGATTGGATACCCGATCCGGAAAGCTTCAGCTCATATGTGACGCGAGGATGAGAATCGTGGCAGCTCCAGACCGACGGGCTGCCACCCACAGCGGCGATGACCGACGAGGGTCTTCTATTGCCAAGGCAATCGTCCGTTCGGGGACCTATGTGTTCCAATGCTCGTCGAGCGGATCGGTGGGCCGCACCGCCGTAGCGTTACGGCGAGCGGAAGCGGCGTTGGGTGCGGCTTTTCCCCTGAACGCTTCACACCAGGCTGATAGGGGATCTTGCAATCGCACACACGCGGTCTGCAGGCGTGCCTATCAAGCAGTTTGCTCAGACCAACGTCGCGGCGAGCCGATCCTCAATACGCAGCGCAAGTCCTAGACTCCACGATCGTCCTTCGGTGCAGATTTGCTCGCGCCTCGCCCTGATTACAGCTGATAAGGCGAGCTAACAATTGCAAGAGCCACAAGCTATTCCAGCTCGATCGGTTTGGTGTTCCAGTCGGGCGGGGTCTGACCGAGAATGTTGCGAACGAAGAAGTCTAGGAGTTTGCGCTCGGTGTAGGTGCCTAGAGTATGGTGATTGGCACCAGGAACGTAGACCATGTCAAAATCTTTTCCTGCCTTGATGAGTCGATCGGCAAGCTGGAACGAGCAAAACGGATCGACATTATCATCCATTTCGCCGACCGCGATCATCAGCTTGCCCTGCAGCCTGTGAGCATTGTCAACGGCGGAGGATTGCGAATATTCAATGCCGACCGGCCACCCCATCCAAAGTTCGTTCCACCAGGTCTTGTCTATCCTGTTGTCGAAGCAGCCGTTTTTGGCGACGGCGACCTTGTAGAAATCGGGGTGAAAGAGCAGCGCGCTGACTGCACTCTGGCCGCCGGCGGATGCGCCAAAAATGCCGACGTTGGATATGTCGTACCATGGATATTGCGCGGCCGCCGCCTTGTGCCACAGAATGCGATCGGGAAATCCTGCGTCCTTCAGATTCTTCCAAGCAACATCATGGAAGGCGCGGGAGCGGTTGTTGGTGCCCATGCCGTCGATCTGAGCAACGACGAAGCCCAGCTGCGTGAGCGGCTCTGTCCACCGCGAGAAGGATTTTGGGACGAAGGAGCCGTGGGGTCCAGCATAGATATTCTCCACAACCGGGTATTTCTTCGTCGGGTCGAAGTTGGCTGGCAGGTGGAGCACGCCCCAGATGTCAGTTTTGCCGTCGCGCCCCTTGGAATGGAAACTGAGCGGCGGCTGCCAGCCTGCGGCGACGAGCTCAGAAATGTCGGCCGTCTCGATCTGCTGGAGCTTGGCATTGTCGCTGGCGCGGTAGAGTGCCATGCGCGGGGGCAGATCGATGCGTGACCAGAGATCGACATAATAGCGCCTGTCAGGCGAGAACTCGATATGGTGGTTGGCCGGTTCGGGCGTCAGTGCAGTCAGTCCCTTGCCGTCAAAGCCGATGCGGTAAGCATGGACCCAATAGGGGTCCTCCTGCGAGTTCATCCCGCTCGCCTCGAACCAGATCTGACGCTTGACCGGATCGACATGGTTGACCCTCCGGACGACCCACTCACCTCGCGTGATCTGGTTTTCGAGCGCGCCTGTCCGGCCGTTGAAAAGATACAAATGCTCATACCCGTCGCGCTCTGATGCCCAGATGATCTCCTTCCCGTCATCGACATCGTAACGGAAGATTTTTCCGGCATCCTCCTGGCCATGCCCCAGCGGCAAATAATCAACGAATGTCTCGCTGGTCTCATCGATCAGGGAGCGCCCGCGGCCCGAGGCGGCGTCTACCTCGACCAGGCGATAAAGCTGATGCCCGCGCTGGTTATATTCGAAAGTGAAGCCGCGGCTGTCCGCCCACCACCGGAGAGGGGAAAGTTCGAAGACGTTCGAGAAGAGGGCACCGTCAATCACGATCTGGCGCCGGCCGGCAATGTCGAACAGGACTGGCTGGGGCAGCGGAAGGACATCGCCCGGCCTGGGATAGAATTTTGTTGAATATTCCCGCTCCAACTGGTCCGTCGAAGAATTGAGGTAGCGGACCTCTCGCCTATAGCCGGGGCGAACAAGGTAAGCGGCGAGGTGGCGCGAGTCCGGCGACCAGCTCAGCGTCGAAAAGACGTAGCAATTGCCTTCGGCTCCGTCCCGGCTCAGAGGAACATCCTGCAATCCGTCCTCGCTGCGCAGGAAAACGTTGCAGTTCTTGATATAGGCGATCCATTTGCCGTCGGGCGACGCGTTGCTCTTGTCGGGGTTGTTCTCCGCTGGCGGCGTGTAGCGGTGGCTGAGCTCCCTACGGTCCCCTTTCCTTGCATCGAATGTGGTGCTGGTACAGTCATAGCTTGCAAGGTCGCAGCTCCACCGGGTGTCTTCAATCTGGAAGTCGAGCCTGCGACCATCCTCACTCAGTTCGAAACGGTCGAACGGAAGATTGCCGGCTTGATAGCTCTCATGGCTCACCTTGTTTAGCGCTGCCGCCAGACGCGCCTGATCGAAAGCGGGCCGCTTGAAACCCGTGGCAGCATCGACCTGCATGAACTGCTGCTCGCCGTGGCTAGTCCGGCGGTAGACGAAGGCTTCACCCCCGGTCAGCCAGAAAGGCATTTTGGGGACATTGACAGTGAGCCCGCCATATCGATCGTTGATCGTAAGTGCGCGCTTGAAATCGGCCGGCGCTAGCGTCGGGTGTAAACTTTTCGAACCCTTGGCCAGCGTCTGAGTTGCCGATCGCCATGCGGCGCGCGTCAAAGCGCCGATCCTGGACATACCTGTTCACTTCTTTCGGTTTTCGGAATGCTAATTTTGAAGTTGGGTTCTCGTCGCCGGTCTGCAGCAGCGCCGAAGCGTCGCCTTGGAGGAGAGCCAGCACGCGGGTGCAGCCAGGCACGCGCAACAGGGGCGCTCCTTGGACATCCAGGCACTGGTTCGGGTGCCGATTGAAGAGTTGGCGTCCGCCGCCGAAACAACCAGGAAAGAGCGTCCATGCAGCCCTGACGCGACTATTTCCCCGCGAGTATGGCCGCTTGCTTTTCTGCATCATCTGAAAGGTCCTGCTCTAGTCGGGCCGGATGTCACCCCGGCAGAAATCATTGTGCTATTTCGACAATCTCCGAGCGATTGCCGCCGGCCCATGACGAGGTTTACCGATAGGGCGCAATATGCGTGCCAAAGGAAAAGCGGTTTAAATACACGGCAATCCGCCTATGTCGCATCCCCAACATCGTCGCACACCGGACAATGCCGGACGAAATTGTCCCGGGGCGTCAAATTGGTTTGATGGTGACCCAAGGAGTTCTGGCTTTATCTGAGGCGTTCGGCCTTTTTCGAAAGCCGGACTCTTCGCGCGTTTCCGACGGCCCGAAGCGCCTGATCAAAGCTGACGGCATTCCCGGGTCTTGGCCTTGCCACAGCAGCACCTGCTGCATCAATTCCGACGGACGCTGTAGAACACCTGCAACACACGGCCCGCAGCAATTTCTCCGGCGCAACGCTGGGGCGACCGCCTTTGGCACTGCAGGCGTACATGCCGGAAAGGATGCCGTCTAGCCGCACCAGCGCTCCATTGATCATCAGCCGGTGCGGGCACCAGGATGACCGGCTGGAACGAAATCTTCCAACCGCTTCATCGTGAACAGCTGCTCCATGAACACATCGCTCCCGTCAATCGAGCCGTCTCGCCAGGGGGATCAATAGTCTGTCTTTGGCGTAGGTATTTCAGCAGCCTGCTGTTAGCGTGCGGACGACGCCGACATCAACCGGCGGACAAATGCGACGAGGGCAACAAGCGCGCCTGACGCAACGCCGCCAGATCAGCCGAGCCCGTGCAGAAGCAGGCGACGGCCAACTGGCGGATGACGATCTCGAAATGCGCGACAACGGCCCCGGTGGACACTGTCGCCGCGCCCAGCACGCTGGCCGCCTGCCCGGCGATGTCCGCGCCCAGGCGGATGGCCTTGGCCACGTCGACGCCATCGCGGATCCCGCCCGACGCGATCAGCTTCACCGTTGGCAGCGCCCGACGCACCGCCTGCACGCTGGTCAGGGTGGAATCCCCCAATCGGCGAATGACATCGCCACTGCACGGTCGGCGGCATTGCGGGCGCGCTCGCCCTCCACTGCGGCCCAACTGGTGCCGCCGGCGCCGGCGACATCGATTACCGCCACGCCCGCCTCGACGAGCGCACAGGCACCGAGGCGGACAGGCCCGCCCCCACTTCCTTGGCCACCATCGGCACGCCCACGATGCGCGCGGCGCCAGCGATCAGCGCCAGGACGCCGCGCCAGTTCGCGGTCGCCCTCCGGCTGTACCGCTTCCTGCAGCGGATTGAGATGGACGATGAGCCCATCGGCCTCCAGCGCGTCCACCGCGCGACGCGCCAGGTCCAGGCCGTCGGCCTCCCGCAGTTGCGCGGCGCCGATATTGGCCAGCAAGGGAATGTCTGGCGCCAGGCGGCGCAGCGCGCGCGTTAGCCCCTGGGAGTTGCGGGATTGCAGGCTCACACGCTGCGAACCGCACATGGCGATCCCCAAGGCTTGCGCTGCCTCGCTCAAATGCCGGTTGATGGCCTCGGCCCGTGGCATGCCGCCGGCCATAGAGCTGATCAGCAGCGGCGCGCGCATAGCCTTGCCCAGCAGCGAGGCGCGCAGGTCGATCTGCGTCAGGTCCAACTCGGGCAGTGCGCAGTGTTCGAGATGGATGTACTCCCAGCCAGCGGCCACCGTGGCCGGCGCCGTTCGCCGATCCAGCACGATGTCCAGATGTTCGTCCTTCCCCGGCTCAGGGCGGTGTCGCTCATGCTCGCTCCATCCGTAGCAGCGGGCGACGGCGTTGCGTCGGATCGAACCGACGGCAGCGCGCCCAAGCCGCCGCCTCCGGCGCGTCCAGGCCGACGCACGCTGGCCTCCCCCTGCAGCGTCGCTGCGATAGCGGCTGGTCGAAGTCTGGTAGTACTGCGCGCGGATCGCCGCCATCGCCTCGATCAACGGTCCCCACGGCGCGGGAAAGCATTCTTCCGCCATCACCCGGTGCAGCATGCGCGTATGGCCGGCCAACTCGTCGTTGAGGAACTCAACCACAGGCATAGCCGGATAGCGCTGCAGAAGCAGGATCGCCGCGTTATCGCCGGCCGACCTGTCCTTGTCGCGTCCATGCAGATCGTTCTGCAGGCGCCCTATCACTGAGATGAGCCGCAGGACCTGGCGAAACGCTGGACGCGCGCGCAAGGTCGCCATGTCCAGCCCCCACAGCAGCGACAGGCAACAGAACACGGTCCCGTAAGCGATCGAATCGATGCCGTTGTGCAGGTACTCGGCGTAAGACCAGCGTCGCGCCCCTGCCGCCTGCGCGTGTCCGGCGCGCAGCGCCGCGCAGTAGCACCGGGTATAGTCGAGAAGCCGAGCATAGTCGTGACGATCGTAAGCGAGCGCAGCCAGCGAAGCGCGCAGCTGAGCGCAGCCCTCGAATCCGGAGAGCACGCACGGTACGCCGTGCCCCAGCGCCTGCTCCAGGGCGGCGAGCTGCTCCGGCGCGATCAGGCCAACGTCGTTGCAATCGTCTAGCCAGAACAGCAGCGCCAGTTCGCGATAGAACGCCACGATCAGCGTTTCGTCCTGCGGATCGCGGCCGGTGCGGGCGCTGGTGTCGCGCAGGCTCGGGTGAATGCGTTGCAGGATATACTGGCCGCCCCTTACCGCTTCCTCAGCATGCTCATCCGCGAAACCGGTCAGGGCACGCCCCCACTCAAGCACCTGCTGCAGCGCGCGTTCGGTCTGGATCATGGCGCCGCCCCTGCTCCCTCGGCTACGACGCGCCGCCCACAACGAAGCGCCAGCCACAACCCGGCGAGACCGCATCTCCGCGCCATAACGGCGATCGCGAAGTTATCGATCCGATTGCCAGTTGCTGATGCAAGCTCTTGTGAACGGCCGTTAGGACCGGCCCGCAGCCTCGCCGGCAGTATCGAGCAATCCGCTTGCGCCGGCTCGCCATAGCAGGCGAGGACGGCAAGGTCGCCGGCGGCAAACGCACGCGAGCACATTGCAAGCGACATCCGCGAACGCGGCGCCGACTGGTCAGCCTCCGCCTCGGTGCCCGCATATGTCCGCGAGTCGAGCAGCGCCTTCGCCACGAAATGAGCAGAACGCCTTACGAGCATCGACCGCCGGCTGCTGCGCATGCGCGATGATGAGGCATGGTCTCGCAGCGGACCCGTTCCGACAGATGCTGCACCAGGGACGAGGCGACCTTATCCAACAAGGCACCACTTGCGCTGTTTGTGGAGACGAGCGTCGGCTGCATCCATGCGGCTGCTTGAGTGGTGAAGACTCTGAACGACGGTTCCTACGGCGCTGCCGGCGCAATCGGCTGCTTGGGGGACGCGTGACGCAGTCAAAGCTCCCCTTGCCAAGCACGGAGCAGGCGAGTGAGAGAGCAGATGAATAGGCGTGTCGCCAATATTTTTGCATTGCTCTAATCGATTATAGTTGTGAGGAGCAATTTGAGACCATTTACTTGCGGCTCAAGTCACCCATAAAAGAAGGCAAGCACCGATTCGGTAGCTTATCCCCTGTCTTTCGCGTACTCGCGGCCGTGGCGCCGGGTGAACGATTGAAGACCGCCGGTCTCACTCGCAGGTGGGCGCCAGGGCGTGGGGCGGTTGGCAAGCCACAGGAGTAGGACAATGTCGAAGGATTCGGGTAAGGGCGATAATCACGGCGGCGGACCGGGCAAGATCGAGATCACGGTGGTGGTGAACGGCCAGCCCACGCAGGTCGAAGCCAATCCCAACCAGCCGCTTCACGTCATTCGTACCAAAGCCCTTGAGAACACGCAGAATGTCGCCCAACCAGCCGAGAATTGGGAATTCAAGGATGAGGCCGGCAACTTGCTCGATGTCGACAAGAAGCTTGGCGACTTCGGTTTCCCGAATACTGTGACCCTGTTCCTCAGCCTGAAGGCGGGCGTCGCAGGTGCCTAAACACCAAAGTGTGGATCCGGAGGTCTCCCGAGCGAAGTTTGATCGGGAGATCGGCCGGTTCCGGCCATATGCTGATGTCTATCGGGCTCAGGGCTGCTTCTTGATCGAGGCGACCTTTCCGCGCGCTTTCTTCATTTTCGCCAGCCCCAAGTTAAAGCCACGGGTGGTCAGCGCAGCGAGCGAGGTCGACTTCACCGACTACGACTTAAGACCACCGTCCGTGGTCTTCGTCGATCCGTTTACGCGTCATCCGATTGCCCGGAAAGATCTATACCTGAAAATGCTTAGACGTCCGCCGCTGCCCGGAACGCCGCCGGAGATGATAGGAGCTCTCATCCAGCAGAACGCCGTGCCGCTGACGGACTTCATCCAGGCCAACAGTCCCGAGGACGAACCATTCCTGTGCATGGCGGGCGTCCGGGAATACCACGACAATCCAGCCCATTCAGGTGATCCATGGCTGCTTCATCGGGGTTCTGGCGAAGGCTGTTTGGCCTTCATCCTGGACAAGATCATCAAGTACGGAATCGTTCCTATAGAGCAGTTGCAGATTCAACTCCAACCGACAATCGTAGGAATGGTGGTATCCCCTCAGGCGATACAAGAATGACTGGTTTGAGAGATGTAACGATCGTGACTCTCCCGCGCGGCTGCATCTCGACCACGCATGGGCATCTGCGCTCAGTTGGTCGCGAGGGCAATGAGGGGATGGCGCTCTGGGTCGGCGTTCAGCAAGAGCGGCACTTTGCCGTAACAGAGACGGTTATCCCGGCGCAGCGTCACATTCGGACAAACGATGGCGTTTGCGTGATCGTTGCGGCCGAAGAACTGCACCGGCTCAATGTCTGGCTCTACAAAAGCGGCCTGAAACTCTTGGCCCAGATTCACAGCCATCCGGGCCGCGCCTACCATTCGACGACGGACGACGCTTATGCGGTTGCTACCACGGTTGGGTGTCTGTCGCTGGTAGTGCCGAATTTCGCCCGCGAGCCTTTCGATTTTGCTCGGGTCGCCGCCTATCGGCTTGACGAAAAGGCCAAATGGAATGCGCTCCCTCCCGCGGCACTGTCGCGAATGATCATGATATCGAGTTGAACAATGGCATTCGCTAACTTCATCGATCGCGCCGCCACGGCGGCATCTCAGGTCCTGGCCGATTTTCATCTGGGAGACTTCAAAGCAGCTCTTGAAAAGCAGGTCGTGGCAGTCGCCTTCGACCATCAGGCCGCTTCCTGCGCCGAAGGCCAGGCGACACTAGATCTTGCGGTGAGATTGCTCGCTAGGCTCTACCCGGTTCTGGCGATACTCCCGCTGGACAGCGCGGCGAGCTCTCAAGCCCAAGCGCTGGAGCGCTTGGCAAAGTCGATCAATCCAAAAGTCGGCATCCGGCGTTCCGGCAAGTCTGCCACCGTCTGCGTCGTTGCAGGGGTAACGCGCCCATCACTCCGGTGCCCGATCTTTTTCGTGGGATCGGACGGTTGGGCGGCAAAGCTGTCGCGTACGGACCCGGTGGGCTCTGGCCCAAGTCTGCTGCCTTATGGAGCTGGCGCCGCCAGTTGCTTCGGCGCCGCCAACGTCTTTCGAACTATCTTCGCTGCCCAGTTGACCGGCGCCGAGTTGGACGAAACCATCGACCTCTCGCTATGCAGCTACGACAAGACCAAAGCCGGAGAGCCTGGCCCGATCGACTTCCCAGTCGACCTTGGCGAAACCCACCTCGTTGGGCTCGGTGCGATAGGCCATGGCTCGCTTTGGGCGCTAGCGAGACAACCCGATCTCAAAGGTCGTCTGCATGTAATCGATCACGAAGCGATCGAACTCTCAAACCTGCAGCGCTACGCATTGGCTGGCCAGGCGGAGATTGGTATGTCCAAAGCGGTTCTTGCAGCCACCGCCCTTAGATCGACTGCCCTTGAGGTCGAGGCGCACCCTCTGACGTGGGCAGAATATGTTGCGCGCCGGGGCAATTGGGTCTTCGACCAAGTGGGTGTGGCGCTTGACACCGCCGCCGACCGTCTGGCTGTCCAAGGTGCACTGCCGCGATGGATCGCAAACGCTTGGACGCAGGAGCACGATCTCGGTATCTCCCGGCATGGTTTCGATGACGGCCAGGCTTGCCTTTGTTGCATGTACCTGCCATCCGGAAAATCCAAGGACGAGCACCAGCTGATTGCCGAGGAACTCGGAATACCGGAAGCACACGAGCAGGTGAAAACGCTCCTGCAGACCAATGCCGGAGTTCCCAACGACTTTGTAGTTCGCGTGGCTACAGCGATGGCTGTGCCGTTTGAACCGCTAGCCCCGTTTGTCGGCCAGCCCCTGCGCTCCTTTTATCAGCAGGCTATCTGCGGCGGTCTGGTGTTCCAGCTTAGCGAAGGAAGTCGCCGCGTTCGAACTGTGGTTCCGATGGCCTTTCAGTCGGTGCTTGCCGGGATTATGCTTGCCGCGGATTTGGTCAAACATAGTGCGGGGTTTCCCATGAGCCCGACGACGAGCACTCGGGTGAATCTTCTGCGCCCCCTTGGCTCTCACTTGCACGATCCGAAGGCCAAGGACTCCAGCGGCCGCTGCATCTGTAGCGACGACGATTTCATTGCCGCTTACAGGCGCAAATACGGCGAGCGCGTTGATCAGGTAAGCGATGTCTCGGCCGCCTAAACAGACGCGCACCTCTCCGTAGACGCAGGGGGCGCGGCTTGTGGGCGTGACCATGGGCGCCATTATCACACGCTTGGCCCGCTCCTTTGCCGGCCTATCGTCCTCCGCGCATGATCCCTGTTGCCGACGTGATGATCCAGCACCAGCCGCCATGGCACCAGAGGCTGGTCAAACCTCCGTTGTTGGCCGATTTGGACAGTGCTGCATCAGGTCTCGACCGACGTCTCGACAGTCAGGGCTGCTTCGACGGGTGTGAAGATGTCAACATCGACCCCAGGCGCCCGCATCGTCACAATCAGGGCGTACCGAGCCAGAGCGTCGACGCGTTCCAGGTAAGGCTTCTCCTTCCACCAGCCCCCGACCGGGAACACGCCGATCGCATCACGCTCGGCGAGATCGGCGGCGCTGCCCGACCAGAAATCGGCGTGCAACGAGCCGCGATCGCGGAAGGTGCCGAGCAGCCACTCTTCTCCGCCTCCAGCAGGCGCCCCTTCCTCCTCGTCCCGAGCGGCCTGATTGATGCGGGCTCGGAATTCGTCGACTGTCTCGGTCGCTGACTTTACTCTGAACCGAAGACCATGGGACGCGTAACGATGCCGGCGGGTCCATCCGCGTTCACCGGGGTTGGGTTCGATGAAATAGGACAGCGTGACGCGGAGCTCGACCTGGGCAGCGCCGAGCGCCGCGAGCTGCTCCTTCGGCCAAGGCAGGCGATGCAGCTTCATGTCACGCGTTTTGGCAGCCGCGCCGCCCTCGCGCTGGAAAGGCTGAAGCTCATCTTCAACGATAAGCGTGAGGTCGTTCACCGTTGACAGAAGCGCGCGCCCAAGATCTGGCACGCCGTAACCATAGCGCCGCACGAGCGCCTGGATCTCGCCCTTCGCTCCGTTGCACGCATCGATGCGTGCGCGCATCGCCGGAGTCCATTCGGCCGAGTGGACGATCAGGGCGCGAACCGTTTCAGGCCACAGCTCGGGGCGCGCTGATAGAATTAGTCCCGCCATCCGTGCGGCATGGGCCGTTGCCGCGCTCGTATCTCCGAGGGTGGTGAAGTGGCGCAGTTCGGGTCGATAGAAAGTGGTCAATATCTGCAGATCGTCGATCGGCTCGCCAGGCAACACACCGTCATGGGCGAGATTGCCGCCTTCGAAGACGACCTCGGGCTTCACCGGCCACTGCCTGTCCCAAACGACCGAAGTGCGACTGCGCGGCGAGAGCTCGCCGACCGGCGCGATCGGAGCGTAGCCCGCAAAGTCGGTGTCAATGATATCGACCTTTTCTGTGAAAGCGCCGACCGTCAGCGCATTCCAGGCCTGAGAAGGATCATCGACTGCTTCCAGATCGTTGCGCGTCAAATGCTCGGCCGGCATGAGGTCATCGCCGATGTTGCCGGCAGAGAGAACGATCAAGCGTCGCTGCTCCTCTTCGAAACAGAGTTGGTCGATAGCGGCAGACCACGATGTGGGCCTTCCACGCGCCGGACTGGCGCTTGTCACAGCCATTGCGATCGCGCGGCGGCGCTCCGGCGCCTGCACCTCGGCGCGGGCGATCGCTTCCGCGGTGATCGAGCCATAGAGTTCTGGATCGTTTGCCTCGTCTTCTGGCGGAAGGATACGGACACTCTCCAGCCGAAAGGGCAATGGAACTGGATCGCCTCCGACCAGGAGCGGGACCAGATCACCGTACAGGCCGACACCTGCCATTCGCGTCCCGTGGCCGCTCCACGCAGGTGTGTCGTCGCTGCCCCATGCCGGTTTGACGGTGTGCCAGTCTTCAACGGCAAGTGCGGGTTCGATCAACGGGTGGGTGCGACGTACGCCGCTGTCGAGAATGCAGACCGCAATATCGGATTGAGGCGGTCTGACGCGCCCGAGAAGCTCGTCGCTCCAGTCCCTTTGCTCCGCGCCGCCAAGGCCCATGAAGAAGGACGGCGTATCCTTCGCGCGCCGCAGCTCGGCGACGACATCGCTGTGCGCAATCATGCGGTCGAGCATTGCCGTGCTGGCGAGTGCCAGCATGACCACCCGCTCCGGAAACCTGACCGCATGCGTGCGCAAAGTGATGTTCAGGGCTTCGGCAATGTGCTCGAAGTTCTCGCGGCGACCGTCGCGCAGCCAGACTTCCCACCACACCTGCTCGTCAGCGGCCTGGGGGAAGAGGTCGTCGTGGTCGGTAAACAACGATCGTGCAGTCGCCAGCCTGACTGTCTCCATGCGGGAGACGAGCGGCTCGTTGCGCGGTCTGCCGCGGTCAGTGTCAACGTCTCGATACGCCTCGACTTTCCGCAAATAATAGGCTTGCGCGCTTTGCGGCAGGAACACCGACGCTGTGATGGGAGCACCGGGTTGAGTTGGCTCATGGACGGCGACCAGCTCCATGTGCTGGCGACGATCGGCCAACTGGTCGAGGGCCGCCCGTCCGGACATGGGCAGATCGATCTCGAGGTAAAAGCCAGGCGTGCCGACCGACAGCTGGGGGTCACGCGCCGCAATCTGCTGGCGTGCACTTTCGACCGCTTGTTCGATGGATTGCGTCAAGGCCGCAGCATGCGACGCCCGATCACGCGCCGGCAGCGGCGGTGCATGTATAAGTTGGTTGGGCCGCCGATAGGCTTCCCGAATGCCGTTGTTGCGAAGGTGGATATGGGCGCGGTCGCGCGGAAAATCGTCTGCCATTATGATCTGTGCTGTCGCTACTCAGACAGCGAAGCCTGCCGGCGTTCCTTCAGAGCGTCGATGAGCGCTTCCGAGGTGATCCGCTTCCCCCCCCGCAATATGATGGTTTTTGCAGCGTCGTCGGCCGCGCGGGTGATCTCGGCCTGCGACAGTCTCTCTGCCTGAGAGATCGCCTCGTTCCAGGCAAGCCCTCTGGTGTCGAAGCGGTCGAGTCGAGCCCGAAGCAGCGCCTCGATAATCGGCCGATCGGGCACGGCGTATTCGATGACATCGTCGAAACGGCGGAACAAAGCTCTGTCGAGCAGCTCGGGATGATTTGTTGCCGCAATAATCAGGCTGTGGCTGTCGTCTTGCTCGAGAAACTGCAGAAACGAATTCAGCACGCGCCGAATCTCGCCAACATCCTGGCGTTCGCCTCGACGCGCGCCGATGGCATCGAATTCGTCAAAGAAGTAGACGCCCCGCGTCGCCTGCATTGCATCAAAAACAAGCCGCAGCTTTCCGGCAGTCTCTCCCATGAACTTGGTGATCAAACCATCGAGGACGATCATGAAAAGGGGCAGATGAAGCTCCCCGGCCAATGCCGATGCGGTCATCGTCTTGCCTGATCCTGGCGGGCCGACCAGAAGCAGTTTGCGACGGGGAACAAGCCCGTGCTCGCGCAAGCTTGCTTGTTGGCGCTGCTCTCCCAGCACGCGGTGCAGGCGCGAGCGCAGACTGTCCGGCAAAATCATGTCCGTCAGTCGCAGGTCCGGATAGCGCACATGCAGGAGGCCTGCGAGTTCGCCCTTTGGCTGAAAAAGGGGAACCGGCCGACTGCTCTTGGCAATCCGGGCGTCCCTGCTCTTGGCTGCGTCGACCAGATCCTTGAGCTCCTGAGCAAGCTTGCCATGGCCTTGACGTGCCTCATGCGCAGCAAGCTGCATCGCGATAGAGAGGAAACGATCCTCGTCGCCGGCAATGTGGCTTTTAAGCAGCGTCACGATATGGCGGGCCGTGGTCATGGCTCTCTTCTGGGGTATCCGTTTACTTGGCGAAGCGCATGCAACCTAAACGCTTTCAACGGCGATTTGTAACGCGCAATGGTGTTTTTTCTCTTGTCGATGTTCGCCCGTGGCAACTTCAGCGGTGAACTGTTGCGCCGCGGTCATAGGCCAGCCGGAATAACGCCGGCCAGCAGACAACAGTCCGCATCTTCGAGCGCTCGAAGTCTGGCCACTCACGCAGCGTGTCGGGTCCGAACGCTCCAAAGCCGCCCCGCCTGGCAGGTCCATGCGACCGATTGCGGGCGTGCGGCCATAAGGTCTACGCGGGCTCGCATGGCTGCCCGCGCCGCTGGCTAAAAAGCTGTACACCATCTCACGAAACACCAGGTCCGCTCCTTTGCCGGCCGACGGTCCATGAAATCCCCTCCCCACTCACGACACCGGAGACCTCCTTGCCCACATGGCGCTCAAGCACCGGCCGCCATGGCACCAGCGTGAACTCGCGCGACTTTTCAACGACGGCATATTTTCCGCTGGCAAGCTCGACGGAGCGGCGGAGCGTACCCTCTACTCGTCCTCCGAATCGCGCTTCGGCATAGGGCAGGCCAAGTTCCTCCGACAGTTGGCCAGCAACACGGTTCAGTTCTCGCTGGCGCAGGATCGAAAGCATGTTGGCTCGATAGACGATCCCATCCTGTTCTTTATGCGCGAGGCCTTGCGCGATCAGCCACTGCCGCCGGCGAGCTTGCGCCTCTCTCACGTCGCGGCCGAAGCCGGATCCGTGCAAAGGCTCGGGTCTATCGGCAACCAGCTCCCGGTCGAGCCAGGTGGCGCCGTTGAAGCTGACCTGTCGCTCCAGCGCCATTGAGGAGAGCTTGTCGGCAACGACAGGCTCGGCCCTGGCCCGCTGGCCCTCATAATTCGCGACGCGATCGAGATGGTCCGGCGCGATGAGCCAGGTGCCGTTCGGCTCTCGCTCAACGCCGCCGGTCGCGCGGCGGATCGCCTCCAGCCGCCGCACATGCGTTCGCGCAAAGCTCTCGGTGGCGGATGGGTCATGCTTCAGGTGCATATCGACGTCGTAACGGCCGCCATGCGCGGCGGCGATTTCGGCGATGGTACGATCGACCTGCCTCGGCTCGGTGTTCCTTGGCGCGACACGCACGATGCAGCCATTAGGCATCGTTTCCATCGCCTCGCCTCTACCGATGTTGATCCAATGGCTCTTACCGTCGACGGCGTCGACGATCATGTAATGGCGGTCATTGATCTCGTCGGCCAGTCCACGCGCGACAACGCGACCGACGAGAGACTGGACGGGCTCGCCGGATCGATCGTGGATCACCCAGTCGGCGGCCCTGCGGGCAAGCCCCTTGCCGGTCAGTTCGCGGTGCATGGTCTTGATGATGTCGCCGCGTTCGCCGGTGCGGCGCAGCGTGGCTTCGAGCTCATCGTCGAGGCGCCAGGAGCCAGCGCCGACCTCCGCGGCCAGACCCATCCGCTCGAGCTTGCGCAGCCGTCCCTGGTGCAGCGTCTGGCGAATGGCGTCGGGACCGCCCGGCGAGACCAGGCCGTCATCATCACGCATGCTGAGCAGCCGACGGTCGATGCTGGTGAAGCGTTCCTGCTCCATTTCCCGGCGCAGGCGAAGCTCAATCTCGCGGTCGGTTCGCGGACCGAGATCGAGGCTGACCAGCTCGGCCGCCCGCTCGCGGATGCCAGATGAGATATATTCGCGCGCGATGACCAGGTTCTCGCCACGGTCGTCCCTGCCACGGACGATGATGTGGCTGTGCGGGTGGCCGGTGTTGAAATGATCGACCGCGACCCAGTCGAGCTTCGTGCCGAGGTCTTCCTGCATCTGCGCCATGAGCCGCCGCGTCAGCGCCTTGAGGTCGTCGTACTCGATGCCGTCTTCGGCAGCGACGATGAAGCGGAACTGATGGCGGTCGCCGTCCGCGCGATCGATGAACGCCTTGCCGTCGACGCGGCCGCTGTCGGCGCCGTAGAGCTCGCCAGGTTCACCTTCGCGGGTGACCCCGTCGCGCTGAAGATAGCGTAGATGGGCACGCGCCCCGTCCGCGCCCTTGCCGGCGAGCTTGACGACCCGCGCCTTGACGATCACCCGGCGCTGGCGGAAGGCGGCATACCGGTCGCGCGATTTCAGCAGTGCGGCGGCCGCCCCGCCGCGCCCTGTCCGGCTTCCTGTGAAGCGACCACCGCGTTGCGGCCGGCCGCCAGCCCGGTTGATCGCCGCACGAACCTGGCCGGCATAGCGTTTGCCGGCCTTCGAGCCGCGCGACCCGATTTTGCCGAGCTTCGGCCTGAACTCGTCATCCTTAATGCGAGCCTCCCAGACATATCAAGCAAAATCAGACACTTACACGTCAAACCCTCTTGGCACCGGCGGCAGCCTCCCGGAAAAACGATGTGCAGACAAAGATTTAACCGCCTCCTGGAGGCGGTACCTTTATCTTGCCTTCCGCGCCCAGCCCCGCCAGACGCGCCCCCGTCCGCCATGGCTAACGCACCGGCTCCTTCGGCTGCGCGCCGTCCTTGCCGAGCGGCACGAAGAGATCGCCGTTTCGCACGCCTGAGTGAACACCGTCATGAATGAAGAACAGCGACCGTCCGAGAGGAGCGATTTGCGCCTTTGGAGCGACAGATTGGCTTTCGAACGCCTCGATGTCGGCCGCCGAAACTCCGGCCGCCTTGAGTTGGTCGAGGTACTCGACGGTCTCTTCTGGCAGCGGTTTGCCACGCTTCAAATGCTCGTCGTAGCGCTCGGGACCGGCATTGTAGGCGCCAAACAGGCCAGGAAATCCGAAGCGGTCATACATGGCACTGAGATAGGCCGTGCCGGCCAGGATATTGTCGCGCGGATCGTGGGGGTTAGGCCCAAGGCCGTGTTCGACCCGCATCTCTTCATAGGTGCCGGGCATCACCTGCATGAGGCCCATGGCGCCAGCGGGGGAGGTGATGGGGCGGCCGCCGCGCATTGTCTTGCCGCCGCTTTCGGCAGCCATGACGGCATAGATCCAGGCTTGGGGAATATGGAAGCGCCGGCTTGCTTCCGATACCAACGTCTGCCACTTTCGCAGCTGCGGACTTTGGGAGATGGCGACCGGCTCAGCGCCGGTCGAGGCGGAACAGGCGCATGGCGCAATGGCGATCATGCCCAACAAGAGGAGGGTCACTCGGTCCATAGTGGTACGAGCCTCCCGATGACATTTTGAGTGGGAACAGGCCCGAAATAGCGGCTGTCGAAGGAGCGGTTTTTGTCGCTGCCGAGCAGGAAAACCTCGTTATCCCCGAGCGCTCGGCAGCCGTTCCACCATGGCAAAGGTCGGCCTTCGGCGTCGATTTTGAGCCGGCGCGCGACGATGTCGCCGCCGATGATGATGGCGTCATTGAAGGCGCAGACATTATCGTCCGGCAGCGCTGCAAGACGTTTTGCCAGCGGCACATTGCGAGGCAGATAGCTGCGCTCGGCGGCGAGATACGCCGCGTATTCAGGCGGGCGCACGAGCACGAGATCGCCACGCGCCAGCGCTCCCGCAGCGATGCGGTAAAGGCCGATCGGCGCGCTGGCCGAGGCGTTCCAGACCAGCCAAGGGGCGGGCTTTCCCAGCGCCGTGAAGCCCAAAAGACCGAGACCGGCCGCGGCCAAGGCGACCGTCTTACGGGCTCGAACACGCCTCAGGCGGCTGCCGATCAGATGGATGGAAGGGCGCCGCCTCATGAACGGCCTCCCGTGCCGCCCTGGCCGGAACCGGCCTTGCCATCGCCGGCGATGGAGTGCTGCGGGTGTCCTTTCGACCAATGGTCGAGTTCGTCGATGTGATAGCGGACATAGCGGCCGTGCTTGCGGAATTTCGGGCCGCCGCCCTTGAGCCGCATCTTTTCGAGCGTGCGCTGGGAGAGCCCGATATAGAAGGCGGCTTGGGCTGTGCTGAGAAACGGGCTGCCCTTTTTCGCGCGGGCCGCGCGTTCGTTTTCGTCGTCCATGATGATCCTCGTTTCGCTTCGGACAAGCGAGGGCGAGGATGGGCGAGGGAGATCGTCTCGGGGACGGGCGAAGAGTCGGGGGAGAGTTTTCGCCGCCCTTTAGGGCGGACGGGGTTTGGGTGGAACTCCTGGGAATGAGCCCCGCGCCGGGGCTGCGGCGCGAGGCTCTTATCTCGGCCGGTCAGTCGGCCGGGTTCCAGATGATGGCGTAGGTGTCGTGATCGTCCTGGCCGGCGGCTCGGCCGAGATTGGCGTAGAGCTTGCGCGGTCCGAACTCCGGCGCTGCAATCGACAGGCTCACATAATCCTTGCCGGAAGTCTCGCCGGTGCGGATCCAGCCAGCGCCGACTTCGACCCCTTGCGTAAGCACCCGGAAGTCGGGATGGTTATCGGCGCTCTTGGCCTGGTTGGGGACGATATCGATGTCGGCGCGGACGCTGAGCGTCTTGAACTGGCCCTTGTAGGCGCCGTTTTCCTGCTTGTTGACGTAACCGATCGCGGTCATTTCGAAGTCTCCTTTTGTGGTTTCGCCGGGGACCATCCCCTGCGATGGCGCACCGTAATGGGCGCGTCAGGACCGCCTGAATCCGACAGGGCCGCAGCGACAGTGAAGGACCCGAGCGGGCAGCTTTTTTGTGAGCGAAGCGGCGCGAGGAAGCCGCCGCAGGCGGCGGGGAAAAAAGCTGATGGCGCGAGGGTTTCGGGCGGCCGGACCCGCCCATAGGTCGACAAGCCAGCCGCAGGGATGGTCCTTGGAGAGAGCATGGAGACCGCTCGCCAAGTGCGGTCTGTCAGCCAAGCAGGACGCCGGGATGAAACGGCCTGCAAAGATGCTGCGCCCTTATGCCGGATCGAGATCGTGCCAGCGGGTCGGGCGCCAGAGCAGACATCCGGCATGGTGCGATCTATGAAAGCAGGGCTCGCCAGCGGGAATTTGATACGCGAGGGGGCCAAAGTAAGGCTGGATGAGAAGCCGGTGCTACCTGCAGGTCCAGTGTCATGTGGCGGCGCTCGGGAAACCGCTACGCAATGTAACGCGCTCTTATGAGGCGAACAGACCGGCCCCAAAACCGATCGACCGGTGGTCGGCGCGAAACGCGTCATGCCTGTCCGAAAGCTGACAGTGGCAGAAGACGCATGTCGGGTTCCGCACAATTGACCATGCTGGATTTGTGAGGTTTTCAGGGAGAGCCATGCGTTCACTTCCCAGTGAGCTTTGGCACGGCATTTGCTCTTGATGTGGCAACACGGATCGAAGGTTGACTGCATGCACAAGCGCGAGATGAGCAATGCTCTCCTTTCCTGGAGGCTTGGCAGCAGATTCGATTTGACGTTGCGAGGAGCTTCAGCCGCTCGCGGCGGAAGTGATCTCAAATCTGAAGGCACCGTTGGGGCCGCAGCCATCAAACACATCTTTCTCTTTTTCGCAGCTCGTCTTCAACGCGATGCGGACTTCTTCGCGTCGACGGCGGCCGAAGGTGGAGAAGGGGCTCGACTTGCAAAAAGGAGTTGTCAATGACGTCTTACGTTCGCACCAACAGCCCGGCGCAGGTGCGCTCACTGTCCACCTTTGGCAAGCATCTGCAAAGGAGCGTGCTGACGGCGACGCTGCTTGCCGCGGCTTCGACGGGAAGTGAAGCGCAGCCCTATGTTCGTGCTGACGGCAGCACGACTGACGACTTGGAAGCGGCGCGAGCAAGTTGGCGTCATGACGCCGAATTCAATGGAAATGTGGGGCTCGCAGCCATCAACGCGGATGCCGCGTATGCGTTGGGTTCCACCGGGGAGGGGGCCAGAGCTCCTCGCCTGCCCTCGTCCGTCTTGACGAGTGCCCGCTTACAGCCTACCTCACTATCGCGTTAGCACTCGTCCATCGCGAGTGCTAACAAAAACCCCTCAACAGCGCACCAGGGAAAAATCCGAAAATGGCAAAGTCGAAGTTCCGCCCGCTGCATGACCGCGTGGTCGTTCGCCGGGTCGAATCCGAATCCAAGACCGCTGGCGGGATCATCATCCCCGACACGGCAAAGGAAAAGCCGCAGGAAGGCGAGATCATCGCTGTCGGCTTCGGCGCTCGTGACGAAGCTGGCAAGCTGGTCCCGCTGGACGTCAAGGCCGGCGACCGCATCCTGTTCAGCAAGTGGTCGGGCACGGAAGTCAAGCTCAATGGCGAAGACCTTCTGATCATGAAGGAATCCGACATCATGGGCATCATCGGCTCATATCAGGCCCTTTCGTCAACTGAATTCCCGGGCTCGATTGAAGCCCCTGCCAGGAGCTAAAAATGGCTGCCAAAGACGTAAAATTCTCCCGCGATGCCCGCGAGCGCATGCTGCGCGGTGTCAACATCCTCGCTGACGCGGTGAAGGTCACGCTCGGCCCCAAGGGCCGCAACGTGGTCATCGACAAGTCGTTCGGCGCCCCGCGCATCACCAAGGACGGCGTCACCGTCGCCAAGGAAATCGAGCTTGAGGACAAGTTCGAAAACATGGGCGCGCAGATGGTCCGCGAAGTTGCTTCGAAGACCAACGACATCGCTGGCGACGGCACCACGACCGCGACCGTTCTGGCGCAGTCGATCGTCCAGGAAGGCCACAAGGCCGTTGCCGCCGGCATGAACCCGATGGACCTGAAGCGCGGCATCGACCTCGCGGTAACCGACGTCGTTGCGACCCTGATCAAGAACGCCAAGAAGATCAAGACCTCCGAAGAGGTTGCCCAGGTCGGCACCATCGCCGGCAACGGCGATGCTTCGGTCGGCAAGATGATCGCCGAAGCGATGCAGAAGGTCGGCAACGAAGGCGTCATCACGGTTGAGGAAGCCAAGACCGCCGAGACCGAACTCGAAGTCGTCGAAGGCATGCAGTTCGACCGCGGCTACCTCTCGCCCTACTTCGTCACCAACGCCGACAAGATGGTTGCCGAACTCGAGGACGTCTACATCCTCCTGCACGAGAAGAAGCTGTCCAACCTCCAGGCCATGCTGCCGGTTCTCGAAGCCGTCGTGCAGACCTCGAAGCCGCTGCTCATCATCTCGGAAGACGTCGAAGGCGAGGCTCTGGCCACGCTGGTCGTCAACAAGCTGCGCGGCGGCCTGAAGATCGCCGCCGTCAAGGCTCCGGGCTTCGGCGACCGCCGCAAGGCCATGCTGGAAGACATCGCCATCCTGACCGGTGGCCAGGTCATCTCGGAAGACCTCGGCATCAAGCTCGAGAATGTCGGCCTCAACATGCTCGGCCGCGCCAAGAAGGTGTCGATCTCCAAGGAGAACACCACCATCGTCGACGGCGCCGGCAAGAAGGCCGAGATCCAGGGCCGCGTTGCCCAGATCAAGCAGCAGATCGAAAAGACCACTTCGGACTACGACAAGGAGAAGCTGCAGGAACGTCTGGCGAAGCTCGCCGGCGGCGTTGCGGTGATCCGCGTCGGCGGTGCGACGGAAGTCGAAGTCAAGGAAAAGAAGGACCGCGTCGATGACGCCCTCAACGCGACCCGCGCGGCCGTCGAAGAAGGCATCGTTGCTGGTGGTGGCGTCGCGCTGCTGCGCGCTTCGGCCAACATCAAGGCCACCGGCGTCAATGCCGACCAGGCCGCCGGCATCAACATCGTGCGTCGTGCGCTGCAGGCTCCGGCCCGCCAGATCGCGGCCAACGCCGGTGCGGAAGCATCGATCGTTGCCGGCAAGATCCTTGAGAACAAGGGCGCGACCTTCGGCTACAACGCCCAGACCGGCGAGTATGGCGACATGATCGCCATGGGTATCGTCGATCCGGTCAAGGTTGTCCGTACGGCTCTTCAGGACGCGGCCTCGGTCGCCGGCCTGCTGGTCACCACCGAAGCCATGATCGCGGAGGCTCCGAAGAAGGAGTCGGCTGGCGGCGGCATGCCTGGCGGCATGGGCGGCGGCGGCATGGGCGGCATGGGCGGCATGGATTTCTAATCCAGCTCTGGCAGCTTTCGCAACGAGAGGGCGGCATCAATGCCGCCCTCTTTTTTTGCGAACCTCGGTCCGATGAACGATCGACGCCAACGCCGGCCATCGGCGTTAGGGCAACCTCAAAAGAACTGTCGAGTTGGTTGCGCGCGGCTTTGCGTCATCAGAGGCGCAAGGCGGTCGCGTGTGAGGATTGCGCGCTCCCATAGGCGGTTTCGGCATGTGCCTCGCCTTCGACATCGACATTGCGGCCAAGCAGGAAATCGGCGGCTTTCGAGGCATGGCTTGCGGCGCGGAAGATGGCGCGGTTGTCCTCGCGCAAAACCGTCAGCCATGAGCCGATGTAGTCGGCATGGCGCACGGTCGGCTCGATGCCGAGACTGCTGCAGATGAAGGCTGATGCGATTTCGGCGACCAGTTCCTCGCGCGCATAGGTGTTGGACCCGAAGGAGCCGGACAGGTCGCGCGCGAGTCGCCTCGGGTGGCCGGTCCAGTGGCCAAGCTCGTGAAAGCAGGTCCGGTAATAGTCGATCTGGTGGAAGAAAGCCGGCTGCGGCGGCACCTGTATGGTGTCGCTGCCGGGCATGTAGAAGGCGCGCTCGCCGCCGACGCGAAAATCAGCGCCGGTTGCATGAATGAGCGCCTCGGCCTGCGGGACCATCTCGCGCTCAGGCAGAGGCTCGCCGGCGGCGTAAAGATGTTCGGGCAGATTATCGCACTGCGCGACATTGAAGACGGTGAAGCGCTTCAGGAAGGGCACCGCCTGCGGTTCGTCGCCATCGGTGTCGGCGCGTTGCTTTTCGTTCTTGGGAACAAAGCGGTCAGCGTGAACGATGGTGGTGCCGTGCTCGCCCTTCCTGACATTGCCGCCAAGCGAAAGCGCCTGCCGGAAGGTGAGCCAGTTCTGGCTGGGGAAACCGCGCTCGATGACCGCGCCCCACAGGATCAGGATATTGATGCCGGAATATCGGCGCTGGGTGGCCGCATTCCGCGGCAGGCCGAGGCCTGTCCTTGCCCTGCCCCACGGCTTGACCCATGGCACGGTGCCGCGCTCCAGTTCGGCAATGATGCGGTCGGTGATTTCCTGATAAAGGCTGGCGCCGGTGCGCCCGCCGCTGTCTGCGCCAGCCTGTCGGCTGCCGCAACGTTTGTTGTTTGCACGCATCGTGATGTCCTCCGCTCTACAATCGCGCGCCCTCCCCGGAAGCGGGGTGGGCGGCAAAAGCGACCGGAAAGGCCCGCCGTCGGAGGCGGACTGCATCAGCAGGACCGGAACGGAGTGGAGGACCCGAAAGCGACAAGCGAAGGGTTGCGGGACGCCGCGGCGGGCCTAGAAGGGAGTGCTGCCCACCCTGCGCCAGGGGGAAGGCCACAATAGAAAGACGCCGGCCGACAGGCCGGCGACCGTCAGCAGCCGAAGGCTGCCCCGCGCCAGGGGGCGATGCCGCAGGGCCAAGACCGCCTGAGCTTGCCGAAGAAAAGCGGGCTCGGTTCACGAGCACCCGGCCAGCGACTTCAGGCGCGGGCGCTCAGGATTGTTGTTGGCGCCCACGGCAGCTGGATGACCGCAACAAGATTACGAGGAGCGACAGCAAAGCCAGCTGCCACAAACGGCACGCTCCGGCAACAACAGCGTGGCCGGTCTACAGATGCTGCCCCGCACGAGAGCCAGCACGCTTTGAGCGCGCATCGGCGATGCAAGCGTTGCAAGCTGGCCATGTCCACAAGGTCGGCGACCACTATATCGCCGACCACCAACGCGGGCGTACCGTCTAAGTGCAGACCTTTCGCGAGTGCGCGGACGCGCGCATTTCATCTGCGATGGCCGGATCTTGCATTCCCGCTTGAGCTGCTCAACGTCAAGGCCTACACGCGCTGCGATCTTGAGAGTGACCCTTCAACTGGGGGAAATCATAAGGGCGCGGTGGAATTCGTCGAACTTTCCCTGTTTTCTCGAGGCGAGTGCGGCGAAGGCTGGGAATTGGGAATCCGGTCCCAGGACCGGGAACTGTTTGATCACAAGCTTCAGATTGGGCTCATGCTTGAAGGCTTTTTGGTAGTTGATATCAGCCAGTCTGCAATGCGGACAGTTGTGGTAGTCATTGAATATGACCAGAACGGCATCGCCTTGCGGGTTGCCGGCGATTGGCGAAGGAGATCGTTGTCGAATGCGCCGCTCCACTTTTGCCTGTCGGTCGACCACGCCTGCCGGTGCAGGTTCGCGCTATATTGGCTCGCCAGCAAGGCGAGGAGTAAAAGAAGAGCTGCGACAGTGATGGCAGTCGGCTTAGACATGAGTCTCCAATCCATGGACGGCGTGGCAGCAACGGCCGCCTTTTTGGTGTAAAATGGGTCAGTTTTGATCGTGCCCCGCAGTTGCTACAGGCGCACAGGTGCCGGTGCGATCTGGCGGTTTCTCAAATACGGCTTTGCGCCATCGGGTCCACCCCAATAGCTGAGCGTCGTTCGCACGGGGAATTGTGTTCACCACGCCGGGCGACTTGACCGTCCACCGCCAGAGCGCTGAACGGTCCGCTAGTGAGGCGCTCCCCGAATCGTCGTTTATCCCGCTCGCCCCGGACCGGGTGACAGCCAGCGTTGCCGCTACGCTGCGGAGAAAAACCGTCAGCGCGTGGCATTCGGACATAAGCTGATCGACGCCAAGAATAAGCCCCACGGAGGTGACCGGTGCGGCCGGAACAAGAAAGAGCGTTGCAGCCATTGTGACGAGGCCTGCACCGGTAATGCGGGTTGTTCCGTTCGAAGGGAACAATGCGACAAACAGCATGAGGATCCGGCAGCCGATCGGGAGATCAGTTTTCGTCGCTTGGGCGATGAAAAGGGCGGCGAGCATCATATTCGTGCCGTCCAGATTGAATGGAATGAGACCCACGACCGAATGCGTGGCGCCGGCCTTTTCCATCTTCTCCATGAGCGAGGCCAGCGCGGCCTCTGAGGAGGACATTGCGAGCAGCAGCTCGTCCTTGATGTATCGGACGAGAGAGAAGAGCGAGCGGCCGTTGTAGCGGCAGACCGCGCCGAACAGGATCGAGAGGAACAGGACCGAGAGGAACAAGACTTGCAGGATGTCGCCTTCCGCGAAGGCACTGGCAATCGTTGACGGGATGATGTTCATCAGGAAGCTGGTCACGGACTGCTCGTGAGCCGTGGCCACATAGCCCTTAACGGCTTCGACATCGAGCGAGGCCGGATCGATGTTGAGGCCGGCGCCAGGCTGAACGATATTCGCGACAATCAGCCCGACAAGGAGTGCTAGCGTCGAGAAGGTAAGGAAATAAACCATCGCCTTGGCGGCAACTCGGCCGACCTTCTGCAGATCGCTCATGCCGGCAATGCCGGTCGCCATTGTCAGGAAGATGACAGGTACGGTGATTATCTTGACGACATCGACGAAGGCATCGCAGAGCGGCTTCAGGCTGTGGCCGGTCTCCAAATGGAAATAGCCGATTGCGGCACCCAGGATTATGGCGGCAAGTACCTGCACGTAGGTCCGGGCAAAATGGCGCTTGCGGGGCGCTAAGATCGCGCGGGGAACTCTTGGAACCAACACCGTCTCTCTCCTTGACCGGATCGGGGTGGGGCTCCTCCCTCTCCCATGCAGTGCTCCGGTCGAACGCTGCGCCCACTTCGGCGCAAACGATGTGCCAAATAGCAAGAGGGGAAAACGCGCAGGACCTCACGCAATGCTTGCGATTCGCTCTCCCACACTCGTGCAGTGGTTGCCTGTCGCAACTATGGAAGGGTCGATTCTGGGAACTCCAAAGGCCGCTCTTTGCGTCGACGCAGCTTGGCTGCCTGGAAGGTTCCCTCTTTGCCTTGCGGTCTGCGAGCTGGGTCCAGATGGTCATCATTTGGCTGCGCGCTGCACGGGGCTCGAAAGATTCAATCGAGGACGGGTCCTCTTGGAAAACGGGGGCAGCGTTGGTCAAGCCCTTCCACCCTGCTGTCCCAATGGTGTTCAGAAGCTCAGTTCACGATCAAGCGATGGATCAGCGTCATCTGGCGTTTGCGCCATCGCGGCGGCGTTGCAACGGGTCTGCCAAAGATGAGCAGGCCGCGAGGCAGGGTCCGAGACCTAGACTCCAACCTCATAGCGCGCTCGGCTCGCGTTCGGAAGGTTCGAACCGCAGCACGATCAGGTGGCGACACCGTTGGTCGGAACCGGAACCCGACGAATGATCGTTCGTGACCGACATCTGTGAACAAGCAGTATGTGTCATTGCAATCACCACCCGTTGCGCGGAAATGCCCATATGGCCGTGAATGAACTGGATTTGGTGATTTTCCAGATGGCGGTGGAAAGCGTCCGCTTGCTCTCTTCAAGCTTTGATGAGAAGGCGGCTGAGATAGCCACGAGGAGCCGTGGTAGCCTTCTTTTTGACGTGCGGGTGGACGGTGACCTGGAGGTCCAGCGAGTCGCAGCCATTGGATATCCAGGCGACAAGATCGGTGTGGTGGCATTGGACCGAGAGGGCCTTGTTAGCTGTTGTTGCCTTGTCAATGGCACCTTCTCACCTTTCATTGCACCGTTGGAGAACTGGACCAGCATGCCCCTTTCGATGCAGGCCCAGATCGATGTCACAGGCTATGCGAGGCTCCTTCTGGCCGCCTTGCGAAATGCTGGACATATGCTGGACAGGTAGCATCGCGATGATGTCTGTGATGAGATGGTGCAAACGGCTGGATGAGGCGATCGCTTGCTGGCAGCTTTGGCAACAAAGCGATCGGTGAGTTCGCAATGCTGGAACACGTCCTTTAGACTCTGCAGTTAAGTTAGCGGACTACCATCTGACGAATGCCCTCTGACAGTCTGCATGGCGCGGCATGCCCTCTTAGGAATGCAGCCGTGGTTCTACACCATCGGCTGTTTTTGTGTCGAAGGCGACGGGCACGCCATGAACGAAGGAAGCGGCCGCCAACAGTTCCTCCAACTCGCGGTCGGTGGCCTTGCATGCCGGCATTAGTGTTCGGATGGCGCGGATCGCCTGCGCCATGGAGAGAAAGCGGACCCTTCCCCTGGAAAGGACATAGGCTTCTGCGGCTTTTTCGACGGTGACGGTGTGAAACGAATTGGTCATGACGAATTCCTCCCTGAACCCTGACCAACCCGACTTATGGCACGAATTCGACCGCCTTCAAGCCTATGTCCGATTGCGGACAATCGCTGCGATTCGTTCAAAACCGCTGATGCTTTTGGGCGACCTGGTGAGGGGCAAGGAGACGTCGGCTGAACCCGTTTCAACCGACATGCTTCAGGCAGCGGCCAGGCCGAAATAACGCTGCTCCTCCTTGTCATAAGCGCCATGTGTGAGCTTTATCAATCCGGCACGGTCGATGATCGTGATCTCGCCGCGCTTGGCGTGCACCAGTCCTCGATACTCAAGCATTTGCAGGGCCGTGGTGACCCCGGGCGGTGGGCGCGAGCATGGTCGCCAGAAATTCATGCGTCGGGAGGATCTTATCTCCTTCCGCACGGTCGTGGACCATCAGCTGCCAGCGGGCCAGCCGTTCTTCGACCTTGGAGTGGCCATTGACCAGTGCCGTCCGGCATGATTGGACGAGGAACGCGTGGGCATAGTCCAGCACTGAGGTGCGAAGCGACGGGCTAATCGCAGGGCGAAGGTTTTCAACCGGCAGGCGCCAGGTAGTGCTTTCCTTTCCGAGAATGACGGCAATTCCTTTCATCCCGTCATAGCCGACAATGCCGACTTCACCTTGCCGCCCGCCGGTCATGGTGGCGACCACCGACGCGATGCCCCTCTCGGGAAAATATACGTTCTTGATCGGCTGATGCGCGACCTCCAACTTGTCCTTGATGCCCGGTTCGACGTGATGCAGCGATGGTCGCAAAAGCGCGAAGTCCTGCGGGGTGAGGGCTTCAGCACCTGGTCGCGAAAGAGGGATCGGGCAAGGCTCTCTTCCAACGGGGCAAGAGCGCGTACGTCTTACTGTCGGCTGCACCGAAGTAAATGCCGGCCGATGCCAAAGCATAGGCTTCGAAACGCGCGATTGCAAAGCCCTGTCGGGGCAGTGCAGTCATGCTAGAAGTCGCGCCGCCTACGATAGGCAGCGGATGACATGATTCCCTTCTGCGGCGGCCACCAAGAACGGCTCGGGCACGCTTTAATCGTTCATACACAAGCTCGCAGGAATGTAAGCAGCGGAACAGTCGGGTGATTCGTACCGCCCTGCCCTTTCAGAGATCAAGTCATTGGACGTCAATTCGGCTGGAACGCCTCGTCGAACGGCCCAGGAAAATGCAGCCGGATGAGCAATGGTGGTTCACCTTATGTGCGGTCCCGGATATGCGGTCCGGCGGCTCATCTCCCAATGGCTTGTCGATGGGGAAGTGGAACTCGTCATGTCGCCGCGAACCGTCACCGCGCTAGCGGGGCTCTTTTGAAGACGCCGGTGTTTTTCTTTGTGGAACTGAATCTGTGAGGTGATTGATGCATGAATCAAACATTTGCGTATTTCCGCTGCATCGGCGACGTATATTGGTCGAAAGTATCGCCCAGGCCCTCGAGACCAAGAACGGCGAGGCGGCGAGCGCGTTCTGGCGCTGTGCCGCCAAGAAAATGCTCATTCAATTGTCCGATGTAGGAATTGCGCCAGAGCTCGCTGCGCAGGAGGTTGGAAGCCTTCTTCATGCGGTCTTGGACGACATGGCCAACCGAACGGTAATGCACAAAGCATAGGCTCGGGCGCTGTTGGACCGCGCGTCAGCTCGGGTCCTTATCGGGGGACTGCTCCGACTGGCCGACGGTCCGGCCAAACCGGCATACCGGCAAAGCTTTGAGGTTGCGATCGCTCACGGCGGCCGGTCCAATATTCTAAGACGACCTCAGAAGCCACGTTGGCTTCTTTGGACGAAGCGGAGGGGCGCCATTTTGGCGTGCTCACGCTGGACTGCGGGTTGCGCCTACGGAAATCCAAAGTCCGGCCGCGCGAGCCAATCGACCGGAACAGTCGAAAGCTCGTGGGGCGGGTCCGCTCACCCTCACGGCGGCGGTGGCGGCCGTGAGCAGACTTAACTCAAGTCACGGCTGAGCATCCGCAGGCGCTATGCCGATTGGATGAGAACTGGTTGCCACAACACCGGCCCGTTGAGGCGTCCCCTCCAGCGGATGCGCAAGAGACTGGCGTAGGAAATATCGAGGAAGCCGGCGACTGCCTCGGTGTTGCCGACCTGCTTGGGCTGTCCGATACGTGACAACGGCCAGGTCGCGAGACGAAGGATCCTTTCGATGCGCGTATCTGTCACCGTTACGATCCCGGAGAGATTGTTGGCCAAGCCGAATTCGATGATCCCCGCGAAGAGCTCGTAGGTTGCTTGGGCCAGGCCGCCAGCTGCCTTCGGCGCTGTCGCAGGGAGATCGAGCGCGAAACGACTACTCTCCCAGATATCGGCACTCGCAGGGACCACCATCTCATCCAGCAGCGTCGGAAACGTATCGCGCAACATTGTCGGTCCGGTGGTCGGCAAAAGGCGGACGCAGCCGCAAGTTCGCCAATCGGACCCCTTGAGAAGCAGGTAGACGGGGTTCAGGCTGTCAAACGAGTCCGTTTCCATTTCGCCTTCGGTCTGCACTTCCCAATCGAGCCGCTTCTTGAAAACCCGATACCTAAGTCCGTGCATTTCCTTGAGTTCGCTCGCAAACTCGGCGTAGCAGTCGGGTGTTATCAGCTGCATCATTGTCGTCTCCGTGCGGGATGTGTCCACGCAATCGAAGGGCAAAGCCGTCATGAATGCAGCCTGTAGACCTTTACAGCTAGACTTGGAGAGGATCAGGATCTCGCCCGAGCAGCCATCCGCACTACGGCCTGGTTGATGGTTCGCACGCCAAGCTTCGCCTTGGCGTTTTCCTGATGGAAGGTCACGGTGCGTTTCGAGACACCGAGAATCTGGCTGATATCCCAGGCCGACTTGCCGCACGCCGCCCATTTCAGGCACTCGAACTCCCGCCGGGTGAGCATTATGCCATCTACCACGCAATCTTCGGCGAGCCTGCGCCGGGCATGGATATGAACGTTGATCGCAACCAGTTGCATTGCTTTTTCGTAGCGCGTCAGCGACCTCAGAAATGGCGGATGCGCCTCGTTGGAGGCGAAGGTCAGTGCGGCGAACCGGCCGCGATGATCATGCATCGACATGGTCAGTCCGCCGCGAATGCCGAACTCAGCTGCTTTTTCCAGGACTTCCTGCTGAGAGGTCGGCAAATAACGGTGATCGCGGTCCACACCCCAGTCGAAGGTATCCCAGCCCCGCAGTCCCCGCAGGATCACGGGATCCACGCTGTGGTAGCGCTGTTGCAGGTAATGTGATGTCCATGATGATGGATAATTCGAGATCAATCGCGGCCTGTCGCCGGAAGCGGATGGGTAGGTGAAATAAGCGAAGAGCGGAAAGTCGAACCCGGCTGCGGCGGACGCCATTGCCTCATGGAGATCGACGGCATCGACGCTTGCAGAGAGTTGCTCGACCAAGGTTTCAAATACGCGATGCATCTGCGCTTAGCGTACCTCGCGGAGGTTGCTGGAAGCCGACGGAGACGTGGTTCTAAATGATGGCCTGTCCCTGCAGGGCATACGACGCGCCGCCGTCATCACCGCAATTGCTGTGCTGCTTCCGATTGGAGAGAGCTCCGCCCACCTGACCAACTACCGATGGGTGATATTGCGACGTTATCGATGAGCCGCGTGTCGCCAAGCCAAGCCGCAGCAAGCAAGCGTGCCGGTCGGTCAAGGCTTGCTAACGATTGCAGGTCTGTTTCTCCGCGAAGCTCCAGGTATTCGAGCTCGCGATAGCCGGCAGCCAGAATTGCTGCACGCGCTTCATCAAGCGTAGGCAGGATGGGGGAGCCGCGTGCAAGCCGCTCGGCCGTATCGAGCAGGACCGATGCTAGTTTTGGGGCAATGGCGCGTTGGGCTGGGGAGAGCCGCACGTTACGCGACGATAGCGCAAGACCATCGGCTTCGCGGACTGTCGGACAGGGCACAATAGTGATCGGAATGTCGAGATCCCGGACCAAGCGCCTGACAAGCTGAAGTTGCTGAAAATCCTTTTCGCCAAAAAAGGCGAAGTCAGCGCCGGCCTGCAGGAAGAGCTTGGCCACGACCGTCGCCACGCCATTGAAATGGCCGAGCCGGAATGCGCCGCAAAGGCATTCGCTGATGCCGGACACTGAAACGGCCGTGGCGAAGCCCACCTGGTACATTTCCTCTGTGTCCGGCACATAGAGCAGATGCGTGCCCAGCAGAGCGAGCTTGGCAGCATCGTCGCTTTCCGTCCGAGGGTAGGCAATCAGGTCGGCGGGGCTGTTGAACTGCTTGGGGTTTACGAACAGCGTCACGATCACCCGCTCGGCCCTTTCGAGCGCCTTCCGCACGAGGCTCAGATGCCCGTCGTGCAAGGCTCCCATGGTCGGCACAATACCGATCGTGGCACCCGAGCGACGCCATTGCGCAACGACGCCGCGCAGCTCGCTCACGGTTCGAGCGATCGGCACGCTCATGTGAAGTCACCGGCCTTCAAGGCGTTGACATAGAGATGTTCGACCGCCGGAAAGTGCCGGTTCCGCATATCGGTGGCGTAAGCGGCGATTGCCGCCTCAGCCTGCTCACCGAGCTCGGCATAGCGTTTGACGAACTTCGGCCGAAATGAGGTGAAGAGCCCGAGCATATCGTGGCTCACCAGAATCTGGCCGTCGCAAGCTGGCGAGGCACCGATGCCGATGGTGGGTATGTCGATATCGGCGGTTATCTGCCGTGCAAGCTGCTCCGGTATCTTTTCCAGCACCAAGGAGAAGGCGCCAGCTTCAGTTACCGCCCTGGCGTCGCGCCTGATCCGCTCTGCATCGGCTCCCCGGCCCTGCACACGATAGCCTCCAAACGTGTTTACCGCCTGCGGCGTCAGGCCCACATGGGCCATGACAGGTACGCCGCGCGCGGTAAGGAAGCGGATGGTTTCCGCGATGGTCTCGCCGCCCTCGATCTTTACCGCTGAACAACCGGTCTCACCCATCACGCGCGCAGCGTTGCCGAAAGCGTGCTCTGGGCTTTCCTCGTAGGAACCGAAGGGCAGGTCGACGACCATCAGCGCGTGTTCAAGGCCGCGGCGAACGGCCTGTCCGTGCATGATCATCATGTCGAGCGTGACCCCCAGCGTCGACGACAGGCCGTGCAGCACCATGCCGACGCTGTCGCCGACAAGAACGATGTCGCAGTGGCGATCGAGCAGCCTCGCGACCGGCGTGGTGTAGGCCGTCAAGCATACAAGTGGCGTCTGGCCTTTTCGCGATCGAATATCTGGAGGAGTCATCCCTTTTATCTCACCAGCCGCGCTCAACCGAGGCCCCTTCCCTTACGTTACCAACAGCGGGTGTCGCGTTTGGCATATTTTTGTGCGACTGCGAAGAGCTAAAAACAGCGCTTGAGTACTCCGGTGTTGACGTGCTGGCTTCCAAGGTTACATTCAATCGATTAAGGCGCTCCGTTGGGCCAACCCGCTTTCGCAAACATGGATCCTCAGACAAGAAGAACCAAGAAAGGCAAAGCCGCCGTCAAAGCTGACGAAGCCAAAGTGGACCTGACTGCCGTCGTGGTCGCCGTAAACGACAGTGAGCCCTGTGTCCTCACAGTCGGTCATGCGGACACCCTCCCTTCTGGACCTTTTGCCCTTGAGCATCGATCACTGCAGTCGGGTTTGAGGGGGTGGGTGGAGCAGCAGACCGGCCATGCACTTGGATACATCGAGCAACTCTACACCTTCGCCGATCGCGATCGCATCGGCACTGAGCGCCACCAGCGCGTCATCTCAATCAGCTATCTCGCATTGACCAGGAAGGAACAGGCAACGAACTCGGCCGCGTGCGGCTGGCAAAGTTGGTACGAATATTTTCCCTGGGAGGACCACCGCTTCGGCACGCCGCCTGTGCTGCTCGATAGATTGCGGCCCCGCCTGATTGAGTGGGCCGGCGGCGCCAGCGAGCCGACCACTCAACGCGAGCGCCGGCAGCGCGCTGCGATAGCCTTCGGCTTCGACGACCGCCATTGGAACGAGGAACTCACGCTCCAACGCTACGAGTTGCTCTATGAAGCTGCTCTGATTGAGGAGGCCGGTGGCGGCAGGGACGCGATTGCGGCCGCGGCTGGCAAACCAATGGTCGCTGACCACCGTCGTATTCTGGCAACCGGGATCGCGCGGCTGCGTTCGAAGATCAAATACCGGCCGGTCGTGTTCGAGCTTATGCGGCCTTCCTTCACGCTGCTGCAACTGCAGCGAACCGTGGAAGCTTTGGCTGGCAGGCTGATCAACAAGCCGAACTTCCGGAGATTGGTCGAGCAGCAGGAACTTGTTGAGGAGACCGGGGAGACCTCCCTCGACACGGGCGGCCGACCGGCGAAGCTTTATCGCTTCCGGCATGCCGTCCTCGACGACAGGGCTATCGCCGGGACAAAATTACCGCTGGCGCGGGCTTGACATACTTATAGTCAAGGTAGATATATTCCCTTATTGTCAAACCGAATATAATCGAGGCGCCAATGACTGGGGCGTTACCTATGGCTGCGTCCTTGTATGAGCGTGTCCGGCGGGTGATCCCACCCGTTGAATGGCCCGCGTTCGCCGGCGATATTGAAGCCATCTTAGCGCTGAAGCGTGAGCGCAATGCGGTGGTGCTGGCGCACAATTACCAGACGCCCGAAATTTTTCATTGCGTGGCAGACATCGTCGGCGACAGCCTGGCGTTGGCCCACAAGGCGGTGACGGTCGACGCCGACATCATCGTGGTTGCCGGCGTTCATTTCATGGCCGAGACGGCAAAACTGCTCAATCCGAACAAGACCGTGCTCATCCCGGATCTCCGCGCCGGCTGCTCGCTGGCCGAATCGATCACGGCAAACGACGTGCGGCTAATGCGGCTGCGGTATCCGGGGGTCCCCGTTGTTACTTACGTCAACACTTCCGCCGCCGTAAAAGCGGAGTCCGACATCTGCTGCACGTCCGGCAACGCCAAGGCGGTGGTGGAATCGCTTGGCGTGGCGCGTGTGCTGATGCTCCCGGACGAATATCTGGCGAGGAACGTGGCAGCCGATACAGACGTCGAGATCATCGCCTGGAAAGGCCATTGCGAGGTGCATGAGCGCTTCACCGCAGCAGACATCCGGGAACTGCGCGATGCCCATCCAGGCGTCATCGTGCTGGCCCATCCAGAATGCCCACCAGACGTTGTCGCGGAGGCGGAGTTCTCCGGCTCGACCGCGGCGATGTCGGATTATGTCGAGCGTGAGAAACCGAAGCGTGTCGTCCTTCTGACCGAATGTTCGATGAGCGACAACGTCGCGGTCGCGCATCCCGACGTCGAGTTCGTTCGCCCATGCAATCTGTGCCCGCACATGAAGCGCATCAACCTGGCCAACATTCGCGCCGCACTCGAGCAGAACCGGCATGAGGTCCGGATTGATCCCGAAATTGCCGGCCCCGCCCGCCGCGCGGTCGAGCGCATGCTTTCCCTATGAGTCTGGAGGTTCGCGAAATCGCGGGGGCGCCGGTCGTCATCGGCGGCGGCATTGCCGGCCTGATGACGGCGCTTCATCTGGCGCCGGAACCGGTCGTGCTTTTGACCAACGCGCCGCTTGGAACCGGAGCCTGCAGTGAACTTGCCCAGGGCGGTCTTGCGGCAAGTCTCGGGGGCGACGACGGCCCAGATTTTCACCTTTGCGACACGATAGCTGCCGGCGACGGACTCTGCGATGAGGCCACGGTGCGGCGAGTGGTACGAGCTGCACCCGAAGCGATTAGGACGATCCAAAGGTTCGGCGTCGACTTCGACCAGCACCCTGACCGCGCGTTGCGACTTGGGCTCGAGGCGGCACACTCGCGACGGCGGATTGTGCATGCAGCCGGCGACGCCACCGGTCGCGAGTTGGTGCGCGCGCTCGTCGCCGCGGTTCGGCGTACAGCCTCGATCACCATTATCGAAAATGTGGAGGTCCGCCGGCTGGTCGTGCAGGACGGGTCGGTCATCGCCGTGGTCGCAGCAGGACGAGCCGGCGCGCTCGCTCTGCCCACGCGTCGCGCGGTGCTGGCGACCGGCGGCGTCGGCGGGCTGTTTTGCGACACGACAAACCCCGCTGGCTCATGGGGTCACGGGCTGGCGCTCGCCGCATGGGCGGGGGCGGAACTCGCCGACTTGGAATTCATACAGTTCCATCCAACTGCGCTCGACGGTCCGCGCCGGCCGATGCCGCTGGTGAGCGAAGCCGTGCGTGGCGAAGGCGCGGTGCTCATCGATGAGCGAGGAGAGCGCTTCCTCGCCGACACACCTGGCGGTGAACTTGCGCCTCGCGACGTCGTAGCGCGCGCCATTTGGCACCAGCTTGCCGTTGGACGCCGCGTATTCCTGGACGCACGGCAAAGTCTCGGCCCGAGATTTGGCAAGCGTTTTCCAGGCATCGCCGAATTGTGCCGGAGCGCAGGAATCGACCCAGCGACCGACCTGATCCCGGTGCGCCCGGCGGCACATTATCACATGGGCGGCGTCGCCGTAGACAGCGCCGGCCGCAGCTCCATCGAGGGATTGTGGGCCTGCGGTGAGGTGGCCTGTACCGGCCTGCACGGCGCCAACCGCCTGGCCAGCAACTCGCTCACCGAAGCGGCGGTCACCGCGAGCTGGGTTGCCGAAAGCGTTGCCGGCACGTCGTATACCCGGCGACCGCGCAGATGCTCCACATTCGTCCCTCCACGACCAGACGCTTCCGTGGTCCGCCCGATTGTCTCCGCCGCCCTGGGTATCATCCGCGACGGCGAGGCAATGCGCGAAGCGGTGGCGACCCTGCTGCCGATCGCAGCCAATAGTGTCGCTGCCTCTGGTCCGGCTTTGGTCTCACTGATGATCGCCGCGGCGGCCCTGAGGCGGGAAGAGAGTCGAGGCGCGCACTGTCGGTCCGATTTCCCGCTCCACGATGCCAACGTGCGCCCATCACGGCTGACACTGCACAGCGCAATGCGGGCCGCGGCCGCACTCGATTGCCGGGCTACCATACGGAGCACTTGATATGACTTCATTCTCCCCCCTCCCCGCGACCCTGATCGAACCGATTGTGCGCGTTGCGCTCCTCGAAGACCTGGGCAGATCCGGCGACCTGACCACCGATGCGGTTATCCCGTATGATTGCACTGCCACGTTGGTGCTCAAAGCGAGGCAGGCGGGCGTCGTTGCCGGGCTCGATCTGGTCTCGTATGCCTTCCTTCTCGTGGAACCGGCGATCAACATCCAGATCTGGCGCCCTGATGGCAGCGAGGTTGGGGCCGGGGAAACCATTGCAAGATTGTCCGGACCCGCACGAGGCCTGCTCACGGCCGAACGCACGGCCCTCAATTTCTTATGCCGGCTGAGCGGCATTGCCACTGCCACAGCGGCCATGGTTGAGGCCGTGCGCGGTCACAAGGCGAGGATTGTATCGACGCGAAAGACGACGCCCGGGCTGCGGGCATTGGAGAAATACGCCGTGCGCGTCGGCGGCGGTGCCAATCACCGGTTCGGCCTCGATGACGGCGTGCTCATAAAGGACAACCACATCGCGATCGCCGGCGATATGCGCACAGCAATAGAGCGGGCGCGCGCCGCAGCAGGGCATATGGTGAAGGTCGAGGTCGAGGTCGACACGCTGAAGCAGCTCGATGCAGCGCTCGCGATTGGTGTTGACGCGGTGCTGCTCGACAATATGTCGGTCGAGGATCTTGCCCGCGCGGTTTCTATAGTGGATGGCCGTACGATCACCGAGGCGTCCGGTCGGGTGATGCCGAAAACGGCGGCGGCGATTGCGGCGACCGGTGTCGATCTCATCTCCATGGGTTGGCTGACGCACAGCGCCCCGATCCTCGACATCGGCCTGGACATGCCGGACCACCAGAACATCTGCAAGCACTTGAACTGAGGATTACGGCGTGAGGAGCAACATCAGCTCGGCAGGCGTAGGAGGTGCTGGAAAGACGTGCCGCAGCTCGCCTTTAGCGAGTGCGCCCCAAAGCCAAGAAGGCGTACCGGACTAGCAAACAAAGGTTTGACGATGACGATTGGAATGAACTCGGAGTTCGACGTGAACCAGACCATGCAATCGGTCGACGGAACGCCTCCGCGATGGAACCGCAAAGAGGCCGAGGCCATCTACGGCATGCCATTCAACGATCTGCTGTTCCTGGCTCAGACGATCCACCGCCAGAACTTCGATCGAAACCGAGTGCAGCTGTCGCGGCTCCTTAGCATCAAGACCGGCGGGTGCCCCGAAGATTGCGGCTATTGCAGCCAGTCTGCGCATTACGAAACCGGTGTGAAGGCGTCGAAGCTGGTGGACGTCAAGCATGTCATCGACGAAGCGGCCAAGGCGCGTGATGGCGGCGCAACGCGCTATTGCATGGGCGCGGCGTGGCGAAGTCCCAAGGAGCGCGACATGGACGTTGTGGTCGCCATGATTGAGGGCGTCAAGGCCCTCGGCATGGAGACCTGCATGACGCTCGGCATGCTCGATCTTGAGCAAGCTGCTCGCCTGAAGCAGGCCGGTCTCGACTACTATAACCACAACATCGATACCTCTGAGCGCTACTATGGCGAGGTTATTTCAACCAGGACTTTTGCCGACCGGCTGAAAACGCTTGGGCACGTGCGCGCGGTTGGGATGAAAGTCTGCTGCGGCGGCATTGTCGGGATGGGAGAAGAAAAGACCGATCGCATCGACATGCTGGTCACGCTCGCGAACCTGCCCGAGCCGCCGGAAAGCGTGCCGATCAACATGCTTATTCCCATCGAAGGCACGCCGCTTGCCGCGGCCGACGCCATCGATCCGATCGATTTCGTCCGCATCGTTGCGCTCGCGCGGGTGATGATGCCGAAATCCTATGTAAGGCTGTCCGCCGGCAGGACGGCGATGAGCGACGAAACGCAGGCGCTGTGCTTCTTTGCCGGCGCCAATTCGATCTTTGTCGGCGACACGCTGCTGACGGCGGGAAATCCCGGCGAGGACAAGGATACCCTTCTGTTCCGGCGCCTCGGCATTGAGCCTATGGAACTCGCCACGCAATGAAGGAGGCAATTCTTGCCCGCTATGACGCAACCTTGCGGGGACTGGGGCGCAAGGACCGGTTGCGGACGCTCGCACCGCGCGCCGGGCTCGACTTCTCGTCGAACGACTATATCGGACTTGCCGCCTCCAAAAGACTGGGCGATGCGGTTTCGACGGCGATTGCGCGGGGCACGCCAGTGGGCGCCACCGGATCGCGGCTGTTGCGCGGCAATGCACCGGAACATGAGCAACTGGAGGCGGACGCAGCGGCATTTTTCGGAGCCGAGCGTGCACTGTTCTTCGGCAGCGGCTATATCGCCAACTTCGCTCTGCTGACGGCCCTGCCGCAGAAAGGCGACCTGCTGGTCCTCGACGAGCTCGCTCATGCCAGCATGCATGAGGGTGCCCAGGCCGGGCGCGCTGAGTTCAAGCTGGCCGCGCACAACGACGTCGACGCTGTCGAGGACGCAATCACCCGCTGGCGCGCCGAAGGCGGCATGGGGCGGGTGTGGATCGCCTTCGAAAGCCTTTACAGCATGGATGGCGACCGTGCGCCGATGGAGAGCCTGGTCGCGCTGGCTGATCGGTACCAGGCATTCATCGTCGTCGATGAAGCGCATGCCACCGGCGTCTGGGGACCGGACGGCCGGGGACTGGCCGCCGCGTATGAAGGCCGCGACAACATCGTCACGCTCCACACATGCGGCAAGGCGCTTGGCGCATCCGGCGCGCTCGTTACCGGACCGCGAACACTGTGCGACTATCTTATCAACCGGTGCCGGCCATTCATCTATGCGACCGCACCATCGCCGCTGATGGCAGTCGCGGCACGTGAGGCGCTGACTATTCTGTCTGACGAGCCTATGCGTCGTGCTCAGTTGCACGAGCGTGTCGCTTTCGCGAGCCGGCAATTGGCCGAACGCTGCGGCGTGATGCCCAGCGGCTCGCAGATCCAGCCGCTTGTGATCGGCGATAACAGCCGCACCATGGCGGTGGCGGCAGGACTGCAGGCACGCGGCTTCGACATACGCGGCATTCGCCCGCCGACAGTGCCTGAGGGTACGTCGCGCCTGCGCATTTCGCTGACTCTCAACGTCGACGAAGCCGACATTTCCGCCATGGTCGAGGCTCTCGTCGGAGTGTTGGCCACAGCATGACCAAACGCATCGTCGTCACCGGAACAGACACTGGAATTGGCAAGACAGTGTTTTCGGCCGGACTTGCCGGGCTGCTCGACGGCTTCTACTGGAAGCCGGTGCAATCGGGCCTCAACGAGGAGACCGACAGCGAGGTCGTCGCCCGGCTTTCCGGCTTGCCCGACGGACGCGTGCTGCCCGAAGTCTATCGACTGACGATGCCGCTGTCGCCGCATCGATCAGCCGAAATCGACGGCGTCGCGATCGAGGCCGACGATCTTTCATTTCCGGTCCTGCCGACACCGCTCGTCATCGAAGGCGCCGGCGGGCTGATGGTGCCGCTCAATCGACAGACAAGGTTCATTGACATATTCGAACAATGGCGGCTGCCGGTCATACTGTGCGCCCGCACCGCGCTTGGCACCATCAATCATACGCTGTTGTCGATCGAGGCCCTGAGAGCCCGCTCCATCCCGCTCATCGGCATTGCCTTCATTGGCGAAGAGGTGGCCGATACACAAAGGACAATCGTGGAATTCGGCGGCGTGCCGCAGCTGGGCAGGCTGCCGCACCTCGGTCCGCTGACGGGTGAAACGTTGAGAGATGCAATGATTTCCGGCTTCGACCTGGCCATGATTGCCGGAGGCGACTGATGGCGGAGTCTCGAGTCTGGCATCCGTTCACGCAGCACGCGCTAGAGCCCTCGCTCCCTGAAATCGTGCTGACTGAAGGCGCCTATCTCCACAAGGCCGACGGCTTCCGCATCCTCGATGCGATTTCTTCCTGGTGGGTCGTCACCCATGGCCATCGCCACCCCCGCATCATGAAGGCCATCGAGACGACCGCCTCGAGCCTCGACCAGATCATCTTCGCGGGCTTCACCCACGAGCCGGCCGAACGGCTGGCCGAGGCGCTTGTAGGCATCGCACCCGCCGGCCTCCACCGGGTGTTCTATTCCGACAGTGGCTCGACCTCAGTCGAAGTCGCGCTGAAGATGGCGCTCGGCTATTTCCGTAACATCGGCGCGTCGCGTTCGCGCATCGCCGTCATGGAGCACAGCTATCATGGCGACACCATCGGCACGATGAGCGTCGGCGCCCGTGGCGTCTTCAACGCCGCCTATGAGCCTTTGCTGTTCGAGGTCGACACCATCCCCTTCCCGGCCGCCGGGCGCGAGCAGGAAACGCTGGATCGGTTCGAGGCCGTTAGCCGCGACCGGCGCGCAGCCGCGCTGATCGTCGAGCCGCTGGTGCTTGGCGCCGGCGGCATGCTGATGTATCCGGCCTGGGTTCTTGCCGAATTGAAGAGGATCGCCGAAGCCTCCGGCACGCTCGTGATCGCCGATGAAGTGATGACCGGCTGGGGGCGCACCGGAACCATGTTTGCCTGCGAACAGGCGTCCGTCTCGCCCGACATCTTGTGCACCTCGAAAGGTCTGACCGGTGGTACCATCCCGCTGGCCGCCACGATCGCCACCGATGCCATCTTCCACGCTCACTTTTCGGAGGATCGCAAGAAGACGTTTTTCCATTCGAGCTCCTACACCGCCAATCCGATCGCCTGCGCGGCAGCACTTGCCAATGTCGAGATCTGGCGTGACGAGCCGGTGGCCGAGCGGATCGCGGTCTTGAGCGCGAGGCAGGCCGCGGGGCTGCAACGCTTCCGGGACAATCCATATTTCACCGACTGCCGGACAACCGGCACCATCGCGGCACTCGACCTACGCACCGGCTCAGCCGGTTATCTGGCCGAGATCGGGCCAAAACTGCGCGCTTTTTTCCTTGAGCGCGGCCTGTTGGTGCGCCCGCTCGGCAATGTCCTCTATCTTCTGCCGCCCTATTGCATCACCAGCGACGAATTGGACGGGCTCTATGACGCGATAGAGGAGGCCGGCGAACGCTTCGGCTCGCGGCCATGAACCTATCGTCGCGCGTTCTCGGCTTCGGCCATCATGCGCCGACGCGCAAGGTCGAGAACCCGGAAATCGAAGACCGGCTCGGGCTTGAGCCCGGCTGGATCGAGCGGCGCACCGGAATTCGCTCGCGCTTCTGGGCAACAGACGAAGACACGCTGTCGGGCCTTGCCGCCTCTGCCGGCGACATGGCGCTGACCAATGCCGGTATCGACCGCGGCGACGTCGGTCTACTCTTGCTCGCCACGTCGACGCCCGATCACCTTCTGCCGCCAAGCGCGCCGCTGGTCGCACATCGGCTGGGGCTAGGCCGCGCCGGAGCGATCGACCTGACCGGCGCCTGCGCCGGCTTCATCTATGCGCTGATGTTCGCCGACGGGTTCACCCGCCTGCACGGCAAAGCGAGCCTTGTCATCGCCGCCAACATCCTCAGCCACCGCATCAATTTGGCCGAGCGCGCCAGCGCCGTGCTGTTTGCCGATGCCGCCGGCGCCATGGTGATCAGTCCTTGCGATGACCCGGATCGAGGCATTCTCGGCGCTTCGGTGGATTCCGACGGCTCGCGCTACGGGCTAATCCAGATTCCCGCCGGGGGAAGCAACACTCCGTTCCATGCCGACCTCGACCTCGCGCAGACACGGATGACGATCACTGACGGCCGTGAAGTATTCAGCAAGGCCGTGGAGATGATGACCGCCTGCTCGAGAGATGCGCTCACTGCTGCCCGACTGAGGCCGCAAGACCTCGATCGTTTCGTGCCGCATCAGGCCAATGCGCGCATTTTCGACGCGGTCGGCAGGAACCTCGGCATCGCTGATCACTCGATCGTCAAGACGATCGCCGAATATGGCAACTCTTCCGCCGCGACGATCCCGCTCTCATTGTCGCTGGCCCATCGGGCGCAGCCGTTTCGGCCTGGCGAGAAAGTCCTCTTGGCGGCAGCGGGTGCGGGTCTCAGCGGCGGCGCGCTTGTGGTGGGAATTTAGCAAAGCAATGCTTGCGCACAGGACTGCTCATGAATGAGACTATGAGAATGGCTCAATACGCAAATAGTCGCCGGCAAGCTCCATAGAGCTGGGGTCCGTGCGGTGCTCCGCGATGTCTAAGTATCGACCCGCTTGCTCAAATCGCAGCGCTCATCGAAGGCCAGCAATACCTCATGCAGAGCGAAAATCCCCAACCGCCCGTTTCAAAGACGCTCGCCCCATTTCGAAACAAGGTGTTTCGCTCAATTTGGGCGGCCACCCAGATTTCCAGCCTCGGTTGGCTAGTGCAAACGGTCGCCATCAGTTGGCTTATGGCAACGATTTCAGCGTCCGACCTCATGGTGGCACTCGTCCAGGCCGCATCCACATTGCCGGTGTTCTTCCTCTCAGTTTTCGCCGGAGCCATTGCCGACAACTTCAGCCGCCGGTGGGTGATGTTTGCGGGACACTGCCTGATAGCATCGGCGTCGACGACGCTGATGATTTCTGTGGGTCTGGGATTTGTCAGTCCTTGGCTGATTCTCGGGTTAGGTTTCCTGGCCGGCTGCGGCTTTGCCTTGAATGATCCGGCTTGGCACGCTTCGGTCGGCGATATCCTTCACAAACGCGACATTCCGGCCGCAGTGACGCTTATGTCCGTCGGATACAACATTGTGCGCAGCGTTGGTCCAGCCTTGGGGGGCGTGATCCTGGCCGTCTTTGGGCCGCTGGCCGCTTTCGCCTTGGCTGCGGTGAGTGATCTGGCGCCCATAAGCGCGATATGGCGCACCAAATGGGAGGTCCGCTCTTCGCCTCTCCCTCGTGAGAGAATGACGACGGCAATTCATGACGGAGTGCGCTTTACGGCGATGTCTTTGGAGATCAGGGCAGCGACCGCCCGAGCCGCTCTTTTCGGGTTGGCAAGCATCTCCATTCTGGCGTTGCTCCCCCTCGTCGTCCGGGATCAGTTGAAGAGTGGGCCAATTGTCTACGGTATCTTATTGGCCGGCTTCGGCATGGGTGCTTTCATCGCGGGTATGGGCAACGGCTTCTTGAGGAAGGTCACGTCTCAAAACAGGCTGGTGGCCTTCGCCTCTGTGGCTTGTGCAGTCTGTTGCCTCTCCCTTGCCCTTACATCGTCGCTTCCTGTGGCGGCCATTTCGCTGGCGCTCGGCGGAGCGGGTTGGCTTATCACCTGGACGGGCATTGACGTGTCGGTGCAGTTGGCAAGCCCAAGGTGGGTTGTAGGCCGCACGCTCTCCATTTACTACGCCTTGAGCGCAGGCGGTATGGCTGCTGGCAGCTGGATCTGGGGTTCTGTCGCGCAAAACTATTCCTTGACCTCAGCATTGGAGGGCGCCGCAGGCGCTCTGTTGCTGGTTGCAGCAGCGGGGATCGTGTTGCCGGTCCGTCCCTGGGAAGAAACCGATCAAGAAAGTTCAGTTTTTCATCCGCCGGACGTGGCTCTCGATCTGAAACCCAGAAGTGGCCCTATCGTGGCCAAGGTCGAGTATTTGATATCGGAGGAAAATATCGAGGCCTTTCTGGGCTCCATGCGCACGCGGCGACACGTCCAGAGCCGTGCCGGTGCACGAAACTGGACGCTCCAGCGAAATCTGCAAACACCGTCACTTTGGACGGAGACATTCCGCACCCCCACCTGGATGGACTTTCTCCGCCTAAATCATCGACTCACCGCAGCAGATAAGGAAGTCGCCCAGCATCTCCTGTCACTGCATGAAGGAGAGGTGCCTCCGCAGACAGTGCTTTCGATTGAACGGACGACCGAGGCAATTCGTACCCGTACCTCGACAATCTTTTCTCGTCCTCCAAGATGACGCCATCAAGCTGCTGTCCAGGGACAGGGTGGATCACCGGTGCTTTGCAGAGCACAGCCTCACACCGAGAGCAGCGTGCTCCGGGTTGTGCGCTTTCGCGCGCACCCAGGCGAGATGATGGTGAACGCGGCGTCAAGTGGAAGTCCCCTGCATACGCTTGCGGAGTCTTCTGCGAGAGCCCATGCCGACGAGCGCCAAACAAGGTCTGATGCCTTTCGGCGTCGTGGCCTCAACTCATCGATTCGCGAGAAAAGCATCGAATGCAGCAGCAACGGCGCGAACAACAAAGCGGTGCTCCGGCCGCACGCGGATGAAGCCGTTTTCGACGTCCAGGATCCCCTCCTCAGCCAGCGTCACCAAACTCTCAACTGAATCGAGAAAACGAGCTGGTTCGATTTCGTGGGCGGCACAGATGGTCGGCACGTCGGCCTCCAAATCGCACATCAGTCGCTCGATGATCGCTGCGCGCACCCGGTCATCGTCGGTCAGACGGTGACCCTTTGATGTCGCCAGACGTCCACTTGCGATGTGCCGGGCGTAAGAATCCCGTGTTACTTCGTTCTGAACATACCCCTCGCGGACTCGGCCAATAGCCGACGCGCCGAAGCCGATCACGTTTTGCAAGTATCGGCCGAGTATCCCAGCGAATTACGCCGTAGGCGCCCGGTCTTCTGGCGCTAGCGCAAGTTCGTCGTCCGGCGGAGCGAAATGATCGAGCCCGATCTCCCGGTAGCCAGCGCCAACCAGTGTCTCGGCGACAGTTGCAGCCTGTTCGGCGCGAAGATCGCCGTCCGGTAGACCTGCCTGCTCGATTAGGCGCTGATTCTTTATCACGGAAGGAATATGCGCGTATCCGAACACCGCAAGCCGGTTGGGGCGCATGGCGACCGCAGCCATCGCGGTCTGGATGCAGGACTGCACAGTCTGTTTCGGTAGACCGAAGATGAGGTCGAAGTTGATATGGCCAACGCCATGCCGGCGGAGATTTTGGACTGCAGCGGCCGTCTGCACCTTACTCTGGATCCGATTGATCGCCTTTGCACATCGGGATCAAAGCTCTGCATCCGATGCTCGCGCGGTTGACACCGTTAGCTGCCAGGGCTTCGGCCATTTCCGGTGTGAACGTTCGGGGATCGATCTCCACGGCGATCGCAGCAGTTTTGCTGAAAGCGAAGTGGCGGCGTAGAAATTCCATCAGCGCCAAGTGCTCGGCTGGCCCGATAAGGTGAGGCGTTCCGCCGCCGAAATGCACATCGCTCACCGGCAGCCCTTGCCGCACTTGCTCCGACACCAAACTGATCTCCTGACGCAGCACCGCTAAATAATTAAGGATCGGGCCGTTGCGACGGATGACCGCGGTAGGGAAGCCGCAATACCAGCACATGGATCGGCAAAACGGAATGTGGAAATAGAGCGACACCGATTCGTCGGCCGGGAGGCCCCCCAGCCATTCCTCATAATCGTCAGCACCAACTGCCGCAGAGAAGTCTGGCACAGTCGGATAGATGGTATACCAAGGCGGCCGGGGGTCCCGGTACTTTGTCAGGATTGAGGTGTGCAAGGAGCTGTCATCCCACGTCGCTCATCCATCATTCTTTCGTTGCGCGCTCGTCCTGGTCTCTGACCTAAGTCAGTGCGTCCCGCTTATGTCGCAGTCTCGTTTGGACAGGATGGGGTCAACCACGCCGGGGAGCGCGCGTGCCATGGTTGCGCCTGAGGTGATGGTGCGGTGCCGCATTCAACGTCTGAGTACGTGACGCCAGTGCAGTGTGCTTGAGGCGTCTGCGGAAGAACTTTGCAATGCGAAATTCATGTCCGACGCAACGGACCTGTCAAGCCTCGTTCAGACGCCATCCAGGTCCAGCCAGCGGCCTTCCCTGCCGGCCGAAAAACCATACCGGCTTTAGCCACCGAGACGCTCTAAAGCTGACGTCGGCTCATTTGATGAAAGGAGGACGCCGCTAGGGGGTGCACAAGGTTCCCCGGCTTGACGTCGCTTCGAGCGAAGAGCGGTGTGGCTTGTCGTCAAGCGCCGGGCAGCGTGCCCCCTACCGATATCCCGAAAAGATCGACCAAGATGGCCATGCCGACGCCACACGCGGTCTGGATGAGGCCGACCATGAAAATGCGATTGGCGCGTTCGTAGATGGGGCGCCGCAAGGAACTCATGTCGAGCAGCATGGACAGCGCTCTCATCTGCAGTGCGATGCCGAGCAGGATCGGCACTACGGCGAACAGATCGTAGAGTTGCCATGGCAAGGGGTTCGCGGCCCAATGAGTGAGGAAGCCGAGGGAAAAGGCAAGCAGGATACCCACGGCAGTGATTGTGCCGTTGCGGAAAATGGTCTCGATCGGTTCTTCCTTCGGATCGTGCTCGTCCAAGCGGCTTCCTTTCGTTGCTCTTTCCGTCGAGACTAAGTTCTCGAGAATACTGTTCATCGCCAATTACTCGAGGCGAGCCGTAGGCAGCCGTTTCAGGGTGCGCTCCCTCTCGCTTCCGGCCGCGCAATGTACCTGCACGGCGAACTTACAGCGGCGAAAAGGTGCTGCGGCCACCATGCGACGCCTCGGACGTGCACGCCCTCTGTTCCTGGCGCAGCCCTTGCGGAGCGTACGCGCAGTGATCCTTCTCGGTAGCGGATGGCGCGGCCTCCGTTGCGGTCAGACGGGAAGCCGTCGCTGTTAAACGAGACTGTCACATATCGAACATGGCGAACCGTGTCGCACATTTCTTTTCGCAGTGACCCTCAAAAAAAGTGATTCCAGCGAGACGAAGGCGCGTCGGCCCGATTTTGGTGTCGGCCGCATCTACGCTTCAGGTTGGCATGTCGCTTGCTGCTCTATTCGGAGAGCTGCAGCGGTCCGACCGGAGTGTTTCACATGTAAACGATAATGAATCTCCTAGCAGAAAACACTATTATAAGTACATGTGGCTTTTACGCTGGCTCACCTCTCGTGTCAAGCGCTTTGGCGTCCACATATTGGAGACAACACGCACAAAATTTAGAGGAAAAGCTTGCTCTTTCGCCTCTATCCTTTTTATTCCTTCATGGAGATCTAGACATGTACATCAAGAGTCCTCTTCTCGGCTTAACTGCTCTGATGACCATTTCCGTCGGTCGAGCAGCTGGCGCCGAGCGGGAACCGGCCGAGTACATCAAGATCTGCGACGTCCTCGGCTCGGGATATTCCTATATTCCCAACACCGAGACCTGCCTGCGCATCGGCGGCTATGTCCGTTACGATATCGGCCTGGGTGACGTCCGATCGTATGACAGCGCAAGAACCTCGGACGTGAGAACTGGCGAGGACCAAGGCACTTGGCGAAACAGCACACGCTTCACGTTCAAAACTTGGACCGGCCAGCAGACCGAGCTCGGCGCGTTGACGACCTATACCGAAACCCAGGTGAATTTTGGCAACAGCGCTAACTCGCATGACAGTCCTCAGAACTATGATTTCAACAGCGGCCTCGCACTGGCTTCTGCCTGGGTCGAGCTGGGAGGCCTGCGAGTTGGCAAGGAGGGGTCGGCCTTCGATACGTTTGCAAGCTACGCTGGCAACGTTCTCGATAGTATGCTCGTTCCGTCGGCCGGCTTCGACACCAACGTGGCTCAGTACCACTTCGACGCCGGCAACGGCATTTCGACTGTGATTTCGCTCGAACAAGGATCGGGCTCAGCCGGTACTATCGACAGCTATATTCCGCACGTTGTCGCCGGCTTGAAATACACGCAAGGCTGGGGCTCGATCATCGGCGTCGCGGCTTATGACAGCAATTACGAAGCTTTTGCCGGCAAGATCCGCGTCGACGTCGCTGTCACAAACCAGCTGTCGCTGTTTGGACTCTTCGGCTACGGTTCCAATGCCAGTCTCAACGAGGACTCAAACGGCGCAATTGCCAATCATGGGCGCGGCTCGTACAAAATCTGGAACGGCCAGTGGGCTTTCTGGGCGGGCGCCACCTACGAGTTTGACGAGAAAACTTCGTTCAACCTTCAGGTCTCGGGTGATCAGCTCAAGGATGCTGGTGTGGCTGCAAACGTCGCCTACATGGTCGTTCCCGGCTTCACGGTCACAGCCGAGGTCGATTACGACCACTACGGCAACTCTGGCCTCGGCCCTGCCGAGCCTACCGCCGTCAAGGGCACGAGCAAGCCGAACAGCGTCGGCGGCATTCTCCGCTTACAAGGCTCATTTTGAAATCTCTCCAGTCGCGAGCATGGCAAAGGCACTTGCCTCGACAACGCACGCATGGAGAGCTTCGTTCGCCATCTTGAAGTCTGCATCGACCGTCCACGGCCCATCGTACCAACTAGAAACTGAAAGTTATGAGCCCTGTGTACTACACCTAGCCCTTGACCTGCCCGATGAACCGGCCAGGGGCCGTCAGTTCAAATTCGGGGCCGTTTAGAGGGCAGTGTGAGGCCGTGTTAGGTAAGCGCCACTGCAATGTCGAGGCCGCGACACGCCTGTCGCTTTGGACGGCTGGAATTGCCCTTCGCGGCGCCATTCATTCTCTCAACATTTACGTGATAATGCACGCTGAGTCCGAGCCGCGTGGCAGCACCCATCCTAGGTGTGAGCTTTCGAGAGGTTGTCCATTCGGACCGGACCGAGGAGACTGGAGTTACCACGCTTCAGCATCCATC
>NZ_JARTVP010000018.1:0-53715 GCF_029625865.1 Mesorhizobium sp. WSM4887
CGGATGGCCGTCCGGTTCGAGGCTCAGTCGCTCTTCTCGCACAAAGTCTCCTCCGCGCAGATACAAGGGGTGTTGGAACGATCTCTGCGTTGCAGAAGTAAGCGTCGCACTCCGCTGGAGCACCCCTCATCCGTCTCGGCGCTGCGCCCCGATCCACCTTCTCCCGCAAGGGGAGAAGGGGAGGCCGGCGCTACTTCAACACCCTTCCATCTGCCCCGAACCGATACGTCTTCGCCGGATCCGGCGTTGCATAGAGCGTCGCGCCCGGTTCGGCATTGTAGACGCCGAAGATCCGCACGGTGAGCAGCCCGGCCTTCTCGCAGTCGAGATAGAGATTGGTGTCGGCGCCGAGATGCTCGGCATGCACCACCGTGCCTTTCCAGGCGCCGGATTTTGCATCGACGGTCAGATGTTCCGGGCGCACGCCGACGGTCTTCGCCGTCTCGCCAAGCTTGGCGCCGTCGATGAAATTCATCTTCGGCGAGCCGATGAAGCCGGCGACGAATTCATTGGCCGGCGCATTGTAGAGCTCCATCGGGCTGCCGATCTGCTCGATGCGGCCGGCATTGAGCACGACGATCTTGTCGGCCAGCGTCATCGCTTCGACCTGGTCGTGCGTGACGTAGATCATCGTTGCCTTTAGCCGCCGGTGCAGCTGCGCGATCTCCAGCCTGGTGTTGACGCGCAGCGCCGCGTCGAGATTGGACAGCGGCTCGTCGAACAGGAACAGCTTCGGCTCGCGCACCACGGCGCGGCCGATCGCGACGCGCTGGCGCTGCCCGCCCGACAGCTCCGCCGGCCGCCGCTCGAGATAGGGCTCGAGCGACAGCATCGCGGAAGCGATCTTGATGCGGCGCTCGATCTCGGCCGAAGGCGTGCCGGCCTGTTTCAGGCCGAGCCCCATATTGTTCTTCACCGTCAGATGCGGATAGAGCGCGTAGGTCTGGAACACCATGGCGATGCCGCGTTTTGCGGGCGGCGTGACGGAGACGTCGTCGCCGTCGATCACCACGCGCCCGGAGGTCGAATCCTCTAGCCCTGCGATCACGCGCAGCAGCGTCGACTTTCCGCAGCCGGACGGGCCGACGAAGACGACGAATTCGCCGTCATTGACCTCGAGGTCGATGCCCTTCAGCACCTCGACCGGCCCGAATGCCTTCTTCACGTTCTCGATGTTCAGCGAGCCCACGGCTTCGTCCTTGTTCTAGAGTTTGATTGGCGCGCCGGTGCGCACGCTCTGGTCGGCGGCGAGGCAGACGGCGAGCGACTTCACCGCGTCCTCCATGTGGCGGGTCAGGTCGATGTCCTCGCGGATGGCCTTGAGCAGGAAGGCCTGTTCGAGATCGCAGAGTTCCTGGTGCCCCGGCTCGCCTTCCATCGACAGCAGTTCGTCCTCTTTGATGAACTTTCCGTCCGGCCCGGTCGCGGCGCTGTGCAGGCGGATGGTCGAGGTCTTGGTGTGCGTGTCGATGTCGTCGGACTTCACGCCCTCCTTCATGACGATCGACACAGAGCCTTTGGGCGACATCACGTCCTTCACGAAGAAGGCGGTCTCCGAAACCATCGGTCCCCAGCCGGCCTCGTACCAGCCGACCGAGCCGTCTTCGAACAGCACCTGCAGGTGACCGTAATTATACATCGAGGGCGCCACTTCATCGCTGAGCCGCACGCCCATGCCGCGCACCTCGACCGGTCTGGCGTCGGTGATCTGCAGCATCACGTCGAGATAATGCACGCCGCAATCGACGATCGGCGAGGTGGTCTGCATCAACTGCTTGTGCGTTTCCCAGCTGTGGCCGGAGGACTGCTGGTTGAGGTTCATGCGGAATACGTATGGCCCGCCGAGCTTGCGCGCCTCGGCGATCAGCCGCATCCAGGACGGATGGTGGCGCAGGATATAGCCGATCACCAGCTTCCTGCCGTTGGCTTTGGCGGCATCGACGACGCGCCTGGCGTCCGCCACCGTGGTCGCCAGCGGCTTCTCGACGAAGACATGGCAGCCGGCCTCGAACGCCCGCACCGCATAGTCGGCGTGGCTGTCGGAATAAGTAGCGATGGCGGCGACGTCCGGTTTCTCGTCGCGCAGCACGTCCTCGAAGGAGCGCCTGATGCGATAGCCCGCGAGCCCATCCGGCAGCGGCACCTCGGAACGGTTCACGAGCGCGGCGATCTCGAAGCCCGGGTTGGTGTGATAGGCCAGCGCATGGCTGCGGCCCATATTGCCAAGGCCGGCGACGACGACGCGAAGAGGCTGTTCTGCACTCACTTGACGGCTCCTGACGTGATGCCGCGGATCAGCTGCCGCGAGAAGATGACGTAGAGGATCAGCACCGGCAGGATCGCCAGCGAGAGCGCCGCCAGGATCGCGTTCCAGTTGGTGACGAACTGGCCCAGGAAGAGCTGCGCGCCGAGCGTCACCGTCTTGGTCTCTTCCGACGGCGCCAGGATCAGCGGAAACCACAGGTCGTTCCAGATCGGGATCATGGTGAAGACGGCGACCGTCGCCATCGACGGGCGCACCAGCGGCAGCACCAGCCGGAAGAAGATCGTGTACTCCGACAGCCCGTCGATCCTGCCGGCGTTCTTCAGGTCGTCGGACACCTGCCTCATGAACTCCGACAGGATAAAGATGGCGAGCGGCAGGCCTTGCGCCGTGTAGACCAGGATCAGCGCCGTCAGCGTGTTGACCAGCCCGCTCGCCACCATCAGCTGCAAGATGGCGACGGTGCCGAGGCGGATCGGGATCATGATGCCGAGCGCGAGATAGAGCCCCATCATCGTGTTGCCGCGGAAGCGGTATTCCGACAGTGCGAAAGCGGCCATGGCGCCGAACAGAAGCACGAAGAACAGCGAGGCGACCGTGACGACGAGGCTGTTCTGGAAATAATGCAGAAAGTCGCCCTGGCCGAACACGGTGGTGTAGCCGATCAGGTCGAAAGTTTTCGGCGTCGGCGGCGTCAGCGGCGCGCCAAAAATACCGGCGCGCGACTTGAACGAGTTCATGATGACCAGGATCACCGGGAACAGCGCGATCACCGTGTAGGTCAAAAGGACCGCATGGGCGCCGATGGTGCGGGGAAGCGAATGTGTTGCGGTGCTCATGGCGCGCCTCAGAACTGATAGCGACGCAGGCGCGTCTGGACGAGGAACAGGTAGACGCAGACGCCGGCGAGGATGATCAGGAACATGATCGTGGCGATCGCGGCACCCATGTTGGGATCGCCGACCTGCAGCTGAAAACCGAAGAAGGCGCGGTAGAGGAAGGTGCCGAGAATGTCGGTCGAATAGTTCGGACCGGCGAGCGCCCCTTGCGCGGTGTAGATCAGGTCGAAGGCGTTGAAATTGCCCACGAAGGTCAGGATCGAAATGATGCCGATCGAAGGTAGGATCAGCGGCAGCTTGATCTTCCAGAACTGCGCCATACCAGTGACGCCGTCGCATTCGGCGGCCTCGATCACCTCGTCGGGGATCGACAGAAGCGCTGCATAGATCAGCATCATCGGGATGCCGACGAACTGCCAGACCGAGACGAGGCTGAGCGCGGTGAGCGCATATTGCTCTTTGCCGAGCCAAGGCGTGAACAGGCTCTTCAGCCCGACGAAGTCGAGCAGGTGCGGCGCGACGCCCCAGATCGGCGACAGGATCAGCTTCCAGGCGAAGCCGACGATGACGAAGGACAGGATCGTCGGCACGAAGATCGCGGTGCGATAGAAGGCGGCAAACCGCAGTCTCGGGCTGGACAGCAGCGCCGCCAAGAGGATGCCGATCGGATTCTGCACCAGCATGTGGATGATGAAGAACCAGACATTGTTCCGCAGCGCGTTCCAGAAATTCACCGACCAGTTGGGATCGCCGAACAGCTTGTGGAAATTGTCGAACCCGACGAACACTTGCGCCTGGTTGATGTTGCGGAACAGGGAAAGCTGCAGGGTGCCGAACAGCGGCAGGATCATGACTGCCGTGTAGACCAGCACCGCCGGCGCCAGGAAGACGCCGATATGCCAGCGGATCGGTTTCTTGGGTCGTGTTTGTGCGGCCATGAGTTCGGTCCCCGCCGTCTCTCGGTTCCAGGTCGATGGTGCTTGGCTGATGCCTCGATGCACGGCGGCCTGACTGTCCCCATGATGCGAGGGAACAAGGCCAGCGACAGTGCGGCTTCGTCTTCCCGCAAGGGTGAGGGTAAGACCGAGAGGCGGCGCCGACAATCGCTATTAAATCTGTCCGAAGGCCGGCCGGGCGGCGCCCGGCCGGTTCGAATGGCTAAAGCCTTACTTCGCCGGCTTGTACCAGCTGTCGAGGCCGTCCTGCAGCTTCTTGGCCGCGGCTTCCGGCGTGTCGGTGCCGTTGATCACATTGGCCGATTCGACCCAGGTCTCGTTCTCGAGGTTTGGCGTGCCGCGCGACAGGATCTGGTAGGTCGAGCGGATCGTCGACTTGCACTTGCCGCGCCAGGAGACGAATTCCTGTGCCAGCGGGTCCTCCATTTTCACCGGCGTGTTGTTCAGGCTGAAGAAGCCCGGCAACGCATTGGCGTAGATGTTGGCGAAGTCCGGCGAAGCGACCCAGGACAGGAACTTCTTGGCTTCTTCCGGGTGCTTCGAGGCTGCGTTCAGGCCCATGCCGATATCGGTGTGGTCGGAGATGTAGCAGGTGTCACCGGCCTTCTGCACGGGCGGCGGGAAGGCGCCCATCTTGAACTGCGCCTGGGTGTTGAACAGGCCGATCTCCCAGGAGCCAGCCGGGTAGATGGCGGCGCGGCCGAGCGTGAACAGGTTCTGGCTGTCCGGATAGGTCTGCGCCTCGAAACCGTCGCCGAGATAGGGCTTCCACTTGGCCAGTTCCTTGTAGGGTTCGACCCACTGCGGATCGGTCAGCTTCTGCTCGCCCTTGATCAGCGCCTGACGGCCTTCCTCGCCCTTCCAGTAGTTCGGGCCGATGTTCTGGTAGCCCATGGTCGCGGCTTCCCAAAGGTCCTTCGTGCCCATCGCCATCGGGATATAGGTGCCGTCCGCCTTGATCTTGTCGAGCACGGCGTAGAACTCTTCATTCGTCGTCGGCACCTTGAGGCCGAGCTTGTCGAAGGCGTCCTTGTTGTAGATGAAGCCGTGGATGACCGAAGCCATCGGCACGCAGAAGCTCGACTTTCCGTCGTCGGTCTGCCAGGCGGCCTTGGCGACCGGAGAGAAGTTGTCCATGCCGGGCAGCGACGAGAGGTCGGCGAGGTTGCCCTTCTTGAACAGCTCAAGCGACTTGTCGAAGGGGCGGCAGGTGATCAGGTCGCCCGCCGAGCCGGCAGAGAGCTTGGCGCCGAGTGCCGCGTCATACTCGGTCGGCGCCGAGGGCGCGAACACCACCTTGATGCCGGGGTTCTTGGCTTCGAAGGCCGGGATCAGCTTGTCCTTCCAGATGGTCAGGTCGTCGCCGCGCCAGCTCTCGATGTTGAGCGTGACGTCTTCGGCGAGGGCCATCCCGGTGGTGCCGAGAATGCTCGTGCCGATGAGAAGTGCCGTCAGTAGTTTGGTCGTCATGTCCAGTCTCCCTGTTGACCTTTTTCAGGTTCGGTTTTGATGAGAACAGCGGCTAGCGCGCCTTGCTCCCCTCGATCGCGGAAAGCGCCGGCCTGAGCTTCTGGCCGGTTTTTTCCAGTATCTTCTCGGCCGCATCGGCATTGGCAGCACCCGCGGCGAGCAGAATGGCAGTCTTGACGCCGCCACCGCTCTCTTCGAGCAGGCGCGCCGCATCTTCGCGGCTGCGTCCGCTGATGGCGGCCACCATGCGCACCGCGCGGTCACGCAGCTTGATGTTGTCGGCGGCAAGGTTGACCATGTAGCCGTCATGCACATGGCCGAGATGGACGGCAGCGAGCGTCGACAGCATGTTGAGCGCGATCTTTTGTGCAGTTCCCGCGCCCATGCGCGTCGAGCCGGCGATCAGCTCCGGCGGCGTCTCGAGCAGGATGGCGACGTCGGCCTCGCCGAACAGCGTCGCGCCGTTGTTGTTGGCGATCGCGATCGTCGCCGCGCCCCGGCGCCGGGCATCGCCGATCGCCTGGACGGCATAGGGCGTCGAGCCGCTGGCCGAGATGGCGATCAGGCAGTCGCCCTTGCCGATATTGGCATTCGCGACGGCTGCCGCGGCTTCCTCGGTATCGTCTTCCGGTCCGCCGGCAAGCGTGCGGAACGCCTCGTCGCCGCCGGCGATCAGGATGGCGATGCGGTCCCGCGCTATACCGAATGTGCCGGGAAGTTCCAGCGCATCGGCGACAGCCATCAGGCCGGAACTGCCGGCTGCCGCGTAGGCGAGCCTGCCTCCACCCTTCAATTGTCTGGCGACAAGCTCGGCGGCCTCGGCAATGGCCGGAATGGCGCCGTGCACGGCCCTGGCGGCCTCGATTTGCGCATTGGCGAGGAACGAAAGGATGGCGTCCGGGGCCTGGACATCCAGCCCCGCGGCGTTCTGATGAAGCGCTTCCGTGCGCGTCTCGGCCATCCGCTTTCCTCCAACTGATCGAACAATACCAAAAAAATACCACTTGTCCACATCTCTCATCGCGTTTTCATGCTCCGGAGCGCGTCGGGGACAAATTTCCATGTCTTTTCAATCAAATACGCCTTATTCTTTTTTGAACCGAAATTAACGCTTGGCTATTGGTATTTTATTGGTATTATCCGCGACGAGGAGAAAATCGCGTGAAATTCGTGCTTGGCATCGATGGCGGCGGCACAAGCTGCAGGGCGGCCCTTGCGACCGCCGACGGCGCTGTCGTTGGCCGCGCCAAGAGCGGCGCGGCCAATATCCGCACCGACCTTACCGGGGCGCGCGCAAACATCGTCGAGGCGGCAAGGCAAGCTTTCGTGGCCGCCGGTGAAGATCCGGAGCTGATCCCCGAGACGCCTGCCATTCTCGGCCTCGCCGGAGCCAATGTCGGCACCTACAGGCAGCAGCTGGAAGCGATCCTGCCGTTCAGCAAAAGCCGCGTCGAGACCGATGCCGAGATCGCGCTCGAAGGCGCCGTCGGCTCCGGCGACGGCGCCATGGCGATCCTGGGCACCGGCACCGCCTATATGGCGCGCAAAGCGGGCAAGTCGCGCGCCATCGGCGGCTGGGGTTTCCAGGTCGGCGACCAGGGCAGCGGCGCCCGTATCGGCCGCGACCTGCTCGAGCAGACGCTCCTTGCCTATGACGGCATCCGCCCCGGCTCGCCGCTGACGGATGCCATGCTTGCCGTCTTCCGCAACAATCCCGAGGACGTGGTCGAGTTCACCACCAACGCCAAGCCCGGCGACTTCGGCGGTTTCGCCCCAAAAGTCTTCGAGCATGCCGAAAAGGGCGATCTCGTCGCCAATTGGATCCTCGATAAGGCGGTTGCCGATGTCGAGGCTTCGCTCGGCGCGCTCGAACTCGCCGACGACGCGCCGCTATGCCTGCTCGGCGGCCTGGCGCCGCTCTACGCGCCGCGGCTGTCGGCGCGCTATCAGGCGCTGCTGAAGGCCCCGCTTGACGACGCGCTCGGCGGCGCGGTGCAGATGGCCGCGCGCATCTTCGCGGGCAAATCCGGAGGCGCCCGATGAGCGCCGCCGACCGGATCTTCGCTATGCTGCCGGAGGCGCCGCGATGAGGGCCGCCGACCAGATCTTCGCTATGCTGCCGGAGGCGCCACGATGAGCGCCGCCGACAAGATCTTCGCTATGCTGCCGGAGGCGCCGCGATGAGCGCCGCCGACCAGATCTTCGCTATGCTCAAAGAATCCTCGCAGAGCGGCGCGCCGCTTTACCTGCAGCTGAGAAAAAGCATTGAGGAAGCGGTCAATCGCGGCCTGATCGGGCCGGGTGACGCGCTGCCGTCAGAGCGCGATATAGCCAGCAAGGCCGACATTTCGCGCGTCACTGTGCGCAAGGCCGTGCAGGATCTCGTCAAGGGCGGCATCCTCGTCCAGCGCCATGGCTCCGGCACCTTTGTCGCCCCGCGCATGGAACGTGTCGAGCAGTCGCTGTCGCGGCTCACCTCCTTCACCGAGGATATGGCGCGCCGCGGCATGGTCGTGCGCTCGGCCTGGCTCGACCGCGGCCTCTATGCGCCCTCGCCGGACGAGATGATGGTGCTCGGCCTGTCGTCGAGCGAGCTGGTGGCGCGCGTGGCGCGCCTGCGCATCGCCAACGACACGCCGCTGGCGATCGAGCGCGCCGCGATTTCGGCGAGCGTGCTTCCCGACCCCGAAGCGATCGGCTCCTCGCTCTACGCGGCGCTGGAACTGACCGGCAACCGCCCGGTGCGGGCCGTGCAGCGCATTTCGGCCGCCAATCTCGGCGACGGCGACGCGCGCCTTCTCGAAGTGCCGCCGGGGGTTGCCGGCCTGCACATCGAGCGTATTTCCTATCTGGCGAGCGGCAAGGTGATCGAGTTCACGCGCTCGATCTACAGGGGCGACGCCTATGACTTCGTCGCGGAACTCCGGCTGACCGGGCCGGGAGAGGAGAGCCGGCCATGAGCGCAACCGCCACCCACATGCGGCGCGAGATCGAGGAGATCCCGCAGGCCACCGCCCGCCTGCTCGACGGCTCGGCCAACGTGCTGGCCGAGGCCGGCCGCGGCCTTCGCAAGCGCGATCCGCATTTCGTCGTTACCGTGGCGCGCGGCTCGTCCGACCATGCCGCCACCTTCATGAAATATGCTGTGGAGCTGACAGCCGGCCTCGCCGTCGCTTCCGTCGGCCCGTCGATCGCTTCCATCTATGGCGCGAAGCTGAGGCTACGCGGCTCGGCTTGCCTGGCGATCTCGCAGTCGGGCAAGAGTCCCGACATCGTCGCCATGGCCGAAACCGCGAGAGCCGGCGGCGCGCTCACCGTCGCCATCACCAACACCGCCGACTCGCCGCTGGCGCGCGCCTCGGATTATGCCATCGACATTCTCGCCGGCCCGGAGCGCAGCGTCGCGGCCACCAAGACCTTCGTCAACTCGGCCGTCGCCGCCCTGGCGCTGATGGCGCACAGCACTGGCGATGAGGCGCTGCTTGCTGCGCTCGCCCGCCTGCCGGAGCATTTCGACAAGGCGATCGCCTGCGACTGGATGGCGCTCGCCGCGGCGCTCGAGTCCCCGCGCTCGCTGTTCATCCTCGGCCGCGGCCCATCCTTCGCGATCGCCAGCGAGGCGGCGCTGAAATTCAAGGAAACCTGCGCCATGCATGCCGAGGCCTATAGCGCCGCCGAGGTCATGCACGGGCCGCTGGCGCTGGTCGGGCCGGGCTTCCCGGTCCTGGCGCTTGCTGCCCGCGACGCGTCGGAGCCTTCGGTGGCCGAGGCCGCCGATAGCTTGACGGCCAAAGGCGCGGCCGCTTTCGTCACCTCCGACAAGGCGAAGGCAGCCAGGCGGCTGCCGTATGTCGCAACCGGCCATCCGTTAACCGATCCGCTGCCGCTGATCGTGTCCTTCTATGGCTTCGTCGAGGCCTTCGCTCGCCATCGCGGCCTCGATCCGGATGCGCCACGCAATCTGCGCAAGGTGACGGAAACCGTATGAGCGACCGTTTCGCCCTTACCGGCGCCCGTATCTTCGACGGGGCCGACTGGCACGACGATACGGCCCTTGTCATCAAGGACGGCATGGTCGAGGCCATTCTGCCCACCGGCGCCGTGCCGTCAGGCGTCTCCCGTGCCGAGACCGGTGGCGGCCTCTTGGTTCCCGGCTTCGTAGACATCCAGGTCAATGGCGGTGGCGGCGTCATGCTCAACGACCATCCCGATGTCGCCTCGATCGAGACCATCTGCCGGGCGCACGCGCCCTTCGGCACCACGGCGCTCTTGTCGACGCTGATCACCGACACGCCGGCGATCACCGCCGCGGCGGTCGCCGCCGGCGCCGAGGCCGCCCGGAAGAAGGTGCCGGGTTTTCTTGGGCTGCATCTCGAAGGCCCGCATCTGTCCGTCGCGCGCAAGGGCGCGCATGATCCGGCTCTTATCCGGCCAATGACGGACGCTGACCAGGCTGCGCTGGTCGCGGCGCGTCAGGGCTTGCCGGTGCTGCTCACCACGGTCGCACCGGAATCGGTCCAGCCGGCCCGGGTCACGGCGCTGGCCGCGGCCGGCATCGTTGTCAGCCTCGGCCACTCCGACACCGGCTATGCCACGGCAACGGCCTTCGCCGAGGCCGGCGCCACGGTCGTCACCCATCTCTTCAACGCCATGAGCCAGATCGGCAATCGTGAGCCGGGACTGGCCGGAGCGGCGATCGACACCGGCAGCTTCTACGCTGGCATCATCGCGGACGGAATCCATGTCCATCCCGGCACCATGACGCTTGCACTCAATGCCAAGAAAGGCCCGGGCAGGATCCTTTTGGTCACCGACGCCATGGCGACGATCGGCACCGACATGACATCCTTCACCCTCAACGGCCGTACCATCTACCGCAAGGACGGGAGTCTCAGGCTTGCCGACGGCACGCTGGCCGGCGCCGATCTAGACATGATTTCCGCCGTGCGCTTCGTCCATCGCGTGGTCGGGCTCGATCTCGACGAGGCGCTCCGCATGGCCTCGCTCTATCCCGCCGAAGCGATCGGCCAGGCGCATCGCCTCGGCCGCTTCGCCAACGGCACCGCAGCGGACATTGTCGGGCTGTCGGAAGACCTGGACGTCAAGAATGTCTGGATCGGCGGCGAGAAGGTTTTTGCGGCGTAGGCCTCTTCCTTCGTCATCCTCGGGCTTGACCCGAGGATCCATGCCGTGACCTCTGCGGTGGGGCGCAACGGTGCAGAATTCTGTAATCGTTGCACGCCTTGGCGTTAAGGCATGGCTTCCAGGGTCTTCCCGCGTCGCTTCGCTCCTTGCTCCGCCCTAAAATGACGAAGCTGCCGGGCGTTTGCACTAGTCCTAGCTCTGCGGTCTGGATTGGTAGATATCCTTGTACGCCTCGCGCAAAACGTTCTTCTGCACCTTGCCCATTGTGTTGCGCGGCAATTCGTCGACGAAGATCACCTGCTTTGGATGCTTGTATTTGGCCAGCCGCCCGGCAATGGCGTCGGCGATATCGGCTGCGCTGATTGCCGAGCCCGGCTTGCGCACCACGACCGCCGTGACGCCTTCGCCGAAGTCGGGATGCGCAACCCCGATCACCGCGCTTTCGGCAACGCCGGCAAGCGCGTCGATCTCGCTCTCGATCTCCTTGGGATAGACGTTGTAGCCGCCCGAGATGATCAGGTCCTTGCCGCGGCCGACGATGTGGACATAGCCGCCGGTGTCGATCAGGCCGAGGTCGCCGGTGATGAAGAAGCCGTCGTCGCGGAATTCGGCCTTGGTTTTCTCTGGCATCCGCCAATAGCCGGCAAAGACGTTCGGGCCCTTCACCTCGATCATGCCGATCTCGCCCTGGGCTAGCGGCTTGCCGCTTTCGGGGTCGGCGACGCGCAGCGTGACACCCGGCAGCGGAAAGCCGACCGTGCCAGCGCGCCGTTCGCCGTCATAGGGATTGGAGGTGTTCATGTTGGTTTCGGTCATGCCGTAGCGTTCGAGGATGGCGTGGCCGGTGCGCTCGCGCCAGGCATTATGCGTCTCGCTAAGCAACGGCGCCGAACCGGAGATGAACAGCCGCATGCGGCTGGCCGCCTCCTTCGTCAGGCCCTGCTGCTGCAGGAGCCGCACATAGAAGGTCGGCACGCCCATCAGCGCGGTCGCGCGCGGCAGAATCGAAATCACACGGGCCGGGTCGAACTTCCGCTCGAACAGCATCTTTGCGCCGGCCATCAGGATGACGTTGGTCGCGACGAACAGGCCGTGCGTGTGGAAGATCGGCAGCGCGTGGATGAGCACATCATCGCTGCTGAAGCGCCAGTAATCCACCAGCACGCGCGCGTTGGAGGCGAGGTTCTCGTGGCTGAGCATGGCTCCCTTGGAGCGGCCCGTCGTGCCCGATGTGTAAAGGATGGCGGCAAGATCGTCGGGGCCGCGCTCCAGATCCGCAAAATCCGCCGGCTGCAGCGCCGCACGGTCCGCAAGCGTGCCCTGTCCGTCGCGGCCTAGCGTCAGCGTCGCCGCCCCCGCCGATGCGGCAAGCGGTTGCACATCCTTCACCTTTTCCGGATCGCACACGACCAGCCGCGGCTCCGCGTCGCGGAAGAAATAGTCGAGCTCCGGCAGCGTATAGGCGGTGTTGAGCGGCAGGAAGACGGCGCCGGCGCGCAGACAGGCGAGATAGAGGAGCAAAGCTTCAGGGGTCTTCTCCACCTGCACCGCGACGCGATCGCCGGGCAGCACACCAGCGGCGACCAGCGCGTTCGCAAACCGCGCGGACCGCGCCAGCATGTCGGCATAGGAAATCGAACGCCCGTCATCCGTCTCCATCAGCACTTGGCCAGGCGCCGGCATGCTGGCGCGAAACGCGTCGAACAGGTGATTGGTCATGTCGTCCCCTGGCGTCGAAAGCTCGGCCAGAGCGAATATCAGATTTGTCAGCGATGGGCAGCTATTTGCGACCGCGCGCGGCCTTGCCTGCGCGAGCCCGCGGACCGTCGCCTGGGCTGAGCTGCGCCATGCACATCTCCGCCGTCAGGCGGTAGTGACTGAGCAAGGCCTCGACCGCGCCGTCGGCGTCGCCGTCCATGGTCCGCTCGGCAATCGTCCGGTGCTCGCCGAAGTCGTCGCGTTCGGAGCCGGGGCCGCGCTGCGAGATCAGCCGGTAGCGGGAGGCCTGGTCGGAAAGCTGGTCGCAAAAGCCGATCAGCCAATGCGAGCGGCAGGCGCAGATCAGCGCGCGATGAAAGGCGCGGTGCAGCTTCTCCCATTCCGGATTGTTGGTTGCCGGGTCGTCGGGCCGGCGGCGTTCGGCGCGCGCCAGGCGGTGCAGGGCGAGCACCAGCTGTTCTTCCCATTCCGCGGTGCGGTGCGCAATGGATTCGCGTAATGCGCGTTCTTCCAGCCAGCACCGCGTGCGGGTGAGCTCCTCCAACTCGGCCGCGTTGACCGGCATCACGAAGAAGCCGCGCTGGTCGTGGCGGCCGAGCAATCCCTCGGCGGCCAGACGGTTCAGCGCCTCTCGCACCGGCGAGGCGCCGGCGCCATACCGGGAAACGACCCATTCGACGCGCAGCTTGCCCTCGGCTTCCAAAGCTCCCCGCAGCAAGTCCTCGCGGAGCTGATGGTAGACCGAACTGGCCAGCGTGCTCTTGGCACCCTTGCCTTCGCCCGTATCGGCGTTCCCGTATGGCAATTTGACTCCTATTGCCGGCCCCTGTTTTGCAGGGCCCCTCGGCCAAGCAATTTCATACGATGTATCTTGCAGCCGAGCACTGCCGCCTAAAAACGTATGATGGCGATATTCGTACTTTAAGACAAGGCGGGGTCAATTATCGAATAAAGTAAAATCCACTTGAAAAAAGGCTGACGTCAGTGGGAGACTTGACATAACTCGGTATACTGAACAGCCCTTAGTTAGCGAGGCGGCTTTTGGTAGGAACGCACTGTCGACGTCTTTAACGGGCGGCCTTGTCGGCGGCTGAGCGGATCGCTTCGATATTTGCCCGATAGGTTTCTACTGTGCCGCCTTTGAAAATGGCCGCGCCGGCCACCAGCACGCCGGCGCCGGCGGCCGTCACCAGCGGCGCCGTTTCCGGCGAGATGCCGCCGTCGATCTCGATGCGGATCGGGCGCTCGCCGATCAGCGCCTTGACCTTTCGCACCTTGTCGACGATCGCCGGGATGAAAGCCTGGCCGCCGAAGCCGGGATTGACGGTCATGATCAGGATGAGGTCGAGCCGGTCGAGCACATATTCGATCGCCGTTTCCGGCGTCGCCGGGTTGAGCGAGACACCGGCCTTCTTGCCGAGACCTTTGATGGTTTGCAGCGATCGGTCGAGATGCGGGCCGGCCTCGGCATGCACCGTTATGCCGTCGCAGCCGGCCTCGGCAAAGGCCGCCAGGTAGGGGTCGGCAGGCGCGATCATGAGATGGCAGTCGAAGAAGGTTTTTGTCCGGTTGCGGATCGCCTTAATCACCGGTGGGCCGAAAGTGATGTTGGGCACGAAATGGCCGTCCATCACGTCGAGATGGATCCAATCGGCTCCGGCCGCCGCGACCGCTTCGACCTCGTCGCCGAGCTTCGAAAAGTCCGACGCCAGCACCGATGGTGCGATCAGGGTCTTCTTGCTCATGAAAGGCTTCTCCCGGCATCCTCATCGGCGCGCTGGGCTGCGCGCTGGCACGCGGGTCTGCCTAGACCATCGTCCGGCCAAGGGGAAGCGTGTTTTCCGCTTCGCTCGAGGGGCGCGCAAAAACGCGAGCTGCGATGCGGGAAAGAGAGAACCCGCTGGATTTCTCCGGCGGGTTCGCGGGCGCGGTAGTGATGGGCTGCCTTACTGAAGGTTGTCAGTCGCCGGGTTCCGCTGCAGCCTTGGTTGGCTTCTTGGCACCAACTGCTGCAGGATATTCGGATTGAGCAGCAGGTCCGGATCGATCTCCAAGCCTGGCCGCCTGCGGATCGGGAAGCAATCCGGATACCGGCCGGCCGTTCCGACCGGGCAGCGCCGCCTGATGATCGGCTGGCACATGCCATCGATCATCTCCGAGCCCGGCGCGCATACAGCGTCTTCGAACCTGCCGCATCTACCTTCGATCACTTCGGTGCCGCGTGGACACACGCAGACGCCGCGTTTGTTGAGGAACTGGCCGCGGATGGAGCATGCTTGCGGCTTCCTGACCGGCACGCAGGCTTTGCCCTTCAACGCCGTCCCCCTCGGGCAGACGCAATCGCCATCGGCATTGCGCACCTGGCCACGAATGCGGCACTGGCTGGGCGGCTGCTGCCTGTCGGGCACGCAAGCCTTGGCGGCGCGGTCGACATGCGTGTCCTTGGGACAGGCGCAGCCATCCGGTGTCGGCACGGCGCCGCGGATAGTGCATTTCGGCGGAGCGACCCGGCAGACGCCGTTCACCAGCTCGCCGCGCCGGCATACGCAATTGCCGTCCTGGTCGCGGTATTGGCCGGGACGCAGCGTGCACTGCGGCTCCTGCGGCTGCTCGCTCTGAACGCATCTGCCGTTTTCCAGCTCGGCGCCTCGCGGGCAGACGCAGCGCCCGTCCTCGGTCCGGATCTGGCCCTTGAGTAGGACGCAGCGCTGCGGCAATGGCAGCGGCAGAAGCTTGGTGCCGCCGGACGAGCACTGACCGTTGCGGAATGTGGTGCCGTCCGGGCAGGCGCAGCGGCCGGCCGAGTTGAGCACCATGCCGCCCGAACACTGGTTCTTGACCTCACGCTTGATTGTGAAGGGGTGGCATGCATAGGCCCTGCCGCGGTCGCCTTGCGCGTTGGCTGGGGCGCGCGACAGCACATCGCCGCCGCCCTGCACCGGCGTGTTTGGCGAGAGCACCCCGACGCAGTTCTGTCCGCTGACCGTACCCCGCAGAGTGGCAAGGCGCGCGTCGTCGGGAAGGACCACTGTGACATGATGCGTATGGCTTTCGCCGGCGCCCAGCGTCAGATTGGCGATGCAGGACGCCGGCAGCGTCGCCGGCTCCGGCGAGCAGCCGAAAGGCGGGTCGATCGCGGTGATCTTGACACCCTCCAGCCTGCCGAGACCGTCGATGCCGACCGCATCGCCGATGCGGACCGGACCGGAGAAGGCATTCGGCCCCTCATTCGTGATGGTGATCTCGAACGAGCAGGGCGCGCCTGGCTGGCATTCGCTGTCGCCGGTCTTCTCGACGCGGATCGTGGAGGCCCCACCGCCCTTCGCGCAAGCCTGGCCGATCGGATAGACGATGTCGTCGCGGGGCGCCGGCCCAAAAGAGCCGCGCGCGCAGTTCTCGAACGCGTCATTGCCGCCGACCGTCACGTCGAAGTGCCGGCTGGTTCCGGGCGTCATGACGGCGCCGGCAATCTGGCAAGACAGCATGTTGGCGGGCACTGGCCCGCAGTTCCAGTCGGCGCCGTCCGGGGTCACGGTCCGGACAGCAACCGGCGCGCCGCCCGACACCAGCGTGGCGGCATCGTTGACCCGCACCGGACCGGTGGGGGCAGCAGTGCCGGCATTGGTCACGGTGATGCGGCAGGATACCGAAGACGCACCGGCCAGCGAGCTCTCGCACGCCTTGGTGATGCGCAGGCCGGGCTTGGCGCCATTCGGACGGCGGATGCGCTCGGTCGCGCACGCCTTGTTGTTCGCGAGGTCGACCTCGCCGGCAATGGCCTTCACCTCGGCGCAGTTCTCGACCGTGTCCGGCCGGTAGTTTGCCGGCATGACCGCCTTGACCACGATGGGCGTCGAGGCGCCCGGCGGCAGCGAGATGCCGGCATTGTCGCAGCGGAACTGGCCGGGGCCGTTCGGCAAGCAGGTCCATGGCGGGCTGGGCCCGAAGGCCGAGGAGGTCGGCGCGTCGCCCGGATAGGTGTCGATCACGGTCAGCGGCCCGTGATAGGTGCTGGTGCCGTTGTTGATGATATCGATCACGAAGCTGCAGATGCCGTCCGGCGTGCAGACCGGCATGCGGGCGCGCTTCTTCAGCAGCAGGTCGACCTTCTTCTCGACCGCAGGCTGGCATTGCGGATCGCGATCGCCACGGCGGCAGACCGGGATCGAGGCGCAGCCGCGATCGTTCTGCTGGCTGCCGAACAGCGGCTTGCCGCTCGCCTGGTAGTCATAGGCGGCGCAATTGCGCAGCACGCTGCCCTGCCAGCCGCCGGCCGGCTTGAAGCCGAGCTTGAGGACGGCGGAGGCGCCCGGGTGGAGCGTGGTTGCCGGATGGGTGCAGGTGATCGGCGTCGTCCCGGGCGCGCAGACCCAGGGTGGGTTCGGTCCCGACGACAGCGCCGACCCGGCCGGCAATGTCACCTCGTCGAGCACGATCTTGCCGTTATAGGGCGCATCGCCGACATTGGTGACCGTGATGGTGAAGTCGCAGCCGCCGGACATCGTGCAGCGCGGCACCTCTGCCCACTTCTCCACCTTGAGGTCGGGCTGCTTTTGGGGCGGGCACCTGAGATCACGCGGAATGTCGATGTCGATCTCCTGCGTGCAGCAAAGTCCCCAGCCTTCCTTCGGCCCGGCATAGGTGTCGATGCCGATGACGACGAGATGGATGGCCTCGCCCGGCGAGGCGCCGATGATCTTCCAGTTCAACACGCCGCCGCCGGCAGGTACCTGCTGGGTGTCGGTGGCGATAGTGATGCCGGGTGTCGTCGTCGACAGCTGCACCCATTTGCCGGCCATCTCCGGACCGACCGGCATGTGATAGATGAAGGCGCCGCCGCCGGGCACGCAGTCGACCGTGCCGCGTTCGACCTTGAAGCATTCCTTGCTGGGAGGCGGAGGCGGCGGGTTGCACTTGCTCAGGTCGATCGTGATCGAGGTTTTCACGCCGGTGAGGAAATCGGCGTCGTCGGGCTTGTCTGGATCCTGCGAGGGGATCGTGGTTGCCGGGCCGCCCCTGAAGGCCACCTTCATCTCACCCTGGTTATCGACCGTTGCCGGCGCGGCGAAGGCGGCATGCTCTATCTTGGCCGTGATCCGGAAAGTGATCACGCGTTCGTCGGCAGCGCCGACGCCGTCGAGGTTCGAAGCGCTGATCCGGAAATTGGAAACGCTTGCCGTATCATTTGGACCGGCCGATGTGCTGATCGAAGCAGCGGGCAGCGGTCCGCCGGAAGCGCCCGTGCCGTCGCCGACGACGTCGACGCTGACGATCTGCAAGCCGTGCGGCAGCTGGTCCTTGAAGTCGAGCCTTGTCGCCTTCAGAAGGGCCGCCACGCTTGGCCGGTCGAAGTCCTGCGGGTCGCCATGGATGCCGAAGCTCAAGACGTATTCGACGCTATCGCAGCCTCTTAGGGCACCCTTCTTGGTGAAGAAGGGTATGATCCGCCCGAGCTCCGGATTGATGCCGCGCGATCCAGCCGTGATTTCCGGATTGGCGATCTGGCCAGCCGGTGCCTTGTCCTGCGCAACCGCCGGCACTGCCGGCATCATGGCGATCGCGACACCGGCCGCCATCAGCCAGCGTGCGCCGCGCCTGGCGTGTGACAGGGGTTTTATGACCGTGCCCATGACGGTTTTGCGCGGGGCAGGGCGGGAAAGGACGAGACCGCTCATCTGTCCCTCCTCGGCGCTTCGCACTCGACGGCCGGCGTCCTGAGCGGCAGCGTCATCTTGCAGCAAGGATAGTAGCCGCCCTTGTCCCGGTCGGACTTCCGGTAGAAGCAGAGCCCGACATTGACGGTGTCGCCCGGATTATGGCCGGTGATGCCGATCGTGTAGGGCTTGCCCGGCGCATGCGACATGGGTGAGGTCACCCCGACACCCGGTGTCTTGGACAAAGCCTTGATCGAATCGCCGCCAAAGCCGGCGTGGTCATCGAGATAGAGGTCGGCCCGGAGGCCGCGGGGCGTGCAGAAATACTGCACGTCCTCGACATCAAGGCATGGCGGCAGGTTGCCGGGCGGCGGGAAGTCCGGCGGATAGACGGGAGGCAGGAAGCCGCCGGGGATTTCCTCATAATAGCCGGCGCGGCCCTCGCAGGGGCGCCAGACCCGGACGTCGCCGACATGGCCCTGGACGTCCGGGTCTTCGAAATAGCCGTCGAAGTCGACGAACCAGGAGCCGAAGGGCGGCACGTTTACCGGCTTGACCAGCTTGCTTGGCGTGAGCTGGACGCCATGCACGGCAAGCGGCCCGCCGGCGGCGAGGCGCTCGGCAAGCTCCGGATTGTCGCGCAATTTGTCGCCGGTGTTCAGGACCGTGTCGGTGCAGACCGAGGTGTCAAGATTGCCTTCGGGGTCGTAGCGGTATTGCAGGTCGACGCCGCCTGCCGACTGCCGGTTGCCCTGCGGGAAGCCGACCGCATATTCCTGCGGCACCTCGGCCCAGACCGATTCCGTTGCCGGATCGTCCGGATCCTCGCCCTGGTAGCGGATCACCTCGCCTTTGCCGGTATCGGCGAAGCGGCTGTAATCGTAGCGGTTCTCGACCGGGCCGCGCTGGGCAAGATACATGAAACCCTGATTGTCGAAGGCGATATCGGTGACGGCATAATCTTGGTCGGCCTTGACCGTCAGTTCCCAGCGCGGATCGCGGCCAAAACCCCCGTCGCTTGCAATGCCGACCGACCAGATTTCGGCTTTCTCGCCTACGGAATAGTAGAGCCGCCCGCCATGGTAGGCGACGGCCCAGACGCGGCGCGCATCCTGCGTATAGCCCCAGGTTCGGGGGTCTTCCGAATCGAAGGCAGTATCGTGGATGTCCATCACGGCGCCGTCGTCGGCGACCGGGGCCAGCCCATGCGCGGGACGCCCGGCAACGCCATGGTCGAAGCTGTCGATCAGATTGCCCTCGATATCGATGCGGTGGATGAGCCCGGTATCGAGATCCGAAGCGAAGAACTCACGATGGGTCGGATCGAAGGCGAGGTTGCCGATGCCGGGCCCGCTGTTGGTGTCGACGTCGGCGAATTTCGAGACGGCGCCCGAGATACCGTCGATCTTCCAGATGGTGCCCGGTCCGCCGCCATTTTCGATGCCGAACTGGCCGTTCATGAAGACAGCGCCGGCGGCGCCGCGGCGCTGTCGCTCAGGCCGCCCGTCCTCGTCGGCGTCCGGCGTGACGATCTCGATGCCGTGCAGCGAGGTCGCCGCCGTATAGAGGTCCGGAATGCCCGACGGCACGCCATCGCGCACGCCGTCGTCATAAGTGAGGCCGAAGACCTCGCCGATCTGGCCGGCTGTCACCTCGAAGGGCGGCGGCGTGTAGACGAGCTGGCCCGAAGCTGGGCCGCCGAGTTGCGAGACGTTGAAAATGCGCAACGAGGCCTGCGAAGTGTCGATGAAGGTTTCGTCGACCGGGTCGACGCCGGGCGGCAGGCCGCCCTTTTCGGAATCGGGAGAGCCGAAATCCGGGATGATCGTGCCGGGGAAGCCGGTCACCGCCATCGAGCCCGGATAGATGATCTGGGCTTCCTGAGCCTTTGCCACATCGCCGAGGCAAAAGCCGGCGGCCAGTGCCAGGGCAAGAATTCCGCTGGTGGTCACGATCGCGCGGCGCAAACCGCCGCCGCGAAAAGCCACGAACGAGCCGCGGTCGCGAGACATTGAGCTCCCCCCGAAGTCGTCGGAAGAACCCTCCGATTTCGCCGCGCAAAACAAGGTAAGTCGCAGCGTTCCGGCTCGTTCGTCCCTGATAGAATTGTCTGTTTTCCGCCTGTTCACGATACGCCGGGTGCCTGGCAGGGTCAACGGAATCAGCCGAAAGCCGAGCGCGTCGTCTCCATCCCGAAGCCGATGATCGCGCCGAGCTCCTGTTGCTTCCTCGGACCACCGCGGCTCTGGATTTCTGATCATACGGGCTCCCTTTCCGGCCCGCGCCATGCGGCGCCTGGCCGTCAGTCGCAGGCTGAGTCGGAAAGGTTCAATCCGGTCTAGAGCAATTCGAGAAAAAGTGTGAGCGGTTTTCCGTCCGGAATTGCGTCAGAACAACAAGCCCGAGCATTTCGTCGTTTCCGTGAAACGGTGAAATGCTCTAGGCGTCCGGCTGGTAGAGCTGTCTTTGCCCGTCTCATGCAAGTCGCCGAAAGGAGAGCAGCGATTTTGGCATCAGCCCCGAAGCGCGGCGCTTGAATTCTCGACGCCACGCGCTTTGGCAAAATCACCAGATCCACTCGCCTCTGCCGAGCACGGAGACCGCCTCGACGATGCGGGTGAAGCTCGCGCGAGCACGACCGACCGTATGCCGGGCTCTCAAATAGCTGTGCACCAGCCCCTGTTCTTCGAACCAGTAGGCATACCCGCCGGCCGCGACGACGCGGTCGCGATAGGCCTCGCCGTCTGAGGACAGCGGGTCGCATTGGGCAGTGATCAGCACCGTCGCCGGGAGATAGGCGAAATCGGCGTCGGCGAGCGGCGACAGCGTGATGTCGCCGGTCCGGTCCACGCCGCCGGTGCGAATGTTCAGGTAGAATTCGATATCACGCAGGGTCAGCATCGGCGCGTCAGCATGCGCCACATAGGAGCCGCGCGAGCGGTCGCCCCCGAGGCTGGGATAGATCAGCACCTGGCCGGCCGGCTTCTTGATGTGACCGCGCGTTGCGTGGGCAACGGCGGCGCAGAGGTTTCCGCCGGCGCTGTCGCCGCAAAGCAGGACAGGGCAATCATAGGTCTTGGCGGCCCATTCAAAGGCGCTTAGCACGTCGTCGAAGGCGGCCGGATGCAGATGTTCCGGCGCCAGCCGGTAATCGACCGAGACCACCTCGTAGCCGGTGCGGGCGCACAGCTCGGCGCAGACATCGTCATGGCTGTCCAGCCCGCCGAGGATGAATCCGCCGCCATGAACATAGAGCACCATTGCGGCGCTGTTCGATTCCGCGTTGCTATAGATGCGGATCGGGATGCTGGCGGTCGGCGTGGCGATGGCGGTCGTTTCGACCGTCACGCCTTGCGGATAGCCGGCGAAGAACTCGCGGCACATCCGGTCGTAGATCGCCCGCTGCTCTGCGATCGTGTAGTCGATCGTGTCGGGCGGGTAACAGGAATTGGTCTTCTCGATGAAAGCCCAGGTCTCGGCGTCGATGAGGGTCTTGTAGTCGGTCATAGCGCTTGGGCCGATCGCGAAGGTCGAGCCTGAGCACCCCCCTCTGTCCTGCCGGACATCTCCCCCGCAGGGGGAGAGATTGGCAGCTTGGGCGCCGGCGATCCACCTGCGACGCTGGCAATTGGCGAAAGCGACCGTGACATCCGATCTCCCCCCTTGCGGGGGAGATGCCCGGCAGGGCAGAGGGGGGTGTGACGGAACGCCATCGTCTGCGGCCTATCTACCCTTCCACACCGGATCGCGCTTCTCCGCAAAGGCGCGGAAGCCTTCCATATTGTCCTCCGAGCCGTAGAGGATATCGACCGTCGGCAGTTGCCTGCGCGTCACCTTGTTCATGGCCTCCTGGAAGGTCAGCGCCTCGGCCACGCGCGCCGTCTCCTTGATCGCGGCGAAGACCAGCGGCGGGCCGCTGGCCAAAAGCCGCGCGATTTCCCAGACGCGGTCCTCCAGCTTCTCCTTGGGCAGCACCTCGTTGACCAGGCCCCAGCGATGCGCTTCCGCCACATCCATCCAACGGCCGGTGAGGAGAAGGTCCATGGCGATATGGTAGGGAATGCGTTTCGGCAGCTTGATCGTCGCGGCGTCGGCCAGCGTGCCGGCGCGGATCTCGGGCAGCGCGAAGGAAGAATGGTCAGAGGCGTAGATCAGGTCGCAGGACAGCGCCAGCTCGAAGCCGCCGCCCACCGCCATGCCGTTGACGCAAGCTATCACCGGCTTGTTCAAGTCGCGCAGTTCCTGCAGCCCGGCAAAGCCGCCGACGCCGTAGTCGCCGTCGACCGCGTCGCCGGCCGCAGCCGCCTTCAGGTCCCAGCCGGCGCAGAAGAACTTGTCTCCGGCCGTCTTGACGATGGCGACGCGCAAGCCGGGATCGTCGCGGAACGCCTTGAACGTCTCGCCCATCAGCCGTGAGGTCTTGAGGTCGATGGCATTGGCCTTGGGCCGGTCGAGCGTGACTTCCAGGATCGTGCCTTCGCGGCGAGTGGTGATGACGTCAGCCATTCTTCTTTTCTCCAAGCACCAGCAGTGCGTCGGCGATCCAGGCGCCCTTGCCTTCGGCGCAGACGATCAGCGGGTTGATGTCGAGCTCTTCGATTTCGCCTTCATTCTTCTGCACGAAGTCGGCAATGCCGGCGATGGCGTCGATGGCGGCCTGGACGTCGGCCTTGGGCCGGCCGCGATAGCCCTCCAGCAGCGGATAGAGCTTCAGGCCGCGCAGCGCCGCCTCGATGTCGTCGCGCGTCGCCGGCAGCATCAGGGTCACGCTGTCGCGCAGCAGCTCGACCAGCACGCCGCCGGTGCCGAGCGTCATCACCGCGCCGAACATCGGGTCGCGGGTGAAGCCGACGATCAGTTCGGCGACGCCGTCGCGCACCATGCGCTCGGCATAGAGCCCGGTGCCAAGCGGCAACAGGTCATGCGCGGCATTGCTGACGGATTCGGCGTCCTTGAGGTTCAGCCGCACGGCGCCGACCTCCGACTTGTGCGTCACGCCGAGCGTCTTCAGCGCCACCGGGAAACCAAGCGCCATGGACGCAATCACCGCCTCTACCGCGTTCGAGGCTCGCTCGCCCTTCGGCACCGGCAGCCCGGCCTCGATCAGACGCGCTTTGGCCTCGGCTTCGTCCGGCGTGACGTGGTCGCCGTCGGAAGCGCCCGCCGCCGTGGTGTCGACCGGCTGCGCCTGCGGCTCGCGCCAGGCCCAGCCGATGAAGGCGGCGGCCTGGGCGGCGTCCATCGCTTCCGAAATGCCGAACAAGGGCACCATGCCGCGCGCCATCAGCCCGGCGGTATATTCCTCCGGCAGGTTTTCCGGCAGCGAGGAGACGATCGCGCCCTGCGCCCTGTTGGTCTTCAGCGCCGCCTCGAAGGCACGCAGCGTCGCCCACCAGTCGGTGTCCGAGCAGCGGTCGGGGCGCGGGAAGTCGAGCACCAGCATGTTGAGGTCGAAGCCGCCCGACACCATGGCAGTGAAGGTGGCCGTCATCGCCGGCTCGTTGTTCCAGATGAAGGTGTGGTAGTCGAGCGGATTGGCGACCGCGACCAGCGGCCCGAGCGTCGATTTGACATGCGCGCGATGCTCGGCGCTTAGCGTCGGGAAATGCACCCAGCGTCCTTCCGCGCTGTCGGCCATCACGGAGGCTTCGCCGCCCGAGCAGCTCATCGACGACAGTCTGTAGCCGGGCAGCGGCCCGGTGATGTGCAAGAGCTTCAACGCCTCGATGAAGGCCGGTATGGAATCGACGCGCGCGATGCCCAGCCGCTTCAGGAACGCGCCCGAGGCGGCATCCGAACCGGCAAGCGACGCGGTATGGGAAACCGTCGCCTGCCGCGCCTGTTCCGAGCGGCCGACCTTCATGGCGATGATCGGCTTCTTCAGCTCGCGGGCTCTCGCCGCCAATCGCTCGAAGCCGGCCACGGAATCGAAGGCCTCGATATGCAGGCCAAGCGACGTGACGCGCTCGTCCTCGATCAGACCGAGCGCCATTTCGGAAAGGCCGGTCTGCGCCTGGTTGCCGGCCGTCATCAGGAACGCGATCGGCAGACCGCGCTTCTGCATCGTCATGTTGATGGCGATGTTGGACGACTGAGTGATGATGGCGACGCCCTTGCCGCCCTCGGCCAGTCTGATCCCGCCATGCTGATCGGGCCACAAAAGCGCGCCGTCGGCATAGTTGATCAGGCCATAGCAGTTCGGGCCGATGATCGGCATCTCACCCGCGGCGGCGACCAGCTCGGCCTGCAGCCGCTCGCCGTCCTCGTCATAGGCCTCGGTCTCGAGGAAGCCGGCGGCAAAGCAGACGGCGCCGCCGGCGCCGCGCTCGGCCAATGCCTTGACCACTTCGATGGTGAGATGCCGGTTGACCCCGACAAAGGCGGCGTCCGGCGCGCCGGGCAAGTCGGCGACGGAACGGTAGGCCTTGCGGCCTGCGACCTCGTCTTTAGTCGGGTGCACCGGCCAGATTTCGCCGGCAAAGCCCATCTTGATTGATTGCGCGACGACGGCGGCGGCCTGCGCCCCGCCGAACACGGTGATCGATTTCGGGCGCAGGAGACGTTCGAGTTTATGCATGGTCATCTTTTCATTTGAGCACGATCGTTGCCAAAACCGGATCCCGGTTTTGGCGGATCATGCTCTAAGCCCCGAACGGGCGCAGCAACGCCCGCGAAATAATATGTCGCTGAATCTCCGAAGTGCCTTCCCAGATGCGCTCGACGCGCGCGTCGCGCCAGATGCGCTCCAGCGGCAGATCGTCCATCAGCCCCATGCCGCCATGGATCTGGATCGCCTCGTCGGCGACGAAAGCCAGCATCTCGGTAGCCTTCAGCTTGGCCATCGCCATGTCCTGATCGGTGACGGTGCCCTGATCGTACTTCCAGCCGGCTTCGAACACCATCAGGTCAGCGGCCTTCAACTCCGTCGCCATATCGGCGAGCTTGAACGACACACCCTGGAACTTGCCGATCTGCTGGCCGAACTGCTGGCGCTGCGCGGCATATTCGATGGCATGCGAAAGCGCGCGCTCTGCGCGGCCGAGGCAGGTGGCGCCGACCTGCAGGCGCGTGGCGCCGAGCCATGAATTCGCCACCTCGAAGCCCTTGTGCACTTCGCCGAGCACCTGGGAAGCCGGCAGCCGGCAGTCGTCGAATTCGAGGATCGAGTTGGTGTAGCCGCGATGCGAGACGTTGCGGTAGCCGTCGCGCACCGTGAAACCCTTGGTGCCCTTGTCGACGAAGAAGGCGGTGATCTTCTTGCGCTTGCCGCGCGGCGAATCCTCTTCGCCCGAAGCCATGAATACGATGGCAAAGTCGGCGATGTCGGCGTGGCTGATGAAGTGCTTGGTGCCGTTGAGCACCCAGTCCGAGCCGTCCTGGACCGCGGTCGCCTTCATGCCGCGCAGGTCGGAGCCGGCGCCGGGCTCGGTCATCGCCAGGCAGTCCCACTTTTCGCCGCGGATGCAGGGGAAGAGATATTTTTCACGCTGCTCCGGCGTGCCGGCGAGCAGGATGTTGGACGGGCGCGCCACGCAGGTCCAGTGCAGCGCGTAATTGGCGCGGCCAAGTTCCTTCTCGTAGAGCAGCCAGCTCACCCTATCGAGGCCGGCGCCGCCGACATCGGCCGGCATGTTGGCGGCGTAGAGCCCGGCCGCGATCGCCTTCGCCTTCAATTCGTCGATCAGCTCGCGGCGCAGTTCGCCGGTGCGTTCCACCTCGCGCTCATGCGGGTAAAGCTCGTTCTCGACAAAGGCACGCGTCGTCTCGACGATCAGTTTTTGTTCTTCCGAAAGACCGAAATGCATCGCCTCAGCCCTTCTTCTTGCTTGTTTTCGCCTTGTAGGCCTTTGCGGGCTTCTCGGCCTTTGCGGGCTTCGCCATCTTCTTCGCCGGCTTGGCGGCCTTTGCTTTGTCGCCTGCCTTGGCGGCCGGCTTCGCCGCCAGCTTGGCCAACTGCCTGGTATAGTCCTTGTGAAGCGCGCCGGCGCCCCAGCCCTTGCCCTTGTTCTGCTTCGACAGCGCATCCATGATGGCGACCAGATTGTCGTCACGGATCTTTTCAAGCTCGCGGATCGAGAGGCCGTTTGCCTGCTCGTCCGACTGCGTGGCGATCAGGTCGACCAGCTCGTCGTTGAACTCCGGCACGTCCATCAGCTTGGTCCACGGCCATTTCAGGCAAGGTCCGAACTGCGCCATGAAGTGGCGCATGCCGGCTTCGCCGCCGGCGACGCGGTAGACCTGGAACATGCCCATTTGAGCCCAGCGCAGGCCAAAGGAATAGCGCATGATGTCGTCGAGTTCCTCGACGGTGCAGATGCCGTCCTTGACCAGCCACAGCGCCTCGCGCCACGCGGCCTCCAGGAGGCGATCGCCGACGAAGGCCTCGATTTCCTTGCGCACCACCACCGGCTTCATGCCGATCGAGGCGTAGATCTCCTTGGCGACCTCGATCGCCTCGGGAAAAGTCTGCTGGCCGCCGACGATCTCGACCAGCGGCAGAAGATAGACCGGGTTGAACGGGTGCCCGACGACCAGCCGCTCCGGGTGCTTCTTCATCGCCACCTGCATGTCGGTCGGCTTGATGCCAGAGGTCGAGGAGCCGATTATGGAGTTGGCCGGCGCATGGGCGTCGATCTCGGCCAGCACTTTGTGCTTGAGGTCGAGCCGCTCCGGCACGCTCTCCTGGATGAAGTCGGCATCCGCTACCGCCTCGCCGATCGTCTTGGCGAAGGTGAGCTTGCCTTCCTTGGGCAGGCCGCCGGGCAGCATCTGCTTGTAGGCGCGGCGTGCGCCCTTCATCACCTCGCCGACTTTGCGCGACGCCTCGGGATCGGGATCGAAGATCGAAACATCGATGCCGTTCAAGAGCAGGCGCGCCACCCAGCCGGCGCCGATGACGCCGCCGCCGACGGCGGCCGCCTTGTTGATGATGCTCATAGTCAGGCTCCGGTTCTGGTCTTGGCTGTTTCGGGATCGGAAAGCGGCACGCGCTCGCCGGCGCGGATCACGGCCGGGTCGTAGGCCTTTCGGGCGAAGACTTCGAGCACGAAGGGCCGGAAGAACTCGATCGGCAGCGTCTCGTAGTCGGGATCGAAGCTCGACTGGTCCCAGCGCTCGCAAAACTGGTCGCAGTCGTCGAAATAGAGATGGCCGGCGAAGCGGTCGCGGGCATGCTGGTTGCCGCCCAAATGATGCGCGTAGTAGAGGCGCTGGAAGTCGCCGTGCTTTTCCACCACCCAGGTGCATTGCTCGCGCACGAACGGCTTCAGGATCGTGGCGGCATATTCGTCATGATTGTAGGGCGCGTAGATGTCGCCGATGTCGTGCAGCAGCGCGGAGACGATCCAGTCAGTGTCGGCGCCGTCCCGCCAGGCGCGAGTCGCCGCCTGCAGCGAATGGCCGAGCCGGGTGATCTTATAGCCGGACAAACCTTCGTCCAGCTGCACCAGCGCGGAAAGCAGCCGATCCCCCGTCCTGGCGGCATAGTCGATCTCGTGGGCGGTCAGGAATTCGTAGTCTTCCTTGTCGCCGTCCTTCATCGCGGTGAATTTGACGGTAGCCATCTCGACCTCCCGCTTTTCAATGTTGTTTGAGCATGATCTTTTCCGAACCGCAGGTCAGCGAAGCAAAAACCGGTTCCCACTTTTCGGGGTCATGCTCATGCCGCGATCGGCGCCCGCTTGGTGAGGTTAAGCTTCTTGCGCACTTCCTCCGGTCCGAGCACGCGCGCACCGAGATTGGAGACGATGCTCACCGCGCGCTCGACGAGCTGCGCATTGGTCGCCAGCACGCCCTTGTCCAGCCACAGATTGTCTTCCAGCCCGACACGGACATTGCCGCCGGCCAGCACCGCCGCCGCGACATAGGCCATTTGGTTGCGGCCGATCGAGAAGGCCGACCAGTTCCAGGTCGACGGCACGTTGTTGACCATCGCCATGAAGGTGTTGAGGTCGTCCGGCGCGCCCCAAGGCACACCCATGCACAGCTGGACCAGCGCATCGGGCTTCAGCACCTGTTCCTCGACCAGCTGCTTGGCGAACCACAGATGCCCGGTATCGAAAGCCTCGATCTCGGGCTTCACGCCGAGCGCCGTCATCATGCCGCCCATGGCGCGCAGCATGCCGGGCGTGTTGGTCATCACATAGTCGGCTTCGGCGAAGTTCATCGTGCCGCAATCAAGCGTGCAGATCTCCGGCAGGCACTGGCGCACATGCTCCATGCGGTTGGTGGCGCCGCCCATGTCGGTGCCCTTCTCGTTGAGCGGCAGCGGCGCTTCCGGCGAGCCGAACACCATGTCGCCGCCCATGCCGGCGGTGAGGTTCAGCACCACATCCACGTTCGCCTCGCGGATGCGCTCGGTGACCTCGCGGTAGAGATGGACGTCGCGCCTCGGCTTGCCGGTCTCGGGGTCGCGCACATGGCAATGTACGATCGCAGCACCCGCCTTGGCGGCCTCGATCGCCGAATCGGCGATCTGCTTGGGCGAGCGCGGCACGTTCGGGCTGCGGTCCTGCGTCCCGCCGGAACCGGTCACGGCACAGGTAATGAAAACCTCACGGTTCATCGCGAGCGGCATCGTCTTTCCTCCCAAATTCGATCAGCCATTGATGAAGCCGGAAACCGGCTTTGCTATGACGACCTGCGCCGAAGCTGGCCAAGCATGACCGACTTGCCGGAAACTGTTTTGCGTTTTACGAAGGCGCCATGACTAAAAGCGAAAAGCAGACGATCTTTCGCGCCGAGCGGGAAACCCTCAAGGTGACGTTTCTGGTGTTCTCGGGCTCGTCGATCATGTGCGTGGCCTCGGCGGTCGACCCGCTGCGCGCCGCCAACCGCATTTCCGGCGAGACTTTGTTCGACTTCAAGCTGGTCTCGCTCACCGGAGAGGCGCCGGTGACGACCTGCGGCTTGCCGGTCGCCGTCGGCGGCTGCTTCGATGCCGCCGAAGCGACCGACATGCTGGTCGTCGTCGCCGGCTTCGGCACGCAGAACTATGCGACGTCGGCGTTGCTTGCCGGGTTGCGCCGCGCGGCGCGTGCGGCCCGCGCCTGCGGCGGCGTCGAGGCCGGCACCTGGCTGGTGGCGCGCGCCGGCCTGCTCGAAGGCCGCAGCGCCACCACGCATTGGGAAGACATGGAGGATTTCTCCGCCGCCTTTCCGGGCGTCGATGTGCGCCCCGACCGCTATGTCATCGACGGGCCGGTCTTCACCTCGGGCGGTGCCTCGCCCACCTTCGACCTGATGCTGCATCTGGTCCGCACCCGGCTCGGCATGGCGGCCGCGCTCGATGTGGCGAGCGTCTTCATCTACGATCAGACGCGCGCGGCGACCGACGCCCAGCCGCTGGTCTCGCTCGGCCGGCTCGACGGCTACGATCCGCGCCTGGCGCAGGCGATCCGACTGATGGAAGCGCATGTCGATGAGCCGCTGACCATCGATGCCGTGGCCAAGCGCGCCGGCGTCACGGCGCGCACACTCGAGAGCATCTTCCGCAAGTCGATCGGCGAGACGCCGGGCGCCTACTATCTGCGGCTGCGGCTCGCCGCCGCCCGACGTCTGGTGGTCGACACGCGCATCGCCATGGCCGACATTGCTGGGCGTACGGGTTTTTCATCAGCCGCGGCGTTTTCCAGGGCGTTTTCCCGCGCGTTCGGCGAAGCGCCGGTCAGGCTGCGGCGCGGCTGAGGATCCAGTCCACCGCCGCGCTGAGGTCGTCGACCAGCGCCGTGGGCGCCGGGTCGAAGCGTGTCTCGTCACCGGGGCGATACTTGCCGGTGCGTACGAGCAGCGCCGCGCCGAGCCCGGCGCTGAGCGCGCCGGCGACATCGCTTTCCGCGTCGTCGCCGACCATCACCGCGTCGGTCTGCGGGCAATTCAAGCCGGCAAGCGCCGAGAGGAAGAAATCGGGCGACGGCTTGCCGAGCACGACAGGGCTTCGCCCGCAGGCGAATTCGAGCGCTGCCACGAAGGCGCCGGCGTCGAGGCTGAGCTGGCCGTCTGCGTCCTTGAAGGTGCGGTTGGTGGCCAAAGCGAGAAAATCGGCGCCGGCAACCAGTTCGCGGAACGCTCGGTTTAGGCCGGCATAGTCGAAGGCCTCGCCGGCGTCGCCGACGACGACAGCGCGGCTCTTGCCGCCCTCCGAACCGGTAAACTCGGCTTCGAGGTTGGGATGGACGAGCAGGTGAGGTTGGCGGCCATGCCTTCGCAGCCATTCGACTGCGGCGCGCGCCGGCGTCAGCAATTCTTCATCCCTGACTTCGACGCCCAGCGCGGCGAGCTGCGCGATGATTTTATGGCGCGGCGAACGTGTCGTGTTGCTGACGAAGCGGAGCGGCAGTCCGGCCTTGCGCAAACGCTCGACCGCAGCCACAGCGCCTGCGATCGGGGTGTCGCCATCATAGACGACACCCGCGAGATCGAGCAGCACCGCGCGTATCATCGGTGCAGGATGGAGAAACAGTCTCCGTTCGTCAAACTGCCGAAAATACGCCCTCGGACACAGGGGCCGAAGAATCAGGCGGCGTCGCGGCCTTCGCGCACAATGCGCGAGCGCATGCTCTTGGCCAGCGCCGTTTCCAACCGCGCGGCGACCGCGCGATCCCATTCATTTGCTTCGCCGGCGCCATCCTTCGGATGCGGCAGCGCCATCAGCCGATCGATGATCGAACCAGCCTCGCCGGAAGAGAGCAGGGCGTCGATTTCGCGTTCGTGCTGCATACGTTTCGCCTCCTTCTTTCCTTCCCGCCGGATGTCGACAATATACGCGATTCGTGACGGCTGTTTGAAGGCAAGAGCGCGGCGATTGAGAGGCAGCGCGGGGCAAAACCTTGTCGTGTAGGTTCACCCCGCATGGAATGCAATTTCAGCTCTGCGGCGCTCGATTCGGGCGCCGCAGGAAAGCCTCAGACGTAGCGGTTGACGATGTTTTCAAGGAGCTCCTGCCGGCCGGAGCGCGGCTGCGGCTCGATCTTCTCCGTCACCACGCGTTCGGCGATCTCCTCCAGCGTACGCTTGCCGGAAAGCATCGCCTTGCCTTCGGCCGTGTTCCAGCCGGCATAGCGTTCGTTAAGCGGACCCGACAGCGCCTTGTCTCCGATCATCCTGGCCGCCGCCTTGAGCCCGCGCGCGCAGGCGTCCATGCCGCCGATATGGCCGATCAGCAGATCCTCCGGGTCGAGCGACTGGCGGCGCAGCTTGGCGTCGAAATTGGTGCCGCCGGTCTTGAAGCCGCCGCCCTGCAGGATCTGGTAATAGGCCAAAGCCATCTCCGGCACATTGTTGGGGAACTGGTCGGTGTCCCAGCCGGACTGATAGTCGTTGCGGTTCATGTCGATCGAACCGAAGATGCCGAGCGCGTTGGCCAAGGCCAGCTCATGCTCGAAGGAGTGGCCGGCAAGGATCGCATGACCCTGCTCGATGTTGACCTTCACCTCCTTCTCCAGCCCGAACCGCTTCAGGAAGCCGTAGACGGTGGCGACATCGTAGTCGTATTGGTGCTTGGTCGGCTCCTGCGGTTTCGGCTCGATCAGGATCGTGCCCTCGAAACCTATTTTGTATTTGTAATCCACGACGAGGTTGAGGAAGCGGCCGGCCTGCTCTTGCTCTCGCGCGAGGTCGGTGTTGAGCAGCGTCTCATAGCCTTCGCGCCCGCCCCACAGCACATAGTTCTCGCCCTTCAGCTTGTTGGTCACGTCGATGCATTTCTTCACCGTCGCCGCCGCATAAGCGAACACGTCCGGATCGGGATTGGTGGCGGCGCCCGCCATGAAGCGCCGATGCGAGAAAAGATTCGCCGTGCCCCAGAGCAGCTTGACGCCGGTCTGGTTCATCTTGGCCGAAAAATAATCGGCGATCTCGTCGAGGCGCGCCGCGCTTTCGGAGAAATCCTTGCCTTCCGGGCGAACGTCGGCGTCGTGGAAGCAGAAATAGGGCACGCCGAGCAGCGAGAACATCTCGAAGGCGACGTCGGCCTTCAGTTTCGCGAGTTCCATCGTGTCGATGCCGCCGGGCTTGGCGAACCAGGGTCGGTCGAAGGTCTGGCCGCCGAACGGGTCGCCGCCCTGCCAGGCGAAGGAATGCCAATAGGCGACGGCAAAGCGCAGATGGTCCTCCAGCCGCTTTCCACCTACCACCTCGTCCGGATTGTAATATCGGTAGGCCAGTGGATTGGTTGAATCCGGCCCTTCATATTTGATGGTCTTGATGTCGCCGAAAAATCCGCTGCTCATGGTTTCCTTCCTCTCCAAGTGCTTTCGCCGATTACCTCAGGCGTAATTGGTTTGGCGCTTCCGTGGGTCCAAAAGGGTCATGTCGAACGATCCAATGAAGGATGAAGACCATGACCGACCTCAACACAATCGCCCACAACTACATCACCGCCTGGAACGAGAGCGATGCGGCGCGCCGCAAGGCCCTGCTCGAGGCCGTCTTCACCAGCGACGTCAGCTATCGCGACCCGATCATGCAAGGCGACGGCCACGACGGCATCGCCGCGCTGATCGACGGCGTGCAGCAGCAGTTCGCCGGCTTCCGCTTCTCCCTGAAGGGTGAGCCGGACGGTTTTGCCGACCGCATCCGCTTTTCGTGGAATCTGGGCCCCGAAGGCGCAGAATCCGTCATCGAAGGCACCGATATTTGCGTCATCGAGAACGGCCGCCTGAAGAGCGTCACCGGCTTCCTCGACAAGGTGCCGGCGCAGCGAGGCTAACTGGGTAAGGGAGGCGCGAGGCACCCCCCTGTGGCCTGCCGGCCATCTCCCCCGCAAGCGGGGAGATCGGCTTTCATCCAGGATTTCGCCAATCTCCAACGCTGCAAAAGGGAGCGAGGCGCCCAAGCTGCCAATCTCCCCCCTTGAGGGGGAGATGCCCGGCAGGGCAGAGGGGGGTGCCTCGCGCATACTCACGCGGTTACCGCCCTGATCGCCGGATAGAGCGCACGATAGCGTTGATAAGCATCTGCATACGCCCCACCAAGCCCGGCATCCGGTTCGATCGTCGCATCGGTCGCCGGCGCGGTGCAAACGGCAAGCGGATCGGCGCCGGTCGCGGCGATCAGCCCGAGACGCGCCGCGCCGAAGGCGGCGCCGAAATCGCCGTCGGCCGGGATGTCGACCGGCAGCTGCAACGCGGTGGCGATCGCCTTCAGCCAGTAGCGCGAGCGAGAGCCGCCGCCGATCGCCGTCACCCTGGTCAGGGTCGTGCCCGCCGTTTTCAGCGCCTCGAGGCTGTCGCGGAAGGCAAACGCCACGCCTTCGAGCACGGCCTGGGTCAGCACGGCGCGGCTCGATTGATGCGCGAGGCCGGTGAAGGAACCACGAATGGCCGCATCATTATGCGGCGTGCGCTCGCCGGAGAGATAAGGCAGGAAAGCGATGCCTGTCGGCGCCTTGAGCTTGTCGCCGAGCTCGCCGGTCAGGTCGCCGGCGCCTTTGCCGGTGATCTCCGACAGCCAGTTGAGCGAATCGGTGGCCGACAGGATGACCCCCATCTGGTGCCAGGTGTTGGGCAGCGCGTGGCAGAAGGTGTGCACCGCGCTTTCCGGATTGGGCAGATAGGAGGCGTTGGCGGCAAACAGCACCCCCGACGTGCCGAGCGACACGAAGGCGTGGCCGGCGCCCACGGTGCCCATGCCGCAGGCCGAGGCCGCATTGTCGCCGGCGCCGCCGGCGACCGGAATGCCTGAATCAATACCCCATTTCGAGGCAAGCTCGCCGCGCAAGCCGCCGGCCTTCGCCGTGCCTTCGACCAGCGACGGCATATGCTTCTCGTCGAGCGTTGTCGCGGCGAGCAGTTCGGAGGACCACTGCCGCTTGCCGACGTCGAGCCAGGATGTGCCCGCCGAATCCGACATCTCCGAAATATGCTCGCCGGTCAGCCAGAGCCGCAGATAGTCCTTGGGCAGGAGCACCTTGGCGACAGCGGCAAAAACACTGGGCTCGTTGTCCTTCACCCACACCAGCTTCGGCGCCGTGAAGCCCGGGAAGACGATGTTGCCGGTGAGCTTGCGGAAACGCGGGTCGGCGTCGAGCGCCGCTGCCTCGACATGGCTGCGGGTGTCGTTCCAAAGGATGCAGGGACGCAGCACCTTGTCCGAGGCGTCGAGCAGGGTCGCGCCATGCATCTGGCCGGAGAGGCCGATACCCTTGACCGCTGCAAGCTCCTTGGGATGGGAAGTCTTGAGCTCGGCAATCGCTGTCTGGCAGGCTTCGATCCAGTGCGCCGGATTCTGTTCGGACCAGCCGGCATGCGGCCGCGAGACGTCCAGCGAGCCGTGGCCGGACCCGACGACCGTCTGGCGATCATCGATCAGGAGCGCCTTGACGCCCGAGGTGCCCAGGTCGAGGCCGAGATACATGATTTCCTCCCGATGCCATTAATTTTTTCGGGTCTCGAAAAAATCTGGCTTGGCCAGTTCTTAAGCCAAGATCCGCCTCCGGTCAATTCTCTGACAAATCGGCCGCGCGGCGCGAGAACAGCGCCGACAGCGGGCTGTCCGGCCGCGCCAGCTGACGCTCGGCGGTCAGCGCCCGCGCCAGCGCGCTGTCACCGGCACGCAGCGCCGCCTCGATCAGCATCAGGTCGATCACGTCGCGTTGTGCATGGCTGCCGCCGAAGCGGTGCGCGATCCAGCGGATTGGCCGGATCAGGCGCACCACTTCTCCGTAGTTGCCCTCGCCGAATGCTTTGATCGCCAAGGTCAGAGGGTGGCCGACGTCGCGCGTGAATGCGGCGTTATCGTCATCGCCGCGCATTGCTTCGCGCTGCGCTTCGAGCAGGGTCTGGGCCGGCGCGTGCAGCCCGGCGCCGACAAAGGCCATCATCGCATGGGCATCGTTGAAGGCGTAATTGCCGGCGGCCGCCTTTGGCGCCCAGTTCGCCGCAAGCGCCGCCCAGCGGTCGCCGACATCGACGCCGTGGAGATAAAGTCGCCACAGGATCGCCGAGGCGTCGACCATGTTGAGCGCCAGCGTCGAGCGGTCGCCGTAGATCGGCCCGTCATAGAGCTGGAGCACCTCGTTTGTCTCGCCGAGATCGTAGTGGAACAGCGCCAGATGCCACCAATTATGGATTTTGAGAAAGCTGTCCTTCGTCCACGCCTCCGGATTGGCGCGCATCCAGGCGATGCCCTCCCTTTGCCGGCTTTGCATTTCCATGACATGCGCGACCGCGTGCTGCGCCCAGCCGTCGCGCGGCTCGATCTCGATGGCCTGCCGGCCGAAGGCTTCGGCGCGCGCATAGTCGCCCATTTCCTCCAGCCCGAAAGCCTGCATGCCGAGAACGGCATGGTAGCCCGGCATGTCCTTCTCCCAAGCCGGCAACGCCCGACCGATGCGGTCGCGCAGCATGCGCGCATTGCCGATGAAGAAGTCGATCTGGTGGCCAACCTGCAGCGCCACCGCATCGAGCGGGTTGTCGATGGCGACGTCCTCGAGGATGCGGGCGGCGTCATGCCAGCGGCCGCTGGCAAGATGGCCGAGCGCCGCGACATGCGCGCGCTCGCGCGCGGTGCCGGCGAGCGGCAGCGCCGCCGCATGGCAGGTTTGCGCAATCGCCATCGCCTCCCGCTCGGTGGCGAGGCCGAACAGATAGCCCTTGAACACATGCGCCATCACGAAGCTGGGCTCATCGGCGATCGCGCTATCGATGGAGCCGACCGGGTCGCCGATGAAGCACTGCAGCTCACGGACGGCTCTGGCGTAGGACGAAAGCCCGGCTTCGGTCGCGCCCGAGTGCGTCAGGCCGAATGCGTCCTTCAGCGCCATAGCCGCGTCCTTTGATGCCTATTCGTCCGGTCGGACCGATGCAATCCTAGAACATCGACCGTCGGCCCGCCAACCGGCGAGGGCTTCGACTGTGTCGAACCGGACTTCTCCTCAATTCCCCGAACGCATCGCCACCGTGGCGATGCCGGCGCCGACAAGCAATGTCCCGCCGGTGCGGTTGAAGATACGGATCGCCCTTGGGTTGCGCACGATGGCGCGCGCTCGCGAAGCAATCAGCGCATAGCCGAAGGCATTGCTGAAAGCGAGCGCCAGGAAGGTCGCTTCGAAGATCAGCATCTGCGTCCAGAAATCGGCATGCCGGTCGAGAAACTGCGGCAGGAAGGCGACGAAGAACGTGATGCTCTTCGGGTTGAGCGCCGTGACCAGCCAGGCATGCGCCATCATCCTTGCCGCCGACACGGCGTCGGTGCGCGGTTCGGCCTTCAGCGCGCCGCCGGCGCGGAACAGTTTTATGCCGAGATAGATGAGGTAGCCGGCGCCGATCACCTTGAGCACGGTGAACACAGTGGCCGAAGCCGCAAGCAGCGCGCCGATGCCGAGCATCGAAAGCGTCATGGCGGTGAAATCGCCGAGCGCGACGCCGACTGCCATCGGCAGCGCCGTACGCCAGCCCTGGCCGAGCGCATAGGAGACGACCAAGAGGATCGTCGGGCCCGGGATGACGAGGAGGATGGCGGAGGCAGCGGCAAAGGCAGCCCAGTTTTCGAAGGACATTTCCCTACTCCTTGAGCGCAAAGAACAGGATAAATCCTGGGGTACGCGAGATTGTAAAGAGGCGTTGGAGAAAATCTTCGGCGCCGGCCTGCCCTGGCACCTGGCCCGGACAACGCCCTGTCAGGGTTAAGTGCGGGCAAAGTTCTTTCACCCTTTTTCAACCATGACTGACGAAAATTGCAGCCATTCGGCCGGACCGTGCTTCCCGCCGACAGCGTAGGGTTTGGTGTATGCGCGAGTTGCCGCAAAGTCTGACGCCGCCTTCGAGCGGCGAAACCGTCGAAACCGAAGTTCCGCTTTCCCGCCGCGCCATGCTTTCAGGCATGGGCGCCATGGCGCTGCTCGGCATGGCCGGCTGCGGCACCACCGACACGCTCGACCTGCCGCAATTGCAGATCGACGACACCACCACGGGATCGGTGCCGATCCGACCGGCGATCAGCGTCGACAAGAACATCACCGGTCCCGACGTGATGTATGCTGCCTTGACCGACAACGGCTTCCAGGTTCCGGCGGTGCCCTACCAGAAGATCAAGCCGGAGTTCCGTCGCCAGATCGTCGTCGACAAGACCGGCGAAGCGCCCGGCACCATCGTCGTGCATTTGCAGGAGCGCATGCTTTATCTCGTCCAGCCCGGCGGCGACGCCATCCGCTACGGCGTCGGCATCGGCAAGGACGGCTTCCGCTGGTCGGGCCGCGCCAACATCCAGTACGGCAAGGAATGGCCGGTCTGGACGCCGCCGCCGGAGATGGTCAAGCGCAAGCCGGAACTGGTGAAATGGCAGGGCGGCCAGCCCGGCGGCCTGACCAATCCGCTGGGCGCCCGCGCGCTTTACATCTACCAGAACGGCAAGGACACCGGTTACCGCATCCACGGCTCGCCCGAATGGTGGACCATCGGCCAGGCGATGTCGTCGGGCTGCGTGCGGCTGATCAACCAAGACATCATCGACCTCTACAACAGGGTATCGAAGAAGAACCCAGTCGTCGTCGTCTGATTTTTTCGGCGGTCAGCACGGCCGCTATTTTTTCGGGATCATGCGCCTCCTTTCTCCCGTTGCGTGATGCCGCAAGACAGGCGAAGGTGCTCTGAAAAGCTTCGCCTCGGGAGAGAACGATCATGGCCGGAACCTTTGTCATCGCGCAGGGCGGCGGCCCGACCGCCGTCATCAATCAGACGGTCGTCGGCGCCACGCTGGAGATCCGCAAGCGGCATCCCGGCGCCAAGGTGCTCGGCTCGATCCATGGCGTGCGCGGCATCCGCGACGGCAACTATGTCGACCTCTCAGCCATCCCCGAAGATCGGCTGCGGCTGATCGCAGGCACCCCGAGCGCCGCCCTTGGCTCGACCCGCGACAAGCCCGACGCGGCCTATTGCGAGGTCATCCTCAACGGCCTCAAGAAGGCCGGCGCCGATGCCTTCATCTATATCGGCGGCAACGACACTTCGGGCACCCAGCAGATCCTGACCGACGCCGCCGGCGGCGCGATCGCCTTCGTGCATGCGCCGAAAACCATCGACAACGATCTCGAGGAGAACGACCATACGCCGGGCTTCATCTCGGCGGCCGAATTCGTCGCCGGCGCTTTCCTGTCGGTCGATTTGGATTTCCGCGCGTTGCCCGGCATTTATGTCGGCATCGTCATGGGCCGGCACGCCGGCTTCCTGACTGCCGCGGCCGCCGCCTGGCAGCTCGATCCGGATAGCGGTCCGCATCTGGTCTATGTACCGGAGCGCGCCTTCTCCGCCGAACGTTTCATCGATGATGTCCGCAGGACGCTCGACCGCCACAAGAGCTGCATCGTCGCCGTCTCGGAAGGCGTCAGCACCGCCGACGGCAAGGCGTTGGTCGAGAGCCTGGTGCCGCCGGAAAAGCTCGAGCGCGACCAGCACGGCAACGTCAAATTGTCGGGCAGCGATCTGCCGGCGGCGCTCGAACGCGCTTTGGCGGAAGGCCTGCCGGGCAAGCGGGCGCGCGTCGATGCCCTGGGCTATATGCCGCGCGGCTATGTCGGCGCGATCAGCCCCGTGGACGCCAAGGAAGCCTTCGAAGCCGGCGCGTTCGCGGTCGCCGTCGCCGGGGAGGGTGGCGGCTCGGTGGCGCTGCAATATGACGGCACCAAGACCGTGCTGAAGAAGGTGCCGCTCGAGGCTGTGGCCGGCAAGACCCGCCACATGCCGGACAATTTCATGAAGCCGGACGTCAACCAGTTGTCCGAGGCCGGCATGGCCTATCTGAAGCGGCTGGTGCCGGAAAAATACAAGGTCGGAAAGCCGTTCGTCTGATGGGCGACCTTGTGGTGGGCGACTGGTTCGGCAAATCCGTTGTCGATGCCAGAACGACGATGCTGACCGAGCCATTCGTGCACGATTTCGTGCGCGCCAATATTTGGCATTTCAAGGGCCGGGACGCCGACCTGCTGGTCGACACCGGCATGGGCATCTGCCCGCTGGCGCCCGAGATCGACACCCCGGCCGGCAAGCCGCTGATCGTCGTCGCCACCCACATCCATCTCGACCATGTCGGCTCGCTGCACGAATTCCCGCTGAGGATGGGGCCGAAGGTCAGCGCGGGGGAGTTCGATGGCATGGATGATGCCGTCACCTACGCCAACATGTTCCACAATCTCGACGATGCGGTATCCAAATTGCCGGCGCCCGGCTGGAAGGCGGCTGACTATCGCATCCCTTCCGCACCGTTGACGCGAGTGCTCGACGAGGGCGACATCGTCGACCTCGGCGATCGGAAATTCCGCGTGCTGCATCTGCCCGGACATTCGCCGGATTCGATCGCGCTGTTCGATGAGGCCGACGGCCTGTTCTTCGCCGGCGACGCCATCTATGACGGCATGCTGATCGACGACCTGCCGGATTCGGACCGCGCCGCCTATTGCCGCACCATGCAGCGGCTGCTCGACCTGCCGATACGCATCGGTCATGGCGGCCATGGCCCGAGTTTCGCCCGCGCGAGGATGGGAGAGATCGCATCTTCCTACCTACGCCGCCGAGAGCGCTTCGTGAGCGCTGTCTGAATTAAATCTTTGTAAGGTCGCGTCAAAACCCTAATTCGGACCATTCCACGCCCTAAATGCGTGGCTGTCGATCCGGCCGGCTGCCATGCATGGCGAGACGGGCAATCCCGGCCGTCGACACGCCGACGGGCGCGTCCTTGGAGAGAGCCGTCCGCGGCGCCGGATCAACTCTCGCCCGGACAGAAACGACCATGTCACCATTTAGCATTCTTCGCAGACATCGCGTCGCGGCCCTGCTGGGCGCTGCGCTGATCATCTCCCCCGTCGTTGTTTCCTTTGCGCAAAATCCCGGCAATGCCGGCCTGAGCAACGTGGTCGCGACGACACAGACGCCGGTCGCCGGCATTACCGCCCCGAACGGCTCGTTCGCGCCGGTTGTCGCCACCACCAAGCCGGCAGTCGTGACCGTGACGACCGTGATGAAAGCCCAGCCCGGCGCGACGGATGACGGCTCGCCTTTCGACGGCAATTCGCCCTTCGACCAGTATTTCCAGCAGTTCTTCGGCGACCAGGGCATCCCGATGCCCAAGACGCCGCCGCAGCAGGCGCCGCGGCAGGAGGCTTTGGGCTCCGGCTTCATCGTCGGGTCCGATGGCACCATCGTCACCAACAACCATGTCATCGACGGCGCGACCTCGATCAAGGTGACGCTCGACGACGGCACCGAGCTTCCCGCCAAGCTCGTCGGCCACGACGCAAAGAACGATCTGGCGGTGCTCAAGGTCAAGGCGAGCAAGCCGCTGCCGACCGTCAAATGGGGCGATTCCGACAAGCTGATGACCGGCGACCAGGTGCTGGCGATCGGCAATCCGTTCGGCATCGGCACCACGGTCACCGCCGGCATCGTCTCGGCGCGCGGCCGCGACCTGCACAGCGGGCCGTTCGACGATTTCATCCAGATCGACGCGCCGATCAACCACGGCAATTCCGGCGGCCCGCTTGTCGACGTGAAGGGCAATGTGGTCGGCATCAACACGGCGATCTATTCGCCCAATGGCGGCAGCGTCGGCGTCGGCTTCGCCATTCCTTCGGACCAGGCACAAAAAGTGGTCGACAAGCTTATGAAGGGCGGTGACATCGAATACGGCTATCTTGGCGTGCAGATCCAGCCGGTCACGCAGGACGTCGCTAGCGCCATCGGCCTCGACCATCCGGGCGGCGCGCTGGTCGCGGCGGTCACCGACGGTTCGCCGGCGGCCAAGGCCGGCATCGAGACCGGCGACGTCATCACCGGCTTCGCCGGCCAGGAGATCAAGGACCCCAAGGATCTGTCGCGCGCCGTCGCCGACGTCTCCCCCGGCAGCAAGGAAACGCTGAGTGTCTGGCGCAACGGCAAGGCGATGCAGATCTCGGCCGATGTCGGCCGCAATGCCGAAGACCAGAAGACCGCCTCGAATGACGAGGGCGGCAAGCCATCTGCCGAACAGGGCCTGCGCGTGCCCTCGCTCGGCCTTGGCCTTACGGACCTCACGCCGGACATCCGGGAGCAGCTCAACCTGGCCGACAACCAGCGCGGCGCCGTGGTCGAGCGCGTCAACCCGGACAAGGCGGCCTCCGCGGCCGGCATCGAACCCGGCGATGTCATCGTCGCCGTCGACCGCACGCCGGTGAAAAACGCAAGGCAAGCGAACCAGGCGATCGCCGAGGCCGGCAAGTCCGGCAGGAAGTCGGTGCTGCTGCTGGTCGATCGCGGCGACGCGCAGATATTCGTCGCCGTGCCTTTCGCCGCCGGCTGAGAAAACTTCCAAGGAGCCTGCCGGCCTCTTCGGCAGGTTCCGCCGACAAGATTTCGGTTGCCCGCAAACGAGGTCGACTTCCGCGACGAGTTGATTGAACCGGACGATCGTCGCGACGGCTTCGATCTGGTGCTGACGCTGACGCGCGAGCAGGCCCGGCGCCCGGCCGGCGCGATCCTTCCAGATCGGAGAGAAGGTCTTCAGACGACGCTGCGCCCAGAGTTGCCGACGCCTTTGACCCCGTGGACGCCAAGGCTTCCGAATCGACCCGGCAGGTCCAAGATGGTTAAGCGGTATCGGAAAGTGACTATTAGGAGATTCTAAAATCGAACCGAACAGTTCGTTTCTGTTGACGGTGCGTGCAGGACGGGGTGAACACTCGGCGCGCGTATACACTTGGTGCGCCAAATGGATAAATGCGATAACCAACTGATTCAACAGTGTAAAAACCGATCGTGGCGGGCGATTGGTACAATTTCAAGATGGGGATTCATGGGCCAGCCGAAACAACTTCGTGATTGGAATCCGGCAGCCAGCTCACCCACATCGGGGCTGTCCGAACGACGCGATTTTCCCTCCCAAGACACGCCGCTAGACGGACGAAAAAAACATACTGGAGTACCAAAAATGAAAAAGATTGTTCTCACTGCCGCCGCCCTTCTGGCCATTTCCGGCAGCGCCTTCGCTGGTAGCGACAACTACGGTTCCAACGCCGCCAATCAGCCGGCCGCCGCGGTCGACACTTCTCGCACGGCCTCGACCCACAGGTCGGAAGCGGCCGCTCAGAAGCCCGTCACCCAGGGCGCGGACCACAACCTCTTCGGCAACAACTAAACTGCCGAACCTGGCAATGATCCATGAGGGGCCATGGCCGACAGGAGACAGACGCTGGGTTCACCCGCCGCGTCCCAAGGCATGTCGCCCAAAAGTGTACCCCAGTTTTGGAAACGACATCAGGTTAAGAATTCAGGAGTATTGAAATGAAGAAGATCGTTCTTGCCGCAACGGCCGTTCTGGCCCTCTCCGGCGCAGCTTTCGCAGGCAGCGACAATTACGGCTCGGCTGGCGCCAGCCAGCAGGCCCCTGCCGTCGACACGACCCGCACTTCGTCGGTGGGCACCGACTCGCCGGTCTATAAGCTGCTGAACTCGTCGAATGACGTGCACAAGTCGGCCCCGCAGGGCAGCGACCGCAATCTGTTCGGCCGCTAACAGCCGCAAGCAGTTGACGAAAAAGAGCGGCGAAGGCAAACCTCGCCGCTCTTTCTTTAGCCGGACCGTCTCGCGCCTCTTGGCCGAAACGGCAGCACCGCGCGTCAGGCCGCCTTCGCCTCGTCGCGATGCAGCGTGAAGGAATGCCCCTCCGCGTCGAAGATGTGCAGATCCCCGGCGCCGGCATTGAGCCGCAGCGTCTCGCCGCGCTTGACCTCGACATTTCCCGGCAGTTTGGCCACCAGCGGCAGATCGGCGCGGCCGATATCGACATAGACGAGCTGAACCTCGCCGAGCTGCTCGATATAATCGACCTTGCCTTCGAACAGGTAATCCGTCCCGGTCGCGATCGCGAGATCCTCGGGCCGCACGCCGAAGCTCACCGCCGCGCCGTTCGCCGAAGCGGGCGTTGTGATCGGCACCGTCGCCTTGCGGTCGCCGACATGGCTGACCACGGTCGGATTGCCGGCCTTCTCGATCTTCGCCGGCAATATGTTCATGGCCGGCGATCCGATGAACTGCGCGACGAAGAGATTGCCCGGCCGCTTGTAGAGCTCCATCGGCGTGCCGACCTGCTCGACGACGCCTTCCTTCAGCACCACGATGCGGTCCGCCAGCGTCATCGCCTCGACCTGGTCGTGCGTGACGTAGATCATCGTCGTGTTCGGCATCGATTCTTTCAGCTTGGCGATCTCGATGCGGGTGGCGACGCGCAGTGCCGCATCGAGATTCGACAGCGGCTCGTCGAACAGGAACACCTTCGGATTGCGCACGATGGCACGGCCGATGGCGACGCGCTGGCGCTGGCCGCCCGACATCGCCTTGGGCAGGCGGTCGAGATACTTGGTGAGCTGCAGGATCTCGGCCGCCTGGCGCACGCGCTTGTCGATCTCGGCCTTGCTTTCCTTACCGATCTTCATCGAGAAAGCCATGTTGTCGTAAACGGTCATATGCGGATAGAGCGCATAGGACTGGAACACCATGGCGATGCCCCGCTTCGAAGGCGGCACGTCGTTCACAACTTCGCCGTCGATCTGGAGCACGCCGGAGGTGATTTCCTCGAGACCGGCGATCGACCTCAGCAAGGTCGACTTGCCGCAGCCCGACGGCCCGACGAACACGATGAACTCGCCCGATTTGATGTCGAGGTCGATGCCGTGGAGAATGTTGAGGTTGCCGTATGATTTCTTCACCTGGTTCAGCGTGACATCGGCCATGGTTTCCTCTCCCAGTGATTGTCTGTTCTCAACTCAGTCGATCCGCCCGAACCAGGCGCCATAGCCGCCAAGGCGGATGGGCCCGGTGCCACCTTGTCCCGAAAAGCCATGTCCCGGCAAGGGCTGCAGCGAGCCCTTGCCGAGATCGACTTCGGCCGGCTTGCTGCCGAGGTTGAAGACGCAGGCGATGCGCTCGTTGCCTTCGCGGCGCGTGAAGGCCACGGTGTCGCCATCGCTTTCGATAAAGTCGATTTCGCCCTTGCCCAGCGCCGGATGCTGACGCCGGAAGGCGAGAAAGCGCCGGTAGTGCTCGAGCAGCGAGCTCGGATCGCCCTGCTGCACATTCACGGCTTGCGCCAGATGTTTGCCGGGCACCGGCAGCCAGGGCTTGGCGGTCGAGAAGCCGCCATTCTTGGCCGCCGCATCCCACACCATCGGCGTGCGGCAGCCGTCGCGGCCCTTGAATTCCGGCCAGAAACGGACGCCGTAGGGGTCTTGCAGGTCCTCGAATTTCAGTTCCGCCTCGCCGAGGCCGAGCTCTTCGCCCTGATAGATGCAGACCGAGCCGCGCAGCGACATCAAAAGCGCCGAGATCACCTTGAGATAGGCGCTCGGATCGGCTTCGTTGGCGGCCCAGCGCGAGGCCACGCGCATCACGTCATGATTGGAGAAGGCCCAGCAGGACCAGCCGTCTCTGGCGACCCGGCCGAAGGCCTCCAGCACCGCCCGCACCTTGGCGGCGCTGATCTTTTCCGGTGCCAGGAAGTCGAAGGAATAGCACATGTGAACGCGCTTGCCGTCGGCGGTGTAGGCGGCCACCACTTCCAGCCCGCGCTGCGAATCGCCGACCTCGCCGACGGCGGCCTGCGCCGGATATTCGTCGAGCAGCGCGCGGAAGCGTTCAAGGAAACCGAGATTCTCCGGCCGGCTCTTGTCGTAGATATGGTCCTGGTAATTGTAGGGATTCACGGCCGGCGCCGTCTGGTCGTTGCGCTCTTCCGGCGGCAGCGGCGGGTTGTCCTCCAGCCCCAGGCTGTGGAAGTAGAAATTGATGGTGTCGAGCCGAAAGCCGTCGACGCCGCGCTCCAGCCAGAAGCGGGTGATGTTGAGCAGCGCGTCCTGAACCTCGGCGTTGTGGAAGTTGAGATCGGGCTGCTCGGCCAGGAAATTATGCATGTAATATTGCTGGCGGCTTGTATCCCATTGCCAGGCCGAGCCGCCGAAGATCGACAGCCAATTGTTGGGCGGCGTGCCGTCGGGCTTGGCGTCCGCCCACACATACCAGTCGGCTTTCGGATTGGTCCGGCTGGAGCGGCTTTCCTTGAACCAGGGGTGGATGTCGGCGGTGTGCGACAGCACCTCGTCGATCATCACCTTGAGGCCCAGCCGATGGGCTTCCGCCACCAGGGCGTCGAAGTCGGCCAGCGTGCCGAACATCGGATCGACGTCGCAATAGTCCGACACGTCGTAGCCGAAATCCTTCATCGGCGATTTGAAGAAGGGCGAGATCCAGATGGCGTCGACGCCGAGCGAGGCGATGTAGGGCAGCCGCCGGACAATGCCTTGCAGGTCGCCGATGCCGTCGCCGTTCGAGTCCTGATAAGAGCGCGGATAGATCTGGTAGATCACCGCGCCCCGCCACCAGTCGCGGTCTACGGCGGGGTCCGGTCTCGAACTCGTCTTCAAAGCCGATTGCATTGTCTCAACCTCCTTTCACCGAGCCGGCAAGCAGCCCGCGGACGAAATAGCGCTGCAGTGAGAAGAACACGATCAGCGGCACGATGATGGTGATGAAGGCCGATGTCGTGAGGATTTCCCAATTGCCGCCTCTCGAGCCGAGCAGCGCGTTGAGTTGCGCCGTCAGCACGATCTGGTCGGGCGCCGTGCCGAGGAAAACCATCGCCACCAACAGATCGTTCCACACCCACAGGAATTGAAAGATGGCGAAGGAGGCAAGCACCGGGAAGGACAGCGGCAGCACGATCTTGACGAAGATCTCGAAATCGCTGGCGCCGTCGATCCGTGCCGATTCCATGATCTCGCGCGGCAGGCCGGCGATATAGCTTCTGAGCAGGTAGATGGCGAAGGGCAGGCCGAAGCCGGTATGCGCCAGCCAGATGCCGAGATAGGTTTTCGACGGCACGCCGAAGAAGGTCCCGACGCCGTTGTAGAGCTTGAGCAGCGGGATCAGCGACATCTGCAGCGGCACCACCAACAGGCCGATGATCACCGCAATCAGCAGCGCCCGTCCGGGAAAGCGCATCCAGGCCAACGCATAGGCGGCGAAGGCGGCGATCAGAATCGGGATCACTGTCGCCGGAATGGTCACGGTCAGCGAGTTCATGAAGGAGCGGCCGATGCCTTGCGACAGAAGCACGTTCTCGTAGTTTTCCGTGGTGAATTTCGGCGGCGCCGAGGATGCATAGTAGACGCGCTGGCCGCGATCGCCTTCGAAGGCCTTCGGCGAAGACAGCACGAAGGTGCCGTCGGCGTTGACCTGCAGCGACACCCCATCGCCGAGATCGGCAGCCGTGCCGGCCTTGTATTGTGTCGGCGCCGCCGCCTTGGTGCCGAAGGCGCTGATCGCACGCTTGGCGCCGTCGCCGAAGACGTTGCCTTCGATGACGTATTTGCCGTCCTTCTGGGTTTGTGCGGACGCAGCCGGCAGACGCCCAGCCTCGGTCTGGCTGGAGCTTGAGAAGGAGTTCCACCAACCCGACGCGATGATCTGGTCCTTGTCGCGCAGCGACGACACGAGGATGCCGAGTGTCGGGATGGTCCAGATGACGACGAAGACCAGCACGGCGAGATGAACGCCGAATCGGCCGACGAAGGACTTTCCGCGGGTCGCAGCCATCTCAGTGTCCTCCCGTCTCTTTGTTGGCCTGGCGAATGTTCCAGACCATGATCGGGATGACCGCGATCATGATGATGATGGCGATCGTGGCACCGCGGCCGAAATCGCCGCCGCCGCGGAACATCCAGTCGAACATCAGATTGGCGAGCACCTGGCTGTTCCATTGGCCGTTGGTCATGGTCAGCACGATGTCGAACACTTTCAGCACCAGGATGGTGATGGTGGTCCAGACAACTGCGATCGTCCCCCAGATCTGCGGCACCATGATCTTCCAGAAGATCTGGAACGGGTTGGCGCCGTCGATCACGGCCGCCTCCAGCGTCTCTTCCGGAATGCCGCGCAAGGCCGACGACAGGATCACCATGGCGAACCCTGTCTGGATCCAGATCAGGATCACCATCAGGAAGAAATTGTTCCAAAACGGCAGCGATATCCAGACCTGCGGCTGGCCGCCGAAATACTGGATGATGGCGTTGAGCAGGCCGATCTGCACCTGCCCCTCGCCGCGATACTCGTAGATGAATTTCCAGATCACGCTGGCGCCGACGAAAGAGATCGCCAGCGGCAGGAAGATCAGGCTCTTGGCGATCGTCCCCCACCAGATCTTGTCGGTGAGCACGGCGATGATCAGGCCGAGGAAGGTGCAGGCCGCCGGCACCACCGCCAGCCATAGGATGTTGTTGAAAATCGAGTTGCGGAAATCCTGGTCGCTGAACGCCCATTGGTAGTTGGCGAGGCCGACGAAGTGCTCGCCGCCGCGGTCGAGAAAAGAGAGCCGCAGCGTCTCGATCACCGGATAGATCAGATAGATGGTCAGGATGATCATCGCCGGCCCGACGAACAGCCATGGCCGCACCAGCCCTTGCCGGCGCAGATTGTCGACGGCGGCGCTGCCGGAGACGCCGCGCGACGGAAAGATGAGATCGAGCAGCTTGTTGGCGCCCCAGAAATACGCGACACAGCCGCCGACGCCGATGATGATGACGAATATGGCCGAGAAAATCTGAGCCGCCATGGGTCCCTCTCCCTGGGCATGACCGGCCGGCCGAGGCTGGCAGCCGCATGCGCCGACTTTCAGTTATTCGGAACGCGAAGGCTTCCGGCGTGCGTTGCCGGTCGGACCCGGGCCGTAGCCCGGATCCAGTAGGAGGATGAGGAAAGTCTCGGGTCGCGCGCGGCGGCCTCTCTGCTTACTTGATGGCATCCCAGCTCTTCTGGATATCGGCGGCGACGTCCTGGGCGGACTTGCCGCCGACCAGGTCGATCATGCCGGTCCAGAAGGAGCCTGCGCCGACCTTGCCGGGCATCAGGTCCGAGCCGTCGAAACGCACCGTGGTGGCCCCGACCAGGATCTCGCCCTGCTTCTTCAGCGCGTCGCTGCCATAGGCGTCCTTGTTGGCTCCTTTGAAGGGCGTGACGAAGCTCTTCTGCGCCATCCACAATTCGTGCGCGAGCGGCATCTCGAGGAACTTGATGAACTCACGCGAAGCCTTGGAATCCTTGGTGATCATCACCAGCGTTCCGGCCACTTCCAGCGGCGTGCCCAGTTCCGGCTTCGAGGCATAGGGCGGGTAGGGGAAGAAGTCCGCATCCTGGCCGAGCTTCACATTCTCCGGGAAGAACGAAGGAATGAACGATGCCTGATGGTGCATGTAGCACTTCGGCGGCACCGTAAAGAGGCCCTTCGGGCTGTCGCGGAAGTCGGTTGCGGCGACTGCCTTGGCACCGCCGTCGACCATCTTGTCGTCGGTTGCGATCTTGCCGAAGATGTCGAGGGCGTTGACCACGGCCGGATCGGTGAAGGGAATCTCGTTCTTCACCCATTTGTCGTAGACTTCCGGCGGCTGGGTGCGCAGCATGATGTCCTCGACCCAGTCGGTCGCCGGCCAGCCGGTGGCGCCGCCCGAACCCAGGCCGATGCACCAGGGCTTGCCGCCGTCGGCAATGATCTTCTTTTCGAGATCGGCCAGTTCCTCCTGAGTCTTCGGAACTTTGTAGCCTGCCTCCTCGAAATTATCTGGCGAGTACCAGACCAGACCTTTCACGTCGATCTTGTAGGGAAAGGCATAGAAGCCCGGCTTGCCGTCCTTGCCCGTATAGGTGCCGAGCTTGGCCCAGGAGTCGCCGGCGGCATAATTTTCCTTGATCCAGGCGGCGACGTCGTCGCCCAGCGGGGTCAGCACACCCTTGGAAGCGAGATCCTGGATCAGTCCCGGCTGTGGCAGGATGGCGATGTTGGGCGGGCTGCCGGCCTGTGTGTCGATGACGATCTGCTGCTCATAATTCTCGGACGAGGAGTATTTGACCTCCGCTCCCGTCGCCTCGGAGAAATAGTCGAGCACCGAACGCACGAGCGTCTCGTCCTCGCCGCGCCACGGACCGAAGATGGTCAGCGTTTCGCCCTTGAGGTCGACCTTTTTGAGATCGTCGTAATTCGCCCAATGAAACTTCGAATCCTCGCCCGGCTTGAATTTCAGTTCGGCATGTGCCGGCAGGCCAAGGGTGAGCGCAGCGAACGCAGCACCCAAGAGAAGCATTTTCTTCATGGCAGTCCTCCCAGTGTTGAGACAGTTCGGACGAAACCTCCATCTCGTCCGCCGACGCCCACGGAACTGTGACTCAGCGAGAAGGCAACCGCAACCTTTCGAAGAGTCTTCCAAAGCGCTTTGGCTAAAGCTGATCTCGCCATTGAATCATGCGGAAGTCAAGAGGTCGGCCGTGCTAATCGATTTAAACCCGCTTGCGAGTGAAGGAAAAAGTGCAATGCAGCAAGCTTTTTTGGCGCTGCAGCAGCAATTTCGGCTTCAAACTGCCTGTGGCGGCCCCTAAGGTCATGACGTTCCGACGACGGTGCCAGCGATCCTCGGATCGATTCAAATTGAAAGCGCTTTGAGGCTGGAGGCCTCGATGAACCTCAAGCAACTCTCGCACATGCTGTCGCTTTCGCAAACCACGGTAAGCCGGGCGCTGAACGGCTACCCGGAGGTCAGCGAGGAGACGCGGCGTCGCGTGATGGATGCCGCTAAGCGCCACGGCTACCGGCCGAACCCCAGCGCGAGGCGGCTGGCCACCGGCAAATCGGGAATGATCGGCTATGTGCTGCCGACCGGCAACGCCGTCGACATCGATCCGCATTTCGTCGAGTTTCTTTCGGGTCTCGGCGACTATGCCCGCTCGCACGAGCTCGATCTGGTGCTCTCGCCGGCCGACGCCGACGACCAGGAGACGACCTATCGGCGCATCGTCGCCAACCGGCAGGTCGACGCCGTCTACATTTCCTCGCCACGCCCGGCCGACCGGCGGCTGGCGCTGGTCAACACGCTGGGCATCCCCTTCATCGTCCATGGCCGCAGCGAGGGCTTTGAGTTCGACTATCCCTATCTCGATATCGACAACGAGGGCGCCTTCCACGAAGCGGCCAGGCTTCTCGTCCAGCTCGGCCACAAGCGGCTGGCGCTGATCAACGGCGATGACCGCGAGACCTTCGCCATCCATCGCGAGCGCGGCGTGCGCCGGGCGCTTGCCGCCAGCGGACTGACACTGGGCGAGCGCCACATCTGTTCCACGACCATGACCGAGGAAAATGGCTATCGCGCCGCCCGCCGCCTGCTCGAAGAAAGCGGAGCCCCGACGGCGATCGTCTGCTCCAGTCTCATCATGGCGCTCGGCGTCGTCCGCGCCGTGCGCGATCTCGGCCTGACCATTCCGGGCGATCTGTCGCTGGTCGCCCATGACGACGTCTTTCCCTGGCTGCGGCCGGAGAATTTCCCGGTGCCGCTGTCGACCACGCGCTCCTCGATCCGCCTTGCCGGCGCGCGTGTTGCCGAGCGGTTGGCGGCGCGCATATCAGGGCTGGAAGAGGGCGCGCGCGGCGAGGTCTGGCCGGTCGATCTGGTGGTGCGGGGGTCGGTGGCCGGCGCGCCGGTGTAGGGATCGTGTTCCGACAGACGAGACGCGTTGAGTTCCGTCGCACCCCCCTCTGTCCTGCCGGACATCTCCCCCGCAAGGGGGGAGATTGGACGTCGCAGCCGTATTCGCCAATACTCGACTTTGAGAAGCGGGGTCGGCGCTGAAACTGCTGATCTCCCCCCTTGCGGGGGAGATGGCCGGCAGGCCAGAGGGGGGTGCTGTCCCGCCGGCGTCACAGATTTTCGGGAGCCTATTTCTTCGCAGCCCCAGCCGCCTTGATATCCAACAGCCCATGGCCGAAGTCATTGTCCCGCCCCTTCGGGCCGAGATCCTTGGCCGTGGCCGCCAGCGCCTTCTCGATCTCGTCGGCCGAGCGGTCGGGCGCGGCATGGATCAGGTTGGCGATCGCGCCTGAGACGATCGCGGCGGCGAAGGAGGTGCCGGTCACCACGTCCGAGCCGGTGCCGCTCGGCGCAACCATCTCAACGCCCGGCGCCGAGAGGAAGACATAGGCGCCGCGATTGGCTTGCGGCATCAGCCCGTCCTTGGCGTCGGTCGCGGTGACCGCGATGACGCCGTCGAAGGCTGCCGGATAGCCGTAAGGCGCCTTCGGCCCGTTGTTGCCGGCCGCTGCGACCAGCACCATGCCGAGCGCGCGCGCATTGCGGCAAGCCGTGCCGAGCAGGTCGTTCTTCGGCCCGACGAAGCTCATATTGATGATGCGCACGTCCTGTTCCGCCGCCCAGTCGAGCGCCGACAGGATGACATCCATACTCGACTTGCCGCCTTCGAAGGCTCGTGCGTGATAGATCTTGGCGCCCGGCGCGATGCCTTCCAGCGCGCCGACGCCGGCGATCAGCCCGTCGACGGAGGTGCCGTGGTCGCGCTTCTTGATCGGCACGTTCGGCATGGCGTCGAACTGGTCGGCGATCACGCCTTTTAGCGCTGGGTTGGTATCGTCGATGCCGGTGTCGATGACGGCGACGCGCACGTTCTCGCCGCTCGCCTGTTTCGAATCGAGCGCGATGCGCTCGAAGGCATAGTTCACGATGCCGGCTGCCTGCTGCAGCGAATAGATGTGGTTGGGCTCACGCCGTTGCGTGCGCCCGTCGGCGGCAAGCTGCGCCAGCACGACGCCGACCGGCCGTCCGTCCGGAATGCCGTAGCGCACCAGCGTTGTGCCGAGCAGCCGCGACTGGCGCTGCGAGCGCACCTGCAGGCCGAAGGTGGTGGCGATCTGCTGCACCGCGCCGGCATCGCCGGCGACCGTCACCAGCACCTCGTCGGGCACGAATTCGCCACTGACCGCACGCGGCGGCGCGGCGAGATTGAGCCCGGTAGGCGGTGCGATGGGGCCGCTTGGCGGCGGAGCGGGCGCCGCTGTGCTTGTCGGACCCTTTGGAGGCGCCGTTCCGCTCGGCTGCGTTGGCGCAGGCGTCGGCCGTGCCGGCGGATTCGGGAACAGGTCGACGATCAGCGCCGGCAGGAACACAGCGCCGCCGGAGGCATTGCCCGCGCCGGATTTCCCGCCGCCATTCTTGGCGCCGCCCTCGCAGTCAGCGCCGGCCGCCGTCGTCCGGTTGAGGCAGTCGATCTGCTTTTGCGAGAGGTTCGGATCGTTGGTCTGCGCCGTGGCGGGAGCGCCTACAAATGTCGCCGCGAGGATTGCCGCATGAAGAACGACCGCCTTAGCCGCCATCGACCGGTTTCCTTCCCTGCACCACAGCTTCCGCGAAAGGCTGGGCGGCAATAAGGCCGACGAGCTTGTCGTAGTCGGCCGCCGTGCTGGCCGGGATCGTCACGTGAAACACATCGTCGGCGGTCGGCCCGCCGGCGATCTTCAGCCCGTTCTGCCCAAGGAAGGCGGCGATGTCCGACATCCTGGCATCCGGCTTGAACTTGACCAGGGCGAAGGGCAGGTTTGGCAGATCATCCTGAGCGCCGGCGATTTCAAAGTCGTTGCCCTTGCCGCCCGGCCGCTCGAAAGACTGCGCCACGACCAGCGCAAGCAGCGCCGCGGCCGCCGCCCAGGCGACGCCCGAGGGAATTGCCGTGACCCGGCCGAAGACCTTCGCCAGCCATGACTGGCCGGGGGGCGCTCGCGCCGGACCGGCCTCGGCCTCGAGCGCCCTTGCAAAGCGCGAGAGCGCGTCGGCCGGCGGTCGGATCGCTTCGTTGGCGGCGGCGGTGCCGGAGAATTCGGCTTCCGCCTCGCCGAGCGCGGCCATCGCCGCAGGATCGGAGGCCAGCCATTCCTCGACGGCTTCGAGTTCTGCGCCTTCCAGCGAACCGTTGAGGTAGAACGGCAGCAACGTCTCCATCTCGTCGCGGCGCGACATCTTTTCAGCGGCGCTCATGGCCACCCCCTGTCGTAACCGGCCGCCTTGAGGGCCTCGCCGAGTTTCTTGCGGGCGTAGAACATCCTGGTCTTGACAGTGGCAACCGGGATGTTGAGCACCTCGCCGATCTCGGTCACCGACTGGCCATGGTAATAGGCAAGGTCGATCACCGTGCGGTGTTCCTCCGGCAAGGCATCGACGAAGCGGCGCAAGGCGGCGGCCTTGTCTTCCTTCATGGTGACGACTTCCGGCGTGTCGGCGCCGTCGGGAACCTGCGCCGCGGCATCGTCGTCGATCCAGTCTTCCTTCTTCTTGCGCAGCAAGGACAGTGCCTTGAAGCGGGCGATGCCGAGCAGCCAAGTCGAGACTTCGGAGCGGCCTTCGAAGCTCGGCGCCTGGCGCCACAATTCGAGAAAGACCTCGTTGGTGATATCGTCGGCCATCATGTCCGATCCCGTCTGGCGCGCCACGAAACGGTAGATCCGCGCGTGGTGACGCATGAACAGGAGCCGCACGGCGGCCCGGTCGCCCTTCGCGACCCGGTCTACAAGCGCGCGATCGGTTTCGGTCGCCGCGTTCATGGCCGGTCGAGCCGCCTGGCTCCTCGTGGCTCTGTCGCTGGTCGGTCCAAAAAGGTTCATCCTCCGCCAAGGAATTTTCGGAAGCTAACCGAAGAGCTGAGAGGTTGCCAGAGGTGGCGCCCCCTTCTCCCCTTGTGGGAGAAGGTGGATCGGCGCGGAGCGCCGAGACGGTTGAGGGGTGTTCCAGCGGAGTGAGGCGTTGGCGTTCACTGGAACACCCCTTGTATCTGCGCGGAGGAGACTTTGTGCGAGAAGAGCGACTGAGCCTCGAACCGGACGGCCATCCGATT
>NZ_JARTVP010000019.1:0-52918 GCF_029625865.1 Mesorhizobium sp. WSM4887
TCCACATGGCAGCCTAAAGTCAAAAACGCCTATCAGTCGCCTCGCCCTGATCGAGGACAACCTGTTGAAGCTCCACACCTAGGTCACTATCGGGGGGCCTTAAACCTGAACAGCTCCATCGTCGCGGCTGCTGCGGAAGCAGGAGCTATCACTGGGACCCGTACTGGTGCTTGTCAGCCGCTGAGCCGCTACTTCGTCTTAGGAAGAGCATTGTCCTTGCCAAAAGCCGGCCAGTATTTCGAGATTGCCAGTGTGGCGCCGGCTGAAGAGAAATGACCATAGTCGAAATATAAAAACTCTCCTCTATCGAAATAGGCGCAGCGTCCTGCGCTGCACAGGAATTTCAGCGGATCGATGAATGTGGCGCCTTTGGTAAATGAGCGCACACGTTCGTTGACGTCGGGGTCCATCGCGATCGGCCAGGACGTATCGTCCAGATTTTGGCGCTTGGCGAAGAACGCAATTTTCCGGACGTCAGTTGGGAACTGCGGAGACTGGCCGATGACAAACACGCGCACGCCCAGGGCACGAAGCGTAGCGATTGTTTGCTGAAGACCGTCGAAACCTCTGACCTCATAGTCACTCCATCTACCGCTGAGGATAACCGTCTTGATGTCCGCTTCCAAGATGACGTCCAAGGCCTTGCGATTGAACCGGACACAATCAAGACGATCGTACGGGTAGTAATAGAGTATCGGCGCGCAGCTGGCGTACGTATATTCAACGATGTTCGCCTGCAATCGATTTATGTTAGCACCCAAGCCGGAAACATAGTGCGCGGCGAAGGAGTCGCCCCACAAAAAAACCGTTGTTGGAAAACCGCTGGTGCGCGTGCAATCCTCCATATTCCAGCTTTCGATCCGGCTGGTGCCCTCGTTGAAACAGATGCCATTCCTCCAGTCCCCGACGGAAATGCGCCGCTGGACATAGTCCGGAAACCGTTGCGGAAAGCCGTTGCCGAGCGCCCCCGCCGCTCCGCCGGCACAAAGGACAACGATCGCGAGCGCTGAAAAGGCGAAGATAGGCCCCGGGGAGGTGAAGGCCCTCTTCTGTCGAAACGGCTGCTCTACAAACTTCCAGGAGAATGCAGCCAATGCGAGGCTTGCCACCAACATCGCACCGGTCATCAACGGATCGAGTTTTTGGAACGAAAGATAGTGCGCGAACGCATTGAGAGGCCAGTGAACAAGATACAACGAATACGAGATGAGCCCAATCCAGACCAGCGGCCTGACTTCGAGCATGCGGGTGGCGACCGTCGAGGGGGTATTTTGGCCAACATAGATCAGAAGGGCCGTTCCGATGCATGGATACAAGGCGTTGTAGCCTGGGAACGGATCACTCGCCGAAATCGCGAAGAACCCGATGGCGAGAAGGCCAAATCCGGCCACCCCCACCGACTCCATCAGGAGTCGGTTGCCCAGCGGCGAGGGGCATTTGAGCATGAGCAGGGCGCCCAACATGAGTTCCCAGATTCGGGTCGGCAGCAGATAGAATCCGGCGGTGGGTGCCAGCGATGTCGCCATCACCGCCACTACGAAGCTGCAGAGAATTATCGGAAGAAGTGTCGTCAGCCAGCGCTTCCCGATGTAGCGATAGATTAGGAACATCAGGATTGGTGCGAAGATGTAGTACTGCTCCGCTACGGAAAGCGGCCAAGTGTGCAACAGTGGTAGAAGCGCGGCATCGATAGAGAAGTAACTTGACGTTTTCCAGAAGAAAACGTTCGACCAGAAGGTCGAGGTAGCTATGATGCTAAGACTGAATCCGCGCAGATCCGGTGGCAGAAGAATGAACAATGCCGCAATGCAGGTGAGAAGCATCACAAAGACGAGCGCCGGCAGAATGCGCCGGGCACGGCGCCAGTAGAAGTTGACGATGGAAAATTGGCCGCGTTCAAGGTCATCCAGGAGGCTTCCGCTGGTTAGGTAGCCGGAGATGACGAAGAAGATATCGACCCCGCTAAAGCCACCCGGGATCGCCGAAATTCCGAAATGAAAGAGTACGACCGGAAGTACAGCAACGGCCCTAAGGCCCTCGATATAGCGCCTATATTGCATCCAGCGGTTCCTTTTATTTTAGATCAGGACGCGATTGGAAGCTTTCAATCTCCGGTAGGAGTGCTGCCGAGATAAGGGCGGTATCAGCCACCTTTATCCGTCCCGAATGTTCTGTAAGTTGCAACTGGTACAGAAGCACGATCGCCATCGCCGGCCTTGACGGCCTGATTGTCGAGCAGATCGCGCGGATCGTTGACCATCACGGCCAGGTTATGTCCTGTCGAACAACCAAGCGGCTGTTTGAAGGATTCTTCATTGGGTAAGGCACCATATGAGGGACAGACCGGCGGACGGGCGTGATAGACAATCGCCTCAATTCGCACTGAGCCGGCGTCGTGTTGATCGCGCAATTGAATGTTGTCTTCTTCGATTGCCAACTGCCTGGCCTGATGGGCTACCCCTGCGCTGAGCTGGGGCGAACCGCTGATGAGGAGGTGGATGGCATCGAACCGGCCGCGACTGGCCTTGTCTAGGAAAACACGCAAACGCTGCCGTTCGGAAGCGCGCAGGCTTTGCAACGTCAGGACGGTGGTCTCCTCTCGGACAAGCATTGGTGCCGATGGTTCGACATCAACTGGCGTAGTGCTTGTGCAGCCACTTACGCTTGGTGCCAGAGCGACAAAGAGGATTATAAAACGCAACATCTTTGGATGACACTATTCGATGATGAAGCCGAGACCGCCCTGGGCGCTTGGCGCGCCCGCACGGATAGCAGCGCGGTCTCGCGGGGGACTTGTCACGGAATTCGTCGGAGCGCCCCCTCCGTTCAAAGCCGGTGCCGCCCGCTCGGTCGGTGCGCTCATCTGGTTTGGGTTGGAGCCTGGTCTTACAATGTAAGGCGTAACTAGAATGACCAGTTCTGACTCCTCTTTTTGAAACGAGGTCGAGCGAAAAAGCGGTCCCAGGATCGCCAGTTCTCCGAGCCAGGGAAAGGCCCTGACATCATTGTTGACGTTCCGCCTGATTAGACCGCCGATTGCGAAGCTCTGGCCGCTGGCGAGTTCGACGACCGTATCGGCTCGGCGCGTGGAAACTGCCGGCACGGAAATTCCGTTGATTTGCACGGCACCTTGCGTCGACAGTTCACTGACTTCGGGCGTTACGTGAATGTTGATTTGATTGTTGCTGAGAACTGTCGGCACAAATTCCAGACTGACGCCGAAGTGACGGAATTCAACCGATACCTGCCTGTTTTCCTGCAGGACAGGAATGGGAAATTCGCCGCCCGCGAGAAAGCTGGCCTTTTCACCCGACATAGCGGTGAGGTTCGGCTCAGCCAGGACGGAAGCTATATGCTCCTTGGCGAGCGCGTCGAGAACCGCGCTGACGTTGACGGCACCGTTGTCGAATCCGATTTCTGCTGTACCGCCACCCTGGGTTGAACCAGACCCAGCGCTTGCAGCGCTTCCGCTTAGAACGCCCACTTTGAAATTGCCGATTTGACCGAAGGCGGACAAGTTGACGCCGAGTGACTTCATGGCGCTGCGTGAGACTTCGGCTACGCGCACGCTGAGGTTAACTTGCAGGGATCCAGCGACCTTGATGTTGTTGACGACTTGCGCTCCGTCGCCCAGATATTGCTCAGTGACTCTTTTTGCGGTGTCGGCGACCTCTGCGTCGGGCGCCGTCCCGCTAAGGATTGCGCCGCGCGGCGTATAGTTGACGCGGATGGGATAGTCGCCGACCTGCTCCCGCAACATGGCGCGTAAATCCCCGATCGGTTGCGTGACAACGATACGCAATTCGGCGAGAGGCTCGCCATTGCCATCCAAGGCGAATAGGCTGGTCCGCCCCGATTTCTTGCCAAAGACGAAGATTGTTTTGCTCGATGGCGCCTGAAAATCCGCGATCGTGGGGTCAGCAACAAAGATGGTCGTGGCTGGCCCGGGCAGATGAACGGTCTCCCCGAGCGAAGAGGAAAGGGTCAGCGTGGCGTTGATGCTATTCGAAGCCGCATGCGGCGGGCCTTTGTCCTGCTTGTTTTGCGCCGCGACACCAAGTGGGAAAGTCACAATAAGCGCGCAGAGGAGATGGCCCAGGTAACGGGGCACTGCAGGTCTTGTAACCTTGTTGGCGATCGCCCGCCAATTGAGCGCAGCGCAAGGATGTTGAAGGATCAGCAAAATAGATCTTCTTTCGATTCGACAAACTATGCGGACGAGGCGTCAGTCAATTCTAGGATGTAACCAATGCCTCGGATGGTCTTGATCCGTGGCGTTGCACCTGATCTGGTCAGATGTCCCCGTAAACGATAAATTCCGACTTCAAGCGCGTTGGCAGACACGTCGTCGTTGAATGAATAGAGGTGATCTTCCAATTGCGCACGGGGCACGATGCGGCCTGCCCGGTTAAGCAGGTGCTCTAGAACACAGAGTTCGCGACGTGCGATCATCATTGGGTGCCCATCAACGAAAACCTGGCGGGCGACCGGATCAAAGTCGAGATTGCCAAATACGAGCCTCAGGTCGGTCATCTGTGTCGCCCGGCGCAGAATGGCTCTCATTCTGGCAATAAGCTCATCGGTAGAGATGGGTTTGAGCAGAAAGTCGTCCGCACCACCGTTGAAGATCGCAATTCGCTTATCGAGATCGTTAAGGCTGCTCATAATGACGGCAGGAACTGAATGCCCGTGGGTCCTCAACTGCCTCAGCCAACCCAAGCCATCGCCATCTGGCAGAGCCAATTCCAGCAGGAGAATTTCATAGCTGGCGCAAGAAAATGCACTCGAAGCCAGTTCCAGAGTACCAACGACATCAACGACGAAGCCGCCATCCCCGAGCGCAAGTCGCATGGCGCGCGCAAGATCCGCATGATGATCCACGAGCAGCGTTCGCATTTCATCTCCTCTCGAAGAGGGACGGCCCATCGAACGCGTCACCGGCGGCCATCTGATCGGAGCACACGGCGCGCAACTCGTCGCAGCTCTCGGAACTGGTCCGAGTCGGAGGGACATGCAAGTCGCTCGGTGGCAATAGGCGCGGGTGAGGACCAACTGACGGGCTCAAATACGCCGGTCGGCGAACCCACGAGGCCAGCAACCCGCGTGCGATTTCTCGTTGCATCATCTCTCCTACGTGCAGCCCCTGCGCTCGCAAGGCAGCGTCGCGGCTCAGAGCCCGATTCCCACAGAGGGTAGGGTTAGCTTTCGAGAAACTGATTGAACAAATCGATTATTTGGATCGAATGCATCCACGGTATGGATGCAGCGCACCATCTTCAACGACTGCGGCGTCCTGATGCACTGTTGTGTCTGTCGTGCTCTGCTTTTTTCGCTGTCCTTCAAGGCTGGCGAGCCTGGTGGAACCTGCGCGTCATTGGCTTGGTAGCTTGAATGCTCAACAACGGAGCGCCCTGCGCAAAGCCGCTCTCATTTCCAAAAAGCCTTGCAATCTGGTTGGAGCACTTCGCGCTCGACACCAAAATAGGCGAGGAAAACTGACGTCTGACAGGGATGTACATGCAACAGCCGATTTGCGGCACCAGCAAACGACCGCGTTCAGGCTGAAGATCGACGACCAACGGCTCCTCGATTTCCGCACTTTTACAAGCTCTTCCTGTGCGGGCGGATGCCGGCAAACAGCAGCACAGGGTCAGCGAAACCGGGAGCGGGCCTGCTTGATCGCCATGATCACATTGCCGCTGTCGCGCGTGCGGAGCGGAATGCAATCGGTCCAGCCGGCGGCAATCCGGTCAGCACCATCGTCTGCACGAAGCTCCCTGACGAAGACGTGCCCGAATGCGCTCAACAAAGCCGGGCGGCGGATCTTTCCAATCGCCGAAGGTGCGGGCTGGCACCGAGCGGCGAACTGCGAACTCATTCCTGCCCGGCGGCGCTGGCCGCCGCGAGCGTCGATGCGGACCCAGCCGCTCCGAATCCTCCCACAACACGATGAGCGCGTCGCGGACATCGCTGCCGTAACAGCGGCTGCGGCTCTTGCCCGCAGACGGCCTCTGCTCACGACGGTTCATAAGACGGATCGCGCGCTTGCGAATAATAGCCGGTTACCGCCTCGAACTCATCCAGAATGCGCCGCTTGTCAACGCCGCAATAAAGCTCCACGATCGCCGCTTCACCGTGTCGCCATGCTGAGCCGCGCCATCCTTCCCCCGAACCGGAATGGCACGACCTGTCCATCCCCTTTGGAACAGGACACTATTGGTAACATTTTGCTTGAGGCAATGCGGCTCGTTGCCTTCCTTTTCGCTGACCGGAAGGGTACCGGAAGTCGTCTATCGCATCTTACCCGCTGAAAGCGGCAACACCTCGACCTCAATCGCAGATCATAGGAAATAGACGATCGCGTCGGGGCCTCAGCATCGGTTCACCGGGTTTCCGTCATCGACTGAAGCGAATTGCCCCATCGACCGTCACCGGGTGGGCCGCGATACGTCGCCGTATATGATTAGCGAGCGCACGTAGCGGAGCCATAGCTCTCCACCCAGCCATGTTCCCCTAGTTGGAAAATGTCCGGCGGACCAGAGGTGCTGTCGTCAGCTTTTCCTGAATAGCGGCCAAGGCAATCCCTACCAGTCCATCACCACCTTGCCGGAACTGCCGCTCTTCATCGCATCGAAACCGATCTGAAAATCGTCGATGCCGATGCGGTGGGTGATCAGGCCGGAGACATCCAGCGGACCCTGCACAAGCGCGATCATCTTGTACCAGGTTTCGAACATCTCGCGGCCGTAGATGCCTTTGAGATGCAGCATCTTGAAGATGACCTTGTTCCAGTCGATCTCGAAGCCGGTCGGCGCGATGCCCAGAATGGCGATCTTGCCGCCATTGTTCATGGTGTCGATCATGTCGCGGAAAGCGGGGGCGGCGCCTGACATTTCGAGGCCGACGTCGAACCCCTCGGTCATGCCGAGCACCGGCATGACGTCGCGCAGCTTCTCCTTCGAGGCGTCGACGACATGCTGGACGCCGAGTTTCTTGGCTAGCGCCAGCCGCACCGGGTTGATGTCAGTGATGACCACTTTGCGCGCGCCGACGCATTGGGCGACGAGCGCGCCCATGATGCCGATCGGCCCGGCGCCAGTCACCAGCACGTCCTCGCCGACCAGATCGAAGGACAATGCGGTGTGGACGGCATTGCCCAAGGGATCGAAGATCGCGGCAATCTCATCGGGCACATCGTCGGGGATCGGCACGACATTGTGCTGCGGGATCGCCAGATACTCGCCGAAGGCGCCTGGACGGTTGACGCCGACGCCGAGCGTGTTGCGGCACAGATGCCCTCGCCCGGCGCGACAGTTGCGGCAATGGCCGCAGACGATGTGGCCTTCGCCCGATACACGCTGGCCGACCTTGTATTCGGTGACCGCTGCGCCGAAATCGGCAACGGTGCCGACGAATTCATGGCCCGTCACCATCGGCACCGGCACCGTCTTCTGCGCCCACTGGTCCCAATTGTAGATGTGCACGTCGGTGCCGCAGATCGCCGTCTTCTTGATCTTGATCAGCACGTCGTTGGGGCCGATTTCCGGCACCGGCACCTCTTCCATCCAGATGCCCGGTTCGGCCTTGGCCTTCACAAGCGCCTTCATCATGTTCGACATCAGGATTTCCCTATTCCGTGATTGCGCTTCTGGCGAGATAGCCTGCACAACGGGAAGGTAGGCCACTAACTCGTTTGAACGTCCGGAATGGTCAGCCCCGCCTGCTCAGCCTCGCGGCGCAAATTCTGACGGGGCCTGGGGCCGATCTGCTGGATCACCAATCCGGCTGCCAGTGAGCCAAGGTCGCCGCAAGTCTGCAGGTCGCGGCCTTGCGTGTAGCCATGCAGGAAGCCGGCGGCATAGAGATCGCCGGCGCCCGTCGTGTCGACCAGTTCCTTGATGGCGGTCGCCTTGATCACCACGGTCTCGTCGCCGCGCACGATCACCGAGCCTTTTTCCGAGCGGGTGACGGCGGCGATCCGGCAATCCTTGCGGATCTGGGCCAGCGCCTCGTCGAACGACGATGTCTGGTAGAGCGACTTGATCTCGTGGCTGTTGGCAAAGACGATGTCGACCGTGCCCGAGCGCACCAGGTCGAGGAATTCGTCGCGGTAGCGGTCGACGCAGAACGAATCCGACAGCGTCATCGACACTTCTCGGCCTGCCGCGTGCGCCAGCTTCGCCGTCTGGCGGATTGCCTCCTTGGCGCGCGGCGGGTCCCACAGATAGCCTTCGAAATAGGTGACCTTGGCGCCGGACGCCTTGTCGGCTTCGACATCCTCAGGGCCAAGCTCGACGCAGGCGCCGAGATAGGTGTTCATCGAGCGCTCGCCGTCGGGCGTGACGAAGATCATCGAGCGCGCCGTCGGCGGCTCACCCTTGAGCGGCGTGGTGCCGAAGGCGACGCCCTGCGCATGGATGTCGTGGGCGTAGATTTCGCCCAGCGCATCGTTGGAGACCTTGCCGAAGAAGGCCGCGCGGCCGCCAAAGCTGGCGACGCCGGCCGCCGTGTTGCCGGCGCTGCCGCCGGACGCTTCGATCGCCGGGCCCATGCGGCTGTAGAGCAGTTCGGCGCGTTGTGTGTCGATGAGGTTCATCGCGCCCTTGATGATGCCGTTGGTCTCGAGGAATTCCTCGTCGCACTGGGCGATGATGTCGACAATGGCATTGCCGATGCAAAGCACGTCATAATCCGGCATCAAAATCTCCGCCAAAACCCGAGCCGGCTTCTTGCCACGCCGGCCGGGCGTGGTCTCGCGAGTTGAAATGGGTTGCCGCATGCGCTTGATCCAGCCGCCCTCACGCAGCTGCCGGTCCGGCTTCACGCAGCAAATCGTCAGCTTTGTCCGTCTTCTCCCAAGTGAACTCAGGCTCTTCACGCCCGAAGTGTCCGTATGTCGCCGTCTTGCGGTATATCGGCCGTAAGAGATCAAGCATCTTGATGATGCCTTTCGGTCGGAGATTGAAAACCTCGAGAACAAGGCGCTCGATCCTTTTTTCCTCGATCCTTGCGGTTCCGAAGGTATTGACCATGACAGAAACCGGACTGGCCACGCCGATCGCGTAGGCAAGCTGAACCTCGCAGACCTCCGCAAGGCCGCTGGCAACGATGTTCTTCGCGACATACCGGGCGGCATAGGCCGCCGAGCGGTCAACCTTGGATGGGTCCTTGCCCGAAAAGGCACCGCCGCCGTGACGCCCGGTCCCACCGTAGGAATCGACGATGATCTTCCGTCCTGTGAGGCCGCAGTCGCCGGCAGGCCCACCGACCACGAACCGCCCTGTTGGGTTGACCAGAAATCTGATCCCCGAAGTATCCAGGTGGGCCGGCAGGACCGGTTTTATGATCTCCTCAATGACGCCTTCGCGGACCGTGGCTTGTGAGACCGCTTCGTCATGCTGCGTTGACAGGACTATGGTATCCAGCGCCACCGGGCGGAGCCCTTCGTAGCGTACCGACACTTGAGATTTCACGTCCGGACGCAGCCAGCCAAGCTGTCCCGCTTTCCGGACCTCGGCCTGTCTTTTCGTCAAATGGTGAGCGAGTTGGATCGGCAGGGGCATCAATGTATCCGTCTCGTTGCATGCGAATCCAAACATGATGCCCTGATCCCCTGCCCCTTGCCCGAGATCCTGCCCTCGTCCTTCATCAACGCCCTGGCTTATGTCGGGCGACTGCTCGGTGAGGGCCAGAACGACGGCGCAACGTCGACCATCAAAGCCAATCGCATCATCGTCGTAGCCAATATCGAGTATCGTATCGCGGGCGACTTGGCTGTAATCGATGTGGGCATGGCTGGTGATCTCGCCAGCCACAACGACCATCCCCGTCTTCACCAACACTTCACAGGCGACGCGCGCCTTCGGATCGGTGCGCAGGACCGCATCGAGAATGGCATCGGAGATGTTGTCTGCCATCTTATCGGGGTGTCCCGCGCCGACGGATTCGGAAGAGAACACGAACTGCCTGGTCATAAAAATGCCCTCGCTTCAAGTGCTGGAGTTAGTGAGGAGTTTCTGGATTGGGGTGGCTTATCGGTCGGGGATGCCGGGAACATCGAACGCAGTGCAGAAGTCGGCAACGTCTCTTCGTACGCTCGCATGAACTTCCTGGTCATCGGGCTGGCGGCAGACCGAGTCGATGAAAGCGGCGATCTGCACCATCTCCGTTTCGCGCATGCCCATGGACGTCACCGCTGGTGTCCCTAAGCGGATGCCGCTTGTCAGCGCCGGATGCCGCCGGTCGCCCGGGACCATATTGAAATTCGCAATGATGCCTGCACGCGATAAGCGCTCCGCATAGGCTTTGCCTGACAGCGACCGGTCCCGAAGATCAAGGATCAGCATGTGATTGTCAGTGCCCCCGGTGACGAGTTCATAACCTCGCTCCAGAAGTGCCTGGGCCAGAGCCTTGGCGTTGTGGACGATCTGCTGACCGTAGACACGAAAGGACGAGTTCGCTGCTTCCTGCAAAGCGACGGCAAGCGCGGCGATAGTATTCATATGCGGTCCGCCTTGCAGAAGAGGGAACACGGCGCGGTCTATACGTTTGGCCAGATTGTGTTTGCTCTTCGGATGATGGAGGGGCTGATAACGGTCTTCATTCCTTGATAAAATGAAGCCACCCCGGGGACCGCGGATCGACTTGTGAGAGGTGCTGGTGACCACATCGCAATGGGACACGGGGTTCGGATGCACTCCTGCGACAACCAGGCCGCAGATGTGGGCGATGTCAGCCACCAGATACGAGTTCACCTCCGAAGCAATTTCGGCCATTGCCGCGTAGTCAAAAATACGCGGATAAGCAGTTCCGCCGACCCAAATTAGCTTCGGGCGTTCCCGCTTGGCGGTCTCGCGCAAGTGGTCATAGTCAATTTGCTGTGTCTTTTCGTGCAGCCTGTACGGGACGCGCTGATAATCGCTGCCGGAAAAATTGACGGACCAACCGTGAGTCAGATGGCCGCCTTCGGGTAAAGGCAAGCCCATGACTTTGTCACGGGGGCTCAAAAGCGCGCGATAGACAGCCTGGTTGGCTGGCGAGCCTGAATAAGGCTGGACGTTGGCATGTTCACTGCCAAATAGCGCTTTCAGGCGCTCGATCGCGAGGGTCTCAAGCTCATCGACGATCTCGTTTCCGGCGTAGTAGCGCGCACCGGGGTATCCCTCGGCATACTTGTTGGTGAAAATCGACCCGGTCGCTTCCAACACCGCCGAGGAGGCAAAGTTCTCGGAGGCGATCAGTTTGAGAGTTGTCCGCTCCTGACGCTCCTGTCTTAGAAGCAGTTCGTGAACGCGGGAGTCGACGGCGGCTAAGTGAGGCCGCCCGTAAGTGTCGGGCTGCGCGATGGCGCCGCCGGCGGAGTTATCCATGGTAGTCGCGCTCCATTTGGACTGATCTATTTCACGATCAAGCAGGCGGTCCCTTCAACCGCGCGTCTTGTATTGCTTCCAGGCGTTGTAGGTCTCTTTTATGATGGCCATCATCGTGGGGCAGGAGATCGACCACCAATTGAGCCAGCTCGCCATCCTTGCCTCCTGCTTGCATATGGTACGAAGACTGCGGACGTTGTTCGTTGCAGCAAAGAAAGTTGGCTCTGACCAGCCGCCGAACGTGGCGTCGAACCTGCTCGCGAGGCAGACCGGTAATATCGGCCAGCTCGCCGACGGTTAGATCCGCATGCGCGCAAAGGCCCAGGATTCGAAGGCGATCAAGATGCGCTGCCGTCCTTAGGCGATTTACCAGTGTCAACATTGGTTAGCATCAACCCGGACGGGATGCAGCAAGCCGCTAGCCCTTCTATCCCCATCAATCCGCATGAGACCTCTCTCGTCATTTGCTGTAAATCCGCTGGTATGGATGCTAATGGAAGATAGATCACAGTCCTTTCTACGACTAAGACGCCAGATATTGGGGCTAATGTACCACCTGACAGGAGACTACACTCACGAACATTATGTGAATTTTTTTTAACGTTGCTGAGAATCAAGGGGGAGGTTTGGCGAATGTCTCGCCGTCGACTGTCGAATCCTGCCCGACGGGATTATAGGGTGCGTAGCCTGCTTGTCCTTTCCACATGACCAGCGACGATGGGGCGAAGGCGGCAGACATAGCTCTGGAGCATGCTGCGGTATCTTTGGCCTGAAGCCGAGGAAGGCGGACCGTGGCTTCCGCGCCGCTGCCGGGAGCCCGCGAACAGGCCAAGTGGATCAGCCGGGTGTTGCCGTCATAGAGCGTGAGACCCAAAGCTGGCCAGCCGCGCCCTGAGGCTGACGCACCGCTCAGCGTCCACCTTGCTCTCGAAGCCCATCGGCATAGCGCCGATAACGACTTGACCGCGTGCGTGTCGACGAGCGATCGGTGAGCGCAAGGATCGAGGGTGCAGTGCAGGATAATGCTGTTTTAAATCAGCGCTGTTTTCAGCCGACTGCCTTGAGCGTGGCACGAGGATATAGGCCCAAGGCAGGAGATCATCGTCTGCTGTTCGGGAGGCCGCCCTGGGCGCGCGACAGCCGTTCCTTCGGCTGCGCCGCTCCGCCACCATCCGCGCCGTGCCTTCCGGAGACCATTCCCGCTACCGGCCGGCGCCCGTGAAAACCTCGACCCGGCGCACCGGCTCGAGATGGCTGGGCTCAGCGTAACTCTGAAGTCGTCATATACCGAAGTCTTCACAGACTTCGGACATCCCCCTCACAGTCCGATCCAGATGGCGTCAGGAACACCGCTTGCGTTGATGCGGATGAACCCCTGCTTGTGCCACAATGACCCTTATGTCAGCGCGCGAGCCAAAGCTTCCGCGCAAGGCGACGGCTAGGATAAGGCAATGCCGACGAAGGGCACATTGCTTGCCACACTCTGGAATGATGGCATGCTCGGAAGGCCTAGGCTTTGCTCAGGGCCGCCTGCAAGGCGCGCTTTGAGGTTATTCACATAGCCTTCTGCGTAGTCCTGCGCCGTCGAGACCGAAAGATCAATGCCTGCCGCCAAGGCCTCTTCCATCAGGTGCTTTACGAGCCCATTTCGAATGGCCAGCTTGACCTCGGGGCCTGCGATAAGGCCGATCGCCTGCGCGGCCATATTGAGGCCAGCTTCCTCCAGCGCTCGCTTCATATCGCCTCCGTTAATGGCCGTACGCAGGAGATTGGCTGCTTGCGACTCAGCCTCGAGAACCATCGAGGCAAGATCGGCTACTTGTCCGAGGCCCGGAATGAAGCTGAGCAGTCCCACCGCCGTTGCCGCCAAGTCGAGCACTTTCGTCTCGATTTTGAGCACGGAGTCGACGACGTGCATGACGGCCCCGCCGTTCTTTTTGGCTGACTTAATGTCAGGCTGGTCCATCAGGCCCATCTTCATGTCCGCGACGGCATTCTGCTCTTCTGCGGTTTGGGCGCCGTGGGTGATTGGCTGCTGAACGTTGCGGTTCGCAGACGACATGTTTGTGCAAAAATGGGCAAAGTCTTTTTTGCTGATATTGCCGGAATCAACCGTATGCCCGCCGCCAAAGTCGAAGAATTTATGATGGGTCTTATAGCCCGTGATCGAATTGTTCAGGAGGCCAAACAAAAGAGGATCTGAAAGGAGCTGAGAGGCTGCTTCCCGCACTTTCGGATCAAGGCTCTTGTCGTCTTTCATTTTCGCCAGTTTGTCGCGAGTCAGAACACCGCTTCCAAAGAACGTGTCCTGATGGTCCTTGATCATCTCGACCGTATTCAGCTCAGTTTGCGTGAGGCTCATCGACGATGAGGCGACTTGCAGGAAATCCTCTTTGTGCATCTTCCCTTTCGAGCCACCGCACAACTGGTTCCAAGCATCGGGGTGATCGAGGAAATATTGCGCCGCCGCAATGACCTGGGGCGGAAATTTGCCGTTTTTCGATTCGCCGCCGACCATTTTCTTGAACTCATCCAGACTCAGGTCCTTGGACAGATTTTCGGAGTACCGGTAAAACTCCCGCAAGGCATCGCTCAAGGTCATGACCGAAGGCTGCAAACCTCCGCTGCCGTCGGATGGTATGTAGTTCTGCTCGTAGCTTCGCGCTTGGGCTTCCTGAAATGCAGCAACTTGTGGGTGGTGGTTTGAAAATCCGGCCAAGTCCTTGGCGTTGATCTTGCCTCCACAGCGGCCGTCGCCCTGCGAGCCAATCGCATAAAAAAGTCCCGAATCCTGCTGCAGTCCCTGGATCGCCGCTTTCAGATCCGGTGGCGTAGAGGGATCATTGGCTTTGTCGGTCAACGACTTCCAAGTAAGCGGGCATTGGTCCTTGTGACGGTTGAGTACCGCAACAATCTGCAACTCAGCCGTGGTCAGCGACCCACCGTTCCACGTGATTCCGGGGCTCGGCCTGGGAGCCGGCTCGATCTTCGGAGTGACGCCGAGCAGATGTTGGGCTTCAGTCGCCTTGGAGCGTTGCGATTGGTCCTCCTTGAGAGCCGCCCTCATATTTGGCGGCAGCAGATCCAGTGGGTGTTGCTCCAAGCCATTCAATGTCAAGACATCCGGTGCCAGATGGCCCAAAGGGTCCTGCCGCAATTTATCCATTGTCGAATCAAGATTCGACGCTGGCAGATCCCCTTGCGCGAAAGAGCCGGGCTTGTCTGCCAGCACACAAGTGGACAGCATCGCTTCGAAGCACGATGCACTTTGCTGATGCTGGGTCGCAAAATGGGAAACTTTCAGGCCCGGCCAACCCCTTGCGGACTGTAGCGAATTTGAGCGGTAGAAAGTTGAAAGATTACTGGCCGACATTATGCATCCTCAGACGTGACGTTGAAATCCCCACAAGAGACCCCGACAGAAGATCCCTTGCGTTTCACAAAATTCGACAATTCCAAGCGTCGGCAGGTCACGAATGCGCCTGCCCTGCCTTCAATTGCTGTGTTCCGGGCCGGCTCCAAGGTTCGGTCCAACACAATGGCCGGAGTCACCGCGAGAGCTGCCGGGACTCATCATGAGCGGATTAGCTTTCGAGAAACTGACGAGTTTGCGAAGAGTTCACAAAGGGGTAGCCGCAGTCATGTTCTTCAGAGCTGCGGGAAATCCTCAATGTTCATTTCTTGCCCAGCTCAGGCTTCCCGCCAACGCTATCCTGTTGTGGGATGTCAGAAGAATAAGAAGCATCCGGTCGTCCGTCGCGAACGACCGTAGTGGAGGAGCCGCGAAACAAGATCAGCACTGATTCCTTTGGCGTTGCCGCTATGTGAGTCTGCGCCTGCGCCTGCGCCACCAAGCCGTTAAAGGTCTGCTCCACGAGTGCGACGAAGCGCGGTGGACCGGAAACGAAGACGAGGCCATTGCCTGGCACGGGTTTGACCACATAGCGCTCGTCGGAGATATCAAGCTTGTCGAGAGCCCCCTTGAACGCATCGAAGCGAATCGACGTCATCAAAAGCATTCGAGTTTGCGATTCTTGTGCAGCAGACACATAGAGCACAAGGCCGTCATAGTACCATTGTAGACCGTAAAGGTTCGTCAAGCGGTCGAGGAACGCGCGCGGTGGCAAATCAGGCATACGTCCGCGAATTCGCCCCTTCACCGCAGGACTGATGTTGACCCTGATATTCAGGTTGTTGCCGAATTCCTGCAACGCTGCAGCGAGCTCCTGATCCAGAACCGTGTATCTATAGGGTGTCGCCGGAAGGGACAGCGGGACTGCATGCGCCGGGTGAATCCCGGTGGACAGAAAAAACCCGGCACAAAGAAGTCTCAAAACATGCAGGGTGACGGGTTGGATAAGCGTTCTCGGCATGTCGCACTGATAAACCAAACGCTGAAATCATCACAAGTGACTAAATTGCCGAAGAGATTTTAGATTGTCGAAATGACGCCGCCGTTAGTCAGCTTGTTGTCAGCTTGCCCCCCTAGGAGTGTTGCGCCGACACCGGGTGATGAATGGGCGGGGCTCGCCCGGTCAGAGAGAGCAACCGAGTCCTTACATGATGATGCCTGTCACGTCGATCTCTGCCACTCTAACGGCTGGCCTCCCCAGGGTCGGATCACCGTCGATTGTCGAGCAGGCCCAGTTTGAGCGCGCCTTAGGGCATGCAGCCGACTCGCTGAAAAACGATGCCGCCGCGGGGCCAGCGAGTGCGGCGCCAGTTGCTGCGGCGATGGATGTTCAGCGCGCGGCTGCGCCGACGAGCGGCATGGGCGATCGCGTGTTGCAGACGATTTCCTCCCTATATCCACACAACACTGTTTCCTTCCCCGCGCTCGACCATGACATAGCCCTTTCGAAGGGCGCTCTACCGGGACCGGCGCAGAAGCTTCCCGTTCCAGGTGAGGCGGGAACCGGAATCTCGGGCATTCCCCAACAAGGGCAAGACTTCGAAACGATGATGGCTGGTCTTCGGGATGTTTACAACGGCGTCACCCAGGTGGCGCTTATCTCCAAAGGCGTCAGCGGCGTCACATCATCCGTGAATAAACTTTTGAAGGAAGGCTGAACCGCGCGCATGATTGGCTTGGCCGAGGGCGAAATCATGCGTGGCCTGTCAGGGTGGCGGTCGGTTAGACTTGTCATGCTGCCAGTTCTCGTCGCCCTCACTGCTTGCAAAGCCGACCTCTACACGCAATTGCAAGAGCGTGAGGCAAATGAAATGCTCGCACTTCTTGAAGACAACGGGGTCGCCGCGATCCGGGTGGTCGCCAAGGATGGAACCAGCACGATCCAGGTTGACGAAAAGCTGCTCGCCTTCTCAATCAACCTTCTGAACGCCAAGGGGCTGCCGCGCCAATCCTTCAAGAACCTCGGTGAGATATTCCAAGGATCAGGCCTGATTGCCTCGCCGACCGAAGAGCGTGCCCGTTACGTGTATGCCCTGAGCGAAGAGTTGTCGCGGACGATCAGCGATATCGATGGCGTTTTTTCTGTACGTGTTCACGTCGTGCTGCCGCATAACGACCTTGTGCGAGCCGGTGCCACGCCATCCTCGGCCTCGGTGTTTATCAGGCACGACGCAAAAACAAATGTCGCGGCTCTGCTGCCAAAGATAAAGATGCTTGTAGCCGACAGCATCGAAGGCCTGTCCTACGATAAGGTGGAAGTGGTTTTGGTGCCGGTAGAACGTTCCGCACACGAGCAACGGCCCGATCCGACTGCTGTTTTGCCACAAGCATCACTACCTCTTCCTGCGCCACTTCTGGCGACCGTAACAGGTTTTGCCGCAGCCGTATTCGCCGTGGCCTGTTATCTCTTGATCGGCGTTGTTACGCGTCGGCGCAAGCAATCAACCGGCGTTTCCAAGGTCGAGGGGCGCCGGGATGCTTCTGCTGTCGAGGCCATTCGCAAAAGAATGCCTGCAATTGGACGTGGGTGACATCTCATTGCCAATGCCTATACAGACCGCCCGACCTGATGGTCCGCACTTTCCGGGCGCGAGCGAGCTTGCGGCTTCGGCCCATCCAACCCGTCTTGCGGCGCGTCTTGATCCAGCGTTATCGGCCGAAACGTTAGTGAAGTTGCAGAAGTGTTCCAGACTGCATCCAAGGCTGGCAGAATTGCTGGGCAACGATGACGTGGATCTGAACCACATCGGCTGCAGGCCGGACCTTCTACGCGGGCATGATCCATATCGAGCGACCCTTCTTGCTGGTAGTATCTGGCATGCCCGTTCGCTGGTCGCGTTTGTCTCTCAGCCTGAGCTTGCCATCCTTGTTAAACGCATCGGCGTGGATGCACACGCATTCGGAATCCGACACCTGCTGCATGCTGTTGACAAAAGACTGATCTCGGACCCAGAAAAACTCGCTCAGCAAATCGAATACGATGGACACGCATGTCTTGGAGCTTGGCTCCAGGACAGTTCAGCGACCGAGCGTAACCGCGTGCTTCTTCGATTGCCCGAGGGGACTGCCGCGGAGACTCCAGCACATGAGCATTGGACCGCCGCCGGCCAATTGCTTTCACTTGTAGTAGCTCATTTTGAGACAGAGACCCCGGTGAAATGACAGTCGAACTTTCCGAGGGGCCAATAGCGCCGCAGATGCGTCCAGTCGGACCACTGATACCCGCGAGCGAGCTCGAAACCTGGCACAGCGCCGCGCAAGCCCTTGCCGCGGCAGAACGGCATCGGCAGCGCGTTCGAAACTGGGCACGCGCGGTTTACCAGCGGGCGTGGGCGCGCGGCCACATGGAGGGCTCGAATGCAGGCACCGAGGAGATGGCAGGGTTGATTGCGGAGACAATCTCCGAAATCGCGCGACGAAAGGCGGCTCTGGAGCAGGAATTGCCGCAGCTCGTGATGGAAATATTGAGCGATCTTATCGGCGCTTTCGATCCGGGCGAGCTATTGGTGAGGGCTGTTCGTCACGCCATAGAGTGTCAATACAGCGGCGCCGACGTTTGCCTTCATGTTTCTCCCATGCAAGTCGACATGCTTGCACGAGAGTTTGCTCGATGCGACGGCCAGGATGGTCGACCAAGGGTGCGGATCGAGCCCGACCCGACATTGTCGCCGCAACGCTGCGTGCTGTGGAGCGAGTACGGCAATGTTGACCTTGGACTTGACGCCCAGATGCGCGCGCTGCGCCTTGGTTTCGGGACGCTCTGTGAGAAAGGCGAGCTATGAGAAAGCCCGTCCCAGAACATAACGCTGACGCCCACACTCGAGCTCTCGTTCCAGCAATCTCGTCTTTGAGGGCTGCGGCCAAGCGAATTGACACGCGTGCGGTGCGCGGTCGGATCACGCGGGCTATCGGCACACTGGTTCATGCCGTCTTGCCAGACACTCGTATTGGGGAACTTTGCCTCCTAGAGGACCCGCGAACCGGGCTGTCGCTCGAGGCCGAGGTGATCGGCCTGTCGGGTGATGGTGTATTGCTGACACCGATCGGGGACTTGGTGGGCCTATCCAGCCGCGCAGAGGTCGTGGCCACTGGCCGAATGCGTGAGGTGCCCGTCGGCGGCGATTTGCTCGGTCGCGTGATCGACAGTCGTTGCCGCCCATTGGACGGCAAAGGCGAAATCAAGACCGTCGAAACTCGGCCCCTGCATGGCAGAGCCCCCAATCCGATGACGAGGCGCATGATTGAGCGGCCATTCCCGCTTGGGGTCCGTGTCCTCGATGGTCTGCTGACGTGCGGCGAGGGCCAGCGGATCGGGATTTATGGCGAGCCAGGTGGTGGCAAGTCGACGCTGTTGTCACAGATCGTAAAGGGTGCCGCCGCTGACGTCGTCATAGTGGCGCTCATAGGCGAACGTGGACGGGAAGTTCGTGAATTCATCGAAAGGAATCTTGGTGAAGAGGGCCTTCTCCGTACGGTCGTCGTGGTTGAAACATCCGACCGCTCGGCGGTAGAGCGTGCGCAATGCGCTCCAATGGCGACTGCGCTCGCGGAATATTTCCGCGATCAAGGCCTACGCGTTGCTCTCATGCTGGATTCGCTGACGCGCTTCTGCCGCGCTATGCGCGAAATAGGCCTTGCTGCGGGTGAGCCGCCGACGCGACGGGGCTTTCCTCCTTCCGTTTTTGGCATGCTGCCAGGCCTGCTCGAGCGCGCCGGCATGGGTGAGCGGGGCTCAATCACGGCCTTCTATACGGTGCTTGTAGAGGGTGATGGCACGGGTGATCCAATCGCCGAGGAATCGCGTGGTATTCTCGATGGCCATGTCATCCTCTCACGCGCTATTGCGGCGCGATCGCATTTCCCCGCTATTGATGTGCTGCAGAGTCGCAGCCGCGTCATGGATGCAGTCGTTTCGGGGACACATCGCAAGGCAGCATCCATTTTCCGCGAGCTCCTGTCGCGCTATGCCGAGACCGAGTTCTTGATCAATGTTGGCGAATACAAGCCAGGTGGAGATCCCCTGACTGACCGGGCTGTCGCGTCAATCGACGAACTGAGGGAGTTTCTGCGCCAGAGCGAAGATGACGCGTCAGATTTCGAGGAGACGGTCGCATGGATGTCGCGTCTGACCGCGTAAACTGGATTCAGTCTTCGAGTATACGGCTTCTGAAGGAAATGCAAGAGCGTCGTGCCCTTGGCGAGCTGTCCAAGAAGGAAGCCCAGCGCGATGTGGCCGCCTCAGCCGTACAAAATGCCTCTAGGGAGCTTGCAATGATACAGCAACATTGTTCAAGAAAAGAAGCAGCGCTCTATCAGCATCTGATGTCACTCGACAACTTGTCTAGCGCAGCGCTCGACCGTCACCGCCTTCACACTGAACAACTTGCCGCTGAGATCAATTCCAGACGGCAGATGCTTGATGATACCCAAATCGCTCAAGAGGAGGCTGAGATGGCGGCGTCCAGGACGAGGGAGCTATGGGTCATATGTTCGGCGGCAAGGGACAAATGGCAACAAATCGAGGACGACGTGCGGCGCGCCGTCGAGACTCATTCGGAGGCCGCAGCCGAGATCGAGGCCGACGATGAGATACTGCTGAAATATGCGAGGGGGTCGCTTGCCTAAATGCCGCGCAACCGGATCCGACGGTCGCAAGAGGTCGTCCGAATGACACGACCGTGCAGTCTTTGATAGGCGCTGCGGTCACACCCGCCATGTTCGAACCAGTTCTGAAACTGTCCCACACGGTTGTCTCGTGGCTCAATGATACAGCAGCGCCGCGCACGCCGTTTCAAAGCCGGATCAACGAGGTGCCGCTATCGGTGCGAACGGCAGGGCTTGTCTGGCAGCAGGAACCTGCTGCCATTCCGATGCTTGACTGCGTCTGGAGAGTGGGAGCCGAAACGGTCATCTTGTCACTGTCGCGCCCGCTCGTAGAGGAGTTCATCACGACAGTGCAGAACGGCTTGGCCTTCCCTTCCGAGCCAACTGCTTCGCTAATTCTCGAACTCGCTCTGGAGCCGCTTGTCACTCGACTGGAGGAGACGACGCGTCTGAACGTGCAACTCGTGCGGGTATGCGAAGCCACGATGCTGGCTCCTCATCTTGAACTCGACATCATTTTCGGCGCGGTCAAGGGCAAGGGCCGTCTATTCCTGTTCACGCCACTTGACGGCTTAGTACCGCCTGCGTTTCGCGCGCTAGGCGAACTGCTTGCCCAGTTGCCGCGGCAGCTGGGCGGGCTGCCTCCAGAGCTCCCGCTCATTGTTGCAGGAGAGGTCGGCACGCTTCGCCTTCCTGCGGCGCTTCTTCGAAGCGCATGTGTCGGTGATGCATTGTTGCCCGATATTGCGCCGTTCGGCCGCGGCCAGATCACCCTAGCTGTCGGCCAGTTGTGCGCCGAGGCGGATCTTGACGGCGATGAATTAATCTTGCGGGGGCCTTTCCGCCCGCGACCGTGTCCTTTGGAGAGTGCGCATATGACACAACCCGGATCGCAACTGGAGCTTACTAAGGATCTCGACGATGTCGAGATCGTGCTTGTCTTTGAATGCGGCCGCTGGCCTATTTCTCTTGGGGAATTAAGAAGTGCCGGCGAAGGGCATATTTTTGAACTTGGATGGCCGATCGACGGCCCGGTCGACATAGTGGCCAATGGTCAGCGTATCGGGCGTGGCGACATTGTCCGCATCGGAGAAGAGCTGGGCATCAGGCTCCGTGGCGGGTTTGCATGCAATGAGTGAAGCTCAGCCGACAATCCTGGCGCTTCTTGCGGTTACCGCCGGACTCGGTCTGCTGGTTTTAGCAGTTGCCACGACAACGGCCTTTGTAAAGGTATCAATTGTTCTTTTCCTCGTCCGCAATGCGCTCGGGACCCAGACCATACCACCCAATGTGGTGCTGTACGCCGCGGCGATGATCCTCACTATGTTCGTTAGTGCGCCCGTTGCTGAGCAGACCTATGACCGCATGTCGGATCCCAAGCTCCACTATCAGACATTCGACGACTGGGTAAGCGCCGCTAAAGCCGGAAGTGAGCCCTTGCGCGAGCATCTCAAGAAATTCACAAATGAAGAGCAGCGGCGATTTTTCCTATCTTCGACAGAAAAGGTCTGGCCAGAGGAAATGCACGCTGCAGCCACGCCTGATGACTTTGCAATACTTGTACCATCTTTCTTGCTATCAGAATTGAAGCGCGGATTTGAGATAGGATTTCTACTTTATCTGCCTTTTATTGTTATAGATCTGATAGTGACAACTATCTTGATGGCAATGGGTATGTCGATGGTCTCACCAACTGTTATATCTGTTCCGTTCAAGATCTTCTTGTTTGTTGCCATTGATGGTTGGTCAAAATTGATGCATGGGCTTGTGCTGAGTTATACGTTACCGGGAGGCTGATCATCACTGAATCCAGCATCATTACTCTTATGAGCCAATCACTGGTGGTTTTCATGATCTGGATTCTACCGCCGCTCATTGCATCAGTGGTTGTCGGCCTCGTCATCGGCATCCTCCAGGCGGCGACGCAGATCCAGGATGAAAGCTTGCCGCTCACCGTGAAGCTTCTGGTCGTTGTCGCGGTGATTGGGCTGTTTGCTCCTGTGCTAAGCGCCCCGCTCATAGAGCTAGCCGATCAGATCTTCACCGAGTTTCCCGCAATGACACTTAGCTACTAGTCCGCCCCATGGACGCGCCATCGGCCGATATTCAAATTCTGATCCAGACGGCTTTCGAACTCGTCGTTGCGGCAGGTCTTGGGGCAGCCCGCGCGATGGGCATCATGCTGATCTTTCCCGTATTCACACGCTCGCAGATCAGTGGGCTGATCCGGGGCTGTTTGGCTGTTGGCTTCGCACTACCATGCCTGGCACACGTCAGCGGCGGATTGCCGGCGCTGGATCCTGATACGCGCCTGATCCAGCTAACCCTGCTCGGATTCAAGGAAGTTTTTGTCGGTGTACTCCTTGGCACTTTTCTTGGCATTCCGCTTTGGGGCCTTCAGGCTGCCGGGGAGCTTATCGACAACCAACGCGGCATCAGCAGCCCGACCGCTTCGGCCGATCCCGCGACGAACAGTCAGGCTTCCGCGATGGGCGTTTTTCTGGGGATCACTGCGATTGCCATATTCGTCGGATCAGGAGGCCTGGAAACTTTGATCAGTGTCCTGTACCGCAGCTACTTGATCTGGCCGGTGTATCAGTTTCACCCGACACTGAGCGGGCCAGGAGCAATGGAGTTGTTGGGGCTTCTCGACAGCATAATGCGCACGGCATTATTGGTTTCGGGGCCTGTCGTGTTCTTCCTGATACTGATTGATATATCGATGATGCTGCTGCGTCGCTTTGCCCCGCAATTTAAGGCGAGCCAACTGTCTCCGGCAATCAAGAACATTGTCTTTCCAGTTCTCATGGTCACCTACGCTGCCTATCTGGTGGAGAGCATGAAACTGGAGGTCACACGTGCCAACGGCGTGCTGGAGTGGTTCGACAAATTGCTGCCATGAGCGACACAAGTGAAGAGAAGACACACGCCGCCAGCCCGAAGAAGTTAAGTGAAGCGCGCAAAAAAGGACAGCTGCCACGTAGCTCCGATTTCGTCCGCGCGGTCGGGACTTGCGCTGGGCTCGGCTACCTTTGGCTAAGAGGCAGCGTGATCGAGGACAAATGCCGGGAAGCGCTCCTATTAGCCACCAAGTTGCAGAGCCTACCTTTCGATACCGCGGTGCCGCAGGCATTGGTTGTGCTCGTCCAACTCACAGTCGCGGCTGTTGGCCCGCTGCTTGGAACCCTTGTCGCCGCGGTGATTTTGGCCAGCCTGCTAGCCAATGGTGGATTTGTCTTCTCTCTGGAGCCGATGAAGCTCAGCTTTAAGAAAATTGACCCCTTTGAAGGGCTGAAGCGCTTGGGGTCTGCTCGTTCCATGGTCGAAGTCTGCAAGACCATGTTCAAGGTATTGGTTCTCAGCGCAACCTTTTCCATTGTCCTTCTCGGGATGTGGAAGACAATGGTCCCTCTGCCGATCTGCGGCATGGGCTGTGTTGGCCTCATCTTTATGGAGACAAAATTGCTGATGGGAATTGGCGCCGGCGCACTGCTGGTCGGCGGACTGATCGATCTTCTGCTCCAGCGCGCGTTGTATCTGCGCGAAATGCGCATGACCAATACCGAAGTGACGCGCGAGTCGAAGGATCAGCAAGGAGCGCCAGAGTTGAAAGGTGAACAGCGTCGCATCCGCGAGGAGGCGGCCGACGAGCCTGCGCTTGGCGTGCATCGCGCCACGCTGGTCTTAACAGGAAGGGCGGTCCTGATCGGTCTGCGTTACGTTCGCGGTGAAACCGGGGTGCCGTTCTTAGTTTGCCGTGCCGAAGGTGAGCGCGTTTCACATGTGTTGAGCGAGGCGCGGGCACTACGCCTGACGATCGTCCATGACCATGTCTTAGCGCGTCAGCTGATAGGCACTACAAAACTCGGCCACGCGGTTCCTATGCAATATTTCCAGCCTGTCGCGAAAGCATTCTTTGCCGCAGGCTTGGCCTAGTCATGGAAGTCCACGACTGCCCAGTTCAAAACTGACCTGGCTCCATGCTAGTGGCAAATGTCGGCTGGCCATCCGTGCCCCAGTGTCTCTGTCAGGCCAACCGCGCAACCGCGGGCCTGGGGCAATCACTCCCCTCGGATCTGCCACCCAGCAACTACGGCAAGTCCTCCGGGCATGACCTTGCAGCCTCTGCTGGCCGGTGCGTGGCGCAGTCCGAGGTTTTGAGGCCGGCAGTGCGGATTTGATTGGTGCAGCCGTTGGAATGCCCTCGTCAGCTAGTCGTCAACTAAGCGCCCTATGTTGAACAGCCGTGCTAACTTGAGCTCGGTTGCGAAACATAGGAGTACGAATCGTCATGTATGGTCGAATTGGTGGCTCATCCGATAGTTACCGCGCGCATAATGCCGGCGAGCAATCGGATGCAGGAAGCGAAGGGTTCGCGGACACATTTGCCCGAATGCACTTATCCGGATCGGAAGGTAGCGGCGCCTCATCATCGGCGGCTCCCCAAGCATACTCCCTCAATTCCCGACCTCCTGTGGTGGAGATCAACAGGACTTCCTTCAGGAGACAGGTGAGGCAATTTCATGGTGATGAAATCACGCACATCGCCGACAATCCTCAAGAGTATTCGGAGTTCGTATCGTCACGAGCCAGGCGCACCGCGGACGTTGCTCAGCAATATGGCATCCGTCGAGATACGGAGCACGCGCGATATTTCAGTTACCAATTGGGAGACCGGAGTGCCGGACTGCTGAGAATGGAAGGCGGATTCAGCATGAACGAGTTCGAATCGGAAAGTTGGCGGGAACAATTTCCTGGTCGAACTGAGGTCACTTCCATAGTGGATCTTCAAGTCGCCCATCCGCTCGTCGAAAATGCGGGCGATATTCTGCTGGAGCATCAACTTCGGATAGACGGCGACCGACCGTTGCTGAATTGGCGTGCGGCTAATCCGGAAGCACAAGCGCGCGCGCAGACGATGGGGTTTGTTGAAGTGGATCATGGCGACCTGGTGCTTGACCCTACGCAGCATCCCGACAAATGGACGAAGAACAGTGCCGGTGAGTGGCAGCGTGCAGGCAAACCTCCACTCTATCTCCACAAAACCGAGGATAGCGACAGCAGCGATAGCGGGTCCGACGACGATTTCATGTGATTTGTCGACCCGCCGCCGAGCCTTGCAACTGGTGACGGTTGCAAGGCTGTTGGCAGTGAATGCTAATTGTCCGGCGACAGCCCCGCCTTAGCGCCAGCGCCGCCGAGCAATCCAGCCCATCTCCCAGACAATAAACTGCGGATGCGCATCGTGGGTGCTTGCGAGCGGATTGTATTCGGGCCGGAACTCCGCCTCTTGGAACCGAGCTCTCCCGAATCCAATTTTCTCCACCACACCGTTGGGTCGTTGCGATGCGCCGATCCCGATCGGATCGGCTATGCCTGCTCCGCGCTCGCAGGAAGACCTTCCGCCTCGATCTTGGCGGCGCGATCTCGGCGATAAGTTGGATGGGAGGCAAGATACGCCGCCACGTCAACAGCCGGTAACGCGACATCGCAAATCGGCCCTGACGGTAGCCGATCGACTCCAATCGCCGGACCGCAACTCGCGCAGCGGCATTCGCGGTTTGGCCAGGAGAAATGCTCGCTGACTCACAGCGTGGCCGGCCGCATTCTGAGTGCCCTGTCATGCAGCCTGCGCCGACGGGAGCTCGGCACGCGAATGGCGTGGTTGGCGGCCAAGCCCTGAGGTCAACAAGGACTTACAGAAAGCGGGGGTGAGTTTGCCGCGATGAATTATGACCTTCTCGCGACCGGACCTAGCATCGGCTTCCTCTCGCTCTCGATTGTAGCCGCGCTGTTCGTTGGATTTAACGTGGCAAGCGGTGAATTCGGAATCAGCCAGCCCTTCCAAGTTTCTGGCCATGACGGGGCGACTCGTGTGGATGTGCACCCACATCGGGCTCGGCATCGCACCATTGACCAGCATCTTGGGCTGCAGCTTCATCTCAAACAGCTTTCCTGGCTCGCCACGCAGCGCGACCGGTGCCTCCGGCGGCATCAATTCGTCGGCATTGCACAAATGTTCCAGGTATTTTTGCGCCGGAAATGCGTAGGTCTTCATGCAATCAGTCGTAATGCCGGCTTTTCCTTCATTCAATGCGTTGGCCTGTCCCAGCACCATGTTCAGCAACCCTTTGAGCTGGTCTGTGCGTTCGTGCACTTTGGGTAGCTGGGTGGAGGTGAGTAGCAGGCGTACATTACGCCCCTGCAACCCGGCGAGACAGGTTTGCATCTCAATGGCCTGGGCTCGCAGGTACTGGGCCACATCGTCCACGACCTTACCGGCCTCCTCAGGCTTCATCTGGCGCACTTGGGAGACGACGCTTTGCTGACCGGCCAGATCGAACTGCAAAAGTTCGTCCAATCGTTTGAGCCGCTCCGTCAATACCTCCATTGACAACGCGGCGCCCCCGATTGTCGAGCCTGCCCCCGACGAACTCGCAGCCACCTCTTGCGCTCTCACCTGTGTACTCGCAACTTGATCCGAGCGCGCGAGAACCTTGGCTGCTGGCACTGTGCCGGCGTTCGCAGCGACTGGTGTTGATGGCTGCCCGGCGGCAGAAGTCCCGGCGCGAGCTGCCGACTTATGCTTTGACTTCCCTTTCCTTCGCGCTGTAGTGCCTTCTGACACTGCAGCCGTACCAGCAGTGTCAGCCGGTATCGCAGCGCCTGCCCTGGCCGGCATCGCAGCGCCCGCCTGGGCCTGTGGCGCCATGATGGCTGACGGCGGAGACTGCAGGTTCAACAAGTGCATGGCATCGTGCGCAGTGATCCATGCATCGTCCACGATCCGTTCGAACAGTTTCAATGGGAGGCCGGCATCTGGGTAGGTATGGCTTAGCTTGGTATGCACCTCGTGCAACGCCAATCCAAAATCCGAAAGCCGCTCCATGATTTTTTCTACAACCGCGCAATCATGAGCGTTGAGTGTTTTGCCATCATCCATTATGCCCTTCGCCAAAGAGAGGGCGCGAAGAGCTTCTTGAGCGGCGCTTGCCATCAGCTGCACCACTCCATTTCGACCGACGAGGAGTTCCTTCAAATCTGGCTCGAACCTGCTCGCCCGCAGTTCAATCTTGGCCCGCGCAAGACCGATCCGCTCACGGACCAGCCAGATCCTGACACTCAGTACCGAGCCGGCACGCAGCCGCAGTGCGCACCGCTCGGCTTCCCGCATCACGGGCGTTCCACTGGATAGGCTAGCGGTGGCAGCGCAGGCGGATCGCTGCCGTTCGGAGCGCCATGCCTTTTTTTCCCACCACTTAATTGCCGCCGTATGGTGGTTCTCCACATTTAAAATCAACAGCTCCTGCCGGTCCGCCTGGGAGTAGGAGTAGAGTTTATCGACCATACCTGCCGCTTTCTTGGTCTTTTTGTCCAATTTCGTGATCGTCGACAGGCCAAGTTTGTCTACTTCATTCGCGGCGTCGCACACGATCTGGCAACATCTACGCACCTTGTCGTCTGGCATAATTGTCTGCGCCTCAGCCGCAGGCAGGCTAGCGCGGTACTCCAGAATTGCTGAGGCTGCATCGACGACCCCACTGATCAGCTCCACCGCCTCCTCGGGGACGTCGGTTTTCCTGGCCGCAGCCTCGCAATCAGTCAGTTGTTGAACAAGACTGTTCATTCTGAGCTGTGTCGGACTGATATCTTTATTTGACGATGAGCTGGTGCCTTCCACCTGCGCGGTTGATAGTTGGCTACCGACCGGCGCCATGGCTTCGCCCTCAGACATGGAGGGAGAACCGCGCCGCCTTGCGGCTGCGCCACGTGGCGCTACGGTTCCGCGTGGTGGCGCAGCGGCTCCACGTGGCGGTGTGTTCAGGATTTGATCTTCGCCAATCGAGGCGCCTGGCAGACTTTCGCGGGCATCGCCTGGACCGCGCGCAACTGGAAGGGAGGAGGGCCTCCTATCGGCGTCCCCAGAGCGCATCTGCTCCACAACGGAATCGAATGACTGTCCACCTTCTCCCGCAGCAAGACTTGATTGCGAAAGGGAACTGCTCGCCCGCCCCGCGCGGCTGGCTCCAGTTTCAGCCTGCGATTTCCGTGGTCGGCCAATGCCCTTCATATTGCGTCTCCGTAGTAGGCGAGAATGTGCTGCTATTGTGCTGGCGGCTGACGAGACCAGCGGCATCTTTCGGTTAACGTCACGGTCAGCCAGACCCGCGACGGCGTAATGTTCCCGCCAAAGTGCTTCTCAGTAGCAGGCCAAGATTGGCCCGAGCTCACAGGACTTTCGCAACGTTGCCATCGATGTCCTGAGATTATCAGCGCTTCAGTCCGCCGATTTCCAGGAACAGCGAATGAAATCAGACCAACTCGGCTAGCTCCCCTTCCTAGACACGTGCCTGACGATTTTATTGATGCGTCACTCCTCTCGTTCGCCACCGACAAAGTCACACATTTGCTTCAGAGAAGCGTGTGCGTTGCGTATCACGCGGACCATTTCGATCTATAGTTACAAAAAGTGTCGAGACGGGACCTTTGGATCCGAAGGTCAGGCACGGCCGGCCTAGATAGACCGCTTGGCTGACGATTAGCTGACGATGGGAGTTCTCACGAACAGGGCAAGAAAATCCGACCGCTTCAAGCTTTCGATATGGTGAGAAGAGGATCCGCACCGGCCTCCCAAAGCCGGCAGACCATCCCATGTTCGTACGGTCGCCGACCTTCTCGAAGCCAATGAGCTCACCGCGCCGGGCCGTGATGTGCAGGCGAGAGAATGGTGATGCAAAGACCGAGTTCCTGCTCGTTGCGTGCGCCCGTGGAGCCAGCAAGAATACGGTCATTGCGGTCATGCAGCACGTGGACCGTGTCTCCTGTTCGACACCACAGCATCGAGGATGCAAACGAGCTGCTGCGGCTGCCATTCGGTCGCGGCATGCGTGGACGGCGGGATTGGCCGAACAGCCGAGATCGTGGTCGACTGTTCGATGCGAGAGCAACATCCTGCAGAGCATACGTTTTTGCGCTGGCCGGTTTTTGTCAAAAGCCGTCAGGTTCTCGAAAGCTCCCGCCCTTAGCTTGATCGAGGCTAACCTTTAACACGTCGCCGCCAATGGCAAATGCCGGAGTACCTGATGATAGCAGCAATTGGGAGTGGAGTTGGCAACCTCGGGACTTCCTTGATCCGAAAGGGCCATGGGGATTCGAAATCCGAGCATTCTGGTGATGGCAAGCCGGCTGATGGCAATGATGGCAAGCCAGCTGGTGGGAATGATGGCAAGGCAGCTGGCGGGAACGATCGGGCGGATAACCGGACCGTTTCAAATGATCAACTTCAAGACAACTCACAGTCTGCAGCACAAAGTGAAGCCTTCCAAAGTATCCTGCGATCGTTCGCGTTCCAATTCGCGAACGATGCGATGGCTGAGGCCGATGAAGCTTTGGATGACACAGAAGATGCCTGACGCGGGAAATCCGGCGTGAGGTCATACAGGCCGTTATTGACGGCACAACTCCAACAGAAAAAGGAATGATCATGGCTGCAGTTGATAATAATAAAAAATCAGGCAATACCAATACCAGTAGCGCCGGCAATACCGATAAAACTAACAGTGGCACTCCCGGCAATACAAGCGGAGCTGATGCTACTGCTTTTCAGGCGCAAGTGCAGGAACTAACCAATGTTAGCTTGGAGGCGACGAAAAGGAGTGTCCAGTTGCGCACTCTAACGACCAATCTCCAGACCATCAAGAAGGCCGCCGACGAACGCGTTTCGTAATGTCGGAAGCGGGTTTTAGACTGCCCCCTAGCGCGTCTCCTTATTGACGCGACGTAGTCCCGAAATGAGCCGCATGGCAATTGCCATGCGGCTTCTATCCTGTTTGAGAGATGCTCTGTGGATGACGCCGTTTCCCTCCGTTTCGAAGTGCGTTCGGGGCACTATTGCGGTCTGACCGGCAAGACGGATCTTCAAAAGTGTTTAATCGGCAGCGGCTTCGATGCCGATTTGGTCTTTGTCGAGCAGGGACTGGCACCGCATCACCTTCGTGTAACTCTTCTTGGCAAGTCGATCGAACTGGAGGCGCTTGCACCCGGACTCAGTATCGAGGGCAACCGGAATATCGCCGCAGGCCAGTCCGTTGTTGTGCCCCTTCCTGTCGTCCTGCTCGTAGGCGAGATGTCCATTGCTTTGTCCGTGCAGGATGCAGAGCCGCCTGGTTCGACCGGCATACCGCGCCTACCGATCGGTGTGCTCGCCATGGTCATAATCAGCTCACTCGGGATCGGCGCGCTTTCAGGCACGATCTCCTATCTTGGCAATGCAAGTGGATCGAGCCCCAATTCACTTCGGGCTGAAGTCGCGTCCAGAACGATCAGTCACCGCGCTGACAATGAACTTACGGAGGCAGCGGCCCAAGAGCTGCAGGAGGAAGTCGATCGAGCGGGTCTTCTCGACGTCAAGATTGGGTCGGCAAAGGGTGTTGTGACCGCCGAAGGCACCGTCACGTCTGAATCGGTCATCAGTTGGCAGAAGCTTCAGCAATCGTTCGATCGTCGCACCAAGGGTACTCTAACACTGGTGAACGGAGTGCTCATCAAAGAGGAGAAGGCGCCATCCGCAATCGCGGTCGAAGCTGTGTGGCATGGGGTCCAACCATATATTGTCATCGACAGCGAGAAGTATTTTGTCGGCGCCATTTTGGCTGATGGATGGGTGGTCGAACGTATTGAGGACAGCCGTGTGCTGCTGAGCAGGAATGGCCGCATTGCTGCTCTCCAATATTGAAAGCTCGCAGGCCCCATCAAGCAGCACTCTATGGCCAGCCAAACATCCTGTCGCGCTCGGTGCTGACAAGCTGGCTGCGTTGGAAACATTTGCTGCCCAGCCATTTCGCGCCTGCTTGTGGCTCTCATGCAGGGTCACGCGCTGGCCAAGGCTGAGGCGCCTTCGGAGTTCGAAAGCCACGTTTCATGGCGTAACAGCAGAGTAAGTCTCAACCGATTGCAAAGGTGTCTCGATGGCCAACGTCCTGCGTGACTTCATCAAGCGTGCGCCGGCCAGCCCGGATTTAATGGTTGCGTTGATGCTGCTTCTGGCTGTCGCGATGATGGTCATGCCTATCCCGGTCGTGGTGGTCGACGCCCTGATAGGATTCAATATGGGGTTGGCCATACTGCTGATGATGGTTGCCCTGTATGTCAGTACTCCACTTGATTTTTCCTCTTTGCCCGGCGTTATTTTGATTTCCACTGTATTCCGTCTCGCGCTCACGGTCGCAACGACGCGACTGATCCTGGCCGAGGGGGAGGCCGGCAGCATTATTCATACTTTTGGCGATTTCGTCATTTCAGGCAATATCGTGGTGGGTTTCGTCATATTTCTGGTCGTCACCATGGTGCAATTCATGGTCCTCGCGAAGGGTGCCGAACGGGTGGCAGAAGTGGCGGCGCGTTTCACGCTGGATGCTCTGCCGGGCAAGCAAATGGCGGTCGACGCAGAGCTACGCAACGGCCACATCGATGCCAACGAATCCCGCCGGCGGCGCGCCGAATTGGAGAAGGAAAGCCAACTCTATGGCGCGATGGACGGCGCGATGAAATTTGTGAAGGGCGATTCCATCGCCGGGCTGGTGGTTATCTGCATCAACATGCTGGGTGGAATTTCGATCGGCCTGCTCTCCAAGGGCATGTCCTTCGGCGAGGTACTGCATCACTACACTCTGCTGACGATAGGCGATGCATTGATATCGCAGATTCCGGCCCTTCTGCTCTCCATTACTGCGGCGACCATCGTCACCCGTGTGACTGGGACGGCGAGGATCAACCTCGGTACAGAAATGGTCAGTCAGCTCACGGCCAGCACTCGAGCCTTGCGACTGGCGGCCGGCGTCCTGGTTGTAATGGGGTTCGTTCCTGGGTTTCCCCTCCCCGTCTTTCTGATGCTGGCCGCAGTGTTCGCTGCGGTAAGCATTGTCAAGGCTGATGTGCTGGGCGCCGGCACTGCCGATGCGAAAGGTGGAACTGCAGCGGAGCCTAAGCAAGCCGCGCCTGCGAAGGAATTCCCGATCGCATTTTTTCTAGCGCCAGATCTTATGCAGGCGGTCGATCAAGCCGAATTGCAAAAACATATTGGGCGCGTTTCGCTCCTGGTCACAGCCGATCTGGGCATTATCGTTCCTCGCATCCCTGTCTTGGTTGACGAGCAGCTGCCTGAATCGCAATTCCGAATTGATGTCGAGGGCGTGCCAGTCGAACAGGACGCCTTAGATCCAAACCAGATGGCGCTCCGAGCCGATGTAGCGCACGTCGACTCGAGCGGTGTCCCCCTTAGACGTGAGCCGAAAACGGACAGACTCCCGGTTGAACATACCCCTGCAAAGGCCCTTACGGGCGCCGGCACGGAGCATAGGGCTCCCGGCGAACTCCTCGCCTTGCGCGTCCATGCAGCGTTGACCCGCTACGCACCGCGATTGGTGGGCATCCAAGAGACCCGACATTTCCTGGGCCGAATGGAGCAGGAATATTCTGAGCTTGTGAAAGAGGTGCTACGCACGACGCCGATTCCTCGGATTGCCGATGTTCTGCGCCGCCTCCTGGAGGAAGGTATCCCAATCCGCCACACCCGTCTCGTGTTGGAGGCATTGGCCGAATGGAGCGAGCGTGAGCAGAACGTTGCCCTGCTGACGGAATATGTCCGTTCTGGTTTGAAGCGACAGATCTGCCACCGCCATGCCAACACGGAGGGCATCGTGTCCGCCCTGGTCGTCGAGCGCGAGAGCGAGGATGTGATGCGTGGCGCGGTTCGAGATTCGGATGCAGGCCCCTATCTCGCACTGGAGGATCGGCAAAGCGAAGCGATGCTATCACAGATACGTCAGGTCCTTTCGAACGCAGAACCGGGTCAAACCCGCCCTATTCTGTTGACGTCGATGGATGTCCGACGTTTCGTCCGCGGCTTTCTGACGCGAAACGGGGTTGATCTCGCCGTGCTGTCTTATCAAGACCTCGCCTCCGACTTTACAATTCGCCCCGCAGGATCCGTCACACTCCCGCACGGATCGAACAGCGGATTGTTAGAGTAGTCCCACCTTTCCTAACTGAACGCCACGCGCCTCCCCGATAACTGAGAGATAACATGAATAGTAATACAGTTTCTCCATCGCCTATGTTTCTGCGCCGGAACTCACTTCTTTTTGCCGTACTCGCCATTCTGCCTTTGGGCGGTTGCGCCAGCTGGCAAAAGCCGGCTCTTTCCGTGCAGGAGACATCTTCCCCCGAGTTGCTCAGCGCCGATCAAATCGATCCGGCTATGCGCGAACGCATTTTGCGCGAAGTTGGTCAGGATGTTCAAGAGCGGGCTTTGCGGGATGAGGTGAAGCAGCACCCGGACAATGTTGATGCGGCGATACGACTTACAAATGCCTTGGTGGGCCAGAAGCGCCCGCACGAAGCGGTTGAGGTGCTCGACAGCGTCTTGGTTGCAGCCCCAGGAAACGTACGTGCATTGAATGCGAAGGGCGTGATTTTGGACATTGAGGGGCGGCATGACGCGGCACAGGCCCTGTATCGGCGAGCTCTCGAAAACGAGCCAGGCAATCAGATGGTGCAGCATAACTTCAATCTGTCGCTTGCCTTTAACGGCAAGTCCGAACAACCAAGGTTAGCACGATCGCAATAGGTGGGCACAGTGCATGCGCAGCCTGTTCCCCGGCTCGAACACGCGCTCGGCTCCCATCATAGATGGCCCCCTGAAGAGAGCCATATCTATGCAAAACAGTTGCTCCAGATCTGGCCGGCAGAGATCGGCAGGAGAGCCGGATGACATCACGCGGCCACCCGCAAGGCCACCCGCCTCGCTTCGTTGCCAGAGCGCCCTCTCCCTCGCCGGTCACCGTCTCGCAATGCGGCGACCTGGCTTAAGGCGGTCGACCGAGCGCCCGATGCAGTAGCCATGAATACGTAACGCAGCGATGGACCCGCCGGATCGTGTCGCGCTTGTGCTGGCCGTCCCTGCCATTACAGCACGGTGATTGTAGCTGGATCATATTCTAGAGGCATCGATGGTGTGGATGCCTTCGATCCAAACAATCGATTTGTTGAATTCGTCCGCCTGAGGAAATTAGCTGCGGCGATCCGACTTCCGACGCCTGCAGGCGCAAAACCAACAGCGTGAGCGCTGCGGGTCCGGAGGCAGGCTGCAAAGTGCAATCACCAGCGCTGATAAGCGGCAAGTGAAGAATGTATCGCTCGGGCAACTCCTGTGTTGTGCACGGTTGCCCCGCGAGGTGAACTGTAGCAGCTTGGCAGCTCAGCGTTCACGAAAGGAGAAAAGATTTGGGGCCAAGCAAAGACCGGCTTTTTTGATTGTCTTGCTGTATCGCTATGGTGGGGCGGGCGCGACCGCTCCCATAATTCAATACGCTGCCTTTAGCGATGGACGATGACGGGATGCGTCGCCGAGACTTCAATGGTGGAGGAGCAGCGCACCCGTCGATCCATTTGCTTTCAGCGGCAACCGCCACTATGAAGCGACACTTCGCCCAACTGTGTTTCAAGCTGCCCGGAGAAGTTTATGACAGAAGAACCCCACAAGACCGACATCCTCATCGAGCTCACTGCCGATGTTGTATCAGCCTACGTCTCCAACAACCCCGTCCCGGCGGGGGAGCTTCCTGCCCTGATCGCCCAAGTGCACGGGGCTCTAAACGGCACGGCTGGACTCATACCGGCAGAAGAGCCTGTGCCTGTAAAAAAACCTGCTGTCCCGATCAAAAAGTCGATCGAACCGGACTACATCATTAGCCTTGAAGACGGCAAGAAATTCAAATCGCTAAAGCGCCATCTGGCGACGCACTATGGTCTGACCCCAGACGAATATCGCGCCAAATGGGGTCTGCCGTCGGATTATCCCATGGTGGCGCCGAATTACGCCGCTGCGCGCTCCGCCTTGGCCAAGACCATGGGACTCGGCCGCAAACCGAAAGAGCCGGAAGCCCCAGCCACGGCGCCGGCGAAACGGACCCGCAAGAAGGTCGCAGCCTAAATCCGTATCAACAGTCGTTCGGACGCGCAGCAGCCGTTGGCCCAATCTGCGCGGAATCAAAGGGCGGGGATGAGCCCCGCCTTTCCCGTCCAAGAGCCTCATTTCCAGAGTAATTCATGATGGCTCCAGCAATCCCTGCCGCGGCATTAACTTGCATGCTCCGGCCCGGGTTTCGAGCCGTCAATGCGTTCCGGCGATGACGAACCTTGCCAAGGCTTTCCCGGACCGTTAGCCAGCCTTGCTGAGGCTGCCTGCAGAGGACTTTCCCGTGCGGCGATCCTGTTCCACCTCGTAGTTGATCTTCTGGCCCTCATTAAGGGTCGACAGGCCCGCTCGTTCAACAGCGGAAATGTGGACAAAGACATCCTGACCGCCGTTGTCAGGCTGAATAAAACCAAAACCCTTCGTGCTGTTGAACCACTTCACCGTTCCAGTCGCCATATCCATTCCTTTGTAATAAGTCGCAACTTAGGCAGGCCATTCACGCCAGCCTGATTTGTACACGAGACTTTAGGCGCATCAAAATCGGAAAATTGCAAGGCCCACTCGATCGCCTGATCTCCAGCAGCAACTGCAACATATGCGAGGCGCGTGCCAGACGAGGCGTATGCCAGACGTTTCGTCGTGCGCTGTCGCTCGAACGTTGACAGAAACAATGACACACCTTGCAAACTCGGCACATCTTGTGGACGTGCTCGGGTCGCTTCTCGACTGCGATACCCGCTCCTGACCGGGTATCGTCGGCCAAAATGAGAGTTTTTGTCATGTGCCGCCAGACCGAAAGATCAGGCGCGCAGCGACCTGCACATTCAAACCGGAACCCGCGAACCTCGATTAGCTTCTGCCTGCTCCGAAGGGCGGTAGCCTGCTCTGAGGCGGGCCACTGTCGGGTTGAAAACCAACTGTCGGGTTCGGAACCCCAGATTGTCGGCAAGGTACGCGCCGCCCACTGGTTGGCCAAAGGGGCACTGGCTCCTGATCCTGCCGCCATGCTCGCCCGATCTCAACCCGATCAAGACAGGTCTGCTCAAAACTCAAGGCGCGGCTGCGGAAGAAGGCGGCCAAAACTTTCGACGCTCTCTGCGGAACTCTCGGCGATATCTGCCAGCTGTAGGAGCCAAATCAAAAACCATTAATTGCGACAGGTGATTTTATGACATTCATTGCGAAGAGGCCAGAATGAACAGCGGAAGAGAGTAGCAGCTCTCTGGTCGCGGCGAGGTGGATCGTCGACACGATCGGCACCTGGCCCGTGCGGGGATCGCACCGCAGCCAGCACCAGAGCCAGACCTTGACCGCTTGCCTTGCTCAGGCGCCACAACAACGAGTGGCTGGAAGCAGATCCACGTGAACTCAGCGATATCGATCAGACGATGCTTACCCTCATGAAAGCCGATCCCGACGCTGTCCAGCGCCGCGAAATCCTGACCAGCATATGGCGCATCGGATGCCACCGCCTGCACACTCACCATCGACATGCCGGAACTCGGAACCAAAGGCCGCAAGCCTCGCCGGCCTCGGCAAAATGGAGCGGCCGCGCCTTCATCCGGGGCGGCCGGGCCAATGTTCGCCAGGCCCTCTACATGCCCGGCCCTTCGCCCTGCGCTTCAACCCCGACCTCAAGGCAAAATACCAGGCGCTAAAGGCGGCAGGCAAACCCGCAAAGGTCATCATCTTGTTGCGAAAGCTCCTCATCCTAGCAAACGCTCTCCTCAAGGCGCAGCGAAAATGGCCCCTAAAACCCTTGACCGAAACGGATACCTTAGCCTTTCAGGTGAGGCGGGCCGAGATAGACCAACCGCGGGTTTAACTTCGCGAGTTTAAGCTGATTATGCCGATGCAACTCTAGCGCCTGCGCGACCGTTTTAGCTTCCATCAACAAGGCGGCAGGCTGGGAGGAAGTACCCTCCCCTGCCGCGAACAAGCTTTGGACAAAGCCCCACCTTGTCCGTAATGTGATCGGGAGGCCGGGGCGCGGCGGTGCTCAGCGGATGTGACGCGCGAGATCTGCGACCCTACCCATCAGCACTTCCATCGGTCCTCGCTGGAAGATGCGCAGCCAAAGCACCGCAAAAGTGCTGATAACCACAACGAAGCCAAAGAGCGTGGACAGGCTCTCGTCTTTGAAAATGTTTATCTTCATAAGATAGGCTATTCCCGCAATGTGCAGCACATAGGCCGTCAAAGACATCGAGCCGACTGCGATTATTGGCCAGACCAGCTTTCGCAGACGCGGGAGCGCATCCACAGCGAGCATGCAAGCCGCCAAGATGATCATTGCGCAACCGGTGCTGCCCACGATCGAAAGCGTCGTTTCGCTATGAGGTGCGGCTATCCATGACGACTTGACTATAAATGACGACTTGGAAGGCTCAAAAGCGCCGTCAACGTCAGACCACCACAAGGAGGTTTCAGTCAAAGCGCGGGAACTCAGCGCGAGCAAGGATCCCCCATGGCCCAACACGGCCAGCGCGACCCCCGCCAGACCAAGGCGCCAATGCGCTGCTAGCGTATTAAGATTAAGGCGCGCGATGGCCATGCCAGCGATGAGGAAAGGAACCCAGGTCACCGCGGGATAGTAGCCGTTGACCATGAGGTTGAAGACCGGGTCGAGGAGGTTGGGGGCAACCGACAGAAGGGAGGAACGGACTTGCGGGAGAACTAATGCCGTAGCGGCAGCGATCAAGCCCAGCTGATATGCGCTGAGCCGATGGAGCGGCAATACCAACAAGAAGCAAATTCCGTAGTATTCTAGGATGACTTCGACCTGGGTACCGAGGCAGCCCAGGATTGAGCCAAGCGCGAGCAAAACAAGGGCACGAATTGCGACTCTGGCGATGGCCTGTCTACCGGCTATCCCCGACTTCGGCGCCTTGCGACCTGTAATCAGGAGGATTGAAAAACCGGCCAATACGGCAAACAGGGCCGACGGCCGCCCATGGGTTAGTTCCATCAGAAACCCGACTAGTCCTCCTTCGCCGGGGTCGGGACCGAGATGGGCGGCATACATCCCGAAGACAGCCAGGCCCCGAGCGAGGTCGATGCCGACCAGCCGATCTACTACCGACCCATTCCTAGCGTCGGCAACCGGTGCCTTCATTACCATGGTAGATTCCCTTGTTGGGTGTGTGGATCGCGGGAGCCGCGATAGGAGAGCCGGTCGGCTGCTGCCGTCGCCTCGTGAAAGGGTTCAAAACATCGCGCCATCTGGCGCATCGAGCCGGCGACAGAGCTGTTCAGCCATTAGCCTGGGGTAAGAACAACAGATCGGCTCACAAAGCCTGTGTCACGGACCTGAAAAGTGGTGTCGCGGAACCGTCGTTTTTTGCATGATGGCTAAGCCGAGAGATCCACTGCACCGACGAGAGACTCAGCGACGTTAGATATCCGATCAGTACGCCGCGGCTCCGCCGGTGACGATCACCCCGGGTGTCAAGGCCAGGGCGTAAACCTGCCATAATCTGTGGTAGTGCGCCCGCGACCAATCCGTTCGACAAAGCTCGGCGCATGGTCGAGCCAATCATATTCTTCCATGTGGCTGTTGCCTGAAAAACCGAAGACGCCGTTCGCTGGTCCAGCTCCAGACCTCGGCCTGCGTCGGTCATTAGAACCGGCGCGCCTGTTTCCCAAATCAATTTGCTGATGCAGCCGCCGGGGGTCACATTGAGCAAAAGTGCCGAGTTCAGGACGGGTTTCATAGGGGCTCTTCGTTTGGCTTTGTTAACGACCCCTTTCTTGCAAGTTGTAGCTGACAGCAGCCTGAAAGCTCCCCAAATAATTCGCTGCCGCCGGTTCAGCCTATTGTCAGCTTCGACCAATAAGATGGGAGCCTTGCCCTCATACCGGAGCTCGGCAGCATGATGCGAATACTGCTCACTGAAGACGATAAGGACCTTGGAAGTGCTATGCACGATCATTTGGTGGCTGGTGGCCACGCGGTCGACTGGGCCAAGAACCTGTCCGAAGCGCGCGATTATGCAGCTGTGGTCGGCTACGACCTTATTTTGCTCGACGTTCACCTGCCGGACGGCAATGGGATCGACTATCTGCGGGAGCTGATCAAGGAACTTGAATCGGCACCGGTCATCATTCTGACAGCCTGCGATCGGATTTCGCATCGCATCGAGGGCTTCAACGCTGGAGCCGACGACTATTTGGTCAAGCCGTTCGATCTGGGGGAACTCTCAGCGCGTATCCATGCAGTGGCACGTCGCCATGGGCATTTTCCGGAGCCGCAATTTTCGGTTGGGACGCTTTCCATACAGGCAGCCGAGCGACGCCTCTTCCGCGACGGGCAGGAGGTCTACCTGACTTGACGCGGATGGGCGGTGCTCGACTACCGTCTGCCCCAGCCCTGCACGGTCGTTTCAAAAGGGAAGATCGTGGACGCGCTTTTCGGCAGACGGCGCTGATTCATACTCTAAAAGAAAATTCGGCTTCCAGTTGCCTTGGCCATGACTTTCCTTCCCGAGAGATGGGTGACAGTTCATTCCGGATAGATGGGTTACACTTTCGGCCCTTTGCAAGGAGAGCAAGGTGCCTTGGAAGGAGTGTAACGTCATGGAAGAGCGGCTGAAGTTCGTCGCCCGGCTGCTGGACGCGAGAAGATGGCGGTGCTTTGCCGGGAGTTCGATATCTCGCGCAAGACCGGCTACAAGATCCTCACGCGCTACAACGACAGCGGCCTGGAGGGCTGACGGACCGATCGCGGCGGCCCTATCGCCACGCCAATCAGCTTCCGTTTCAAATCGAGAAGCTGATTGTGCGCCTCAAGCAAGACAAGCCGACATGGGGTGCGCCGAAGATACGCGAGCGGCTGGCCCGGCTGTATCCGGATGTGCACCGGCCCGCGATCTCGGCCGTGCATGCCGTGCTCGACCGCCACGGCATGGTCGAGCGCCGCAAGCGCAGGCGCAACAGGGCGACGGGGACACCACTTTCAAACGGCTGTCGCCCTAACGATCTTTGGTGTGCCGACTACAAGGGCGAGTTCGGCAGAGAACACGGCCGGGACAGGGGATCACAAACACTTGACCGTTCCAGACCCTGGCAGTGGCGCATCGATTGACCGTTGGCTCTGTTCGTGGGCACCGAAAATAGGGCCTTCTTGGTCCTCGGCAGAGAATATGGCCCGGACGGGGGATAACAAACACTTGACCGTTCCAGACTCTGGCAGTGGCGCATCGATTGACCGTCGACTCTGTTCGCGAGCGCCGAAAATACGGACGACCCCTATGGTCAAAGTGCACTTCTGACCTGCTAGGCACTGTTCGATAACTGGAGGCACCCGCTACGGTGCCCTCGTATTTAAGACACCTGTCAGTTTCAAGCCTGGACATTGACGCGTGGCGCGGCTGCCATTCGTTGACCGCCACGTCGAATTGCCCGCCAACCAGTGTACAGCCGCCGGTGGTCACATTGAGCAAAAGTGCCGAGATCAGGAGGGGTTTCATAAGGCCTCTTCGTTTGGCTTTGTTAACGACCCCTTTCTTGCAATTGTAGCTGACAGCAGCCTGAAAGCCCCCAGATATTCGCTGGCGCCGGTTCAGCCTACTGTCAGCTTCGATCAATAAGGCAGGAGCCTTGCCCTCATACCGGAGCTCGGCAGCCTGATGCGAATACTGCTCATTGAAGACGACGACGACCTTAGAAGTGCTGTGCACGATCATTTGGTGGCTGGTGGCCACGCGGTCGACTGGGCCGAGGGCCTGTCCGGAGCGCGCGGTCATGCAGCTGTGGCCGGCTACGACGTTATTTTGCTCGACGTTCACCTGCCGGACGGCAATGGCATCGACTATCTGCGGGAGCTGATCAAGGGGCTTGATACAACGCCGGTCATCATTCTGACAGCCCGCGATCGGATTTCGCATCGCATCGAGGGGCTCAACGCTGGCGCCGACGACTATTTGGTCAAGCCGTTCGATCTGGGGGAACTCTCGGCACGCATCCGTGCAGTGGCACGTCGCCAAGGGCATTTTCCGGAGCCGCAATTTTCGGTTGGGACGCTTTCCATACAGGCAGCCGAGCGACGCCTCTTCCGCGACGGGCAGGAGGTCCACCTGTCTGGACGCGAATGGGCGGTGCTCGACTGCCTTCTACGCCGGCCCGGTTCGGTCGTTTCAAAGGGGAGGATCGAGCACGCGCTTTATTCATTCAATTCGGAGTTCGAGAGCAACACAGTGGAGGTTTATGTCAGCCGGCTCCGCAAGAAGATCGGCGGGGATAGAATAGCAACCGTGCGTGGCTCCGGATACAGGCTCGTGGTCACATGACGAACTCGAACAGCATGACGAGAAAGCTGATATCGTGGTTAGGCGGGGCAACGCTCCTGGTTTGGATCGCCGCCCCAACCATTGCTGCGTTCATTTTTTGCAATAATGTAAACGAAAGTTCGGATGACTTGCTCCAGGGGAGCGCAGAGTACAGAGAACCAGAGCTGATCAAGGTCTTGAATGGAAAACACGTTGATCAATACAATAACCACTTGCCAACTTATGAAAAGTACTGGACCTATCGTGAGCAGGTTATTAATAAGTACGGGGTAGTGCTTATTTCTGAACCGGAAGAGGGTCAGCAGCCCTTCCCTGATGCTCCCCTGAGTAACGGCTTTTGGCGAAACGCTGATTACCGCGTCTACACAGAGGAGATCCAAGACGGCGTGTATCATCAGTTGGCCGAACCGCTTGATGGCCGCCGTACCACAATCGCGAAGGGCGCACTTTTTGTCTTCCTTCCGACACTCGTGCTCCTGCCCTTTAGCTTAGCTGTTTGGTGGATCGTGATCCGGCGCTCGCTGCGGCCAATCGAGGTACTGCGACAGCAGATCGGATCGCGCGACGGCGGCAATCTGTCACCAATGGACTTGGGCGATTTCCCGGCAGAGTTGGCTCCAATCGCGGCATCCGTCAATCGGCTTCTCGATCGTCTGCGGGCGGCTCTCGAGGCCGAACGCGAGTTCGCCGCAAACAGTGCGCATGAACTGCGCACGCCGATCGCAGGTTCAATCGCTCAGATGCAGAGATTAGTGGCCGAGCTTCCCAATGGGTCGGCCAAAATGCGTGCGCGCGGCATCGAGCAAGCGCTGTCGAGCCTTGGCCGCCTTGTCGAAAAAGTGCTTCAGCTCGCTCAAGCCGAATCGGGGGTTGGCATGGCGGATCACGCGATCGATCTTGTCCGATCGGTTCGGCTGGAAATCGATGACCTGAGGAAAAAGCCGCAATATGCCGGACGCCTGCATCTTAACGTCGACGGCTGCCCCACTTTGATGCGCAAAGTGGATGTCGATGCGTTTGGGATCCTCCTTCGTAACCTGATCGAGAATGCGCTGATACATGGACTGCCCACTGTTCCGACAACAGTTTCCGTCCAAACTGATGGAACCATCGCTATTGCAAACGCCGGACCGGTGGTGCCCCTCCCCGACCTCGAAGGGCTTACAAAGCGATTTAGTCGTGGTGCTACTCCTGCTGCGGGCTCAGGCCTTGGTCTACATATCGCTAACATGGTTATCCAGCGGATCGGTGGCAGTCTAGAGCTTGCGTCGCCCGCCCGCGGTCGCAATGATGGTTTCGAGGCGATCATACGAATTCCTCAATGACACCGGTGAATTCGACGACAGTTGGACACAGGGCGGATTGCTGGCAAGGCTGCTGACAGGGCGAACTGTACGGCAGTATGTATACGGCGTAGAAATCGTACTTCACACAACGCATTTCGGCCGCGGCAATCAATGCCGCTATCATCGTCTGAGCAGTTCGATCGAAGCGACACGACATGATCGGCAAAATCGAAGGCTCCGCCTCACCGCTCGCTCGATTTCGCCCGGGGAGAAAAAAGGCCATCCGAGAAAGTGCAAGCCGCCGCGCAAAGGCGACGTGTCCAATTGTCTGGGTGCCCCTGTGCGCCGGCCCGATCGGGTTGGCGCAGGTCCAGTAAGGACCCGGACCAACCATTCCATTTAGACGACCGGCAGGTTTTAATCGGCGTCCGGATCGCCGTCCCAAAATGCCCCAAGTATACGGCTAGAAAGGCTGCCAACGATCGAGCTTTGGTCGGAGGCGTGCTTGTCAGCGTCTTGGGTGCTTGACCGGCCTTTGCAATGGCCATCGCCATCGCAAGTATCGTGCGTGGCCAGTGAGACCGCAATTTCATCAGCCTGGAGCCGACCGTATCGGTGCTTTTTTATGATTTAGGGATTTTTCGTTTTCCTCTTGGATCATCACGGGTTTGGAGAGGATCTGGTGTTAAGTGCCATTCGGAGCGCCGGCGAACGGCCCGAAATTAATGTGGTCGAGTGATGAAGCCTCCCGAATGCGTTAAACGAGACCCTTTATGGCGGCCCTGGCTGACAACAGTCTGAAAGCTGCAAGCGGCATGCGAAAATGGGGCGATCCTGAATGACGACAGATGCTATCAACATGAAAGAGGCTCGCCCTGAAAGCTGAGCACGCTTTATGCTCAGGCTGCTGACAAGGCCAAAGCAGCGTAAGTGCGTAGTGAAATCCAAGGTCCACATGGGTCGTCGCGCGTCCCATGCGCCTGGGAAGGCGCCGGCCCGGCCAAGCTTTCCCAGCTCGTCCGCATGATGCTTCGCTGAGCGTCAATGGACGTTGGCGCGAGACCAAGGCGTCGTGCGTTGCAATCCGGACGGTCCAGGGTATCAGGAGTTTCACGGCCTCGGCCCGCTTGGCTGGCCACAGTTGAAGCTCCAACGTACCGGCTGGCACCGGGAAATTGGGCTCTGCGCTGCCTCAACGCTGATGGCACGGTCAATGCTTGCCTACCGATGGGGCCGCCCATGCCGTGATGCTGTCGGTCGACGTTCGCAAACCAGACCCTCGCGAGACCCAGCGAAGGGGCTCGCCGGTACGACGAGGGACCTTACCTCTTTATGCGCGGCATCATTATCGAGGATGACATGTTGCCTTACACGTCGTCCCTCGCGCTCGGGTCTTTGTGGGGCGGATGAAGTCCTGATCGCGGTGGCACTGCTGCATGTTTGCGTAAGACCCATCCAGTCACGATCGCGCTGTCCTTCGATGTCGCGGTGCTGATAGGCGGGCAGATCGGTGTGCGCGGCGCCCGCCAAAGGATCGTCGTCACGCCGGAGGAGGCGAGCGTCATAGCCGGCGCGCCGGCGAAAGGCGCTTTCTGTCGGATGCCCGACAATGTCGGATATCGCAAGTATCAAGGTTGGATCAAACCTTGCGAATCGGGGCTTTCTTACTTGGCACGGGGCATGCTCAGGTATCCGCAAACACCCAATGGATAACGAGCAGACTTCCCATGGCCTCACCATGCCGAAAGTTTCCCGGACGCATCCAAAGATGAGGCTCGCGTCAGGCCCAGCAACACGCTGACGGCTCATGTGGCTCGGCGTCGCGTGCCGATCCACTTTCTCCCAATAGGCGTTCGGGAGACATAGATCCTTCAAAATGAGGAACAGATCACTTTGCCAGGAACGCAGCCCATAACCCCACTCTCCCTACCAGAACTACCAAGCAAGCCCCGCACTCATGGGCTTCGCAGGACGTCCGTTGCGTCCGAGTTGGTCGGCGCGGGGCCGGCTCCGATCCCCGTCGCATGGGAGGACGGCAAGGCGAGGGATTTCGTGCTCGACAACGGCATGGAGGTGGTCGTCATTCCCAACCACCGGGCGCCGATCGTCACCCACATGGTGTGGTACAAGATCGGCAGCGCCGACGAGCCGCCGGGCAAATCCGGCATCGCCCATTTCTTCGAGCATCTGATGTTCAAGGCGACGACCAACCATGCGGGCGGCGAATTCGACCGCGCAGTGTTCGAGATCGGCGGCTCCAACAACGCCTTCACCTCCTCCGACTACACCGCCTTCTATCAGACAGTGGCGCCGTCGGCGCTCGAGCTGATGATGAGCTTCGAGGCCGACCGAATGCGAAACCTCATCCTGACCGACGATGTCGTCAAGACCGAGCGCGATGTGGTCATCGAGGAGCGCCGCTCAAGCACCGACACCAACCCGCAGGACGTTCTCCATGAGGAGATCGACGCGACGCTGTGGCAGAACCACCCCTATCGCATCCCGATCATCGGCTGGATGCAGGAGATCGAGCAGCTGAACCGCGTCGACGCCACCGTCTTCTATGAAAAGTACTACTGGCCCAACAACTCCGTGCTGATCGTGGCCGGCGATGTCGAACCGGACACGGTGCGGGCGCTGGCCGAAAAGACCTATGGCAAGGTGGCGCGCGGACCTGACCTGCCGCCGCGCATCCGGCCGGTTGAGCCCGAGCAGAACACCAGGCGCACCGTCACGCTCTCAGACGCCCGCGTCAGCGTGCCCAGTTTTTCGACGCAGTGGGTGGTGCCGTCCTACCACACCGCCAAGCCGGGCGAGGCCGAAGCGCTCGACCTGCTGGCCGAAATTCTCGGCGGCGGTAACCGCGGCCGGCTCTACCAGGCGCTCGCTGTCCAGCAAGGTATCGCTTCCAGCGCCCGCGTCTATTTCCAGGGCACTATGCTCGACGACACCAAGTTCGCCATCTATGGCGCACCGCGCGGCGATGCCAAGCTGGCTGATCTCGAAGCGGCGGCCGCTGCCGAAGTTGCCCGCATTGCCGAGGATGGTGTCAGCAACGAGGAACTAGGCAAGGCCAAGGACCACTATTTGCTCAATATGATCTTTGCGGAAGACAACCTGGACTGGCTCGCCAGCATCTACGGCTCGACGCTGGCCACCGGCGGTACCGTGAAGGATGTCGAGGAACGGCCGAATCGCATCCGCAAGGTTACCCCCGAGCAAATCAAAGCAGTTGCCGCCCGCTATCTCGCGTTCGACCGTTCGACCACGGGCTATCTCTTGCCCAAGACGGAGAATCAAGAGATGACGCTCGGCGCTCGGCCCCATGCTGCGATGAACATCCAGGAGGTGAAGTCCGAAAAGGGCATCATCGCCTGGCTGGTGGAGGACCACACAGTGGAAATCGTCAACATCGGCTTTGCCTTCAAGGGCGGCACCAAGCAGGACCCGGTCGGGAAGGAGGGGATGGCCAAACTGATGGCCGGCCTGTTCATCGAAGGCGCTGGCCATTACGACAGCGGTGCCTTCCAGGTGAAGCTCGACCATGCCGGCGCCGAAATGAGTTTGGACGCGCAAAGCGACGACATCTACGGATCGATGTGCATGCTTTCCAAAAAGCAGGACGCGGCGTTCGGCCTGCTTCGGCTCGCGCTGAACGCGCCGCGCTTCGAGCAGGGGCCGATCGATCGCGTCCGCGCCGAGATTGTCTCCCGCATCGTCGGCAGCGAGCGAGACCCTAACGCCATCGCTCAGCGCAAATGGCTGCGCGCGATCTATGGCGCGCATCCTTGTTCAAGGCTGGGAGAAGGCACAAAAGAGAGCCTGCCCGGCATCACGCCGTCCGACCTCCGCGCCTTCCACCAGGCCATTTTCGCTCGCGACGGGCTCCATATTGCCGTGGTGGGTGACATTGACGCGAACACGTTGAGGGAAAGGCTTGACCAGCTGTTTGGTGATTTGCCTGAGCAACAAACCCTCGTCCCCGTCTACGATGTCGCGCCGAAACTCGGTCAACTGGTGGAGGAGAACTACGACCTGCCGCAGACTTCGCTGACGTTGGCCTGGCCTGGCGTGAAGCCTAGCGCGCCGGATTTCTACGCGGCCGTGCTGCTGAACGACATCCTTGGCGGCTCATACTTGACTTCCCGCCTTTACGAGGAGGTACGTCAAAAACGCGGCCTTGCCTATCACGTCAGCTCTGAACTAACCCTTGACTCGCTTCTGGTTACGACAGAGACACGCTCGGACTGCGCTGCCCAAACACTGAGCATCGTGCGAGATGTGGTAAAGCAGATGGCGCAGCAAGGACCGACCGGGGCCGAGCTCAAGGCGTCGAAGAAGCACCTGATCGGCGCCTATGCCATCGACCAACTGGGCTCGACCCGCTCGATTGCAGACCGGCTCCTGGATTTGCAGATTCACAAGGCCGACGTCGACTACAACCAGCGTCGCGCCCGCAGCATCGGTCGGGTGACGCTCAAACAGGTCAAGGCGGCGGCCAAAAAGCTGCTTTCGGCCGAGCCCGCCATTTTGGTGGTCGGCCCGCCGCTGGGCGGCAAGGATGAGTAAAGAAACTCATCTCACCTTCCTTCTTCATCGGGGCTTCTCGTGGGAAGAGCGAATGTGGAGGCCCGTGGGCCAAGCAGATCATGCAGACGCGCGGAGTCGTTTTCGCCGACCTTGCGCGGCATTGGCGGTCCGGCGGCCTCTCGCCGAAATGGCGCTCCTCAGCATGTATGCCGCCTTTTTGCAGAATTCAGTCGCATGCCACCAGCAGGCATGGTGGATGAAGCAAACATCCGACTGCTTAATCCATCAATTGATGAACCGCGGGCACTCAAACTAACGAAACTGCTGTCTTTTCATCGGGCTAGCGTGGTCTACCAGCTGCTTTGCCGAGGCCCTACGACGAACCCACTGGTGCAGAATACACACTGACGGCCTGTCGACCTGGATGTTCGCTGCGTTGAGGAGGAATCCGGTATTGCCCCTGTGCCTGCCGATGATCCGCCGTCTGAAATCCCCGCACCTGTTTGGAGCCATCGACCGCCTGCCGGCACTCGGCAGACCAGTTGGCAATAAGACGTTCGAGGTCGTCAATCCGTCGACCGGCGAAGTTTTGGCAGAGCTTCCCGATATGGGCGTGGAGGAGACACGTGCTGCGGTAGACAAGGCCTATGTTGCGCAGTCGGGATGGGCCGCGTTGACGGCCCGAGAACGTAGCGACGTTCTTTGGCGATGGCATCAGCTGATCATCGACCATGCAGGCGATCTCGCCGCGATTCTGACTGCGGAAATGGGCAAGCCGCTTGCCGAAGCCATTTCAGAGGTATCGCATGCGGCGGCGTATCTGCAATGGTATGCCGAGGAGGCCAATCGCGTCTATGGCGAGACGATCTCGGCACCCTCGACAGACCGCCGAATGCTAGTGATCAAGCAGCCCATCGGCGTTGTTGGCACGATCACGCCATGGAATTTCCCGGCCTCCATGGTGGCGCGCAAAATCTCGCCGGCCTTGGCTGCGGGCTGCACAATCGTGCTCAAGCCCGCTGAACAGACGCCGCTCGTGGCTGGCGCAATGTTCGCCCTCGCCCATCAGGCCGGCTTTCCCGATGGCGTGGTCAACCTGATCTATGCGTCCGAAGGTGATCGCGTGGGCCGTGAACTCTGCACCAATTCCAAAGATCAGCTTTACCGGTTCGAACGAGGTCGGACGGCTGCTGATGCGTCAGTGCTCTGACCAGATCAAGAAGGTCAGCCTTGAAACCGGCGGCAATGCACCTTTCATCATCTTCGATGATGCCGACATTGACGGTGCTGTTGACGGTGCGGTCCAGGCGAAGTTCCGCAATGCCGGCCAGACCTGCGTTTCCGCGAACCGCATTTACGTCCAATCGAGCGTTCACGATGAGTTCGTCAAGAAATTCGTGGAAAGAATCCGGCACTTGTCGGTTGGCGACGGATTCGATGCCGGAGTGGACATCGGACCGCTCATCGACAAGCATGCTCTGGCCAAGATCGAGTCTCACGTCGCAGATGCCATTGCGAAAGGCGGCACAATACGATGCGGGGGCCAGCGTATCGGCAAGAATGGCACGTTTTTCGAACCCACGGTCCTCACCGAGATTTCCAGCGTCATGGCAGTCGCGCAAGAGGAGACATTCGGGCCGCTCGCGCCGATCATTCGCTTCAACGATGCGGATCAGGTCGTGCGCGAGGCCAATGACACGATATACGGCCTCGCCGCATACTTCTATGCCTCAAACCTGAAGCGGGTCTGGCGTGTGGCAGAGGCTCTGGAATATGGCATGGTTGGCATCAACACGGGACGCATGTCCTCGGAGGCGGCACCGTTTGGCGGGATCAAACAATCCGGCATCGGGCGGGAGGGTTCCCGTCATGGCCTCGAGGACTATCTGGAAATGAAATATCTTTGCATGGGCGGGATTTGAAACCTGCTGCACTGTCTCTCCGCCCCACCGGGGGGCGGCCTGCGGTCAATGCCGCCACCTAATTGGAAGTTCCAAACGCCGTTGACCTGAAACACGGATGCCCGGCAGGAGACTGAGCTCGCTGTCGGGCCGGACATGCCTTGGGAGGGCATAAGTCAGCGCTCCTAGGGCCGATGGGCCACTCAGTTCGTGCGCCTTTTGCCGATTGCGTTGCATGTGCCGTGCCAAGCCAAAAAGCATTGATAAACCGCCGATGGATCAGCTTTTGCCCTGTTGCGCATTCTACATTGTGGGATATGCGACAATGCCCAAGCGGTTGAATCGTCGTGTTGCAGAACCCCAGACGGGTCATGACTGCTATTCTTAGGACAGTGCGCAGCAAGCCGCTACTCGCTGCACTCCAGGCACACCATTTCCATAATCAAGCGGTGGGTGCTATGTTGACCGAGCTGTCGACCAGGGAACGGTGTGAGGCCTCAGATCCCTCCATATTGTTGCACCCGCCGGTCCAACAGGACTGCAGGTCCGGCCTCAAAGGATCTTGGCTGCTATGGCGACATTGCGGTGCACGCCGCTTTCCGACCAATGATGTGCGTCCAGGTCGAGGCCGGCCCTAATGAACCACCGCCTTGGCACCCTCGCCCATCTCATTTCGGCATCGACAAGCTAGACCAGAGCGCACTTGCAAGGCGCCATGCAGTCCTGTCGGCGGGCGAACTGTTGGTGACGGGTACAGCTGCGAGCGAACGTTCATCCACCGACGCACAGCGCGGACTGTCGCTTTTCAAATTAGGAAATCTCTGTAGCCACCATTCATGAGCGCGCGGCCACGCGAGACGGCCCGACGGATGCGGTCGCGCAGATGATCGCGAGGATCCGCCCAGTCGGCATGGACGCGCCGTTGACCGATGAGAACTTCGGCGAGCTCGCGATGAGGTGCTCCGGCGAGCGAACCGTCGAGCGCACGAAGAACGAAGGACAAACGAACGCCGCGCTTTTCCGGCGCAAACAAGCGGGGGGGCAACTGTTGCCCTAGACTGAGAGCATTGAGGCACTCCAGTCCCCTCAGTCGATGCTTTAAAAGCACCGCGGGCCAGATGGCTTGCGTATGCAGGCAAACAGGGTGGAGGATATTCGCGCCCGAGACGGCGAGCTGCAGCGCGTGGTCCGCATTGCGAAGAAGAACATGCTGGCTCTTGTCGGGCGCCAGCAGGACGATTGCACGACAGGGCAATGCCGAGAGTTCGAACGGCGGTGTCGGCGACGAGGCAGGCAACCGTTCCGCAATGACCGGCAGCACATGGACGCACCAGAGCGGACACCAGAATACGACCGAAGCGCGGCCACAAGACTCCGCGAAACAGAACACCCCAGCGTGACAGGTCGCCGGCCGACGCGACCATATCGAGAAAGGATTGGAGAGACCAAGTCTTGCAATGCTGGCGCGCAGCGGTCAGATCGCGCTGGAACGCTGGATTGCGGCGTAAGAACTCCCAAGCCCACTCCCGCAGCGTCAGGCCAGCGGTGTAGTCGTATGATCTTTCATCCCGCCAATCGGCCTGATCCGCGCCAGTCAGGAGATTCATGACTGACATCCCCTGCCCGCGCCTGCGTGCGTCGAAACATTATGCCACTTCGCAAAGCATCGGCGAAGGCAGCAGACGTCGAAGACCCCGTTTCGTTGAAGCGTCAGCCATCGCCACTGTCGGCGACAGAAGATGTGCCCAAATTGCCACCAGACCGTCGAACTGGCACAGCGACGGCCAGCGCGACCTGGAATTGATCCCGTAACGGTCATCGGCTCCTGCGTCGCGATCCAGACGTCCCTTGAAGGCGCAGTAGCGCGGCAGTGGATCGCACGCTGCTTGTCGGCAAGTTGTCGTAGCGGCGGCGCCATAGGCACGGTCATCGGAGGGTCTCCTGCGGCAAGCTTTCGCCATTGGAGGCCAATCTCCCCGCTAGGGCAGCCTGTGCAGTTGCACAGGTGAAGCGGATCAATCAGGGGGAGCCATGGCGGAAACTGGATGATGGCGGCTTGAGGAGAGCGGCGTATCGAGGCGGGTGATGAAGCCTGCCAGTACCTCTCAAGGAGAGTGATACGCCATGAACGAGACTATCAACACATTGTTCGCCTTCGTCAGCCCGACGAAATCGATGATACCCTGACGGATGTACTTCGCAGCGGCGCGCGCAAATTGCTTGCGCATGCGATCGAGATGGAGGCCGAGGCGTATGCCAAGGCGGTCGACTGCCTGACGAAAGATCATATTGCGTCGCTGGCGCTCTACGATTTCCCCGCCCAACACTGGGATCATCTGCGAACGTCCAATCCCATCGAAAGCGTCTTTGCAACCGTTCGCTATCGCACGGTGCGTACCAAGGGCTCGCTATCCTCGAAAACCGCCCAGCTGATGGTCTTCAAGCTGTTGGCCGCGGCCAGGAAGTGGCGACGATTGAAAGGACAAAATCAGTTGCCGAAACTCATCGCAGGTGCCAGGTTCCTGGACGGAATCCAGGTCATCGAAACGAAGCCGCAGAGCGCCGCTTGATCAGCCTCGTCACCCAAATTCCAGCATAGCTCCATCGGAACTGCCAGCCTTCCTTGCCGATCAGGCGCATATCAGCGCTGACGATACCGAGGACGGCGATGGCGGTCACCTCCAGGCCGCCGAGTAACGACCCTCAAAACACCGCACTGGTCGAGGCCAGCCTGAACCGGTATCTTGTGCCTGCCCTCGGGAGTCGCTCTATCCACCATGTGATCGACACCGACATTGCTAACATCACCAAGAAGATCGTCGCCGGGGGTCACCCGCAAGCGGCTAACACGGCCTTCTGGTGTATGCGGGCATTTTTCAACTGGTGTCGCAAACCGCCGCAACGGCTCATCCGCGGTTTCCCCGCGAGGGATTGGAAAATCCGGATCCGGCCCCGATCGTCAAGCGCAAGCGAGTGGTGAACGATGCCGAACTGGCGGCTATATGAACGGGCTGTGAGCCCGAACCGGGCGATATCGGCTATTCGTTCGGCTCCATCGTCAAGCTGCTCATTCTGACCGGACAGAGGCGTACGGAAGTTGCCGCGATGCGTTGGTCCTCAACCTTGAAGCCGGAACATGGAACTATCGGGTGACCGCACGAAGAACGAAGAGCCTACGCTTATTCCGCTGTCCACACTGGCGGTGTCGGTCCCCCAGACGGTACCGAAGACCAATGACACGTTTTTTTCCCTGCGAGGGGCAACGAAAGAAGCCACTTCTCAGGCTACGCGAAGGGCAAGAAGGCTCTAGACGGCAAGGTCAATACTGACGGGGTGGCTTTGGAGAACTGGACCCTTCACGATCTGCGCAGGACGCTCGCGACAAATCTCGGCAGGCGGCAGGTATTGCCACACGTCATCGAGCACATACTGAATCACAAGGCGGCGTCCTTGACAGACATTGGCGAAATCTACAATCTCTATAGCAACGTCAAGGAGAAGCGCGAGGTGTTGCAGATGTGGTCAAATCACATCGAATGGCTGATCAAGCAG
>NZ_JARTVP010000002.1:0-440165 GCF_029625865.1 Mesorhizobium sp. WSM4887
CCCGGGGGCTTGGTGCTCCTGGGGGTGTTTAAATATCTGTTTGGCGCCCACACCCGGGGCGCCCCGCGCTAAAACAACTTAATACAGCCCCCGGCCAAAATCCACGGGCGGCCCGCTTCCCGGCGGACCGCCCTTTCTCATGGCCCTTGTTTCGGCCGCGGGGCATCTACAGATTAGCCCGATCCCGGCGGCCCTACGAAGGGAGGCTATATTTGGCGAAACGGCGCTCTTCCCTCGGCTTCCTCGGCATGTTCGGCCGTTCGGGCGACTTGCGCCAGCTCGACGACGCCTTGCGCAAGGCCGACTTGCATCCGGCACTGGTGCCTGAGGGCGTCAAGCTCACCATCGTCAACCTGATGAAGGATCATTGGCCCGAGGAGCCGCCGCCTCAGGCTTATCAATCGGTGGCGCAACTCTGCGGCTATTGCGTCGCCGGACCGGAAACCTTCGAGCGGGCGAATGGCAGGGAGCGCACTTTGGAAGCCGAGCGCCGCATCGAGGCCGCGCTCGAAGCCGGCGACAGCCTCGATGCGCAGATCGTGCTGTTGACGCTGCACGCGAAGCTGATCAACGCCGAAGTCATCGAGCGCTATGGGCTGCGTGCGGAGTGATCTGCGAGAGCGGAAAGATCAGCCGCCCATCTTGTTGCGCGGCAGCTTGATCATCTCGCCGAAGCGCGCGCGCAGCTTGTCGTCGACGAGCCGCGACACATGGCGCGGAAAGCGCTCGGCCAGCACGCGCTTTTTCTCGGCGATCGCCCGCTGCAAAATGTCGGGCCGGCCCTTCTCATTCCATTCCTTGGGCGAGAAGCGATCGCCGACTGCGGGATAAAAATATTCGGTCTGCATCAGCTTCAAAGTCTGCTCGTTGCCGAGATAATGGCCCGGGCCCTTAAGGCAGACATCGGCGATGGTGTCGATCGACAGCGCCTCGTCCGTAACCTCGATGCCGCGCACGCATCGCAGGCAGTGGCCGAGCATATCGTTGTCGATGATCAGGCTTTCGAGACAGAAGCCGAGCAGCGAGGCATGCATGCCGGCCGATTCATAGACGAGGTTGAGGCCGGCAAGACCGGCCATCACATCGGTGATGCCTTTTTCATAGCCGGACTGGATGTCGGGCAGCTTCGAATCCGTCATGCCCGCGGCCGAGCCGCCCGGCAGGTCGTAATATTGCGCCATCTGCGCGCAGGCCGCGGTCAACACGGCCTGCTCGGCCGAACCGCCGGACATGGCGCCGGTCCGGAGATCGGAGACGAACGGCCAGGTGCCGAAAATCGCCGGATGGCCGGGCTTGATGGCGTTGACATAGACCAGGCCCATCAGCACTTCGGCCACCGCCTGCACGACGGCGCCGGCAATCGCGGCGGGAGCCGTGGCGCCGGCCTGGCCGGCCGACAAAAGCAGGATCGGAATGCCGCCCTCGACGCAGGCCTCAAGCACGCCGCAGGCGTCCTCGGCGAACTTCATCGGCGGCACCACGAAGCAGTTCGAGTTCGACACGAAAGGGCGCGCCCGGAAATTCTCCTCGCCGCCGGCGATCGCATAGAGCATTTCCAGCGCCGGCTTGACGTTCTCTCGCACGGTGAACGAGGTGCCGACATGCTTGGATGTCCCCAGTACGCAGGCATAGAGCGTGTTGAAGTCCATCTCGAGCGGATCGGGAATATCGCGCGGCACCATGGTGCGCTGGAAGAAATGGATGTTGTCGAGCCCGTCGACGAGACGGGCGGCGTCATAGATGTCCTGCAGCTGCGATTCGCGATATTCGCGCTTCTCGACATCGACCAGATGCACCGCCGCGCCCGCCGTGCCGTAGTGCACGCGTTTGCCCTGGATCACCATGTCGTGCTTGGGATCCTGGCCGTGGAGCGTGAAGTGGCGCGCCGCCTTCTTGATCGTGTCGAGCACCAGCGCGCGCGGCAGGCGGATGCGGCCGTCGTCGCCGTAGGTCGCCCCGACCCGGGTCAGCGCCTCGATGCAGGAGGGGATGGCGTTGGCGAAGCCCACCGTCTCCAGAAGCGTCAGCACCGCTTCATGGATGCGTTCCTTGTCGTTCTGGCTCAATGGCCCGTAGCTGCCGCCTTCGAGGCCGGCTCGCACCGGACGGATGTCGTCTGCGAGCGGTGCTGCCCGCATCGCGCGGCGCGCTTCGCGCCCGCCGGACCGCCGCGAACGCTGGTCCGACGTCGTTTCCTGCTTCTCAAGAGCCACTGACATGGAAAGCACTCCGCCTTTGCTTTTTCAGGGGCAGGATGCGCGGCGGTTGGTCCACCATCGGCCTGCCTCGTCCCCTTTGTGCCTCGACTATGCCGTCGGCATTGGCACAGCCTATGAGCCAGTCAATCCCGTCGAATATGCCAGGATGCTAAAGCGTTGAGGCGCGCCAAAATAGAAGAGCCGGCAAAACGCCGGCTCTTCATGTGGCAGTCCGTGGTGATCAGGCGGCAGCGGGCCTGCGGCCGGCGGCCGTGGCGAGCTCCCGGATCCCGGGCTCGATGTGCTGCAGCGAGATCGAGGAGATGCCCAAACGCATGAAACGCGAGGGCTTTTCGCTGCGGTCGAAGAACCGGTCGCCGGGTTCGATGATGACGCTGCGGGAAGCGGCCGCTTCGGCGAGCCCTCGTGAATCGGTACCGCGCGGGCCCTCCAGCCACAACGATGTGCCTCCCGCCGAGTCGGTCGAGCGCCATTCTGGCAGGAAAGCGGAAATCGCATGGACCAGACGCTTGCGCCGCTCGTCGAAGGCGGCGGAGAGCCTGCGCACCAGCGCCTCATGATGGCCGAGCGACAAAAACAGCGCAACGGCGCGCTGGTTGTTTGCCGGCGGATGCCTGAGCATGAAGCGACGCAACGCGCGAAGCTCGGCAATCAGTCCTGCCGAAGCGACGATGTAGCCGAGCCTCAGACCCGGAGCCAGCGTCTTCGACATCGAGCCGACATAGATGACGCGGCCCGAGCGATCGAGGCTCTTCAGCGCCTGCTGCGGCGCCTCGTCGAGAAGCTGGCTGTCATAGCCGTCCTCGATGATGATCTGGTTGTTGCGGTTGGCGCGCGCCAGCAAATCCTGCCGCCGCTCGGCGGACAACGGCACCATCGTCGGGCAATGATGGCTGGGGGTGACGAAGACAAAGCCGGAATCGCTGGGAATCGTCGAGGTCACGATGCCCGACTGGTCGACCGGGACCGGCTGGATATCTGCGCCGGCGAGCCGGAAGATCGAGCGGGCATCCGGATAGCCGGGGTCTTCCATTGCCACCTTCGAGCCCTTGGTCATCAACAGCGAGGCGAGCATATAGAGCGCGTTCTGCGCGCCCAGGGTCACGATGATCTCGTCCGGATTGGCGAAGATGCCGCGGCGCGGCAAAAGCCGGGCCTGGATCTGCTCGATGAGCAGCGGATCGTCCCGGTCGACCATGTCGGATGCCCAGTTGCGGATCTCCAGCACCGCGAGCGCCATGCGGTTGCACTCGCGCCATTCCGCGGTCGGAAACAGCGCCGGATCGAACTGGCCGTAGACGAACGGGTAGGAGGACTTGATCCAGTTGTCGTGCTTGGCCGGCGGCGGCATGTCGCTGGCGGCGATCTGCCGACGCGCCTTCCAGTCGATCTCATTCTGCTGGTCGGGCGCCTTCTGGTGCGGCTTGGCGGGGGTGGCCAGCACTTCAGGGTTGACGAAGTGGCCGCGCCGCTCGCGCGCCACAAGAAAACCTTGGTCGACCAGCTGCTGGAAGGCAAGCACCACCGTGCCGCGGGCAACGCCCAGTTTTTCCGCCAGAATCCGACAGGATGGCAGCGGCATCGAAGCGGCGATCTGCCGGTCGAGGATGGCTGCGACGATCGCCTGGCGGATCTGTGCCTGGAGAGTTTGTCCGGATTCGGCCGAAATCCGGAACAGGCCGGACCATATGGCCGTGTCATTGCGCTGTGGCATGGGAGATCATCCTCGGATGGCCAGCTGTTTTCACTTGGCTGGACCAGTCGAGTGTAGGGGTGGCACAAGGGGTTGCGCCAATCAATTTTTCTGATCGCTGGGATTTATGCCAGTGATCCATTGGTCACGAAAGGGGCGCGTCCGCCAGAGAAGCGGATGTTGCGGGGCATCATAAAAGCGTGATGCAGTGCGTCACTGCCGCGCTTGAACGAAACGGAAATCCGGCTCAATACAATGTCGCGACGACACGCGCCGGAAACATCGGGCCTGTTAAAATGGTCTAAAAACCCGCCAGGAGCCACCATTGGATCAGTCAGCCTTCGACAAGCAGGTCACCGCCCTGCGTGAGCAGCGCGCGGCAGCCAAGGGCACGATGCGCGAAGCCTTCGCCGCCGATCCCAATCGCTTCGAGAAATTCTCCGCCACAGATGGCGATCTTCTGTTCGACTGGTCGAAATGCGCGGTCGACGCCGACACGATGGCAATGCTGGAGACGCTCGCCGGCGCCGCCGACCTCGAAGGTCGACGCGCCGCGATGTTCGAAGGCAAGAAGATCAACATCACCGAAAACCGCGCCGTGCTGCACACGGCGCTGCGCAATTTGACCGGCAAGAGCGTCGTGGTCGATGGCCAGGACACCAAGGCCGATGTGATCGCCGTGCTCGACGCAATGGGCGCCTTCGCTGATGCGATTCGCTCCGGCGAGGCGGCCGGCGCCACCGGCAAGAAGATCACCGACATCGTCAATATCGGCATTGGCGGCTCGGATCTTGGCCCGGCGATGGTGACGTTGGCGCTCGCTCCCTACCATGACGGCCCGCGTGCGCATTATGTCTCCAATGTCGACGGCGCCCACATCCACGACACGCTGAAGGGCCTGTCTCCCGAGACGACTTTGTTCATCATCGCCTCCAAGACTTTCACCACTGTCGAGACGATGACCAATGCCGAGACGGCGCGCAGATGGGTGGAAAAGGCGCTGGGCAAGCAAGCGGTCGGCAAGCATTTCGCCGCCGTCTCGACCGCGCTCGACCTAGTGGCCAAGTTCGGCATCGCCTCCGACCGCGTCTTCGGTTTCTGGGACTGGGTCGGCGGCCGCTACTCGGTCTGGAGCGCCATCGGCCTGCCGGTGATGATCGCCATCGGCCCGCGCAATTTCCGCGCCTTCCTCGACGGCGCGCATGAGATGGACGAGCATTTCCGCTCGGCCCCCCTGCAGAAGAACCTGCCTGTTTTGCTGGGGCTGATCGGCTGGTGGCACCGCGTCGTCTGCAAATACCCGGCCCGCGCCGTCATTCCATACGATCAGCGCCTGTCGCGCCTGCCGGCCTATCTGCAGCAGCTCGATATGGAATCGAACGGCAAGAGCGTGACACTGGACGGCGGCCCGGTGACGACGCCGACCGGCCCGCTGGTCTGGGGCGAGCCCGGTACCAACGGCCAGCACGCCTTTTTCCAGCTTTTGCACCAGGGCACCGATTTCATCCCGGTCGAGTTTCTTGCCGCAGCCGTCAGCCACGAGCCCGAGCTGAAGACCCACCACGATCTCTTGCTTGCCAATTGCCTGGCGCAGTCGGAAGCCTTCATGAAGGGCCGCACGCTGGAAGAGGCGCGCGCGCAGATGCTGGCCAAGGGCATGAAGCCCGCCGATGTCGATCGCATCGCGCCGCATCGCGTCTTTTCGGGCAACCGTCCGTCGCTCACCATCCTCTACCGCAAGCTTGATCCGCGCACGCTCGGTCGCCTGATAGCGCTCTATGAGCATCGCGTCTTCGTCGAGGGCACGCTGTTCAACATCAACTCGTTCGACCAGTGGGGTGTCGAACTCGGCAAGGAACTGGCGACAGGCCTGCTGCCTGTCGTGGAAGGCAAGGAGACTGCCGCAAAACGCGACGCCTCGACTGCCGGATTGGTGGCTCATATCCACCAATTGCGCGGCGCGGAGTAAAAGGATTGGCGGATATCAAGGGAATTCTGTTCGACAAGGACGGCACGCTTGTCGACTTCAACGCTACCTGGCTCGGCATTGCCGATTTCATGGCCATGGACGCCGCCGAAGGCGATCGCTGGAAAGCCGACAGGTTGCTCGCCGCCGCCGGCTTCGATTTCGTCAGCAAGCGCTTCAAGCCCGATTCGATCTTTGCCTCGGGCTCGAACATGGACGTCGTCGAGCTCTGGTTCCCGCGCCTGTCGGAGGAGGACCAGATGCTGGCCGTCGCCCGCTTCAACGAGATCACCTCGGTTCAGGGCTCGTCGATGGCTGTCGCTCTGCCCGGTATCGTCGAATCGCTGCGGGCGCTGCACAAGCGATCCTTCCGGCTGGGCGTCGCCACCAACGATTCCACCAGCGGCGCCGAGAAGACGCTCGCCACGCTCGGTGTCGCGCAGCTCTTCGACGCCGCCTTCGGCTATGATGCGGTCGCGAACCCGAAGCCCGCGCCCGACACGGTCATCGCGTTCTGCGATCTGACGGGACTGAAGGCTGGCGAGATCGCCATGGTCGGCGACAATCGCCACGATCTCGAAATGGCGCGCGCCGGCGGCTGCGGCCTGGCGATCGGCGTGCTTTCCGGCACGGGCACGCGTGACTCGCTGTCGCCGATGGCCGACGTCATCCTGGATTCGGTCGCCGACCTGCCGGATTTTCTCGCCGCGCGGATGAGTGTGCCGGCGGGCTGATCAGGGCTCGCTGGGAAGGAACGCAAATATCCCGCTCGGTTTCGGCGCGCTACCGCCGTTTCCGCCGACATCAGACACCTGATACTCGCCAAGCAGGCGAATCCGCCGCCTGGGTAGCCAGGCGCGGCCCGGGTCGCCGACCAGCACCTCGATGCCCGCGGCAAGGCAGCGGTCGAGGAATGGGACGATCCGCCGCGCGACCGCTTGCCCGTAGAAAACGTCGCCGGCGAGCACAACGTCGACCGACGGCGGCGGACCGGCGCTGATGTCCTCGCCGATTATGATGATGGCGACGCCGTTGGCCTCCGCGTTGAGGCGGAGCGCGACGATGCCGTTGCGGTCGATCTCCGCCGCGGTCACTTCCCTAGCCCCGGCTCGCGCCGCGGCGATACCGACAAGGCCGGAACCCGCGCCGAGGTCGAGCACGCGCCGGCCCGCAACGGTTGACGGCCGGTCGAGAACATAGCGCGCCAGCACTGCGCCGCCCGCCCAGGCATAGGCCCAGTAGGGCGGCTGCGGCTCGGCCGCGTGCTCATGCGACCCGTCCTCCGGTTCCAGCAGCCGCCTCAGCCCGCTGCCGGGATGGGCCGTATAGAGCCGGATTTCAGGCAGCGACGGCACCGGCTGAAGCCGCATGTTCGCCTTGACGAATTCGGCGGGGTCGAGGTCGGCGCGATGTATTGGCGTCAGGCCGGCAACATTTTCGTTCAAATCTGCTCCCGCAACGCGCGCCGCAGGATCTTGCCGACCGGCGTCTTCGGCAGTTCGGCGCGGAATTCGATGTATCTCGGCCGCTTGTAGCCGGTCAGGTTCTCGCGGCAATAGACAGTCAGCGTCTCGATGGTGAGCGCTGGATCCTTCCTGACCACAAACAGCTTCGGCACCTCGCCGGAGTGCTCGTCCGGCACGCCGATCGCCGCCACTTCGAGCACGCCCGGGTGCTGCGCCACGACTTCTTCCAGCTCGTTCGGATAGACGTTGAAACCGGAGACCAGGATCATGTCCTTCTTGCGGTCGACGATCTTGGTGTAGCCGCGCTCATCCATGAAGCCCATGTCGCCCGACTTGAAGAACCCGTCCTTGGTCATCACCTTGGCGGTCTCGTCCGGCCGGTTCCAGTAGCCGGCCATAACCTGCGGACCCCGGATGCAGATCTCTCCGACTTCGCCGAGCGGCACGTTGTTGCCGTCGTCGTCGCGGATGGCGATCTCGGTCGATGGCAGCGGCAGGCCGATCGTGCCGGTAAAGTCGCTGGAGCTGAACTTGTTGGCGGTCGCCACCGGCGAGGTTTCGGAAAGTCCGTAGCCTTCGCTCACCGGACAGCCCGTCAGCGCCTTCCAGCGCTCGGCCACGCCTTTCTGCACCGCCATGCCGCCGCCGAGAGTGAGGATCAGCGGCTTGAAGTCGAGCTTGCGGAAATCCTCATTGTTGAGCAGCGCGTTGAACAGCGTATTGAGGCCGGGAAAGATGTGGACCGGGTATTTCTGCAGTTCTTTCACGAAGCCCGGAATGTCGCGCGGGTTCGGAATGAGCACGTTCTGCGCGCCTTGCTGCATGCCCATCAGCGCGTTCACCGTCAGCGCGAAGATGTGGTAGAGCGGCAGCGCGCAGACGAAGTTGAGATGCGCCGGCTTCGGCTTGACCGTATAGGCGTCCTCCACCCAGAGCGAATTCTGCGCCACGTTGGACAAGACGTTGCGGTGCAGCAGCGTCGCGCCTTTCGACACGCCGGTCGTGCCGCCGGTATATTGCAGGAAGGCGATATCGTCGCCCGATACCGCCGCCGGCTTGAAGGCGCTTGCCGAGCCCGCCTTGAGCGCGGCGTTGAATTTGACGTGGCCGGGCAGCGACCAGACGGGAACCATCTTCTTCACCCGCCGCACGACGAGATTGACGATCGCGCCTTTCAGCCCGCCCAACATGTCGCCCATCGCCGCGACCACGACATGCTTAACCGGCGTCCTGGCGATCACCGCCTGCAGCGTGTTGGCGAAGTTCTCCAGAATGACGATGGCCTGCGCGCCGGAATCTTTGAGCTGATGCTCCAGCTCGCGCGGCGTGTAGAGCGGGTTGACGTTCACCACCGTGAAGCCGGCGCGAAGCACGGCCATCATCGCTACCGGGTATTGCAAAACGTTCGGCATCATCAGCGCCACGCGCGCGCCCTTCTCCAGTCCCTTCGACTGCAGATAGGCGCCGAAGGCCGCCGAAAGCCGCTCGAGCTCGGCATAGGAGATCGACTTGCCCATGCACACGAACGCCGGCCGGCTGGCGAACTGCTTGCAGGCGCCGACGAGGAAGTCGCCAATGGAATCGTAAGGCAGCGGACCGATCTCCGCCGGCATGTTCTTCGGGTAGTTTTTCAGCCAAGGCTTTTCCGGCAACCCTGCCGCGAGTTCCGTGATCGCCTTGGGCAGCCGCCTGGCCGACCCCGAGGCTGCCTTTGCCGCAGGCCTGGCGGTCTTTGCGGTTGCAGCCTTGGCGGCGGATGTGGGGTTCGTCTTCTTTGCAGCGGCAGCCGGTTTCGCAGTGGTCTTCGGCTTGGAGCCGGCCTTTGCAGGTGACGGCGTTTTGGCTGGCGAAGCGGTCTTGGAAGATGAAGCCTTGGGCGCGCCCGCATCGACGGGCGCGGCCTTGGCTGTTGCCTTCGCCGGGGGCGTTGTCTTTGCTGCTTTTGCCACCAAATCCCTCCCTGGTGTCCTAGTCTTACTGCTTGCGCCGCATCTCTTTCCGATTTCGGAAGCGTTCCTCCGCTGCGGCCGATTGCGGATTCCAAGAAATCCGGCCTAACGTCTATGTATTGCCTCTATCGGCGGCCGTGCAAGTCTTGCCCCAGCGGCAGCGGCGGAAAGATTTGCCGCCGAAATGTCATTCCTCGACGCCTCCTTCGGCGCGTCCCGACGAGGACCTGGGATCGCAGGCAGGAGCTCCTCGTTCCATTTCGGAAGAGGCTCAATCAATAAAAAAATGAGGTTGTTAACATTAGCGTGAGCGAAAAATTCTGCTCATTTTTTCTTCTATTTGAGGAAAATGCGGATTCTTTTCCTGCTTACCGTGGGGTACGCAAACGGGGTGTTCCAAAGCCCCAAAAACGGTGCTTATATGCGCGCTTCGCGAGCCTGATAGAGGGGCTTGGAAGAACATCAGGGAGTGCTCAATGAAAAAGACAATGACTTTTGCAGCCGCGTTGCTGGCTGCAAGCGTCCTCGGCGGGATGGCCAATGCAAAGACGCTTGTCTATTGCTCGGAAGCGTCGCCGGCCAATTTCGATCCGGGTACGACGACGGGCGGCAACGACTTCGACGCTTCGTCGCGCACGGTCTATTCGCGCCTGGTCGAGTTCAAGCATGGCGGCACCGAGATCGAGCCCGGCCTCGCCGACAAATGGGAAATCTCCGACGACGGCCTGGTCTATACTTTCCACCTGCGCCCTGGCGTGAAGTTCCAGACCACCGACTATTTCAAGCCGACCCGCGACCTCAACGCCGATGACGTCGTCTTCTCGTTCGACCGGCAGTTCAACAAGCAGAATCCGTGGAACGGCGAGAAGTATCTGCCGAACCTGACCTGGGATTACTACACCGGCATGGACATGCCGAAATACGTCGCCAAGTGGGAAAAGGTCGACGACCTCACCGTCAAGCTGACGCTGACCGAGCCGAACGCGCCGATGCTGGCCAATCTCGGCATGGACTTCGCCTCGATCGTGTCGAAGGAATATGCCGACCAGCTCGAGAAGGAAGGCAAGATGGCCGACTTCTCGACCAAGCCGATCGGCACCGGGCCGTTCCAGTTCGTCGACTATCAGCTCGATTCGGTCATCCGCTATGCGGCGAACCCCGACTACTTCAAGGGCAAGGAGAAGATCGACGATCTGGTCTTCGCCATCACGCCTGACGCGACCGCCCGCATCCAGAAGGTGCTGGCCGGCGAATGCGATGTCGCTCCCTATCCGAACCCGGCCGATATCGCCACCATCAAGGCCAACAAGGACGTGACCCTGATGGACCAGGCCGGCCTCAACATCGGCTACATGAGCTACAACACCACGATCCCGCCGCTCGACAAGCCGGAGGTTCGTCACGCGCTCAACCAGGCGATCGACCGGGAAGCGCTGATCAAGTCGCTGTTCCAGGACGCTGGCGCGACGCCGGCGCAGAACCTGATCCCGCCGACCATGTGGTCGTGGAACAAGGATGTGAAGTTCGATTCCTATGATCCGGAAGCGGCCAAGAAGGTGCTGGCCGACGCCGGGCTGAAGGAAATCCAGCTCTGGGCTTCCGACCGCGTTCGTCCTTACAACCCGAACTTCCAGCGCGCGGCTGAGCTGATCCAGGCCGACTGGGCCAAGGTCGGCGTCAAGGCCGAGATCGTCAACTACGAGTGGACCAAGTATCGCGAGGAAGGCAAGAAGAAGGAGCGTCCCGGCGCCTTCCAGATCGGCTGGACCGGCGACAATGGCGATCCGGACAATTTCTTCGCCACCCTCTTCGCGTGCTCGGCGATCGGCGTCTCGAACTATTCCAGCTGGTGCGACAAGGACTTCGAGGACCTGATCCAGAAGGCCAAGAAGACCAGCGACCAGGGCGAGCGCACCAAGCTCTATGAGCAGGCCCAGGAAATCTTCGCCAAGCAGGCGCCGGCCTTCCTGCTGGCTCACAGCCAGGTCTATGCCGTTGTCCGCAACAACGTCAGCGGCTTCAAGATGGACCCGCTCGGCATTCATCGCTTCGACGGCGTTGACAAGGCCGAGTAATATTTGCGAACGGGGCGGCGCGAATTGTCGCCGCCCCATTCCATTTCACGATGCTCAGATATCTCCTCAACAAAATCGCACTTCTGATCCCGACGCTCGTCGGCATCACCATCAGCGCCTTCGCCTTTGTCCGGCTGCTGCCCGGCGATCCGATCCTGGCCATGGCCGGCGAGCATGGCGTCACCCCCGCCCGCTACGAAGAGCTCAAGGAACAGTTCGGCTACAATCTGCCGGTCTGGGAGCAGTATGCGCGCTATGTCGGCGAGGTCGCGACGGGCGATTTCGGTGTCTCGATTTCCTCCAAGCGCCCGGTGCTCCAGGAGTTCAAGACGCTCTTTCCGGCGACGCTGGAATTGTCCTTCTTCGCCATGATCTTCGCCATGGCGATCGGCATCCCGGCCGGCATATTCGCGGCCGTCAAACGCGGCTCATGGTTCGATCAGTCGTTGATGGGCACCGCGCTGGTCGGCTATTCCATGCCGATCTTCTGGTGGGGCCTGCTGCTCATCATCTTCTTTTCCGGCTATCTCGGCTGGACGCCGGTGTCGGGCCGCATGGGCCTGCAGTTCTTCCTGAAGCCGATCACCGGTTTCATGACCATCGACAGCATTCTCTACGGCAAATGGGACGCGCTGCGCTCGGCGCTCAGCCATCTCATCCTGCCGGCGATCGTGCTCGGCACCATTCCGCTGGCGGTGATCGCGCGCCAGACCCGTTCGGCCATGCTCGAGGTGCTCGGTGAAGACTATGTCCGCACCGCCCGCGCCAAGGGCCTTTCCGCCGCCCGCGTCATCGGTGCGCACGCACTTCGCAACGCCCTGATCCCGGTCGTCACCACGATCGGCCTGCAGGTCGGCACGCTGCTTGCCGGCGCTATCCTCACCGAAACCATCTTCGCCTGGCCGGGCATCGGCAAGTGGATGGTGGATTCCATCTTCAAGCGCGACTATGTCGTCGTGCAGTCAGGTCTGCTTTTGATCGCACTCATCGTCATGGCCGTTAACCTCATCGTCGACGTGCTTTATGCCGTCATCAACCCGCGCATCAGGGCGGCGTGATGAGCCAGTCGACCGAAATCGCCCCGATGGCCGCCGGCAGCCCGGACCGGCTGACTGGCTTCAAGACCTTCTGGCACTATTTCTCGGTGAACCGCGGCGCCGTCATTGGCCTGGTCGTCTTCATCCTGCTGGTGCTGGCGGCGCTCTTTGCGCCGTTGCTGGCGCCCTATGCACCCGACGTGCAGGACAAGACCGCCTTCCTCAGGCCGCCGGCCTGGCAGGCGGGCGGCAGCTCGCAATATATCCTCGGCACCGATCCGGTCGGCCGCGACATCCTCTCGCGCCTGCTCTATGGCGCGCGTTTCTCGCTGCTCATCGGCGCCGTCGTCGTCACGCTGGCCCTCGTTGGCGGCATCACGCTCGGCTTGCTGGCAGGCTATTTCCGCGGCTGGGTCGACGTCGCGATCATGCGCGTCATGGACCTGATCCTGGCCTTCCCGTCGCTGCTTCTGGCGCTGGTGCTGGTCACCATTCTCGGACCCGGCCTGTTCAATGCGATGCTGGCGATCTCGCTTGTCCTGCAGCCGCATTTCGCCCGCCTGGTGCGCGCTGCGGTGATGGCTGAAAAGAGCCGCGAATATGTCGTGGCTGCCAAGGTCGCCGGCGCCGGGCACCTGAGGCTGATGCTCAAGACCATCCTGCCGAACTGCCTGGCGCCGCTGATCGTCCAGGGCACGCTGTCCTTCTCGAACGCCATCCTGGAAGCCGCAGCGCTTGGCTTCCTTGGCCTCGGCGCGCAGCCGCCGACGCCGGAATGGGGCACCATGCTGGCCTCGGCGCGCGAATTCATCCTGCGCGCCTGGTGGGTGGTGACTTTCCCCGGCCTTGCCATACTTATCACGGTGCTCGCCATCAACCTGATCGGCGACGGCCTGCGCGACGCGCTCGATCCGAAGCTCAGGAGGTCGTGATGGCATTGCTCGATATCCAGAACCTCGTCGTCGAGTTCCAGACCGCCTCCGGCCCGTTCCGCGCCGTCGACGGCGTCTCGCTCCGTGTCGACGAGCGCGAGGTGCTCGCCATCGTCGGCGAATCCGGCTCCGGCAAGTCGGTGTCGATGCTGGCGGTTATGGGCTTGTTGCCCTGGACCGCCACTGTTACCGCCGACCGCATGACGTTCGGCGGCCGCGATCTCCTCAAGATGGGTCCGGCCGAGCGCCGCAAGATCATCGGCAAGGACATTGCCATGATCTTCCAGGAGCCGATCGCCAGTCTCAACCCTTGCTTCACCGTCGGCTTTCAGATCGAGGAAGTGCTGCGCTTCCATCTCGGCATGGATCGCGCACAGCGCCGGGCGCGCGCCATCGAGTTGTTGAAGCAGGTCGGCATTCCGGAGCCGGCCGAGCGGCTCAACTCCTTCCCGCACCAGATGTCGGGCGGCCAATGCCAGCGCGTCATGATCGCCATGGCCATTGCCTGCAATCCGAAGCTGCTGATCGCCGACGAGCCGACCACCGCGCTCGACGTCACCATCCAGAAGCAGATTCTCGATCTGCTTGTGTCGCTGCAGGCCAAATACGGCATGGGGCTGATCATGATCACACACAATATGGGCGTGGTCGCCGAGACCGCCGATCGCGTCATCGTCCAATACAAGGGCCGCAAGATGGAAGAGGCCGACGTGCTGTCGCTGTTCGAGAACCCCAAGAGCAACTATACGCGCGCGCTGCTGTCTGCGCTGCCGGAGAACGCCGTCGGCGACCGGCTGCCGACCGTCTCCGACATGCTGTTCGAGCCGGCGCCCCCAGAAGCCAGTGCATGACCGGAGCCGGCGCATGACCAAGGTTGTCGAAGGCAAGAACATCAAACGCGACTACCATGTCGGCGGCGGCCTGTTCCGCCCCGCGCGCACGGTGCATGCGGTGAAGGACGTCTCCTTCAGCGTCGATAAGGGCAAGACGCTCGCCATCGTCGGCGAAAGCGGCTGCGGCAAGTCCACGCTCGCCCGCATCATCACGCTGATCGATCCCGCGACCGCCGGCGATTTGTTCATCGACGGCAACAAGGTCGACATCGCGAAGGACGGGTTGACCAAGGAAATGCGCCGCAAGGTGCAGATCGTCTTTCAGAATCCCTACGGGTCGCTCAACCCGCGTCAAAAGATCGGCGACGTGCTCGGCGAGCCGCTGCTGATCAATACCGACAAGCCGGCCGAGGAACGCCGCGACCTAGCGATGAAGATGTTGAAGAAGGTCGGCCTCGGCCCCGAGCACTACAACCGCTATCCGCATATGTTCTCCGGCGGTCAGCGCCAGCGCATCGCCATTGCCCGCGCACTGATGCTGAACCCGAGCCTGCTGGTGCTGGACGAGCCGGTCTCGGCGCTCGATCTTTCGGTGCAGGCGCAGGTGCTCAACCTGCTCGCCGACCTGCAGGACGAGTTCAAGCTGACCTATGTCTTCATCAGCCACGATCTGTCGGTGGTGCGTTATATCGCCGACGACGTGATGGTGATGTATTTCGGCGAGGCGGTCGAATACGGCTCGCGCGACGAGGTCTTCTCGGACCCCAAGCACAGCTACACCAAGACGCTTTTCGCCGCGACGCCGCGCGCCGACGTGGCAAGCATCAAGGCGAGGCTGGCGAAGAAGGCGGCGTAGGCTCGACCAGACGTCCGGGCGTCACGACAGCTTCGCAATGATTGCCCGCAGCGCTTCGCCGAAACGGTGCACTTCCTCGACCGTGTTGTAGTGCACCAGCGAGGCGCGGATCGCGCCGCTGTCCATCGACAGGTGGAGCCGCTTCATCAGCCGCGGCGCGTACATATGACCGTCGCGGATGCCGATCTGCAAGGCCGCTATCTCCTCGACGATCCTCTGCGGCGACAGTGTGCCGATGTTGAAGCAGAAGGTCGGCACGCGCTCATGGATGCGCGCCTCGTCGGCGACGCCGTAAATTGTCGCGCCGCAGGCCTTCAGCACCTTCATCATCTCGCGCGCCAGCGTCAGCTCGTACTCGCGGATGGCGTTCATGCCGGCGGCGATGTTGTCGCGGCGCGAGCGGTTGTTCTCGGCCAAGAAATTGCGGCCGATCGACTCCAGGTAGCGCACCGCTGCGTCCATGCCGGAGACATTCTCGTAGATGAAGGTGCCGGCCTCGACCTTGTAGGGCGGCTCATCCGGGATGAAGTCCTCGCGGAAGGTCGGCAGCCGCTTCAACGTTTCGAAGCGGCCCCAGAGAAACCCCATATGCGGCGAGAAATTCTTGTAGCCTGAGCAGACGAGATAGTCGCAGTCCCAGGCCTGCACGTCGATCAGCCCGTGCGGCCCGTAGTGCACGCAGTCGAGGAACACTTCCGCGCCTGCCGCATGCGCGATCTTGGCAACCGAAGCGACATCGACAATCGAGCCGATCGAGTGCGCGGTCACCGTGCAGGCGACGAGCCGGGTGCGGTCCGACATCAGCGGCTTGAGGTCGTCGACATGCAGATTGCCGTCCTCGCGCATGCGCCACCATTTGAACCTGGCGCCGGCCTGCTCCAGCGCCAACCACGTGGCGATGTTGGCGTCATGGTCCATGTCGGTGACGACGATCTCGTCGCGTTCCGAAAGCATCTGGCCGATGCCGACACTGACAAGGCGGATGAACGAGGTGGCGTTCATGCCGAAGCAGATTTCGGACGGGCTGTAGGCGTTGATCAGGAGCGCCACACTCTCACGCGCTTCGGCGACGGACTGGTCGACGGTGACGCTGCGGCCGTAGCGGCCGCCGCGCTGCACGTTGTGCGCCACCAGATGGCTGGTCACCGCGTCGAGCACGCTTTGCGGGATCTGCGCACCGGCGGCGTTGTCCATGAAGATGAAGTCGCCGGCCTGCCGGAGCGCCGGGAACATGGCGCGGATCTTCTCGACCGGGAACGAAGCGGCGCTCTCCTGCGCTTTCGAAACATGGTGCTGGTTCACGGGAGTCTCCTTCAGCTAATCGAGGTCATTCTAAGGGGATCAGTGCGCGGACCGAGCTTTGCCGCGCTCTTCGAGGTAGCCGACCAGCCGCACCAGCGGCCACAGGAAGGCGAGATAGATGATCGCCGCGCCGATCAGCGGCGTCGGATTGGCCATCAGCGCCTGCGCGTCGGTCGCCTGCTTCAAGAGGTCCGGCATCGCCACCACCGAGGCGAGCGCGGTGTCCTTGAACACCGAGACGCAGTTGCTGGTGAGCGGCGGAATGACGACACGGATCGCTTGCGGCAGGATCACCTTGCGCATGGCGACCCAAAAGGGCAGGCCGAGCGCCGACGCCGCCTCGAACTGGCCCTTCGGAATGTTCTCGATGCCGGCGCGGCAGACTTCCGCCGTGAAGGCCGCCAACACCAGTGACAGCGCAAGTGCTGCCGAGACGAAGGACGACAGGCGGATGCCGATGAAGGGCAGGGCGTAGTAGATCAGGATCAGCACCACCAGGATCGGAAGCGCGCGGAACATGTCGATATAGAGCGTCGCCAGCCGCCTGAGCGGCTTCGGCGCGTAGAGCCGCACCAGGCAGATCGCCAGCCCGCCGATCGTGCCGAAGATGATCGCCGCGCAGCCGAGCAGAATGGTGTTGCCAAGACCGCGGATCAGGATCGGAAACGATCGGACCAGGATGCCCCAGTTGAAGAAGGTGTCGATCAGTTCCATCGGCGCTCACCGTGAGACAAGGTTCGCCGTGTTGGGCGAGACCCAAATGGTCGAAGCGAGAGCGCCAACTCTTGCTGCCGCTCTCGTCGGAATTTCTGATTAGCCGGCTTATTGCGGGATCGGGCCAGGCGTCACCGTGCTGGTGCCGGCTTCCGGATCGACGCCGAACCACTTCTTGTGGATCGCGGCCATGGTGCCATCCTTCTTCATTTCGCTGATGGCGTCGTTGACTTTTTCAAGCAGCGGATGGCCCTTCTTGGTCATCATGGCGAAGCGCTCGCCGGTCGGGATGCGCACCAGGATCTTTAGCGCTGGCATCTGCTTGATGGCGAACAGGAAGCCGGCGAGCTCGCCCGCGCCGCCGTCGATGCGGCCGTTCTGCACGTCGAGCAGAAGGTCCTGCTGGGCGTTGTAGCTCTTGGTCTCTGCAACGCCGAGCTTGGCGGCGTTCTCCTTCATGTAGGCTTCGCCTGTCGAGCCGGCGATGACCCCGATGGTCTTGCCCTTCAGATCGTCGAGCGATTTGATGGCGGAATCCGCCTTGCCGACGATGGTACCGTCGCTGTCGTAATAGGCTTGCGTGAAGCCCTGGTTCTGCAGCCGCTCCTTGGTGACCGAGATCGAGGACACGGCAAAGTCGATGCGGCCCGAAGCGGTCGCTGCGAACAGCGCCTGGAAGCCGAGGTCCTGGAACTCGACCTCTGCGCCGATGCGCTTGGCGACATCATTGGCGACGTCGATCTCAAACCCCTCGAAGGCACCGGAATCGGTCTTGTATTCCCATGGCGGGTTGGCTGGATAGGCGCCCACCATGATCTTGTCGGCGAAGGCGGGCGCCGCAAAGGCGAGGCCGGCAGCGACGGCCATCCCAATCAGTCCTAGACGTTTCAACATCTTGCTTCCCTCTGGTTCGGTTCCTGATCCGCCCCTTTCCGGCGCCAAACTCCCGGGCGCCGCAGGCGAGGCGGTACCTGAATTTCACGACGCGCGGCGTCGCCGCGAACCGATATGCTCAGTGAGTTGTGCGATCAGCGCGTCGACCGCCGTCTCTGTGGTGACGATGCCGGGAGACAGCCGCAGCGTTCTGCCGCGCGCATCGCAGTAAAGCCGCTCGTCGCGAAGCGCAGCTATGATCTTCGCCGGCTCGGTGCCTTGCGGCAGGCCGAGCATCACGCTGCCGCCGCGTTCACTGGCATCGAGCGGCGAGCGGATCTCCCAGCCATTCTCCAGCGCGGCGCCGATGATACGCTCGACGAGCCCGGCATTCTGCGCGCGGATGATGTCGATGCCGGTCTGTTCCACCCACTCCAGCCCGGGCAGCGAGGCGACGCTTGCCAGGATCGCCGGCGTGCCATGATCGAAGCGGCGCGCATCGTCGGTGTAAGTGAAAGCGTCGAGGTCCCAGGAGAACGGGTTCGGCTGACTGAACCAGCCCCGCAACTCCGGCCGGCAGGACGCCAGAAGGTCAGGCGCGACCTGCAAAATGCCGGCGCCGGAGGATCCACACAGCCATTTGAGCGAAGTCGAGACGACGAAATCGACCGGCGTCGCGGCAACCGAAAACGGCGCCACGCCGATGCCTTGTGTGACATCAACGCCGACTACGCTGCCCACGGCGCGGCCATGCGCGGCGAGGCGGCCGACATCGCAGCGGTGCGAGGCCGTCGAGGTGACGAAGGTAATGAGCGCGAGCCCGACATCCGCCTGCCAGCGCTCGATGAAATCCTGGTCGCGAACCCAGGTCTCGCCAGGCCGCAATGGGACGGTGTCGAGAGTGAAGCCGAAACGCTCTCCCAAGCCCGCCAGCAGGAAATGCAGGCTCGGAAAACAGTCGGCGGCGACCAGCAGCCGCTTTCCCGCCAGCCGCTCCGTCGGCAAGCCACCGATCAGGCTATAGAGCGCAGCGGTGACATTCTCGGCCGTGGTCAGCGTGCCTTGCGGCGCCTCGATCAGCCGCCTCCAGGCATCGATGAAGCGTTGCCGCGCCGCAAGCGCGGCAGGCCACTGACCGTCGTCTTCCGCCGACCAGATGTTCGAGAAATCCGTCAGCGAGGCGGCCATTCGCTCGGCCTTGCCGGGGAAGGTGCCGATCGAATGATAGAGAAAATAGCCGGACATTCGCTGTCTCGCTCCCTGTGATCATGTGATCACAAATACGGACAGGGATCAATGCGCCGCGGCTGAAGAAATGCGGGGTCAGCGCCTCAAAATCCGGCTGTTCTCTTGGTCCAGGAGCTTGGCCCAGGCGGCTTCGAAGCCACTCTGCGGCGGCCGCCTATCAAGGCGCCCTTCCGAAAGCGCCAAAATCGACCGGTCTGGGCCCCGGCACGTCAGGACAGATCGCCCGCAAAGTCGCTTGTGTCGCCGTGATATCGGCCACCACCTCGTCGCGTGCGCGGGTGAAATCCTTGTCCTTGATGGCCGCTATGATCGCGGCGTGCCGGCCCGAAGGCTCCATGGTGCCGGCGCGCATCAGCGGCGCGACATGGTTGGACAACAGCCGCATGTACGGACCGAAGCGCAGCCACAGCGTCTCGATCAGCTGAAACAGCACATCGGAACCGGAGGCGCGGTAGATGGTGAAGTGGAACTGCTGGTTCTTGGCGATCAGCTCGTAGATGCTGCCGTCGCGGCCGATCGCCTGCTGGTCGTCAGTAACCCTTTGCAGCAAGCCGATCTCGGCTGCGGTCAGGCGCGGCGCGCCAAGCTCGGCGGCCAGCCCCTCGACGGCGAGCCGGGCCCGGCAGAGGTCGTCGAGCCGCGCCCGCGTCACCACCGGCACGCAGGCTGAGCCGTTCTGCGAGATTTCCAGCGCGTTCTCTGCCGCCAGCCGCCGCAACGCCTCGCGCACCGGCATGTTTGAGGTGCCGAAAGCCTCCGCCAGCGAGGCGATGGTCAGCACCTGCCCGGGATCGAAGCTGCCGACCATGAGGGCATGGCGAAGCTGCTGGTAGACGCCATCCTGGACGGTGATGCGTCCCGATACTGGTTCGAAGCCCAGAGCCACGCGTTTGCTTTCCTTGGTGCCGGCAAAGTTTATGTGCGAATATCCGCCGACGCGGGTATGATCATCTGATCACAGATTGTCGCGGCAGCCAAGCGGCCGTTGCCGTACTGTCACGGCAATGCTGACGGACGGAAGGCAGATACGATCCCTCGAGCGTCAGCGCCGAGTTGGCGTAGCCGCCTTCGCGGCTTCAGGCCATTGCGAAATAGAAGCCAGTAGCGCCTCCGGCTCACTCCGGAATAATTGCGATTGCCTGTATCTCCACCTTCGCCCGGTCCTCGACCAGCGCCACCACCTGCATGGCGGCCATCGCCGGAAAATGCCGGCCGATGACGGCGCGGTAGGCTTCGCCGATCCCTTTGAGGTTAGCGAGGTACTCGGCCTTGTCGGTAAAATACCAGGTCATCGAGGTGATGTGTTGCGGCTCCCCGCCGGCCTCGGCGAGAACGGCGACGACATTGGTGAGGGTCTGGCGCACCTGATCGACGAAATCGTCGGTCTCGAACCGGCACTCGGCATTCCAGCCGACCTGGCCGCCGATGAAGACCAGCCGGCCACGCGCGGCAACGCCGTTGGCATAGCCGATCGGTTTGGCCCAGCCTTCCGGCTGCAGGATCGTGTGCATGTCTAGCCTCCCTTAAGTGAAATGCGGTCCGCAAGCATGATCTCACGCCGCTCCCATCACTTGCCTGGCGATCACCACTTTCTGCACGTCGGAAGCGCCCTCATAGATGCGCAGCGCGCGTATCTCGCGATAGAGTCTCTCGACGATGTGGCCCTTGCGCACGCCGTCGCCGCCATGCAGCTGCACCGCCTTGTCGATCACTTCCTGCGCGGTGTCCGTGGCGAACAGCTTGGCCATTGCCGCCTCGCGAGTGACGCGAGCGGCGCCCATATCCTTGGTCCAGGCGGCGCGATAGACGAGCAGGGCAGCGGCGTCGACATCCAGCGCCATGTCGGCGATGTGGCCCTGCACCATCTGCAGTTCGGCCATCGGCGCGCCGAACAGTTTTCGCTCGGACACCCTTTTGATGCTTTCGTCCAACGCTCTTCGAGCAAAGCCGAGCGCTGCGGCGCCCACCGTCGAGCGGAAGACGTCGAGCACCGACATGGCGATCCGAAAACCGTCGCCGGGTTTGCCGATCAGGGCGGAAGCCGGAACGCGCACATTGTCGAACGAGAGCCGCGCGAGTGGATGCGGGGCGATAACTTCCAATCGTTCGGCGATGCCAAGGCCTTTGATGTCCGCAGGCACGATCAAAGCGGAAATTCCCTTGGCGCCGGGCGCCTCGCCGGTGCGGGCGAAGACGATATAGACGTCGGCAATGCCCCCATTGGAGATCCAGGTCTTCTCGCCCGAGAGCAAGTAGAAATCGCCGTCGCGGACAGCCGCCATTTCCATGTTGGCGACATCCGATCCCGAGCGCGGCTCCGACAGCGCAAAGGCTGCGATCGCCTGGCCCGCCCGCGTCTTTTGCAGCCAGCGCTGCTGCTCCGGTGTGCCGAACAGCGAGATCGCGCCGGTGCCAAGTCCCTGCATGGCGAAGGCGAAGTCGGCGAGCCCGTCATGGCGCGCCAGCGTCTCGCGCGTGATGCAGAGCGTACGCACGTCGAGCGGCCCCGGCTTGTCGGGGTCGAGCGCCGTCGGCTTCAGCCAGCCGTCGCGGCCGAACATGGAGACGAGGTTGCGGCAGGCCGCGTCGACATCGTGGTGATCGACGGGCAGGTTCTTGGCACACCAGGCGTCGAGATTTTCGGCAAGTTCGCGATGGCGGTTTTCAAAGAAGGGCCAGTTGAGGAAGGAACGGTCAGGCATCGGTGCCTCCGCACTTCTGCGAGGTTTGCACTTTACGGCGCCCCCCTCTGTCCTGCCAACGTATCCAGCATCGCGCTCATCTCAATTCCCCTCGAACACCGGCTTTTCCTTGGCCACGAACGCCTTGTAGGCGCGCTCGAAATCGCCGGTCTGCATGCAGATCGCCTGTGCCTGCGCTTCCGCCTCGATCGCCTGGTCGAGACCCATCGACCATTCCTGGTTCAACTGCGTCTTGGTGATGCCGTGCGCGAAGGTCGGGCCGGAGACGATGCGAGCTGCCATCTCGAGCGCGTCGGCCTCGAGCACCGCCGCATCGACCAGCCGATTGTAAAACCCCCAACGTTCGCCTTCGGCCGCGCTCATGGTGCGGCCGGTGTAAAGCAGCTCGGCGGCGCGGCCCTGGCCGATGATGCGGGGCAAGATCGCGCAGGCGCCCATGTCGCACCCGGCAAGGCCGACGCGGGTGAACAGGAAGGCGGTCTTTGCTTCCGGCGTCGCGATGCGGATGTCGGAGGCCATGGCGATGATCGCGCCGGCGCCGACGGCGACGCCATCCACCGCCGCGATGATCGGCTTGCCGCAATTCAGCATGGCTTTGACGAAGTCGCCGGTCATGCGCGTGAAGGAGAGCAGCGCCTTCATGTCCATCTTGACCAAGGGTCCGATGATGTCGTGGACATCGCCGCCCGAGCAGAAATTGCCGCCATTGGGCAGGAACGCCACGGCATCGACATCATCGGCGTAAGCGAGATCGCGAAAAGTGCCGCGCAGCTCCGCATAACTGTCGAAGGTCAGCGGGTTCTTGCGCTCCGGCCGGTCGAGCCGGACCTTCGCGACCCTGCCTTCCACCTCCCAGAGGAAGTGCTTCGGCTTGAGCTTGGCCATGGCGCTCATTCGCGTCCCTCCCAATTGCTGCGGAACGATTTCAGCATGCCGGTCAGCCGGCGCGCTTCGTCCTCGCTGACAGTGCCGAGGAGCTCGCCGACCCAGTTCTCATGCGCCGCGGCGATTGCCGCGAAAGACTTCGAACCTTCTTCGGTCAGCCGCACCATCGAGGTGCGGCGGTCGCCGTTGCGGCGCGCGCGCGTCACCAGCCCTTCGGAGACCAGGCGGTCGACGATGCCGGTGATATTGCCGTTCGACACCAGCAGGAATCGCGACAGGTCGCTCATCAGCATGCCCTCCGGCGAGCGGTAGAGCGCCGCCATGACGTCGAAGCGCGGCAGCGTGGTGTCGAACTCCTTCTTCAGCCGCTCGCGCAGCTCGGCCTCGATCGTGCGCGAAGCACGCAGCAGGCGGATCCACAGCCGCAGCCTGTCCTTGCCCGGCCCGATAGACGTCGGTCCCGCTACCATGTCTCGCCTCCCGAGACCGAGATCGCCTGTCCTGTGATCGACCGCGCCGCATCGCCGCAGAGCCAGAGCACCGCCGCGGCGACCTCTTCCGGCTGGATGAAACGCGCCTGCGGGTTCGCAGCCGAAAGGCTCGCGCGTGCCTCATCGGCGGAACGGCCGGTCTTCTCGACGATGCGCTGGATGGATTCCTCCAGCAGGTCGGTTTCGACGAAGCCCGGGCAGATGGCGTTGACGGTGATGCCGGACTTGGCGGTCTCGGCTGCGAGCGCCCGCATCAGCCCGATGACGCCATGCTTGGCCGCCACATAGGGCGCGACATACGCGTAGCCCTTCAGTCCGGCGGTCGAGGCAATGAAAACGATACGGCCTGACTTTCGCGCCAGCATGCCGGCAAGCGCCGGCTTCACGGTCAGGAAAGCGCCGGTGAGGTTGACGTCGAGCGTGCGCTGCCAATCGGCGAGCGAGGTCTTGTGCGCCGGCGCGCTGGCAGCCATCCCGGCATTGGCGACGACGATCTCGAAGGGACCGCGCGCCGCCTCGGCCTTCTCGTACAGCGCCGTCAGGTCGGCTTCGTCGGTGACATCGGCGGCGATGCCGAAGATGCGGGCGTTTTCCTTCGCGACTTCATTCAGCACGGCCTTACGGCGGCCGCAGATGGTGACCTCGACGCCGGCTTCCGCCAGCGCCAGTGCGATCGCACGGCCGACGCCGGAGCCGCCGCCGGTGACCAGGGCATGCTTGCCGGTGATCATGCGCCAATCCTCCAGGCAAGGCGCTGCCACTCACCCTTACCCTCTCCCCGTGAAGGACGGGGAGAGGGGGCCGCCAGCGTTTGAGCTTGTGCCTTCTCCCCGTCCTTCACGGGGAGAAGGTGCCGGCAGGCGGATGAGGGGCGGCGCCGACATGAAAACATAAATGCGCTCATACCTTCAGCCCTGCCGCCGCTTCGCGTTCGGCCAGCCGGTAGATCTGGTCGCGTCCGCGCAGATAAGGATCCGGCCATTTGACGCCGCGATCGCCGAGGGTGACCGCCGCATGCAGCGTCCAATAGGGATCGCTGAGATGCGGCCTGGCCAGCGCAACCAGATCGGCGCGTCCTGCCATCAGGATCGAGTTGGCGTGGTCCGGCTCGTAGATGTTGCCGACCGCCATCGTCGCCATGCCGACCTCGTTCCGGATGCGGTCGGAGAACGGCGTCTGGAACATGCGGCCATAGACCGGCTTGGCGGCGATTGTGGTCTGGCCGGCCGAGACGTCGCAGAGATCGACGCCGGTTTGATGCAGAAGCTTGGCGATCTCGACCGCATCGGCCGGCGTGACGCCTTCGATCCCTACCCAGTCATTGGCCGAGATGCGCACCGAGATAGGCTTTTCGGCCGGCCACACGGCGCGCACCGCGTGGAAGATCTCCAGCGGATAACGCATGCGGTTCTCCAGCGAGCCGCCATAGTCGTCGGTGCGCCTGTTGGTCAGCGGCGTGATGAAGGCGGAGAGCAGATAGCCATGCGCGGCATGGATCTCCAGCATGTCGAAGCCGCAGCGCTCGGCCATCTCCGCCGAGGCGACGAACTGGTCGCGCACAAGGTCCATGTCGGCGCGGTTCATCGCCTTCGGCACCTGATTCTGCGGCGACCACGGCACGGCTGAAGGCGCCATCACCGGCCAGTTGCCGGACGGCAGCGGCTCGTCCGTTCCTTCCCAGCCGAGGCGGGTCGAGCCCTTCGGGCCTGAATGGCCGATCTGGGCGCAGATCTTGGCTTCGGTCTCGGCGTGGACGAAATCGACCAGCCGCTTCCAGGCGACCTCATGCTCGGGCTGGTAGAAGCCGGTGCAGCCCGGGGTGATGCGTCCCTCCGGGCTGACGCAAGTCATCTCGATATAAACGAGCCCGGCCCCGCCCTTGGCGCGCTCGGCATAGTGGGCGAAATGCCAGTCGGTCGGGCAGCCGTCGACCGCCTTGTACTGGGCCATCGGCGAGACGACGATGCGGTTCGTGAGCGCCATCTCGCGCAGTCTGAATGGCGCGAACATCGGCGCGCGGCGCAGCATGTTGCCGCCGGCGCCGGCCTTGCGCTGGAACCATTCCTCCGCGCCCGCCAGCCATTCGGCATCGCGCAGACGAAGGTTCTCGTGGCTGATGCGCTGCGAGCGGGTGAGCAGCGAATAGTTGAATTGAACTGGATCCAACCCGAGATAACGTTCGACTTCCTCGAACCATTCGAGCGAGTTGCGCGCCGCCGATTGCAGTTTCAGCACCTCGGTGCGGCGAGCATCTTCGTATTTGCGAAAGGCCGCTTCGAGGTCGGACTCGGACTCGACATAGTCGGCGAGCGCGACTGCGCTTTCCAGGGCCAGCTTCGTGCCGGAGCCGATCGAGAAATGCGCCGATGCCGCCGCGTCGCCCATCAGCGCCAGATTCTTGTAAGACCAGCGCTCGCACAGCACGCGCGGGAAGTTGATCCAGGCCGAACCTCTGATGTGGTTGGCATTGGTCATCAGCGGATGGCCGCTGAGATGCTTTTCGAAAATGCGCTCGCAGACCGCGATCGATTCCTGCTGCGTCATCGCGCCGAAACCGAAGGCAGCCCAGGTCTGTTCGCTGCATTCGACGATGAAGGTCGCGGTCTCGCTGTCGAACTGGTAGGCATGCGCCCACACCCAGCCGTGCTCAGTTTTTTCGAAGATGAAGGTGAACGCGTCGTCGAATTTCTGCGTGGTGCCGAGCCACACGAACTTGCATTTGCGCGTGTCGATGTCGGGCTTGAAGACGTTGGCGAAGGTGGCGCGCGACTTCGAGTTCAATCCGTCGGCCGCAACGACAAGGTCGTGCGTTTCCATGAACGGCTTAGGATCGGAAATCTCGGTCTCGAACATCATCTTGATGCCGAGCTCGCGCGCTCTGCGCTGGAGCAGGATTAAAAGCCGCTTGCGGCCGATGCCGCAGAAGCCGTGGCCGGTCGACACCGTGCGCACGCCGTCATGGATGACGGCGATGTCGTCCCAGTAGGCAAAATGCTTCCTGATCCAGACCGCGCTGACAGGGTCGTTCCTGGTCAGGTTCTCCAGCGTTTCGGCCGACAGCACCACACCCCAGCCGAACGTATCGTCGGGGCGGTTGCGCTCGTAGACCGTCACGTCATGCGCGGCGTCGCGCAGCTTCAGCGAAATGGCAAAATAGAGGCCGGCCGGTCCGCCGCCGAGAACCGTAACCTTCATGTCTTGCGATCTCCTCTAGAGCAATTCCAGGAAAAGTGCGCAGCGGTTTCCCGTCCGGAATTGCGTCAAACGCTCAAAGGGCATCAGGGACCGCCGGGGGGCCGGCGGTTCCAACATCAGTATCGCGCCTGCCGGCGATTATTTCAAGCTTAAAGTTTCATAATTGAACAATTGCGGCGCGATCAGCTCACTTGGCTGGATCTTTGGGACTCCACAGCACCGTCTCGGCGCCTTTCTCGTAAGCCATGCCGTCGGGATAGCTGATCGCTTCCAGCTGCAGTCCCCAGGGCGCCTGGAAATAGAGGATGGTTTGGCCGGCGGCTGGTCCTTCTTTGACCGGCAGAGGACCCATCCTGGTCTTCACGCCCTTGGCGTCGAGATAGGCCTTCGCGGCGGCGACATCGTCGACATAGAAGGCGATATGGAAGCCGCCGATGTCGCTGTTCTTCGGCGTCAGGTCCTTCTGGTCGGGCGCGGTGTATTTGAACAATTCGATGTTCGATCCATAGCCGCAGCGCACCAGGGTGATCTCCTCGATTACCGCTTTTGGATCGACGCCGAGCAGGTCCTGCATGAAGGTGCCCTTGTCGTCGGCGAACGGGCCGAAGGACATCGCCTTCTTGCAACCGACCACATTGGTGAAGAAGTCGACGGCCTGCTTCATGTCGGGCACGGTGACGCCGGTATGGTCGTGGCCGCGCATGCCGGGGATCGAGTCGGCCGAAGCCGTTCCCATTGAGCCGAACAGGATTGCGCCGACCATTGCGCCGCTTGTGGCGTATTTCATGTCACCCTCCTTTGGCGGGCTGACTTTGCTCCCATGCACATCCGAGGCCCGCTGTTCGGTGTGCGGACAAGGTTTGCCTTTCTCATGCCGGCGCCTTTGCAGGCGGCTGCAGCCAGTCCGCATCGATCTCAGGCAGCGGGATGGCAGCGAGCAGGTCGCGCGTGTAAGTCTCCTTCGGATTGTCGAAGAGCGCGTCGGTTGCGCTGGCTTCGACGATCCCTCCCTCGCGCATGACGATGACTTGCCGGCAGAGCCGCCGGATCACCGACAGATCATGGCTGATGAAGGCGACCGTCAGCCCCATCTCGGCCGCGAGCTTTTCCAGCAGCGTCAGGATCTGTGCCTGCGTCGAGACGTCGAGGCCCGAGACGATCTCGTCGGCCAAAACGAATTTCGGCGACAGCGCCAGCGCCCGTGCGATGCCGACGCGCTGGCGTTGCCCGCCGGACAGCTCGTGGCGGTAGCGGCCGGCAAAACTCTGCGGCAGGCCGACGCGTTGCAGGGCTTCCGCCACGCGCTCCTTCAGCCGGTCGCCAAGCCCGTTCTGCCTCAAGGGTGCCGCGATGATGTTGAAGATGGTGTGCCGCGGGTTGAGCGAGGACATCGGGTCCTGGAAGATCATCTGCAGGTCGCGACGCAGCGGTCTGAGCTCCGCTTCCGAAAGATGGCCGATGTCTCGCCCTTCGAAGCTGATCGAGCCGGCGCTCGGCTCGATCAGCCGCACCAGCGCGCGGCCGAGCGTCGACTTGCCGGAACCGGATTCGCCGACGATGCCGGTCACCGATCCCTTGGGCAGGTCGAAGTCCAGTCCTTTGAGGATCTCGGCCAGTGGCGCCCGGCCGATCAGCGGCTTGCGCGTCATGTCGGGCAGCGCCACCTTCAGCCCGCGGACGGAAAACAGTGGCTCAGCCATGGCTTGGCCTCCACGCCCTGTCGGCGCCCGCGATCTCGTCCGCGAGCCCGGCCAGCACGGTTTCGTTCACCGGCTTCAGCGATGCGTAGGGATCGGTATAGCGCGGCGTCGCCGCGATCAGCGCCCGCGTGTAGGGGTGCTGCGGCGATGCGAAGAGGTCAGCGGTCGCGGCTTCTTCGACCACCTTGCCGGCATAGAGCACCGACACTTTTTGGCTGATCTTGGCGACGACACCGAGATCGTGCGTGACGAACAGAAGCGCCGTGCCGTGGTTGCGCTGCAATTGCGCGATGAGGCGCAGGATCTGCTTCTGCACGGTCACGTCCAGCGCCGTCGTCGGCTCGTCGGCGACCATCAGCCTGGGCTCGGCGGCGAAGGCGGCCGCGATCAGCACGCGCTGGCGCATGCCGCCGGAGAGCTCGTGCGGATAGCATTTCAGAACACGTTCGGGCTCGCGGATCTGCACCTCGTCGAGCAACTGCCGGATACGCTTGTCTGCCTTCTTGCCGCTCCAGCCGAGGATGCGCACCAGCCGGTCGGTCATCTGCGGGCCGATGCGGCGCGACGGGTTGAGCGCGGTGAGCGGGTCCTGTGGGATCAGCGCGGTACGCGCGCCGATCAGCGTCCGCCGCGCCTTCGCATCGAGGCGGCCGAGATCCTCGCCCTCGATCAGCATCTCGCCCTCGACGATGCGCACGCTCTTCGGCAGCACGCCGAGCACCGCCTTGCCGATCATCGTCTTGCCGGCGCCGCTCTCGCCGACCAGCGCGCGGACTTCGCCCGGCTGCACGGTGAGCGACACCGAGCGCAGCACGCGCTGGCCGTTGGACAGCACGGCGCTCAAGGAGCGGATTTCGAGGCATGGTTCCATATTGGCGCTCATCGCAGCACCGGATCGAATCGCGTCTTCAATCCTTCGCCGAACTGGCTGAAGGACAGCACGGTGAGGATCAATGTGATCAGCGGGAACACCAGCACCCACCAGGCCTGGTGGATCGACAGCCGGCCCTCGGCGATGATGCCGCCCCAGGTCGGATCGTCGCTCGAGACCGACAGATTGACGAAGGAGAGGATCGCCTCGACGATGACGGCGATGCCCATCTCAAGCGACAAGAGCGCCACCACCGACGGCAGCACATTGGGCAGGACTTCGCGCAGCATGATGCCGATGCGGCCATAGCCGGCGATGCGCGCGCTCTCGACATAGTCCATGCGCGCCTGACTCATCGCCTCGGCGCGGATCACGCGGCAGAAGCGCGTCCAGTCGATGACGGCGATGGCGATGATGACGGAGCTCAAGCCGGTGCCCAGCACCGCGACCAGGAGGATCGCGAACAGCACCGGCGGGAACGCCATCCAGACATCGACGATGCGCGAGATGACGCGGTCGGCCCAACCGCCGAAATAGCCGGCAATGAGCCCGAGCGCCGAGCCGATGATGCAGGCGGACGCCGCCGCGGCGAAGGCGACGATGAAGGCGATGCGGCCGCCGAAGATCAGCCGTGACAGGAGATCCCTGCCGAGGCTGTCGGTGCCCAGCCAATAGCCGGGCTCGGCGCCATCGAGCCAGAAGGGCGGCAGACGCTCGAGCATCAGGTCCTGCGCCAGCGGATCTTGCGGTACGATCAGCGGCGCCAAGATGGCCGCAAGCAGCGCCAGCAGAAGCCAGCCGCCGGCCAGCCATAGCCGCGGGCTGAAGCGCCGTCGCGAAATGCGCGCCTCATCCATGACGCAGCCTCGGATTGAGCAGCGCATACATCATGTCGACGGCAAGGTTGATCAGCACGAAGAGCAGCGCGAAGACCAGCACGATGCCCTGGATCAGCGGCAGGTCGCGGTTGATGACGGCATCGATCGCCATATTGCCGAGACCCTCATAGGAGAACAGCCGCTCGACGATGACCGTGCCGCCGATCAGGAAGGTGAACTGCACGCCCACCAGCGTCAGCGTTGGCAGCGCCGCGTTCTTCAACGCCTCGCGCAGGATAACCTGCGTTTCGGAAAAGCCTTTGACCCGCGCGAGCACGACATAGTCGAGGTCGAGCACTTCCTTCAGCGACTGTTTCAGGAGTTGCGCGATGATCGCCGCCAGCGGCAACGCCAGCGCGATCGCCGGCATCAGCATGTGCTTGAGCAGGTCCCGGGTGAGGTCGAAGCGGAGCCTGAGAATGCTCTCGGCGAGATAGAACTGGGTGACGAAGGGCAGGTCGAGTTGCGGTGACACTCGACCGGAAATGTCGAACACCGGGATGAGCACGCCGAACAGCAGGATCAGCACCAGGCCCCACAGGAAATCGGGGATGGAGAGCGTCGCGCCGCTGGCGATGTCGATGCCGGCTTCGACGGCCGTGCCACGCGAACGCGCACCGAGGATCGCAGCGGAGACGCCGATCGCCACCGCCATCAACAGCGCGACGGTGGCCAATTCCAACGTCGCCGGCAGCCGGTTGAAGACGAGGCCGAGCACATCCTGGCGCAGCGAGATCGAAGTGCCGAAATCGCCATGCAGCACGCCGGCGAGCCAGATGAAGAACTGCTGCACAATGCTCTTGTCCAGCCCATAGAGCGCGCGCAGACGCGCTATGTCGTCATTGCTGGCGCCGGGCGGCAGCATCATAGCGATCGGGTCGCCGGGCGCCACGCGGATGACCACGAAGACGACGACGGCGACGCCGACCAGTGTGATCAGCATCGTCATCAAACGAACAAGAAATCTCTGCAGCAGCATGCTCGCTGAGCCTAATGCATTCGGCCCCTCACCGGCCGGATGAGGGGGCCTGCGCGTCGTTGGAGAAGGTGCGCTGCGCCAGCGCAGCTTCCCAGATGTCATCAGGCCGGGGTCATCAGCGCCGGCAGCAGCGCGCCCGATACATGCTGCACGACATTGACCTTCTTCGAGTGCACGATCGGCTGAGCATACTGCATCAGCGGCAGCACATAGGCCTGCTCGGCGATGTATTTGTCGACGGCCTTCCAGCCGGCGATGCGCTTGGCCTCGTCCTTCTCGCCCCACAGCGGATTGATCATGTCGATCAGGTCCTGGCTGTCCCACACCGAATGCGGGCTAGGTCCATACATGGCAAAGCCGGTCGAGGTGGTCGGATCGCCGATCGCATTCCCCCAGTTGTAGAAGGCGGCCGGCGCCAGCTTGTCGGCGGCCCGCAGCTCGTAATGCTTGGCGATCTCGTAGACCTCGATATTGGCCTCGATGCCGACCTTGCGCCACATTCCGACGATCGCCTGGATCATCTCATAATCCTTGGGCTTGAAGCCCTTGGTCGTTTGGATGGTGAACTTGACCGGCTTCTTGGGCGAATACCCTGAAGCGGCGAGCAGTTCCTTGGCCTTTTCCGGATTGTGCTCGACTTTGATCGACGCGTCGAAGGCCGTGTATTCCGGCGTCTCCAGCGTGGCGATCGGCTGGCCGTAGCCGCGCAGCAGCCGCTTGACCAAGAGCTCCTTGTCCACCGCCATCACAGCCGCCTGGCGGACGTTCTTGTCGAGCATCGCCTCGATGTCGTTGAAGAAGATCATGCCGATGTCGGAGACATTCTTGATCGAGCCGGCGAGTCCGTCCTTGGCGATCAGCCGGTCATATTCTTCATAGGGGATTTCGAGCGTCACCTGCGAGGAGCCGGACTCGACCTCGGCGACGCGGCTTGCCGCGTCGGTGACGAACTTGATCGTCACGTTCTCGAAGGCTGGCTTGGCACCCCAGTAATTCGGATATGCTTTCAGCCGCAGGAAGGCGTTGCGCTCGAATTTGTCGACCATATAGGGCCCGGTGCCGATCGGCGCCTTCTCGAAGCCTTCCGCGCCTACCTTCTCGTAATAGGCCTTCGGCATGATGTAGCCGGTCAGGAAAGACATCCATTTGAAATAGACCGGATCGAACTGCACGACGTCGGCGGTGATCTTGTTGCCGTCGATCTTGAAGTTGTTGACGTTCTTCCAGACGAACTGGATCGGATTGCCGGTCTTCTCGTCGCCCGCCCGCTGCAGCGACCAGACAACGTCCTCGGCGGTGAAGGGCGAGCCGTCATGCCATTTCACGCCGTCGCGGACCGTCATCGTCACCTTGCTGCGATCGTCGTTCCAACCCCATTCGGTGAGCAGGCCGGGTGTGAAGGAAAGGTCCGGCTTCTGCGGGATGAACTGGTCGAACACCGACTGGTAGAGGCCTTGGATGGTCGGGTTCACCGCCGAAGGCCCGGTCGTCGGGTCCCAGGATGGCAGGTTCACGTTGTAGGCGATGGTGAGCTCGTCCGCCGCCTTGGCTGCCTTCGGCAGTCCGAGTGTCGCCGCGCCAAGCGCTGCTGCGCCAAACCCAAGCAAATCGCGTCTGTTGATGGTCATGGTCGTTCCCCTTGTTGGTTGTCGGTTTTTGACTTTCATTGTCGCGCGGCGTTGTTCATTCGCAAGGTCTGGTGGGCAACCGCCCCTTGTCCATCCTGGAATTCTGCTGCTAGTGCCCTCCCAGCTGTTGCGCCAGCATGAAGCCGGATCCGGCACCGGTGCCGGCGCCGGGCCATGTCGCGGCGCCGGTGAGGTAGAGGTTCGACACCGGCGTGTTCCAGCGCGCGAAGCCGCGCGCCGGACGGAAGAGAAAATTCTGCGCCAAATGGTGGCTGCCGCAGATCTGGTCGCCGCCGACGAGGTTCGGATTCTCGCGCTCGAGGTCGAGCGGCGAGAAGATCGCGCGGCCGAGGATCTTCTGGCGCAAACCAGGCGCATAGCTCTCGATGATGTCGAGCACGCGCTCGGCATAGGCGTCCTTGACCGCGTACCAGGAACCGGGCGCGATCTTGCCGGCGGCATCGCCAAGGATTTCCGCCGGCAGCATGCGCACCTGGACCCAGGGCACGTGCTTGCCTTCTGGCGCCCGCCATGGATCGACGGCGGTCGGCTGTCCTACGACGAGCACCGGCTGATCGGGCAGCACGCCGGAAATCGCCTGCTGATAGGTGCGCGACATGGCATCGAGCGACGGCGCCAGATGCACATAGGCGAAGTGGCGAAGCTCGGCGCCGGCGCTCCAGTCCGGCAGATCGTCCAGTGCCAAATGGATCATCATCGTGCCCGGCGCATGGCGGAACTTTTTCATCGCCGCGTCGAACCCGGCATCGCCGGATCCGTTCGGCAGCAGCTTGCCAGTCAGCGCCTTGGGCGCGACGCCGGCAATGACGGCCTTGCTGGCGACATGGAAATCGCCGGAGGCGAGCCGCACGCCGGTCGCGCGGCCGCCGGCGACGGTGATCTCCGCCACCTCCGCGCCGCCCATGATCTTGCCGCCGGCCGCTTTGACCATGCCGACAAGCGCGCGGATGATGGTGTCGGCTCCCCCCTTGCCGAGCACCATGCCAAAACTCTGGTTGGCCATTGCTTCCAGATAGGGGAACACGGCGCCGCCAGCGATGTCTGGGGCGAAGTCGAGATGCATGCCCCAGGCCGCGAGCGTGGTTTGCACATGCGGCGTCTCGAAATTGTCCTCGAGCCACGCGCGGGGTGAAGACAGCAACAAGCGGCCGGTATCGAGCGCACCGCCAATGCCTTTCTTGCGCCAAAGATTCCAGGCCGTGCCGGCAAGCGCACGCGGGCTCATCGGCGATCCGAGCAGCGGGAACAGATGCTCCGCCTCGCCTGGAAAGGCCTCGACCAGCCGGCGCCATGTAGCGGCATCGGCCGCGGAGAAGGTGCCGAGCCGCGATGTCGTCTTCTCGGGATCGTTGCTGACGCCAAACCATCTTCCATCCGGGAAAGCGCTGGCGAAACAGTCGGCGACGGGCGAAAATTCCAGCCCGTGGCTTTTCAATTCATTTGCATATTTCCGGTGGAAGGGAGAGCCAGCGAACAGGCTCAGGTTCATCGCGCCGAAGTCGTGCCTGAAACCGGGAAGCGTGTATTCCGCGGTCCGGACCGCGCCGCCGATAGTTGTGTTGCGCTCGAAAACTGCGGTTTTCCAGCCTTTGAGCGACAGATGCGCGGCGCAGGCCAGACTGTTGTGGCCCGCCCCGACAAAGATGGCGTCGAACTCGCTCACGCCCTGCCCCAAAATGCTTTATGCTTAAAGATAATTGCAGATGCATATGTTTTCGTCTAGTAGGATATTAAGGGCCGCAACGAGCCTTGATGAGCACGGAACAAGAGGGAACGAAGACAATGGATACGCAGAAACTCCTCGGCGAGGTCGCCGGCCAGCTGCTTTCGGGCGCCATCAAGGTGGTCGACTTGTCGGCGCCGCTCGGGCCCAACACGCCGCTGATCAAGCTGCCGCCGGAACTCGCCGTCGACACGCCGAAGGTCGAGATCCACCCCATTTCAAAGTATGACAAGAATGGTCCGTGGTGGGCCTGGAACTGGCTGAAGCTCGGCGAGCATTCGGGCACGCATTTCGACGCGCCGCAGCACTGGATCACCGGCAAGGACTATCCGGACGGCGCCACCGACACCATTCCGGCGCAGAATTTCGTCGGTCCGGTCAATGTCATCGACTGTTCAGTGGAAGCCGCCGCCGATCACGATTTCCTTCTCACCGTCGACCACATCAAGGCGTGGGAGGCCGAGCACGGCGCCATCAATGCCGGCGAATGGGTGGTGATGCGCACCGACTGGTACAAGCGCAACGGTTCGGAAGCCGAGTTCCTTAATGCCAACGAGACCGGCCCGCACACGCCCGGCCCGACGGCGGAAGCCATCCAGTTCCTGATCAGCAAGGACATCAAGGGCTGGGGCTCGGAGACGATCGGCACCGATGCCGGCAAGGCCGGCGGCATGGAGCCGCCTTTCCCGGCGCACACGCTGATGCACAAAGCCAATCGCTATGGCCTCGCCAGCCTCTGCAACCTCGACCAGCTGCCGCCGAAAGGCGCGATCCTGATCGCCGCCCCGCTCAAGATCGAGCACGGCACCGGCAGCCCGATCCGCGCCCTGGCGCTGGTGCCGGGCAAATAGGGCGAGGTGGCGGTCTTCGGGAGAAGATCATGCTCGCGCGCAATGGAATAGTGGAGAGGTGGGATCGGAGCGACGCTGGCGCTCTACGGCGCCCCCCTCTGTCCTGCCGGACATCTCCCCCACAAGGGGGGAGATTGCACGTCACCTCCGCTTTCGCCAATCTCCGACGTCCTAGGATTGAGCAGGGCGCCGAAACTGCCAATCTCCCGCCAAGTGGGGGAGATGTCCGGCAGGACAGAGGGGGGCGCGAAGGAACTCGCCTTAGTGCGATTGACGTTCACTTCTCGATTGCGAGTGCGCAATGACCGCTGCCGATCACATCATCGTCGGCAGCGGCATCAACGCCCTGGTCTGCGCGGCGATGCTTGGCGCCAAGGGCGCCAAGGTGCTCGTGCTCGAACGCAACGACCGCATCGGCGGCTGCATGCGCACCGATGAGATCACGGCGCCCGGCTTCGTCCATGACGTGATGGCGACGACCTTCGTCCTCTTCATCACCTCGCCGGCCTATGCCGCGCTCGGCAAGGATCTTGCGCGGCACGGGCTGGAATTCTGTCACACGACCACACCCACCGGCGTGCTTCGGCCCGATGGCAGCCATGCCGTGCTCACCACCGACCGGGCCGCCAATATCGCGGCGCTGAACGCCTTTGCCTCCGGCGATGGCGACCGTCATGGCGGCGATGTCGGCGACATCGAACGCAATGCCGGACTGCTCTTCGGCCTGCTCGGTGGCGCGCTCTGGTCTTATCCGACGACGAAGCTCATGGCCGGCGAGGCGTGGCGGCGCGGTCCGCGCCAGCTTGCCGCCGTCCTGGGCGAGGCGCTGGTGCCGGCGCGGGGCTGGCTGGAGACCGCGTACAAGTCCGACACCGTCCGCGCGCTCTGGGCGCCCTGGGTGCTGCATGCCGGGCTTGGGCCGGAAGACGCCTTCTCCGGCCAGATCGCCAAGGTCATCGCCTTCGCGCTGGAGGCGGCCGGCGCACCGATCGTCAAGGGCGGGGCGAAGACCCTGCTCGCCGCCTTCGAGGCATTGATCAAGGAGCGCGGCGGCGAAGTCCGCGTCAACGCCGACGTCGCCTCGATCGTCCAGGCCGGCGGCCGTGCCACCGGCGTCCGGCTCGCCTCCGGCGAGACGCTGACGGCGGCAAAGGGCATCATCTGCTCGCTCACGCCGACGCAGCTCTATGGCCGTCTGCTCGGCAACGATGCGCCCGACGCAGCAACCAAGGCCACGCAGTCCTACCGCTACGGCAAGGGCAACTTCCAGCTCCACTACGCGCTGAACAAGCCGCCGGCCTGGCGCGGCGAGGGCCTCGACAAGGTGGCGCTGCTGCATCTGACGCCGGGACTCGATGGTGTGTCGAAAGCCTGCAACGAAGCGGTGCGCGGCCTGTTGCCGGAAGTGCCGACGATCTGCGTCGGCCAGCCCCACGCGCTCGATCCGTCGCGCTGTCCGCCGGGCAAGGCAATCCTGTGGCTGCAGCTTCCGGAAGCGCCGCGCCACATCAAGGGCGATGCCGCCGGCAAGCTCGAGGCCCCAGCCGATGGCCGCTGGAGCGAGGCGCTGCGCGAGCCCTACGCCGACCGCGTCGAGGCGATCCTCGCTCATCACATCGATGGTTTTCGCGACAGCATCATCGCGCGCCGCGCCTATTCGCCTGCCGATCTGGAAGCGATGAACATCAATCTGGTCGGCGGCGATCCCTATGGCGGCTCGTCCACCATCGACCAGTCCTTCCTGTGGCGGCCGTTCAAGGCCAGCCGCAATCACGAGACAGGCATTAAGGGCCTCTACCATATCGGCGCCTCGACGCATCCGGGCGCGGGGCTCGGCGGCGGCTCCGGCTTTCTGCTGGCGGAGAGGCTCTGATGGAACAGAAGCTTCCGGAAAAGCGCGAGCGCATCTCGACCCTCGGCCAGATCGGCCTGCAGCAATTCGCGCCCTATTTGATGAACCGCATCATGGGCCGCTACAACGCCACCCTGCGAGAAGACTTTCGCAAGCAGGGCCTGACCATTCCGCAGGTGCGCACGCTGGCCGTGCTCTCGGTCACCGACGGCATCACCGTCAACGACCTCTCGGTCTATACGGTGATCGAGCAATCGACCTTGAGTCGCACGCTCGACGCACTGGAAGGCCAGGGCCTCGTGCGGCGCGAGCAGGGCGTCGCCGACAGCCGCTTCCGCCATGTGTTCCTGACCGATGACGGCCGGGCGCTTTTCACCCGCGCCTGGCCGGCCATGCATGATGCCTTCGAAGCGATGTTCGACGGCGTCGACGATGCCGAATATGCCGCGCTGATCGCGATTCTGCAGAAGATGCTGAAGAACATCCGCAAGCACGACATTTGAGTTTGACGTACGCGCCGCCGTCCAAACGGCGGTAACGGAAGGAGGCAGAGATGGCCGAACGGTCTTTTGCCAAGGAAGTTGAAAAGCTGAGGCTTGGCGCCGGCCAGGAATTCGCGGGCGAGGGCATCCTCGCCATCACCAAGGCGCTGCTGCAATGCGGCGTCGGCTATGTCGGCGGCTACCAGGGCGCGCCGATCAGCCATCTGATGGATGTGCTCGCCGACGCGCAGGACATTCTGGGCGAGCTCGGCGTGCACTTCGAGGCGAGCGCCTCGGAAGCAACCGCCACCGCCATGCTTGCCGCATCCGTGCACTACCCGATCCGCGGTGCCGCCACGTTCAAGTCGACGGTGGGCACCAATGTCGCCTCGGACGCTTTGGCGAACCTCGCCTCGGGCGGCGTCACCGGCGGCGCGCTGATCATCGTCGGCGAGGACTATGGCGAGGGCTCCTCCATCATGCAGGAGCGCAGCCACGCCTTCGCCATGAAGAGCCAGGTCTGGCTGCTCGATCCGCGCCCGAACCTGCCCTCGATCGTCAAGGCGGTCGAGGATGGCTTCGAGCTGTCGGAGGCCTCCAACACGCCGGTCATGCTGCAGGTGCGCATCCGCTGCTGCCACGTCCATGGCCACTTCATCGCCAAGGATAACAAGCGGCCGCCTATGTCGGTTGCCGATGCGCTGTCGGCCCCGCGCCGCGACACCGGCCGCATCGTGCTGCCGCCTGCCTCCTTCCTGCACGAGAAGGAGAAGGTCGCAAAGCGCTGGCCGGCGGCGGTCGATTTCATCAAGAGCCGCAAGATCAACGAGGTCTTTGGGCCGGACAATGGCTCGATCGGCATCGTCATGCAGGGCGGCATGTACAATTCGGTCGTCCGCGCGCTGCAGCGGCTCGGCCTTGCCGACACCTATGGCGACACCGACGTGCCGCTTTATGTGCTGAACGCCGTCTATCCGCTCGTCGATGACGAGTTCCTTTCCTTCTGCGAGGGCAAACAGGCGGTGCTGGTCGTCGAAGAAGGCCAGCCCAACTATATCGAGCAGGCCTTTGCCGCGATGCTGCACAAGGCCGGGCGCGGCACCAAGCTGGTCGGCAAGGAGCATCTGCCGATGGCCGGCGAATATACCGGGCAGGTGATGCTGGACGGCATTGGCTCCTTCCTGCGCGCCTATGCTGCGCATCTGCTGCCCGGCGAGGTTCGTGCGCCGAACAAGCTGGGCGAGGGCGTCGACACCGCCGATCTCATCAATGTCGTTCCCAGCCGCCCGCCGGGTTTCTGCATCGGCTGTCCGGAGCGGCCGATCTTCGCTGCGACCAAGCTGGTCGAGCAGGAGCTTGGCAAGCACCACATCGCTTCCGACATCGGCTGCCACCTGTTCTCGATCATGCCGCCCTTCGAGCTCGGCGCCACCACCATGGGCTACGGCCTCGGGCCGGCCTCGGCTTCCGCCTTCAATTCGCCGGAAGCGAAACGCCGGTCGATCTCCTTCGTCGGCGACGGCGGCTTCTGGCACAACGGTCTCACCTCGTCGGTCGGCAACGCCGTCTTCAACAAGAATGACGGCGTCATCGTCATCGTCGACAATTTTTACTCGGCCGCCACCGGCGGCCAGGACATCCTGTCCTCGCGCGCCTCGAACCGCACCAAGTCCACAAAACATCCGATCACCGAAGCGGTGAAAGGCATGGGCGTCAAATGGCTGCGCCACATCGACCGCACCTATGACGTCGGCAAGATGCGCGACACGCTGCGCGAGGCGCTAACCACCGAGGAGAAGGGGCCGAAGGTCATCGTCGCCTCGTCCGAATGCATGCTGAACCGCCAGCGCCGCGAGAGGCCGCTGGTCGACAAGGCGGTCAAGGGCGGCGAGCGGGTCGTCAAGCCGAAATTCGGCGTCGACGAGGACGTCTGCACCGGCGACCACGCCTGCATGCGGCTCTCCGGCTGCCCGTCGCTCTCGGTGAAGTCGCTCGACGATCCGCTGCGCGACGATCCGGTCGCTTCGATCGACCAGAACTGTGTCGGCTGCGGCAATTGCGGCGAGGTGGCGGATGCGGCCGTGCTCTGTCCCTCCTTCTACCGCGCCGATGTCGTGCACAATCCGAGCCGCTGGGACCGTTTCCTGGAAAGCGCGCGCCGCGCCGTGATCGGCCGGTTGCAGCGCCGCCGCGAGAGTCGCCGTTTGATGTTCGCCGATGCTTGAGCAGGCTTCACCGCTGCGCCCGAAGCCGGGCGCCCCTGATGATGAGCGGGTGATAAAACTCGCCGTGCTTGCCGTCGGCGGCCAGGGCGGCGGCGTGCTCGCCGATTGGATCACCGACGTCGCCGAGCGCAGCGGCTACATTGCGCAATCGACGTCGGTGGCGGGAGTCGCCCAGCGCACGGGGGCCACGATCTATTACATCGAGATGGCCCGCGACACCGGCCGGTTGCCGGTCTTCGCGCTGTCGCCATCGCAGGGCGACGTCGACATCTTGATCGCCGCCGAGCTGATGGAAGCCGGCCGCGCCATCATCCGCGGTTTCGTCACGCCCGAGCGCACGACGCTGATCGCCTCCTCGCACCGCATCGCCGCCGTCTCGGAAAAGATCGAGCCGGGCGACGGCCGCGCCTCGTCGGAAAAGGTGCATGCGACGGCCGAGGCGGCCGCCAAGCGCTTCATCGCCTTCGACATGGAAAAGATCGCCGCCGAGCACGGCACGATGATCTCGGCCAGCCTGCTCGGCGCGCTGGCCGGTTCAGACGCGCTGCCCTTCGCGCGCGAAAACTACGAGCAGGCGATCGGCGCCGGCGGCCGCGGGGTCAAGGCCAGCCTTGCCGCCTTCGGCGCCGCCTATGACCGGGCGCGCGGCATCGCGGTCGCGACAGCCGGGGATAAGGCAAGCGGGAAGCCCGCCGCTCCCGACACCACATCAACGGCGAAGGTCAGTGGTCCCGAAACCCTGCTGAAGGGCTGGCAGGATCTCGTCGCCCGTGTCGCCGCGCTACCGAAACCGCTGCGCGACATGGCTGAACGCGGCCTGAAGAAGGTCGTCGATTACCAGGACATCGGCTATGGCGGCGAATATCTCGACCGGCTGGACAAAGCCATCGCGCTGGACAATGCGGAGCGTGGCCATGCGCTGTCGGTCGCGGCCGCGAAACATCTGGCCAACGCCATGTGCTATGACGACATGATCCGCGTCGCCGACCTCAAGACGCGTTCGACCCGCGACAGGCGCGTGCGCAAGGAAGTCGGTGTCAGGGAAGGCTTGGTCCTGCAGGTCACTGAATATTTCCATCCGCGCATCGAGGAATTCTGCGGCACGCTGCCGCTAGCAATCGGCAGTTACATCGAGAACCGCCCGAAGCTCGCCGCCTTCCTTGACCGCCGCATCAACCGCGGCCGCCATATCCGCACCGACAGTTTCACCGGTTTCGCCATGCTCTGGTTCATCGGCGGCCTGCGCCGCTGGCGCCGCCGCCTGCTGCGCCACAAGGTCGAGGTCGAGCATCTGGAGCGCTGGTACGGCTTGGCGCTTGCCCATGCGCGCGAAAACTATGCGCTTGGGCTGGAGATCCTGAATTGCCGCCGCCTGATCAAGGGCTACAGCGACACCCACGCCCGTGCCCAGTCGAAATTCGACCGCGTGCTCTCGGCGCTTGTCATGCTCGAGGGCCGCGAAGACGCCGCCGACTGGATCCGCCGCCTGCGCGAAGCGGCGCTGAAGGACGAAAAGGGCGACATGCTCGACGGCGCGCTGAAGACCGTGGCGACGCTCGACGACGCCGCCCGATAACGAGGATGTGATCCATCCTCCTCCGACGGATTTCGACCCTGTCGTCCGTTTCACGGCGGTAGGGATGAATCACGGAGACGAACTTTATGCTCACCAAATATTTGCTGCCGTTCGCATTGGCCGCCGGCACTTTGATGCTCTCCGCCGGCGCGCAGGCCATGCCGATGGCAAAGCCCAGCGCTGCGCCGCTGCCAGTCGAGACGGTCGGCTGGCGCTGCGGTCCTGGTTGGCACGTGAATCACTGGGGCAGATGCGTGCCGAACGGTCGCCGGTTCATCCGGCCCGTGCGCCACTGGCATCCGGGCTTCCGGTATCACCACCGCTGGCATCCCGGCTATTGGAGCTGGTGATCGGTTTGAGGGGCGCCCGTGCCGGAAACGGCGCGGGCGGCTTGCTAAGTTCCTCAAGCGAGGATTCAGACAGCCCTCAGAGACGGCGTCTGGACAGCGCCCCCTCTGTCTTGCCGGACATCTTCGCCGCAAGGGGGGAGATCAGACATCGCGCCGGCCTTCGCCAATCGTCAATGTCCTCTGTTCGACAGCGCAGAGTGGTCGCGGCGCCGAAGCTGCCAATCTCCCCCCCCAAGTGGGCCCAAGTGGGGGAGATGTCCGGCAAGACAGAGGGGGGCGCGAAGGATCTCGACCGATCTCACCTTGTGCCGCCGCGTTCCTGCCTCGCGGTTGATGGACAAAGTCGAAGCTCTCACGCCACCAAATCCCGCATCGGCTTCACCCCTCCTGACTCCGGAAACACCTTGTCGCCGAGCACGGCGGCGGAGAGCCCGAACTGCTCGGCAAGCAACCCCTTCAGCACCGCGCGCACATCGCTGGTCGGCGCGAGGTCGCGGCCTTGGTAGAGCTGAGCCGGCTTCAGCCCCGGCCAGTCGGCGATGACGCGGCCACCTTTGATCGCGCCGCCGGCGAGCAGCACTACCGTGCCGGTGCCGTGGTCCGTGCCGACGGTGCCGTTGACGCGGGCGGTGCGGCCGAATTCGGTGATGGCGACGATCGCGGTGTCCTTCCAGCGCTCGCCGAGCCCTTTCTCGAATTCCTCGAAGGCGCCATCGAGGCCGCCGAGCAGCTTGGCGAGCCGCCCGGTGGCGCCGCCCTCGTTGACATGCGTGTCCCAGCCGTCGAAGGCCAGCGCCGCAATGCGCGGCCCGTCGTCGGCGGCCATCAGTTTCGCCGCGCCTTGCGCGGACTGGCGCATGCAGGCGGCGTTGGCGAGGCCGCCGTGGGGTTTCATCGTGCTGCCATCGAGCTGGTCGCTCATCGCCATGCGGTCGGCGTCGAGGCCCTTCTGCAGCACCGCTGCCAGCACCGGGTCGCGATGGTTGTAGAGGTCGAGCACACGCTCCGCCAGCGCATCGCTGGGCGTCGGCAGCGCCTGCGGTGCCCAGCCGAGCACGGGTGCTGCGCCACGGATCACCAGCGGCATCGATGGGCCGACCGCCAGCCCGCCGAGCTTGGCCACTCTTTCACCTGCCGGGAGGCTGGCTATCGCCCGATTCAGCCAACCGGTTGTGGCGTTGCCAGGGCCCGGCAGGCCGCTCTCCAGCACCTCCTGACCGTCGAAATGCGAGCGGTCGCGGTAGCCGGTCGCGGCCGCGTGCACCGCGGCCGCCTGACCTGCCTTGAACAGCCGCGCGAACACCGGCATCGCGGGATTGATCGCGAAGAAGCTGTCGAGCGGCAGCGCCGCATTGGCGCCGGAGAGCGACAGCGCGATGTCGCCATGCAGGCCGGCATAGTCGGGGTCACCGAGCGGGCCGATCGTCGACAGCCCATCCAGCGCGCCGCGCAATATGATGACGATCAGGCGCGGATCGCGATGGTCGGCGGCGCGGGCGAAGCGTGGCAGACAGGCCCAGGCAAACAGCGCGCCGCCTGTCGTCAGCACGGCGCGCCGAGATGGATTCGGCGTTTCACAAAGAAGACTCATGCCGCTTCTCCATTGTTCACCGGCGTTGGAATTCCGGCGCCATCAGCAGCAGCGCCAGGCCTTGCTGTCTGGACTCGGCGCGCGCGATCGCTTGGCGCGTCTCGGCCGAGGCGGAGGCGCCTATTACGGCGGAAAGCATGTCATCGGGATTGCCGATGTCGCTCGCCTGACGAGCCGCTTGCCAGGCGATGTCGAGGCGCGTCTTGAGGCCTTCGGCGGACGCCCAGCTATCCGTCCGGTCGGAAAAGCCGTTCGGCCCGGGCGGTTGCCAGAGCGGCTCGCCCAGCGCCCTTAGCCAGCGCAGCGTTCGTTGCGGCTCTTTCCCGGTGGTGGAGCCGATCGCCCGCCGGACCGCTACGGCATAGTCCAACGGCGAGCGCAATTTTGTCAGCGGCAGCGACCAGGCTTCAGGCAGATCGACCAGTGCAAGCGCGAGCGCGCGCAGGTCGCCGTCCGTCTTGGTGAAGATCTCGGCAAGGCGGTCGACTACAGCCGCCGGCGGATCGTCGGCAATGAAATGGCGGGCAAGCTTGGTAGCGATGTGGCGCGCGGTCGCCGGCTGGCGGGCGATGTCGTTGAGCGCGGCCTCGGCCTGGACCATGCCGCCGGCCGGGTAGGTCTTGCCGAGCAGCACCGCCTCGCCAGGCTGATGCGCATCGGGGTCGAACACAAATGTGCCGGGCTCTCCGAGGCGGCCCTTCCGCCCGGCCATCGTCCAGCCGGTGAGCGCTCCCGCGAAACTCGTGACATCCGCCTGGCTATAGCCGCCGTCGACGCCCAGTGTGTGCAATTCCAGGATCTCGCGGGCGAGGTTCTCGTTGAGGCCGCGGCCGCGCCTTTTTCCGGCGCGCGAATCCGGTCCGGCCGATTGTCGGTTGTCGAGGTAGAACAGCATCGCCGGGTGATGCTCGACGGCCAGCAGCATGTCGGCGAAGCGGCCGAGCACGAAGGGGCGGACAGCCTCGCGCTCGAAAGCGCCGGCGCAGGCCCGCACGAGTTGGCCCTTGGCGGTCGAGACGCAGAAATGGTTCGACCAGAAACCGACCAGTCTTTCGACAAAGCCCGGTGCGGCACCGAGCGCCTTGTCGAAACGGGCTTGCGCTTCATCCCGATAGATATCGGCCTCGACCGGCGGCACGCCTGACTTGCGTTGATCTCCACGGTCGAAAAGCCTTATGATGCCGGAGTCGACATGATGAGGCCGGCAGGGGCTTACCAGCGGCGCCAGTAACGATCGCCGTGCCACGGACGCCAGGCCGGGCCGATATAGACGCTTGGGCCACCCCAGTAGTAATAGCCCGGATAGATCACGCGGCGGTTGGGCACGCAGCGACCCCACCGGTTGGGGTGCCAGCCGGGGCCGCAGCCCCAGGCCACATGCTCGACAATCGCAGGCGCCGCAGGCGCCGCAAGCGGCATTGCCGAGGCTGCACTTGCCGCGGCAGTCCCGCCGATGGCAAGCGCAGCCGCAACAGAATATTTCGTCAGACCATTCATGGGATACTCCGAAGTTTCTCGAGGTTGAACCGGCCACGTCGCGTTCGCGTGGCGGCAGGCGTGTCCCTCTTTTTCTTTGAACGGAGACGGCCGGCGCTTTCCGTCGCTCTTATGGCGTATTTTTTGCCGGGATGGGCCGCTGCCTGCCGACATGGCGCAATAGGGCGTCGGCCAGCAGCTTACGGTCATCTAGCGGGCTCGACGCGGCGAATTCGACGATGCGCTGTTCCAGCCGGCTGCGGATGGTGGCGTCGGCATTGCGCGCCCGCTCCAGGGCCGCGGCCAGAGCGTTGGCGTCGAGCGTCGGCTGCTGCAAGAGGTTGGCCGCCTCACGCCGCGCCTGCTGTCCGTCGAGGATGACTGCGCGCGACTCGCGCCGAACCTCGCGCAACGCCTGGCGGAATACCTTGCGGTCGCTGGCGGGAAGCTGACCGCCGGCCGATTCCAGCGAATAGCCGCCTCCGGAACGGCCGATCAGCCAGCCTGCACCGCCGGCGACGGCACCGATCAGGAAGACGTTCAGCACCAGCGATGCCGCGAAAAGACGAGCGCTCATAGATCCTCCGTGTCGGCGTCGGGACCGGCATCGCCGAACGACGTTGCGTTGGCATCCATCACATAATGGTCGGACGTGGCATCTGGCGTGACGACGCTGACCAGCGCCAGCCCGACCACGGCGCCGGCAAGGCCGACGCCGGCAAGCCCAAAGCCCAGCCACCAAAACCGGCGGCGGCGCCCCTGGCTGAGCTGCGTGGTGGCCCGTGCGACAATCTCGCCATGCAGCGTCCGGCTTGGGGCCTCGACGAGATGGCGGTCGAGAACGGCATCGAGCCTGCCGGCGGTCGCTAAGATGGCGCGACCCTCCTCGCTCTCCGCAAACAGCGTGGCGGCAGCCTGCTCGGCCCGCGGCCAGCGATGCAGGGCGCTGCCATAGGCGTCCGCAAGTGCGGTGAAGCGTTGGGCACTCATCGGCCCGTCAGCGGCCTTTCTTTCGTCAGCCATCTGGTTTCCCCTTCCACGGGTTTGACGTGGCCACCCGAGTCCCAATCGCCGCCAGTTGCTCAGTCATCGCCATCTCCGATGAGCATGGCCTGCAACGAGCGCCGGCCCCGCGCGAGCAGGCTTTCCAGCGCATCGACGCTGACCTGCATGGCGCCGGCGGCCTCGATGTTGGACATCTCCTGATAATAGACGAGCACGATCGCCTCGCGCTGGCGCGGCGCGATGCGCAGCAGCGCCTGCTGGACGCGCCGGCCTTCATCTTCGGCGTCGGGAAGCGGTGCCTCATCCGCCGCCTCCGGCAGTTCGTCCGTCACCCATTCGCGGCGCCGCCGCAGCCGGTCGTAGCAGAGATTGAGCGCCACCCGGTGGACCCAGGTGTCGAAACGCGCATGACCCTGGCGCCAGCCCGAGGCATGACGCCAGATGCGCACGAAGGTCTCCTGGGCGACGTCCTCGGCCTCGGCGGCATCGCCGAGCATGCGGGTGGCGAGCGAAAGCAGGCGCGGCAGCTTGCGCGCCACCATCGCCTGCACGGCGGCTTGATCGCCGGAACCGATGCGCCGTACCAGTTCCTCGTCCGGATCGGCGCCCATCAAGCGGGGCGCTCCCAATGATCATCGTGCTGCATGACCTCTCGGTCATTGCTCCTGATTGGGAGCGGTTTTGTGGCCCGGCCATTCCTCGGCGCTCACCACGCCGTCGCCGTTCTTGTCGAGCCTGGCGAAGCGCTTGGCCAAGAAGGCGTCGAGCTCGGATTTGTCGACGAAGCCGTCCTTGTTGGCGTCCATCCGCGCGAAGGATTTGGCAGGATCGCCCTTGGCCTTGCGCTGGGTCTGGAACGCCGTCCACTCGGCGAGGCTGACCTTGCCGTCGCCGTCGGTGTCCGCCCGCATGAAAGCCTTTTCCCGGCGCGCCTCGAACTTTTCCAAGGTGATGCCGGGCCTGGCGGAGGCGGACGCGATTGGCGCCGGCTGCGCCGGCGCGGTGGCAGGCGTCGCTGTCTGGGCGGCCGCGGCGGCGGCCTGCAGGCCAAGGGCAACGACAAATATCGAACGGCGGATCATGCTCTCGTCTCCGGTTGCGCATGGCCATTGGCGGCCACGCTTCAGCCGTTAAACGCGGCAACAGGGAAAATCCGTCGGTCGTTTCTGACGAGACAATTAGCAAGAGTCCGGCAAGAAGCCGGGCCGGAGCCGATCGGGAACGAGGGTGAGCGAAACTATTTCCGTTCGTCGACCACCATCAGCTGATCCGGCTTGAAGCCGGCATGTTGCGGGGTCCACACGTCGCCATCACGATTGAACCAGTGGCACAGATACGTGCCCGAGGCAGCGCCATCACTCACCGTCATCTCCGGGCCTCCGGATTTTAGCCTGACGACGTCACCGGTCTTGAAAGTGTTGGGCATTTTGGCCTCCTTGCTAGAGACCGGGAGTTTCCCACCAACAGCGATTCTCGACAATGCCCGAGATGCGCGGCAAAGCCGCCTGGCCGCAGGCGGCGCGCAGGAGAGGGCATCGTTGCAGCCGCGGCGATCACTCCGGCACGCCGGCGATGCCCAGCGCCTCGACGTAGCGCTCGGCGAACACCTTGTCCAGCCACGGGTTGATCTGTCTCTGCAGGGTGAGCGTGAAGGTCGGGAACGCCTCCATCAGGCGGCGCGCCGCGGCCTGCGCCTCGTCCAGCCGGTTGAGCTTGACCAGCGCCATGATCACCACGCGGTGCGAGGAGCCGTAGTTCGGCATCTCGTGCAGCGCGCGTTCTCCCCATGCCAGCGCTTCCTCGTAGCGCTCGAGCATCAGATAGCTCATCCCGATGCCGGAGAGCGCGATGCCTTTCTCGGGGTCGACCGGACTCAGCCGCATCGCCCTGTGAAAGTGCTCGATCGCCACGAGCGGGCGGCTGGAATGCGCGTTCACCCAGCCGCTGCCGGTATGGCCCTGCGCCGAATTGGGGTTGAGCAGCAGGGACCGTTCGATCGTGCCCAGCGCCATCTCGTATTCCTTCGCGCTGTAGGCGATCACCTGCGCCGCGAAGCGCAGGCTCGTGGGGTCGTCGCGCGCTTCCGCCAGCACCTCGCGCGCCATACGCGCGGCGACTCGCACATCGTCGGGTTCGTGCCAGCACTGGCTCACGGATAGGCTGCGGATATAGGCGCCGAGTGCCTTCGCCAAGGTGAAGCCCGGGTCGATGCTGAGCGCCTCGTTGGTGAGTCGGCGTACATCGGCAAAGCCTTCGCGCGTCATGCTGTAGAAGCGCGGCAGTGCGCGAAGATAGAGGTCGTAGGCGCTGATGTAGTCGGTCGGCTTCATGCGCGCCTGCTTGATCTCCTCCAGCCGGATGCTCGGCTCGACAGCACCGACGACGCTCTCGGTCACCTTGTCCTGCAAGTCGAAGATGTCGCTCACGTCGCCTTCGAAGCGGCCGGTCCAGACATGGTGACCGCTGATCGCGTCTACCAACTGCCCGCTGATGCGCACGCGAGATCCGGCTCTGCGGATGCTGCCTTCGAGCACGTAGCGGACGCCCAGCTCGCGCCCGACCTGGCGCAGGTCGACCGCCCGGCCCTTGTAGGTGAAGGACGAGTTGCGGGCGATCACGAAGAAGGAGTTCACCCGGCTCAATCCCGTGATGATGTCCTCGACCAGCCCGTCGGCGAAGTATTCCTGGTCAGGGTCGCCGCTCATGTTGGTGAAAGGCAAAACCGCGATCGAGGGCTTCTCGGGCAGGGGAGGCGGTACAGCCACCGAGGCGCTGGCGTCGGTCTCGACGCGGTAGGCGCGCACGGGCCGCTCGATGTTCTTGAGGCGCAGGTTGCCGAGCGGGGTGAAGCCGCAGTCGAGCTTGCCCTGAAGGTGGTCGTAGGCGGTGCCCGAGACGACCACGGTCCCGGGATCGGCGGCGCTTTCGAGGCGGGCGGCGATGTTGACCCCGTCGCCGTAGAGGTCGCCGTCCTCCTCGCAGACCACGTCGCCGAGATTGACGCCGATGCGCAAGCGAATCCGCTCTTCCTCCGGCGTTTCCGCCTCGTGTTCCGCCACAGCCTGCTGGATCGCCACCGCCGATGTCACCGCATTGACGACGCTCGCGAATTCGCAGAGCATGCCGTCGCCGGTGAGCTTGACGATGCGCCCCTGATTCTCGGAAACCAGCGGTTCGAGGAGGTCCTTGCGGTAGGCCTTCAGCCGCTCGAGCGTGCCGCGTTCGTCGCGCTCCGTCAGGCGCGAATAGCCAACCACGTCGCAAGCCAGGATCGCTGCGAGGTGGCGCTGCGTGGTCATGGCACGGCTCAGCCAGGCGCCTGCACGCGCGCCGTCCCCCGTCCATGTCCTGCCGGCTTCCATGCGCCTCACCTGCACGGTATCCATCTTTCCCAATCTCCGCCCGTCGCTGGAACGGAGAGCAACCTGACCTTGCCCTCACGAGATTCCGCTATCCAGCTTGCGAAACCTGGAGCGTTCAGTCGCGCTACAGTCAACCAACGACCCGCCCACGCAGCCTCTGGGGACGCTGACGCCACTTCCAGAAGGCCGGGGATGTTGCCTGGCTTGTGTAACCGGTTGACGCCACCGTGGCGGCGCTTTTGTATCGGCATCACACCGAACACTCACGCTTGGAGGTGCTGAGGTCGGCAAGCGGCGAAATGCTGCCGTACGACGCCGCAGCGTTTCGGCTCAGGGCGATCTTGGGTGGGTTTATGGGCGAACCCAAATCCACCCGACAGGCTGGTATTGGAATTACACGCTTTTAGGAAACTGGTGCCGCTTGCGTGACTCGAACACGCGACCCCATCATTACGAATGATGTGCTCTACCAACTGAGCTAAAGCGGCCCGGGAAGCCGCTGGGCTTCCAAGATGCGCCGGTTGATAGACTCAACCGCCAGCTAATTCAAGATGGCTGGCGGCGAAATCCTGCGCTCATGCGCGGCAATTCCGTCGCTTGCCGCTGCGCGTCAGCCTTAAGCGCCGCGCCAGCACGGCTTGCGGGCCCGCGCCGGCAGGCGTTCGATTCCGTTGCAGGCCGATCCGGCGGCGGCGACAAAAATGTTGATTCTTCAACAAAAAACGCCGAAATGGGCATTGGATGCGTCGGCAAGGCAGCCGCCCGCCCGTTGATTGACTGGTCGCCTGCGGCTAACGATCGATAACTGTGAGCGAACGCGCAGAGGGAGCTCGCTTGGACGCCATCGAGAAAGCGATCCGCAACGCCTTCGAGAAAGGCAATCCCGAGGACCGGGCGTTTCGCGAGAAGGTCTATCGCTCGGCCTTTGCCGCGCTCGATCGCGTGCTGCAGGCCAACCCCAACGTGACGGTGGAAGCCGCCATCAACCGCCGCAAGGCGGTGCAGGCCAAGATCACCGAGATCGAATCCGAATTCCTGCCGGCTGTCCAGGCCGTTCCTGACGTGACGCTTCCGCTGGACAGCGGTCCATTCGTCGGCAACGCCGCGCCGGGGCCCGCGGTCGACACGCCGAGCCAGTCTCCCGCGCCGCCGGTGGATGCCCCGCGGGGCCCCGACCAGGGGGCACCGTCGCCGTCGATTACCGTCGACGGTCCGGTGCAGCCCGACACATCGGATGCGCCGCGCTCGCGCGTGCTGCCCCGCGTGCCCGACATCATGCCGGACGAGGCGCTTCCGAACGCGCCGACGCTTGATGACTCTCCCGGAGCGTCCATCGGCAACGGCGCCGAAGTGGCGCCGGATCGCGATGAACGGCGTATCCGTGGCCGGCGCCTGCCGCTCACCGCCATCTTTGTCGCGGCGACGCTGCTGGCGGCTGCCGGCATCGGCCTCTATTTCGCCAAGCAGACCGGCGTCTTCAAGACGGCGGCTGAACTCAACACCGGTCCGCCCGAGCCGACCCCGACGCTGGAAGACGAAGACTCCTCGCAGCCAGCCGAAACCGGCTCGCCGCAGAAGCCCGGCGAGGCGGATCAGTCGAAGAACTGGATCAACGTCTTCTCGCCCAGCGATCCGACCCATGTCAGCACACCGTCCGACGCCGCCGCCGATGTCATGAAGGACGACACCGGTCAGTTCCTGCGCGCCCGCTCGGGCGCATCCGGCTCGGCCATCGCCTTCGATGTCGGCCAGGGCGTGCTGGAAAAGCTTGCCGGCAAGCATGCCATGTTCGACATCATCGCCCGCTCGGAAGAAGGCAAGGAGACGCAGATCTCGGTCGACTGCAATTTCGGCGAGCTCGGCGATTGCGGCCGCAAGCGCTATGCCGTTGGCCACGAGCGCAACGAATACCTGTTCGACGTGCAGTTCCCGAACAAGCACCCGGGTGCGGCCGGCACCATCGCCGTCAACTCCGACTTCGACAAGCAGGGCAAGTCCGTCGACATCTACGAGATCCGCGTGTCGATCGCGGAGTGACCTCGGCATCGGCAGCGAGGGGCTATCTCCAGGGATGCGACCGACCTCCCCTTGATGGGAAGGTCGGCGCGAAGCGCCGGGTGGGGTGAAGCGTCGGCAGATTTCTAGCTGTCGAGCAACGCCTGCAGCGTCTCGATCCGGTCGGCCTCGGCGGAGGGCTTGTCCCAGCGCAACCGTGAGATGCGCGGAAAGCGCATCGCGACGCCAGATTTATGGCGCGTCGAGCGGTTGAGCCCTTCGAAGGCCACTTCCAGCACCAGCCCATTCTTGCGATCGGCGCGCACCGAGCGCACCGGCCCGAACCGCTCGATCGTATGGTCGCGCACATATTTGTCGATTTGCCGCAGCTCCTCGTCGGTGAAGCCGAAATAGGCCTTGCCGACCGGCACCAGCTCTTCCGATCCCTCCGGGCCTGACCAGACCCCGAAAGTGTAGTCGGAATAGAAGCTCGATCGCTTGCCGTGGCCGCGCTGCGCATACATCAGCACCGCGTCGATCGTGTGCGGATCGCGCTTCCACTTGAACCAGGGGCCTTTCGGCCGGCCGGCAAGATAGGGCGAATCCCTGCGCTTCAGCATCACCCCTTCGATGATCGGATGCGGCGGCGCCTGGCGCAGCCGCTCCAGCGTCTCCCAATCCGAAAATTCGACCAGCGGCGAGAGGTCGAAGCGGCTGGGATCGAGCGTCTCGACGAAGGCTCCGAGCCGGGTGCGGCGCTCGGCGAAGGGGAGGCTGCGCAAATCCTCGCCGTTGATTTGCAGCGCGTCGTAGCAGCGCATGAAGGCCGGATATTGCTGCTGGATTTTTGGCGAGACGCTCTTGCGGTTCAGCCGCTGCTGCAGGTCGGAGAAGGTTCCGGTCGCCTCGCGCGGGTCGCCGACCAGCAATTCGCCGTCGAGCGCCGCCTCGAAATCCATCGTCGCGGCGAGGTCCGGGAAGGCGCCGGAAACATCGTCGCCGGTGCGGGAATAGAGCCGGCGGATGCCGCCCTCGCACACCGCCTGGACGCGGATGCCGTCCCATTTCCACTCCGCCGCATAATCGGCCGGTTCGAGCTTTTCCAAATCGCCGTCGTCGACCGCGTTGGACAGCATCACCGGCCGGAACAATGCGAGCGCGGCGCTTCTCGGTTTTTCCGCCCGGCCTTCCAGCCACGCAAAGAGCGCCGTGTAGGGTGGCGTCAGCCCGTGCCAGAGCTCCTCGATCTCGACGACATCGACTTGGCCGAGATCGGCCAACGCCTGCTTGGCAAGCCGCGCCGACACGCCGATGCGCAACCCGCCGGTAACCAGCTTGATGATGGCGAAGCGCGCAGAGATGCTGGCGCTGTCGAGAAGCCTAGCGAGCACCTGCGGCCCGTCGGAGCGGCTCGCCGCCTGCAGCTTGCCGACCACTTCGGCGAGCGTTGGCGCGTGGTTCGGTATGTGGCCGGCCGGCTGCGGCCAGACCAGCGACACCGTCTCGGCGAGATCGCCAACATAATCGTAGGAATAGCCGAACAGCACGGGGTCCATCCGCTCGACCACCAGCCCGCGCAGCATCGCCGGCTTCACCGCCGCGATCGACAGATCGCCGGTGATCGCCGCCAGCGCCAGTCCGCGGTCGGGATCCTCGACGCTACGGAAATAGTCGGTGAGCAGCGTCAGCTTGCCGTTGCGCGAAGGCGTCAGCACCAGCCGGTCGAGGAGCTCGGCGAAGCGGTTCATGCGCGACACGCCAATGACGAAAGCCGGCGCGAGGCACCCCTCTCTGTCCTGCCGGCCATCTCCCCCTCAAGGGGGGAGATCAGATGCCGCGCCGGCTTTCGCCAATCTCTCGCGTCGCGGGAGATGCGTCGGCGCTGAAACTGCCAATCTCCCCCCTTGAGGGGGAGATGTCCGGCAGGACAGAGGGTGGCGCCGTAGAACTCGGCGGCGGCGATTGGCGAACACTGTTCCATCAATCGCCCTCGTCCTCATACCCAACAAGATGCAGCGGCCGCGCGGCGATGCCCTCCAGCTCGCACCAGCGCACCAGCGCTTCCTCGCGGCCATGCGTCACCCAGATCTCCGCGGCGCCGGTTTCCTTGATCGTGGCGATGAGCTCGTCCCAGTCGGCATGGTCGGAAATGATCAGCGGCAGCTCGACGCCGCCCTGCTTGGCGCGCTGACGGATGCGCATCCAACCTGAAGCGAAGCAGGCGATCGGGTCGGGGAAGCGCCGCGCCCAGCGGTCGGCGAACGCGGCCGGCGGCCCGACGACAATGGCGCCTTCGAAATCGGCCTTGCCGCCGCTTTCCACCGTCGCCGGTTCGATCTGCCCCAGATCGATGCCCTGGCTCTGGTAATACTCGCTGAGCTTGGCCAGCGCGCCATGGATATAGATCGGCCTGTCGTAACCGGCCTCGCGCAGCAGCCGCATGACGCGCTGCGCCTTGCCGAGCGCATAGGCGCCGATCAGGTGCGAACGCTCGGGAAATTGTGTCGCCGATTTGAGCAGGCGCGCGATCTCCTCATGGTCCGGCGGGTGCCGGAACACCGGCAGCCCGAAGGTCGCCTCGGTGATGAAGACATCGCAAGGCACCGGCTCGAACGGCAGGCAGGTAGCGTCCTTCTGGCGCTTGTAGTCGCCGGAGGCGACGATGCGCAGGCCCTGATGCTCGACGACGATCTGCGCCGAACCCAGCACATGCCCGGCCGGATGGAAAGTGACGGAGACGCCGTTGATATCAATCGTCTCGCCAATGACTGCTGCCTGCGTGGTTTCGGCGAAATCCTCGCCATAGCGCAGGCCCATGATGTCGAGCGTTTGCTGTGTGGCGAGCACCGAGCGGTGGCCTGAGCGCGCATGATCGGAATGGCCGTGCGTGATCAGTGCGCGGCTGACCGGCCGCACCGGATCGATGAAGAAATCGCCTGGCGGGCAGTAGAGCCCTTCGGGTCGTGGCTTGAGCAGGTCGCTGGCGCGCATGGCCTTGAACATAGTGGCTGAATTCGACGCGGGAAGCCTGTTGCAACAGACTGCTGACTCGTCCTACAGCCGGCCGCCGGTTCGCACACCGGCGGGACCAATGGAACCATGAAACCACTTCAGGCCTCGTCCGGCTATTTGACCGCCGACCGTCGCGCCGACTTTGCCGAGATGCTGCTGGCCTCCGGCGAGCCTGCGCAGGCGGCGGAGCTTTTGCTTGGCGCGCTGGAGCTGGCGCCGCAATGGGCGGCGGGCTGGTTCCGGCTCGGCGAGATGCAGGAGGCCGCACGTTTTCCCGACCAGGCAGCCCACGCATGGGCGATGGCCATGAAGCTCGATCCCGCAGACCGGCTGGGTTCCGCGCTCAAGCTGCAACTGATCGGTCATGCGCCGGTGGCAGCGGCTCCGCCCAGCGCTTTCGTCGAGACCCTGTTCAATCACTATGCCGACAGTTTCGAGCAATCGCTGGTCGGGAAACTCCGCTATCGGATGCCCGAGTTTCTCGAGCGCGCCATTCGCGCGGCGAGCCCGAGCCGGTTCCGGCTGGCGCTCGACCTCGGCTGCGGCACCGGCCTGATGGGCGAAAGGCTGCGCCCGATCGTCGACCGGCTGGAAGGCTATGACATTTCGAGCAGCATGTTGCGGAAGGCGCGCGCCAAAGGCATCTACGACCGGCTTTCCAAGTCCGATCTCCAGCATTTTTCTCGACCCGACGCGAAAGCCGACCTCGTGGTCGCCGCCGACGTGTTCATCTATGTCGGGGCGCTCGAACGCATTGTTAGAGCAATTGCCGACAGTCTGGTCGATGAAGGGCTCTGTGTGTTCTCGGTCGAGACACTTGCCGGTGGCGATGACTTTGCATTGCTGCCCTCGCGGCGCTACGCGCATTCCGAGGCTTATGTGCGGCACGTTCTCGCCGACAGCGGGTTTGCGATCCTGTCGCTGGAAAGCACGACCATCCGGCATGACCGCGGCGAGCCAGTAGGAGGCCTTGCGGTGATAGCCCGTCGCAGGCCGGCGGAATGAGGGCGACGGCTGCTCGCGAAAAAGCCCGAATCGCGTGTCGGCTTAAGGCGTGGCGATACGGCACGGAGAATTACCATGCGCTGGACCATGGCTGTGTTGGCATCTTGCCTGATGACGGCCGGCTGCGTAGGTGGCACTTCGATGGCGGAGCGCCAGGACGAAAACGTCCAATCCTCGCTGCAATATGACAGCGTGCCCTGCGAACAGCTGCTAGCCAATCGCAACGCGCTGGCGCAGCAATACAATCTGCCGGTCACCGCAAAACCGGCTTTCTCCAATCCGGCGATGGGTTTTGGCCCGTTCACGCCGGACATGCGCTCCAGGGCGCAGCGCGACAGCGACAAGGCGAGCGGCGAGATCGACGCAATGAACCGCTCGATCGAACGGCGCGATTGCGGCAAGCCGAAGAAGAAGGACAAGTTCGCGCTGCCGGGCTCGAAGCCGGCGTCTGCTCAGTAACCCGCTTCGCGATCGACGACGTTTTCGAGCTTTTCGCCGCGCTCGAAGGCGGCCATCTGCCGAAGCATGATCGGCACCAGATGGGCCGGGTCCGAGGTCGCCGCCGCATGCGGCGTCACGAACACTTTCGGATGGCTCCACAACGGGCTCGTCTTCGGCAGCGGCTCGACCTCGAACACGTCGAGGCTCGCTTCCTTCAGCGTGCCGTCGTCCAGCGCGCGCAGGATGTCGGCATCCTTCTGCAGCCGCCCGCGCCCGGCGTTGATCAGCACCGAGCCGCCGAGGCCGTTGCGTTTGCGCAATTCCTTCAGAACGGCGTAATTGACGATGCCTTGCGTGCGCGGCGTCAGCGGCAACAGCACCACCAGGATGTCGGTGGCGTTGAGGAAGGGGATCAGCCCGCCTTCGCCGGAATAAGTCGACACGCCCTGCATCGGGTGCTCGGTGCGCGACCAGCCGTTCACGGCGAAGCCTAGCGCCAAAAGCACCGATGCCGCGGCGCGGCCAAGGTTGCCGAGACCCATGATGCCGACCGAGATGTCGCCGGCCGGGCGTTGCGGCGGCTCGTGCCAGGTCTTCTTCTGCTGTTGCGCTCGGTAGAGCATGCCCTGGCGATGGTGGTCGAGCACGCGCCAGACGACATACTCGGTCATGTATTGCGTGAGATTGTCGGCAACGACCCGGACGATCGGCACCTCGGGCAGGCCGGGGTCGGCGAAGATATGGTCGACGCCTGCGCCGATCGAGAAGATGGCGCGCAAATTGGGCAGCGACGACAACAGATTCGGTTTCTGCTTCCACACCACTGCATAAGCGATCGAGGGATCGCTCGGACCATCGGGCTCCAGCACCACCTCGCGCTCGGCCGCGAGCAGTTCGCGCCAGCGCTGCGGGTGAAAGCCGGTGAGGGCAAGCAGAACTTTGCCTTTTTCCATTCGCGCAGTGTCTTTCCTGTATTTCCAGCCTACTCGCTGACGACCCCGGTCGGTGCCGTTTCGATCCGGAACGCGGCCGAGATCAGCGCCCTCGTATAGTCGGTTTGTGGGCGGTCGAAAATCTGTTCGGACGGCCCGGCTTCGACGATCTGACCATTGCGCATGACGATCACGTCATTGGCAAGGGCGCGGATGACCTTCAGGTCGTGGCTGATGAAGAGATAGGCGAGGTTGTGCCTGGCCTGCAGGTTGCGCAAGAGATCGACGACTTGCGCCTGCACGCTCATGTCGAGCGCCGAAGTCGGCTCGTCGAGCATGACGAAGCGCGGGTTGAGCACCATGGCGCGTGCGATGGCGACGCGCTGGCGCTGGCCGCCCGAGAATTCATGCGGATAGCGGTGACGCGTCTCCGGGTCGAGACCGACTTCCTTCAACACCTCGACGACCTTGTCGTCGCGCTCATCGGGCGAGAGTTTCGGCGCGTGGATCTTCAGCCCTTCCTCGATGATCTCCGCGACCGACATGCGCGGGCTCAAGGATCCGAACGGGTCCTGGAAGACGATCTGCAGCTCGCGCCGCAGCGGCCGCATGGCGCTGAAGGAAAGCTGGTTGATGTCGCGCCCGTTGAAGTTGATCGCGCCCGTGGACGAGATCATCCGCGCGAGCGCCAGGCCTAGCGTCGTCTTGCCGGAGCCGGATTCACCGACGACTCCGAGCGTCTGGCCGGCGCGCACTGTAACGTCGATGCCGTCCACCGCCTTCACATGGTCGACGGTGCGGCGGAAGAAGCCCCGCTTGATCGGGAACCAGACCTTGATGTCCTTGCCGGTCATCACCGCCGTGGCATCAGCATTCGCCGCCGGCGGTTTGCCCTTCGGCTCGGCGGCCAAGAGGTGCTTGGTATAGGCGTGTTGCGGGTTGGCGAAGATCTCCTTGGTCGGCCCGGTCTCGACTATTTTGCCCTTCGTCATGACGCAGACGCGGTCGGCGATCTTTCTGACGATGCCGAGGTCATGGGTGATGAATAGCATCGACATGCGCTTGCGGCTTTTCAGGCCGGCGAGCAGTTCGAGGATCTGCGCCTGCACGGTCACGTCGAGCGCCGTCGTCGGCTCGTCGGCGATCAAGAGTTCCGGCTCGTTGGCCAAGGCCATGGCGATCATGACGCGCTGGCGCTGGCCGCCGGAGAGCTGGTGCGGATAGGCATCGAGCCGCTTCTGCGGGTCGCGTATGCCGACCTCGGTGAGCAGCTCCAACGTGCGAGCGTGGGCCTGGCGATCGCCCAGCCCCTGATGCAGCTTCAGCACCTCGACGATCTGCTGCTCGATCGTGTGCAGCGGATTGAGCGAGGTCATCGGCTCCTGGAAGATCATGGTGATCTTGTTGCCGCGCACGCCGCGCAGCGTCCTTTCGTTGGCGTGGAGCAGGTCGGCGCCGTGGAACAGGATCTTTCCCGAGGGGTGGCTGGCCGACGGATAGGGCAACAGCTTCAGCACCGACAGCGCGGAGACCGATTTGCCGGATCCGGATTCGCCGACCAGCGCGACCGTCTCGCCCTTGCCGATCTCGAAGGAGACGTGGTCGACGGCGATCGATTGCGTGCCGCCTTGCGCGAAGGCGACACTCAAATCGCGGACGGAAAGCAGAGGCTCGCTCATTTGAACGTCTTGCGCGGATCGAAGGCATCGCGCGTCGCCTCGCCGATGAAGACCAGCAGCGACAGCATCAGCGAAATCACGATGAAGCCGGAGATGCCGAGCCAGGGCGCGTTGAGATTGCGCTGCGCCTGCTTCAGCAATTCGCCGAGCGAGGCCGAACCCGGCGGCAGGCCGAAGCCGAGATAGTCGAGCGAGGTCAGCGTCGAGATCGAGCCCGAGAGCAGGAACGGCAGGAAGGTCAGCGTCGCCACCATGGCGTTGGGCAGGAGATGGCGGAACATGATGGTGAGGTTGGGCACGCCAAGCGCGCGCGCCGCGTTGACATATTCGAAGTTGCGCGCGCGCAGGAACTCGGCCCGCACCACGCCGACCAGCGCCACCCAGGAGAACAGCAGCATCAGGCCGAGCAGGATGAAGAAGCCGGGCGGCAGGATGGCGGAGACGATGAGCAGCAGATAAAGCACCGGGATCGCCGACCAGATCTCGATGAAGCGTTGAAACAGAAGGTCCGTCCAGCCGCCGAAATAGCCTTGCACCGCGCCGGCCGCGACGCCGATCAGCGAGGAGCCGAGCGTCAGGATCAGCCCGAACAGCACCGAGATGCGGAAGCCGTAAAGCACGCGTGCCAGCACGTCGCGCGCCTGGTCGTCGGTGCCCAGCCAATTCCAGTTGCCGACGACGCAGTTGGGATCGGCTCCGCCCTGCGGATACTGGCTGCAGCGCGTCTTCCTGTCGTAAAGCCAGGACGGCTTGGCGGGCGCAGCTTCAGGGATGGCGTTGTTGACCGTTTGATAGGAGTAGCGGACCGGCGGCCAGATCATCCAGCCATTGGCATTGATCTCGTCCTGAATCACCGGATCGCGATAGTCCGTGACGGCATAGAAGCCGCCGAATTTCTCCTCCGGATAGGCGACCAGCACCGGAAACAGGATCTCGCCCTTGTAGGAGGCGATGATGGGCTTGTCGTTGGCGATCAATTCGGAAAACAGCGACAGCACGAACAGCAACAGGAAGATCCACAGCGACCAGTAGCCGCGCCGGTTCGCCTTGAAGTTTTGCAGCCGCCGCTGATTGAGCGGCGACAACCACGGCCGGGCGGCGCGGGCCGGCTTGGTTTCTGCCGAAGCTGCCGTCATCAGACGTCTCTCCGCTCGAAATCGATGCGCGGATCGACCCAGGTGTAGATCAGGTCCGAGAGCAGGGCGACGAACAGGCCGAGCAGCGAGAAGATGTAGAGATTGGCGAAGACCACCGGATAGTCGCGGTCGATCACCGACTTGAAGCCGAGCAGGCCGAGCCCGTCGAGCGAGAAGATGTTCTCGATCAGCAGCGAGCCGGTGAAGAAGGCCGAGATGAAGGCGCCCGGGAAGCCTGCGATGACGATCAGCATGGCGTTGCGGAAGACATGGCCATAAAGCACCTTGCGCTCCGACAGACCCTTGGCGCGCGCCGTCACCACATATTGCTTGCGGATCTCCTCGAGGAACGAGTTCTTGGTCAAAAGCGTCGTCGTGGCGAAGGCCGACAGCACAAGTGCGGTCAGCGGCAGCGTCATGTGCCAGAAATAGTCGATGATCTTGTCCGGCCAGGACAGCTGGTCCCAATTGTCGGAAACGATGCCGCGCAGCGGGAACCAATCCCAGAACGAGCCGCCGGCAAACAGCACCATCAAAAGGATGCCGAACAGGAAGCCGGGGATGGCATAGCCGACGATCACCACGCCGCTCGTCCAGACATCGAAGGTCGAGCCGTCCTGCACCGCCTTGCGGATGCCGAGCGGGATCGAGATCAGGTAGGAGAGCAGCGTGATCCAGAGCCCGATCGAGATCGACACTGGCATCTTTTCCAGGATCAGGTCGAGCACCGAGATGTCGCGGAAATAACTGTCGCCGAAGTCGAAGCGGGCATAGTTCCACAGCATCATGCCGAAGCGCTCGAGCGGCGGCTTGTCGAAGCCGAACTGCTTTTCGAGCTTCTTGATGAATTCGGGGTCCAACCCTTGGGCCCCGCGATATTTCGAGCCGACATCGCCGGCGACGTCGAAATTGGTGGCGCCCGCGTCGCCACCGCCGCCGCCGAGGCGATCGGTGCCGCCCTGGTTGGTGAGCTTGGCGATGACCTGCTCGACCGGGCCGCCCGGCGCGAACTGGATGACGGCGAAGGAGATCGCCATGATGCCGAACAGCGTCGGGATCATCAGCAGGATGCGGCGCAGGATATAGGCGCCCATCAGATGTTGCCCTCCTTGGGGAAGACCACTGTATCTGGAGGCGTCCCCGAGGCAATCGCTTCAGACCAATTGTCGGCGTCGGCGCCGCCGCTCATCGTCCTGCCGGACATTTCTCCCCGTAAAGTGACGGGGAGAAAGGGGCTGGCCGCGATCTCGGCACGTTCGCCACGGCGCTTGTGATTGGCGAAACCATAGATGAAGGCTTCCCGCTCCCCGTCACTATACGGGGAGAGGATGCCGGCAGGCAGGTGAGGGGCGGCACCGACGCCCGCAAGAAATTCACCCTTTGCCAATTTTCGCCGCCTTGCCCTTGTCGACCCACCACAGCGCTTCGACCGGAAAGCCGAAATCGGGCTTCTGCTCGGGAAAGCCGAACATGTCCCAATAGGCGCTTCGGTGATTCGCCAGATACCAACTTGGAATCCAATCGCGCCGAGCGCGCAAGGCCCGATCGAGCGCCCGCATGGCGACGGTGAGGCTCTCACGGTCCTTGGCCGCGCCGACGGCGTCGATCAGCGCGTCTATAGCCGGACTCGCTATGCCCGGCAGGTTCCGAGAGCCTGAGACCGACGCGCTTCGCGAATGGAAGAAGGTCTCGAGGTCATCACGGGTCGGGGTTGCGCTAAAGGAGAAGGCGGCGGAGATCATGTCGTAGTCGAATGTGTTCTGTCGCAATTGATACTGCGCGGCATCGACCAGCCGGATTGAGGCATCGATGCCGACAGCCTTCATATTGTCGACCCAGGGCGAGTAAATCTGCACGAACGCGTCGTCGTCGACGAGGATTTCGGCTGATAGCCGTCCGCCCTTGTCGTTCAGGACAAACGCGCCGGATCGCTTCCAGCCGGCCTCGGCGAGAAGCTTCGCCGCCTTGCCCAGCAATTGGCGGTCGCGGCCTGAGCCGTTCGATACAGCCTGGGTCACGGCTTCGCCGAAAGTCTCGGGCGGAATCTGATCCCGCAGCGGCTCCAGCAAAGTCAATTCCTGCGGCGACGGCACGCCTTCGGCGCGAAAATCCGATTTCTCGAAGCAAGACTGCGAGCGCTCATATGAGCCGTAGAAGAAATTGCGTCGGGTCCATTCGAAGTCGAAGCAGAGTGCGATCGCCTGCCGAACGCGGGAGTCCCGGAACTGTTCCCGCCTTTGATTGACGGCGGTGGCCTGCATGGAAGGCACCTTTTCCGCCGGGAATTCGTGCTTCACCACCTTGCCGGCCATGACAGCCGGAAAATCGTAACCCGTGGCCCAGACACGCGAAACGGATTCTTCCCTGTAGAGGATCTCGCCCTTCTTGAACGCTTCGAACGCGGCGTTGCGGTTCTGGTAGGATTCGATGCGAATGCGCTGGAAATTGTTCTGGCCGCGATTGACCGGAAGATCGTTGCCCCAATAGTCGGCCACCCGCTCATATTCGATCCAGGCCCCGGCCGACCAGCGGCCGATCTTGTAGGCGCTTGAACCCAACGGAGGATTCATCTGCGAGGAATCGAACGGATTGGCCGTATAGAAGGCTTTCGACAGGATCGGCATCTGGACGACGTTGAGAATCGTGCGGGAGGCCTGCTTGCCTGAGAATTTGAGTTCAAGCGTGTGGGCGTCCACCGCTACGGCGTCCTCCAGATGCGTCAGCGACAGCGAATAGTCTGGGTGCCCCTTGTCCTTCAGCAGCTTGAAGGTGAAGGCGGCATCCTCGGCCGTCAGCGGCGTGCCGTCGTGGAAACGGGCCTGCGGGCGCAGCGAGAAGGTGAAGCCGTTGCGGTCGTCGGAAATCGTGACCCCGTCGGCGATCAGCCCATAGACGGCGTCGGGCTCGTCAAGCGCCCGCACCAACAGCGCATCGAAGCACATTTCCGTGCGCTGCGGCGCATCGCCCTTGGGGACGAATGAATTCAGGGTGCTGAAGGTCAGCGGGGTCTGGTTCGCGACCCAGTTGAAAGGCTGGAAATTGAAGGTGCCGCCTTGCGGCGCATCGACATTGACATAATCGAAATGCGCGAAGTCAGGCTTGTATTTCAAATCGCCGAACGCCGACAGCCCATGCAATTTGACACCGGTCGGGGTCTGAGCGAAAGCCCGACCCGGCAGCAGCACTGCGGCAGTCGCCGCCGCGCCGAGCGCCAGGAAGTCACGACGAGGAAGCAATGTCTGCCGCCTCATCAGTTACCCCTGTATTTGGCGGTCAATGCCTTTTCCTTCGCCGTATCGATCCACCAGGAGTCGATATCGGCGCCACGGTAGCTGGGCTGCTTTTCGGGCATGCCGAACTTGTTCCAGTAGGCAAGCCAGACCACCGCCCGGTAGTATTGCGGCACGGTATAGTAGTTCCACAACAGCACGCGATCGAGCGCATGAGTGGCGGCGACGAGATCGTCGCGGTCGGTGGCGAAGATGACGCGGTCCACCAGCGCGTCGACGACCGGGTCCTTGATGCCGGAGTAATTGCGCGAGCCGGGTGAATCGGCGGACTTCGAACTCCAGAAATCGCGCTGTTCGTTGCCGGGCGAATCCGACTGCTGCAGCACGTTGGTGATGACGTCGTAGTCGAAATTGTTGACGCGGTTGACGTACTGGCTGGGGTCGATGATGCGCAGCGTCGCATCGACGCCGATCTTGCGCAGATTGGCGATATAGTTGCCGGAGAGGATCTGATCCGTGTCGGACGTGCCGAGGATCTCGAATTTGAACGGCGCGCCGCTCTTGGCGTTCATCATCTTGCCGCCCTTGATCACCCAGCCGGCCTGGGCGAAGAGGTCGACAGCCTGCTTCAGATATTTCCGCTCCGCTTGCGGTGAGTCGTAGACCGGCAGCTTGAATTCCTGGGTGAACAGTTCAGGCGGCAGCTTGTCGCGATACTTCTCGAGGATTTCGAGTTCCTTGCCTTGCGGCAATCCGCTCGACGCGAGTTCCGTACCTTGGAAATAGCTTTGGGTGCGCGTGTTGGAATTGAAGAACAGCGTTCGGTTCATCGTCTCGAAGTCATAGGGATAGGTTAGCGCCTCGCGGACCCGGCGATCCTGGAACAGCGGCCGGCGCTGGTTCAGCATGAAGGCTTGCATCGGCTCCGGCGAAGTGGTCTTGAATTCCTTTTTGATCACGTCGCCGGCGTTCACCGCCGGAAAGTTGTATGCCGTCGCCCACCGCCGCGAGCTGTTTTCGGCCTTGATGTCGTCTAGCCCGCCCTTGGTAAAGGCCTGCCACGCAGCATTCTCGTCCAGTATGTAGGTGAAGCGCTGAGTGTCGAAGTTCTCCCGGCCGATCTTCACCGGCAGCTTGGCGCCCCAGTAATCAGCCACGCGCTGCCAGACGATCTCGGAACCCGGCTTGAAGCTGGCGATCTTGTAGGCGGCTGATCCCAGCGGCGGCTCGAGAGTCGGCCTGGTGATGTCGCGCTTCTTGCCGCTGGCATCGGTGCCCTCCCACCAGTGCTTCGGCAGGACGACCAGATCGCCGATAATCTTGGGCAGCTCGCGGTTGCCCTTCTGGTTGAAATGAAACTCGACCTCGCGGTCGGAAATCGCCACCGCGTCGGTAACGTTTTCGAAATAGCGGTTGTATTGGGGGGCGTTGGCCTTCAGCACCTGGAACGACCAGACCACATCGTCGACCGTGATCGGCTGGCCGTCATGCCATTTCGCTCGCCGGTCGAGCCGGTAGGTCGCAGAGGAATAGTCGGGCGGGTATTTATAGGCCTCGGCAACCAGCGGGTGGCTGACGCTGCCCTCGTCGGTCGCCTGGTCCATCAGCGTGTCGTAGAGCAGGCCGCCGCCGAACCCGGCGAGCCCCGCAGCCGGCGACCCCGGCACGATATAGGGATTGAAGCTGTCGAAAGTGCCGACAACGACGGAGTCGTGGGCGCCACCCTTGGGAGCGTCCGGATTGACATAGTCGTAGCGTTGGAAATTTTCGCCGTATTTGGACGGGCCGGTCAGCGAGGACGTGGTGTGCCACTCATCAGCGAGGCTGGCCTGCAGGCTGGCGGCGAAGGCGATCGCCAGCATCGATGCGAAAAACGTCCGGGAGCGGCCGACCGTCATGCGTTCTCCTCGTCGCAACAGTACCCACCGGCAATCTAGATCATTTGACGCCGGTGAAAACCGCAAGCGCCGGCTTTTGTCTCAGCATATGCGGCTTTCCGAACAAAAAAGCCGGGACGAACCCGGCTTTTCCAAGGTGTCTTTATGACGAAATGTTTATTGCGCGGGCGCGACCGGCTTGGCCGGGGCGGCACCTTCGGCCGGCTTTGCCGGAGCCGCACCTTCGGCCGGCTTGGCGGGTGCCGTACCTGCGGCCGGCTTCGCCGCGGCGGCGCCTTCGGCGGGCTTGGCTTCCGCCGAAGCGCCCGGCTGCGGCAGCGGCTTCGGATTGTCCGACAGCGTGCGCAGATAGGCGATCACGTTGGCGCGGTCCTCATCCTTCGGCAGGCCGGCAAAGCCCATCGCCGTGCCCTTCACGAACTTCTTCGGCGCGTTGATGAAGTGGTTGAGGTTGTCGTAGGTCCACTTCTCGGCGCCGCCCTTGGAGAAATCCTTCATGCCGGCCGAATAGGCGAAGCCCTCATGCTCGGCGACGGGGCGATCGATGATGTCCCAGAGGTCCGGACCGACCTTGTTGGGGCCGCCCTTTTCGCCGGAATGGCAGGCCTGGCACTTCTTGAAAATGGCGGCGCCCGTCTCGGCATTGGCGGTCGCGAGCAGGTCGGCGATCGGCTTGGCTTCGGCCGCGGGCGCGGCAGCGCCGCCGCCTTCGGCCGGCTCGGCCGCCTCGATGGCGAAGCCCGGCTTCTCGGGAGCGGGGGAGGCAAACAGCCCGTCGGAAACGATGCCCACGGAAAAGACGACGAAACAGGTTCCGAGGAATCCGGCGAGCAGCTTGTTGACTTCGTTGGAATCCATACGCCCCTTGCTCCCTTTTCCGGCGGACCGTCCCGTCCACTCCGTCCGTCGGTATAGCGAAGGCCCCAACGGGCCCGTTAAATCGCGCGGAAACTAGGTCTTTTGCTTCGTCGTTGCAACACCTATAAGGGCGCTTCCAGTGAGACGTTTTGCCACTTTTCCATCCGCTTCCCCGGCTGTCCCAGAAGTCCCATGTCGACATTGATCCTGATCCCCGCCCGCATGGCCTCGACGCGCCTGCCGGGCAAGCCGCTGGCCGACATCGCCGGCGCGCCGATGATCGTCCATGTCGCCCGCCGCGGCGCCGAGGCTGGGCTCGGCCGTGTGGTGGTGGCGACCGACACCGAAGCGGTCGCCTCGGCGGTAAGGGATCACGGTTTCGAGGCGGTGATGACGCGCGCGGACCACGAATCGGGATCCGACCGCATCTTCGAGGCCCTCACCCTGCTGGACCCGGAGAAAAAGGTCGAAACCATCGTCAACGTCCAGGGCGATCTGCCGACCATCGATCCTGAGATCATCGGCGCATCGCTGCGGCCCTTCGCCGACCCGTCGGTCGACATAGCCACGCTCGGCGTCGAGATTGTGCGCGACGAGGAAAGGACAAATCCGAACGTGGTCAAGATCGTCGGCTCGCCGCTCTCGGCGACAAGGCTGAAGGCGCTCTATTTCACGCGCGCCACGGCGCCGTGGGGGGAGGGCCCGCTCTATCACCACATCGGCCTCTATGCCTACCGCCGGACAGCGCTGGAACGCTTCGTGGCGCTGAAGCCGTCGCCGCTCGAACGCCGTGAGCGGCTGGAGCAGCTGCGGGCGCTGGAAGCCGGCATGCGCATCGATGCCGAGATCGTCCGGTCGCTGCCGCTCGGCGTCGACACGCCCGACGATCTCGAGCGCGCCAGGCAAATTCTTTCAAACTGAGACATCCGTAAGCGAGACCTTGGCGCATGCCTGAAAAGACCAACAGAATATCCTTCCAGGGCGAGCCGGGCGCCAATTCCGATACCGCTTGCCGCAACATGTTCCCCTCGATGGAGCCGTTGCCCTGTCCCACCTTCGAAGACGCCTTCAACGCGGTCGAGACCGGCAAGGCCGAGCTCGCCATGATCCCGATCGAGAACACTATTGCCGGGCGCGTCGCCGACATCCATCATCTTTTGCCGGAATCGCGCCTGCACATCGTCGGCGAGTATTTCCTGCCCATCCATTTCCAGCTGATGGTGCTGCCGGGCGTGAAACGCGAAGAGATCAGAAGCGTGCACAGCCATATCCATGCCCTTGGCCAATGCCGCAAATACATCCGCAAGAATGGCTGGAAGCCGGTTGTCGCCGGCGACACGGCGGGATCGGCCAAGATGGTCTCCGAGGTCAAGGACCGCACGATGGCGGCACTTGCGCCTGCGCTTGCCGCCGAGCTCTACGGCCTCGACATCATCGAGAAGAATGTCGAGGACACCGACTCGAACGTCACCCGCTTCGTCGTGCTGACCAAGAACAAGCAATGGGCCGAGCGCCCCTCGCTGGAAGCCAAGATGATGACCACCTTCATCTTCCGTGTCCGCAACGTGCCGGCCGCGCTCTACAAGGCCATGGGCGGCTTCGCCACCAACGGCATCAACATGACCAAGCTCGAGAGCTATCAGCTCGGCGCTTTCACAGCGACGCTGTTTTATGCCGACATCGAGGGCCACCCCGATGATCCGCTGGTCAAGCTGGCGCTCGACGAATTGCGCTTCTTCTCGCGCGAGATGCGCATTCTCGGCGTCTATCCGGCAAGCGCGTCGCGCGAGCAGTGGAAGGTCGCCGATTAGGTGGTTCCTAGGACCTTCGAGATTGGCAAAGGCCTTGATGCTTCGTCATCCACGGGCGAAGCAAGGAGCGAAGCGACGCGGCGCAGACCCGAGGATCCATGCCGGGACTTCAACGCGTTAGGACGGTCCAGATTCTGCTCCGCTGCGCCCCTCGACTGAGGTAACGGCATGGATCCCAGGGTCTGCGCTCCGCTTCGCGTCGCTCCGCCCTGGGATGACGACCTCATGGAGGTCCGCGTCAATCTTAGACGCCGGCGCTCGATCCAATCTCAGCCAAGCCGAGCGGGACATAGTCGATTTCGAGAAATTTCTCGACCTCAGGCAGCCGGCGGTCGCGCACGAAGGCGACGTGGTCGGGATGCTCGTTGTATCTGGTGTAGGCAGCCTGGTCGGCGAACTCCATCGAGAAGCCGAACTGATAGTCGTTCTTGGGGCTCACTTGGCGCAGCTGCTCGAAATGCGTCACACCCTTGATCCCCGTCAGGATCTTCTTGGCATCGTGGAGGAACCGCTTCGCCTCCAGCGAATGCGGCGGATGCTTCAGCGTGAACACGACGGTATGACGGATCATTTCTCGGCTCCTATTCGCTGTTGACCCAGGCGCGGATGAGGTGGTGGGCGATCGCTCCTTTCGGCGGCGTGATCAGGCCGCCGGGGTGCGTTCTCTCCAGCATCGAGCGCACCTCATCGCGCGAAAACCAGCGGCAGTCTTCGAGCTCGTTCAGGTCGGCCTGGATGTCCTCGTTGAGCGGCTCGCCGAAGCAGCCGATCATCAGCGAATAGGGGAACGGCCAGGGCTGGCTGGCGTGGTAGACGACGCGGCCGAGCCGGATTCCGGCCTCCTCCAGCGTCTCGCGGCGCACCGCCGCCTCGATCGTCTCGCCGGGCTCGATGAAGCCGGCAAGGGCCGAATACATGCCGGGCCCGAAATGCCGGCCGCGCCCGAGCAGGCATTTCTCGCGCGTCGCCGTCAGCATGATCGCCACCGGATCGGTGCGCGGGAAATGGTCGGTGCCGCAGGCCGGGCAATGCCGCCTGTAGCCGCCGGCGCGCATCTCCGAGCGATTGCCGCATTTGCTGCAGAAAGCGTGGCTGGCATGCCAGGCGAGCAGCGCAGCGCCCTGCGCCAGCGCGCCGGCCGCCGCTTCGTCTATCAGCCCCTGCATATAGACGGAGCGGTAGTCGATCGCCTTCACCGTTTCCGGGAGATTTTCCGGTTCGATGCCGGCGGGCACGGCCAGCACCGGGCCGCTCTCCGAAAGGCCGAGCAGCACGCCGCCGTCGAGCGAAACCTCGAAGGCCTGGCTTTCCGCCGCTTCGAACCATGGGTCGAATTTGCCGTCGTCGAGCTTCAGATAAAGCCTGCCGCCATGCATCAGCATCAGCCGCGCCGATCGCTCGCCAAGCGCCTTCTCGACCGCGTCGTCGGCGCGGTTTTCCGATTGCCGGTCGATCCGGTTGCCGGCGAAACCGACGAATTGGCTCGGCTCGCGCAAAGGCGCGTCAAACAGACGAAAGTTCATAGGAGACTCGAGGAGGGGCAGGAATGGACACTGATGGCTTTATAGCGCTGCCTTGATCTTTTCGGCAAACCGGCGGATGTCGGAGCGCTCATACGGCTCGCGCATGCCATGCCCCCAGACCGGCCCTGGCCAGCCGGGGTCGCTCTCGCTGCGGGCGATGACATGGACGTGCAGCTGGCGCACGATGTTGCCGAGCGCCCCGGTGTTGATCTTGGTGCAGCCGGTCACCCGCTTCAGCGCCTGGGCGACCATATTGGTCTCGAAGGTCAGCATCGTCTGGTCGAGTGGCGTCAGGTCGTGGATTTCCTCCACGCCCGGCCGCTGCGGCACCAGGACCAGCCACGGCCAGCGGCGATCGTTCATCAGCCGGAGCTCGCACAGGCCGAGCCACATGAGCTGCTCACTGTCCGCCTCCAATCGGGCGTCCAGTGTGAAACCGGCCTTTAGGCCAGGCAGCATGGGCGTTTCCCTCACTTTTCGAGAATGCTTCAAACCCTGAACGCTAGAGCGACGGCAAGGTGGCTGCAAGCGAATCATTGACCGCTCCTGCGGATTTGAAGGTCGTCTGCACCGCATGGCCTGGCCGGTGATCCACTACGACCCTTGCATTTCGCCGCTGAATTGCCGATATGGAGCTTGGGAGGTTGGTGGTGGACGATCCACTCGCCAACCGGGTCAGGTCCGGAAGGAAGCAGCCCTAACGAGCCCGGAACGGGTCATTGTTCCAGCCTCCCGCCTCTTCGCCTTTCTCCCGCGACATTGACGGCGCCGAGCCGTGCGGGCGAGACTATGCGCAGGAATCGGCCGCCTTCCGTCGCGGTCCTTGGAGCTTTTGACGGCGAATGAGCGAAGCCGGAAATTCGGGGCCAGAAAGCCTGGAGACAGGTAAGGCCGGCGCCTATCGCGTGCTGGCGCGCAAATACCGCCCCTCCAATTTCTCCGAACTGATCGGCCAGGAGCCGATGGTCCGCACGCTCACCAATGCCTTCGCCACTGGCCGCATCGCCCAGGCCTGGATGCTGACCGGCGTGCGCGGTGTCGGCAAGACGACGACGGCGCGCATTCTCGCACGCGCCCTGAACTATAAAACCGCCACTGTCGACCAGCCCTCCGTCGACCTTTCGACCCCCGGCGAGCATTGCCAGGCGATCATGGAAGGCCGCCATGTCGACGTCATCGAGATGGACGCGGCTTCCCATACCGGCATCGACGACATCAGGGACATCATCGACCGCGTCCGCTACGCGCCGGTCTCGGCCCGCTACAAGGTCTACATCATCGACGAAGTGCACATGCTCTCCACCCAGGCCTTCAACGGCCTGTTGAAGACGCTGGAAGAGCCGCCGCCGCATGTCAAATTCATCTTCGCCACCACCGAGATCCGCAAGGTGCCGATCACGGTTCTGTCGCGCTGTCAGCGCTTCGACCTGAGGCGCATCGATGCCGGCGCGCTCGTCGCGCATCTTTCCTCGATTGCCGCCAAGGAAGGCATTTCCGTGGATGATGAGGCTTTGGCGATGATTGCGCGGGCCGCCGAGGGCTCGGCGCGCGATTCGCTCTCCATCCTCGATCAGGCGATCGCCCATGGCAGCGGCACCGTCAGCGCCGCCGCCGTTCGCGCCATGTTGGGCTTGGCCGACCGCGCCCGTATCATCGACCTGTTCGAGCACGTCATGAAGGGCGATGTTGCGGCGGCCTTGTCCGAATTCCGCGCACAATACGATACCGGCGCCGATCCGGCCGCGGTGCTCACCGACCTGGCGGAATTCAACCACCTCGTTACGCGTCTGCGGTTCGTGCCGGCCGCGGCCAATGATGCCTCGCTCTCCGAGGACGAGCGGCGGCGCGGCGCCGAATTTGCGAGCACGCTGTCGGTGCGCGTGCTCTCGCGAACCTGGCAGATGCTCCTGAAAGGTATTCCCGAGGTGCAGTCCTCCAACCGTCCGGTCAGCGCCGGCGAGATGGTGCTGATCCGGCTGGCGCACGTCGCCGACCTGCCGACGCTGGACGAAGCGCTGAAATCGCTCGAGGGGGCGGCCCCTGTGCCGAATGGCGCTCCGCGCGCCAATGGAGCGCCGGCAAGCAGTGGCGGCGGCACAAATGCCGTGGCGCCGGCGCGGATGCCGGCCTCTAACGGCGGAGGGCAGACCATGCGGCTGGTCGAGATGCAGCCCGCGCCCGCCGCCTTCGTCCCGGCGCCCGAACCGGTCATCGAAACACCGGCCGTTCCGGTGAAGTCGCTGGCCGACATCGCGGCCCTGGCCGATGCCAACCGCGACATCGCCTTCAAGGTGTTGGTCAAGCGCTGCGTGCGGCTGGTGCGCATCGAGCCTGGCCGCATCGACGTCAGCCTGACCGACGATGCGCCCAAGATGCTGCTCAACGACCTGACCTCCAAGCTGCGTGCCTGGACCGGCCGCAACTGGCTGGTCTCGCTGTCGAAGGAAGAGGGTAGCAAGACGCTGGCCGAGATGGAGACGACAAAGCGCGAGAACGCCTTCTCCGATGCCAGGAGCGATCCGACCGTCGCCGCCATCCTCGCCCGCTTTCCCGGCGCCAAGATCATCGACGTGCGCATTCCCGATGTGCCGGAAGCGGAAGGCGCTGACGCCGACCTGCCGGTTGAGCCGGCTGCCGACGACGAAGAGATTTAGAGCTGACGAACGCGTCAGGGAAAGAGTACGGACCGGTTTCGGTCAAGATCATATTCGCGTTAACGTAGATTCCAACAAGAGGAAGTTTCACGATGAAGGATCTTCTCGGCCTGATGGGCAAGGCAAAGGAAATGCAGGCCAAGTTCCAGGCCATGCAGGATGAGATCGCCACCCTGGAAGCCACTGGGCAGGCGGGTGGCGGCCTGGTCAGCGTGACCCTGACCGGCAAGTTCGAAATGAAGGCGCTGAAGATCGATCCGTCCTTGCTGAAGGACGACGAGGTGGAGATCCTCGAAGACTTGCTGTTGGCCGCTCACAATGATGCCAAAAATAAGGTCGAGCTGGTCATGCAGGAAAAGACCAAGGCATTGACTGCGGGCTTGCCTATACCGCCCGGAATGAAATTGCCGTTCTAAGGCATCTGCCACCAGTTAATTGATTGTGAACGAAAATTGAGCCCGGGCCGCAATATTAACCATTTTGCCGGCATGCTCACGGGCTCATTTCGCGACATTCATAAAGTTTTACCCAAGTCCAGAGGTTGCTAACCATCTAGCCATCTTTTTGCCTGAAAGAGTCTCATTCTTGCCACATCTCGGGGCGGGCTGGCATCTGGAAATGAGGCTTTTTTGTTGATCGCGACGCGATGGAAGACGCCGCTGCTGCTTATCGGCATCGCCGCTTCCCCCTTGCTCCTGGCCGGCTGCAGCCAGACCGCTTCACATGGCATGTCGGTGGCGAGCCTGACCGACGCCGTCACCCCGAGCTTCCTCAGCTCGCGTTCCTATAAATACTCGATGAAGGACAAGGAGTGCCTGCAAAGGGCGATGTTCTTCGAGTCCAACCGGTCGAGCCGTGACGGCATGATCGCCGTCGGCACGGTCGTGATGAACCGGCTACGCTCGGGACAGCATGGCAGCACGATCTGCGAGGTCGTCGGCGAAAAGGGCCAGTTCGCCCCGGGCGTGCTGACGCGCCCGATGAATTCGCGGGCATTGCCAGATGTCGAGGAAGCCGCCGAGGCAGTGCTGAAAGGCGAGCGCAAGGCCAAGCTCAAGAACACGATGTTCTTCCACACCGCCGGCCTGCGTTTCCCCTACAAGAACATGCACTACACGATGGTGGCCGGCGGCAATGCCTTCTATGAGAAGCGCGGCCGCAACTGGCAGCCGTTGCCGGATGAGCCGATGGTCGCCATGGCCTCCGGCAAGTCGCAGAAGACCGACCCCACCGCTCCGGTCCTCGTCGCTTCCGCCGAGCCGGTGGTCAAGACGATCGTTCACGCTGATCCGGCCAAGCAGGCCGCTACGACCGCGGCTGCCGCGCCGGCGCTTCCGGCCAAGACCACAACGGTTGCTGCCCAGCAGACCTATGTGACGGCCTCCGCCGCGCCAGGGCAGAAGGCCGGCCGCGTCACGGCGAAGCCGATCATGGTGGCGATGCAGGAGCCGATGGAGGAGCCCGACGCCTCCCGCTTCGGCGGCACGTTGAAAGGTCGCTACATCACCTCCGTTCCGAGCGCTCCGCAGGAAGCGGCGATGGGATTCCAGTCGACGCCCGAGAACACCGACGCCATCGGCGCGCTGATTGTCAGCCAGTCCCGGCCGCTCGAAGCCTACTGAGCCAACCCGCCATCAAATGATCCGTCTTGACGGCATGGCGGATCATTTCCTGTTGCGGATGTCACCAAAGCGCTCTGAAAACCGTTTCGCACTTTTCCCGGAATTGCTCTAGATCAGAGCGATGTCGAAAAGAATCGCCGGTCCAGAGATAGAACGCCTGATCCAGCTCCTGGCCAAGGTGCCGGGGCTCGGGCCGCGTTCGGCAAGGCGCGCGGCTCTCCATCTCATCAAGAAGAAGGAGCAGCTGCTCGAGCCTTTAGCCGCAGCCATGGGCGAGGCGGCCGATAAAGTGCGCATCTGCTCGACCTGCGGCAATGTCGACACCTCCGACCTGTGCATGATCTGCACCGATCCACGCCGCGATGCCGGCACGCTTATCGTCGTCGAGGACGTCTCCGATCTCTGGGCGCTGGAACGCGCCGCCGCCATGAATGTGCGCTATCACGTGCTCGGCGGCACGCTGTCGCCGCTCGATGGCATCGGCCCGGACCAGCTCAACATCCGCTCGCTGGTAGACCGTGTCGCCGGCGGCGAGGTGAAGGAGGTGATCCTTGCCGTCAACGCCACCGTCGAGGGCCAGACCACGGCGCACTACCTGACCGATCAGCTCTCGGGTTTCGAGGTCAAGGTGACTAGGCTCGCGCATGGCGTTCCGGTCGGCGGCGAGCTCGACTATCTCGACGAAGGCACGCTTGCCGCGGCGCTGCGCTCGAGGACGGCGTTTTGAGGGGAGGGGATTGGTGACTGGCGTTTTTCCCGGAAAGGCCGCACTCCGTCCCACCCCCCTCTGTCCTGCCGGACATCTCCCCCGCAAGGGGGGAGATCAGACGTCACGCCGGCTTTCGCCAATATCCAACGTCGCAGGAAGAGGCGGTGCACCGAAACAGCCAATCTCCCCCCAAGTGGGGGAGATGTCCGGCAGGACAGAGGGGGGCGCGACAGAACGCGGCTTTTCCAAATTCGGCTTCGCATTTTTCCTTGCGGCGCTTGCCGTTCTCCTCACCCTGCCCGCTCGCGCCACGCCCATCGACAACCAATTCCAGGCCTGGCTGCAAAACGACCTCTGGCCCGAGGCCGAGGCCAAAGGCATTTTCAAAAAGACCTTCGACGCCGCCTTCATCGGCGTGAAGCCGAACCTGAAACTGCCGGATCTCGTCATGCCCGGCGAGAAGCCGGCGACGCCGCAAAAACAGCACCAGGCGGAGTTCGGTCCGCCCGCCAATTATTTCGCCGAGAAGATCATTCGGGCCGTCACCGGCGGAGGGCGGTCGCGCGAAAGCGCCAACGCCCGCGTGCTTGGGCTCATCGAGAAGCGCTACGGCGTGCCTGGCGAGATCGTGCTGGCGATCTGGGGTCGCGAGACCGGCTTCGGCGCCGCCAAGATGCCCTACGACGCCTTCGAGGTGCTAGGCACCAAGGCGTTCATGTCGACGAAGAAGGATTTCTTCCGCACCGAGGTGCTGGCCGCACTAGAGATCGTCGAGCGCGGGCTCGCTCCGGTCAATGCGATGAAGTCCTCCTGGGCCGGCGCGCTCGGCCAGCCGCAATTCATGCCGACGTCCTTCCTCAAGCATGCCGTCGATTTCGACGGCGACGGCCGGCCCGACATCTGGAATTCGACGCCGGACGTGCTCGCCTCCATCGCCAACTATCTTGTCCACTATGGCTGGGTGAGGGGGCGCGGCTGGGGGACCGAGGTGATTGCGCCGGCAAACGTCTCCTGCGCGCTCGAAGGACCCGACCAGGGTAAGAAGATTTCCGACTGGGTGGCGATGGGCATCAGGCGCGCCGACGGAAAGGCGTTTCCGGCCAGTGAACTCAAGGCCGAGGGTTTCCTGCTGATGCCGGCCGGACGCAGCGGCCCCGCTTTCATCGTCACGCCGAATTTCTATGTGCTGAAGCAATACAACACCAGCGATCTCTATGCGCTGTTCATCGGCCACGCCGCCGATCGCATCACCAAAGGCGACGCCACCTTTGCCGGTACCTGGGGGCGGGTGGGCGATCTCCACCGGTCCGATATCGCTGCCCTCCAGCAAGCGCTGGAGGCGAAGGGCTACGATGTCGGCAGCGCCGACGGCCTGCCCGGCTTCAAGACACGCCGCTCGATCGGCGTCTGGCAAGCGAAGAACGGCAAGACCGCCACCTGCTTTCCGGACGCGAACCTGGTCGCGCAGCTGAAATGACGGGCGACTTCCAAGCGGCCAAGATTTGGCAGATTTTCCCAATCGACGGCTTCGGTTAGCCGGCGCCTGGGTCGACTCGCGGTGGCCCATTCTGGCCCAATAAGCTATCTCGCAAAATGCGCGTTGCGGGTTCGAACGCCGCCGAATAGGGTGTTGACCAACTGGACAAAAACCACGACGGTAAGGGTCGGTGGGCCGTCGATCGGTCCCAAGGAATTCTGCAACCCTGAGCCGGGAACTCAGGTCAACAATCAACAAAACAGGGAACGACTACCATGATGCTGGAAAGGTTTGCTCTTCGCTCTCGTGGCTTGCTCGCGGGTGTGGCGATGTCGGCGCTGCTCGCGGTGCCGGCCTTTGCGGTCACGCCTGCCGACACGTTGGTCGAAGGCTTCGCCTTCGACGATATCATCTCGATGGATCCGGGCGAAGCGTTCGAGCTGTCAACCGCTGAGGTTACCGGCAACACCTACGATCTCCTGGTTCGCCTCGACCTCAGCGACACCTCCAAAGTCAAGGGCGATCTCGCCGAGAGCTGGACTATTTCCGACGACGGCCTGACCTACACCTTCAAGCTTAAGCCCGGAATGAAGTTCGCCTCCGGCAATCCGATCACCGCCGCCGACGTCGCCTATTCCTTCGAGCGCGCGATCAAGCTGGACAAGAGCCCCGCCTTCATCATCAACCAGTTCGGCATCAGCGGCGACAACGTCACCGAAAAGGCCAAGGCGGTCGACGACACCACCTTCCAGTTCGTTGTCGACAAGGCTTATGCGCCGAGCTTCGTGCTCAACTGCTTGTCGGCTACCGTCGCCTCGGTCGTCGACAGCAAGCTGGTCAAGGAACATGTCGCCGCCGTCACGCCGAGCGCCGACTACAAATGGGACAACGACTTCGGCAATGCCTGGCTGAAGACCGGCTATGCCGGCTCCGGCCCTTACAAGCTGCGCGAATGGCGCGCCAATGAAGTCGTCGTTCTGGAACGCAACGACAACTACAACGGCGAGAAGGCCAAGCTCGCCCGCGTTATCTACCGCTTCATGAAGGAAAGCTCGGCGCAGCGTCTGGCGCTCGAGGCCGGCGATATCGACGTCGCCCGCAACCTCGAGCCGAACGATCTCGACGCCATCGCCAAGAATGGCGATCTCACCACCACCAGCGCGCCGAAGGGCACGGTCTATTACATCAGCCTCAACCAGAAGAACGCCAACCTCGCCAAGCCGGAGGTTCGGCAGGCCTTCAAGTACCTGGTCGACTATGATGCGCTGGGCTCGACCATCCTCAAGGGCATCGGCGAGATCCACCAGTCCTTCCTGCCCAAGGGCGACCTCGGCGCCATCGACGACAACCCGTTCAAGCTCGATGTCGCCAAGGCGAAGGAGCTGCTGGCCAAGGCCGGCCTGCCTAACGGCTTCAGCGTGACCATGGACGTACGCAGTAAACAGCCGGAGACAGGCATGGCGGAATCGATCCAGCAGACGCTGGGTCAGGCCGGCATCAAGCTGGAGATCATTCCCGGTGACGGCAAGCAGACGCTGACCAAATACCGCGCCCGCAACCACGACATCTATATCGGCCAGTGGGGCCAGGACTATTTCGACCCGAATTCCAATGCCCAGACCTTCGCCTCGAACCCGGACAATTCCGACGCCGCCAAGATCAAGACCCTGGCCTGGCGTAATGCCTGGGACATTCCGGACCTGACCAAGCAGACCGAGGCGGCGCTGCTGGAGAAGGATTCGGCTAAGCGCGCCGACATGTACAAGGATCTGCAGAAGAAGATCCTCGACACCAGCCCCTTCGTCGTCATCCACCAGCAGCTCGAAGTGGCGGGCCTGCGCAAGAACCTCAAGGGCTTCGCGCTCGGACCGAGCTTCGACACCAACTTCGTCGGTGCGGTCTCGAAGGAATAGCGTTCTCGGACGCGCCGCGTGAGCATAGTTGAAAACCAGGCGGTGGCCGGGCGCGGCAGCGCCCGTGCCGTCGCCATTCTATCCGCGCTCGGCAGTTTCCTGGTCATCGCGGTGACGACCTATCTCGGTCTTCTCGCTGTGACCTTCTTCATCGGCCGCGTCATTCCCATCGATCCGGTGCTGGCCGTGCTCGGCGACCGGGCCCCTACTGCCGTCGTCGAGCGCACGCGCCGCGAGATGGGCCTCGACCTGCCGCTGATCCAGCAGTTCTACATCTACGTCAAAAACGCGCTCAGCGGCGATTTCGGCACTTCGGTGTTGACCACCAATCCGGTGATGTCCGACATCCGCCGCGTCTTTCCGGCGACCATCGAGCTGGCGACGCTCGGCACGATCATCGGCGCCGTCATCGGCGTGCCGCTCGGCGTGCTCGCTGCTGTCCGTCGCGGCAGTTTCGTCGACCAGATCGTGCGCATCATCGGCCTTATCGGCTATTCCGTGCCGATCTTCTGGCTGGGGCTGCTCGGCCTCGTCCTGTTCTACGCCAAGCTGCAATGGGTCGCCTTTCCGGCGCGGCTCGACGTCGTCTACGAATACACTTTCACGCCGATCACCGGCTTCTACCTGCTCGATGCAGCCATGCAGGGACAGTGGGATGTCTTCTACGACGCCTACCGCCACATCATCCTGCCGGCCTCCCTGCTTGGCTATTTCGCGCTCGCCTATATCAGCCGCATGACGCGCTCCTTCATGTTGAACGAGATGGCGCAGGAATATATCGTCGCCGCCCGCGCCAAGGGCCTGTCGGAGACGCGCATCATCTGGGGCCACGCGCTGCGCAACGCCGCTGTGCCGATGGTGACGGTGATCGCGCTTTCCTATGCCAGCCTGCTCGAAGGCTCGGTGCTGACCGAGACCGTCTTCTCCTGGCCGGGCATCGGCCTCTACATCACCAATTCATTGCAGAACGCCGACATGAACGCGGTGCTCGGCGGCACCATCATCATCGGCTCGGTCTTCATCGCCATCAACCTTCTGTCGGACCTGCTCTATCGGCTCCTCGATCCACGGACGAAAGTCGAATGAGCGCCGAGACGATGCAAACCCGACGCGAATGGCTGCTCAGCGAGCGGCCGGCTTCGCGCATGCAGGCAAGGCTCGGCCGCGCCTATGTGGCCTGGCGGCGCTTCACAGCCAACCGGCTCGCGCTCGTCGGTTTGCTCATCATTCTCGCGTTGGTGGTGGTAGCCGCGCTTGCCGGCGTGCTGGCACCCTACTCGCCAACCGTGGGTGACCTGAAGAATGCCCGTCTGCTGGCGCCGAGCGCCGCGCATTGGTTCGGCACCGACGACCTCGGCCGCGATATCTACTCGCGCATCCTCTACGGCTCGCGCTGGACGCTCTATGTCGTCATCCTCGTCGCCATCATCGCCGCGCCCATCGGCCTGCTGGTCGGCACCGTCGCAGGCTATGCCGGCGGCTGGACCGATGCCATTTTGATGCGCATCACCGACATCTTCCTGGCTTTCCCGAAGCTGGTGCTGGCGCTGGCCTTCGTTGCGGCGCTCGGCCCCGGCATCGAGAACGCGGTGCTGGCGATCGCCATCACCTCCTGGCCGCCTTACGCGCGCATCGCGCGCGCCGAGACGCTGACGGTGCGCAATTCCGACTACATCAAGGCGGTGCAATTGATGGGTGCCTCGCCCTTCCGCATCGTGCTGCGCCACATCATGCCGCTCTGCATCTCCTCGCTGATCATCCGGGTGACGCTCGACATGGCGGGCATCATCCTCACCGCCGCCGGCCTCGGCTTCCTCGGCCTCGGCGCGCAGCCGCCGCTGCCCGAATGGGGCGCGATGATTGCGTCCGGCCGCCGCTTCATCCTCGACCAGTGGTGGGTGGCTGCCGCGCCAGGCGCTGCCATCCTCATCGTCAGCCTCGGCTTCAACCTGCTCGGTGACGGCCTGCGCGACGCGCTCGATCCCCGGAGTGGCGACCAATGAGTGGCGACCGATGAGCGGCAACCAATGAGCGGCAATTCCGATAGGCAAACGAAAGGCACGCTGCTCGAAGTCGACGATCTGCGCGTCACTTTCCCGACACGCACCGGAATCGTGCAGGCGGTTCGCGGCGTTTCCTTCTCGCTCGGCCGCGAGCGGCTGGGCATCGTCGGCGAGAGCGGCTCCGGCAAGTCGCAGACCGGCCGCGCCATCATGGGCCTGACCCCGCCGCAGGCCGAGGTGTCGGCGAAAAAGCTGCGCTTCGACGGCATCGATCTGCTCTCGGTGTCATCCAGCCGGCGCCGTGCGCTGCGGGGAAACCGCATCGCTATGATCCTGCAGGACCCGAAATACTCGCTCGATCCGGTGATGACCATCGGCCGCCAAATCGTCGAGACGCTGCGCACGCATGAGAAAGTTGGAAAGGCCGAAGCGCGCGAGCGCGCGCTGGAGATGCTGCGGGCGGTCCAGATTCGCGATCCGGCCCGTGTCTTCGACCTTCACCCGCATGAGGTCTCGGGCGGCATGGGCCAGCGCGCGATGATCGCCATGATGCTGATCGCCGGGCCGGAACTGATGATCGCCGACGAGCCGACCTCGGCGCTCGACGTCACCGTGCAGCTCGATGTGCTGAACATTCTCGATAGGCTGGTCGCCGAGCGCGGCATGGGGCTGATCTTCATCTCGCATGATCTGCGCCTGGTGTCCTCCTTCTGCGACCGCGTGGTCGTCATGTATGCCGGCAAGGTGGTCGAGCAGCTCAAGGCGTCCGAACTGCGCGAAGCCCAGCATCCCTATACGCGCGGCCTGCTCAACTGCATGCCGAGAATCGGCTTCGAGCGACACCCGCTGCCGGTGCTCGACCGCAAGCCGGAATGGGCGGCATGACGGCCGCCATCACCATCGAAGGGCTGGAGGTGATTTTCGATCGCTTCCGCGCGCTGAAGGGCGTTAACCTCGAAGTCAGGGAAGGCGAGTCCTACGGGCTGGTTGGCGAAAGCGGCTCCGGCAAGTCGACCCTGCTCAAGGCAATCACCGGCCTTGCGCCTGTCGCTGCCGGCACCATCGCTGTCAACGGCAAGACGCTTGGCAAGACCCGCGACAAGGCCTTTTACCGCGACGTGCAGATGGTCTTCCAAGATCCGTATGGGTCGCTGCATCCGCGCCAGACCGTCGACCGACTGCTGCAGGAACCGCTCGCCATTCACGCAATCCAGGATGGCGAGAAGCGCATCGAGCGCGCGCTGGACGAAGTCGGCCTCGGCAAGGGTTTCCGCTTCCGCTATGCGCACCAGCTCTCCGGCGGCCAGCGCCAGCGCGTGGCGATCGCCCGCGCGCTGATCCTCGAACCTTCGATCCTTTTGCTCGACGAGCCGACCTCGGCGCTCGATGCCTCTGTCCAGGCCGAGGTGCTGAACCTGCTCGAAGAGGTGCGGCGGCGGCGCAAGCTCACCTTTCTGATGGTCAGTCACGACCTCGCCATCATCACCCATATGTGCGAACGGCTGATGGTGATGCAGAACGGCGAAGCGGTGGAGACGCTGACCGCAAGCCAGCTGATCGGCCACCGCGTGAGCGAGGATTATACGCGCAACCTGCTTCGAGCGAGCGAGGGGTTTGTGAGGGTGTAGTTTTCTCTCGCAGGTTCGCGACGGGGTGCGACCTGGCTTTTAACTCTCCGCAGCAACGATCACGTCTGCTTTGGCGCCATCCCGCACCCGACATGCAGGGCGGAGCGGCAAGGACGGCAAGGCGGACGATGTCGCGTTCCTGCTCATGGTTCCCTCGGCCCGCGGGAGCCGCTCCCGGCAGCGGCACGTCGCGGCTGCAGCGAGGATAATCGATCGGCCGGAAAAGGAAACTGTTTCTGCCTGATGATCGGCCGGCTGGTCGAGACCGATTTCGGCCTTGCGGCAGGCCCAATCGACTGGGCCAATGTGCCGACTTGAGGAAAACCTGAAATAAGGTCAGAAGAGGCTTTGACGGCATCAAAACGGAGCGGGCGCCTGCCCGATGAGGTGTGAGATGAAGAATTCAGCCATTTCCGAACGCAAGAACCAGTCGATCTCGCGCGGCGTCGGCATGACCACGCAGATCTACGCCGATCGTGCCGAGAATTCGGAAATCTGGGACGTCGAGGGCCGCCGATACATCGACTTCTCGTCGGGCATTGCGGTGGTCAACACGGGTCACCGCCATCCGAAAGTTATCGAGGCGGTCAAGTCGCAACTCGACCGCTTCACCCACACTTGCCATCAGGTCGTTCCTTACGAGAGCTATGTGCGCCTCGCCGAGCGCCTGAACGGCATGCTGCCCGGCAAGTTCGACAAGAGGACCGTCTTCGTCACCACTGGCGCCGAGGCGGTCGAGAACGCCATCAAGATCGCGCGCAACGCCACCGGTCGCCAGGCGGTCATCGCCTTTTCCGGCGGCTTCCACGGCCGCACCTTCATGGGCATGGCGCTGACCGGCAAGGTCGTGCCTTACAAGGTTGGCTTCGGCGCCATGCCGGCCGATGTCTTCCATGCGCCGTTCCCGGTCGCGCTGCACGGCGTGTCGGTCGCGGATTCGCTTGCAGCGCTCGACAAGCTGTTCAAGGCCGATGTCGATCCGGCCAGGGTCGCGGCCATCATCGTCGAGCCGGTGCAGGGCGAGGGCGGCTTCTACGAGGCGCCGCGCGATTTCATGACGGCACTGCGCAAGACCTGCGACCAGCACGGCATCCTTCTTGTCGCCGACGAGGTGCAGACCGGCTTTGCCCGCACCGGCAAGATGTTCGCGATGGAGCACCATGACGTGGCGCCGGATCTCACCACCATGGCCAAGAGCCTCGCCGGCGGGTTCCCGCTGTCGGCCGTCACCGGCCGCGCCGAGATCATGGACGCGCCTGGACCGGGCGGGCTCGGCGGCACCTATGGCGGCAGCCCGATCGGCGTCGCCGCGGCGCATGCCGTGCTCGACGTCATCGAGGAAGAAAAGCTGTGCGAGCGCGCCAACGCGCTCGGCGCCAGGCTGAAGCAGCGGCTGGCGTCGATCCGCGAGGACGTGCCGGAGATCGTCGACATCCGCGGCCCGGGCTTCATGAACGCCGTCGAGTTCAATGATGTGAAGAAGGGCCTGCCCTCGGCGGAATTAGCCAATGCGGTGCGGCTGAAGGCGCTCGACAAGGGCCTCATCCTGCTCACCTGCGGCGTCTACGGCAACGTCATCCGCTTCCTGTCGCCAATCACCATCCAGGACGGCGTCATGACGGAGGCGCTGGATATATTGGAGACCTCGATCCGCGAGGCGCGCGCGGCCTAAGGGGCGGACGGTGCGAATGATTCTCCTGGCGGCCCAGGCCGGTGCGGCAACTCGCCGTCAGGAGTTCGGATTCTGTAACCAGGCTGGAATATCCATTTTGGCGTGCAGGACCCGCCACACATCGATATGATCGGCCTGTTCGACATAGAAAATCAGGTACGGATAGCGCTTCAATTGCACACTGCGCAGACCGGGTAGTCCAATCGCATAGCTATATCTCAGCGAGCCCGATGCAGGATGGTTGGCTATCACTTTGTAGGCAGTTTGAAGATCCTCGACATAGGCTAGCGCCACGTGCGAACCAGCTTCGCGTGCATAATAATCGACAGTGTCTTCGATATCCCGCAAGGCAAGGGCACGAGGAATAATTGCCTTTACGGCAACCAATTATTGGCCCAGCGCTCGCTTGCGCAGCGCCGCGAAATAGTCGTCACCGACAGGAGCGCCTGGCGCGGACGAAGCGCCTTCAAGAAGCAGACCGCGCAAACGCTGACGATCCTGATCGTGGCGAATCAATTCACGCACATATTCGCTGCTCGTGCCGTAGCCGCGCTCCGTCACCTGCTGATCGACAAAATGCTTCAAGCTGTCGGGCAGTGAGATATTCATCGTGCTCATTCAACCAATGTAAGGCTGATGGCAAAAATTGGCAATCTCTACGCGCTGGCCCTTGCCGGCTCGTCCTGGCTGAAGGCCGCAAGCGCCGCCTTCAGCGCATCCGGCCCGGCTGCCACGGTGTGAGGCGCGGGCGAGAAGCCGGCGCCGAGCATCTTGCGGCCGAGCATGTGGTCGGCCGGGCGGTTGACGGATTCGATGCCCAGCAGCCGGTTGCCGGCATAGTGGTAGATCGAGAACCTGTTCTCGGCCGGCTCGCCCAGCACGACATGGCTGTCGCCGCCTTGCGTCAGGCCGACCATCTGCAACTTCATGTCGCCGATATCCGACCAGAACCAAGGCACGGCCGCGAAGGGTTCGGCATGGCCGACGATGGTGCGCGCGGCAAGCCGCGCCTGGTCGGTGGCGTTCTGCACCGATTCCAGCCGCACGTCGCCGCCGGTGAACCAGTGCCGGTAGGAGGCGGCATCGCCGACGGCGAGGATTTCCGGGATCGAGCTCTGCATATGCTGGTCGACGCGGATGCCGTTGGCGATCGCGATGCCGGCGGCTTCGGCCAGCTCGACATTGGGCACCACGCCGATGCCGATGATCACCAGTTGCGCCGGCAGGCGCTCGCCGCTTGACGTGATCGCGGCCGAAACGCGGCCGCCTTCGCCTTCCAGACGGGCAACCGTGGTGCCGGTGAGCAGGCGCACGCCCATCGCCTCCAGGCGCTGGCGCACATGCGCCGCGATTGCCGGCGCCACGGCGCGGCCGAGAAGCCTGTCGAGCGCCTCGACGACGGTGACCCTGCGGCCGGCGGCCCTCAGCGTCGCTGCGATTTCGAGGCCGATGAAGCCGCCGCCGAGGATGACGACCTCTTCGCTCTGCGCGCTCAACTCGCGGATCAGCCGCGCATCGGCCAGCGAGCGCAGCGACACCACGCCGGCGAGCTCCGCGCCATCGAGCTTGAGGAGGCGCGGCCGCGAGCCGGTGGCCAGCACCAGCCGGTCGAAGGCAATTGTGCCGCCGCCGGAAACGTCCAGCCTGCGCTCGCCACCATCGATCCTGTCGATCCAAACGCCCGGCCGGTAGTCGATGGCATTGCCGGAATAGAAGGCCTCGCCGCGCAAAGGCTGCGGCTTGGCGTCGGCATCCTTGATGAAGGTCTTGGACAGCGGCGGCTTGTGATAGGGCGGCTCGTTCTCGTCGCCGATCAGGATGACCGGCCCGTCATAGCCTTCCTCACGCAGGCTAGCGGCCGCCTGCACGCCCGCATGACCCGCACCGACAATGACCACCCCGTTCTTCATCGCAGCCCTTTTTGCCTTCAAATCTAGGATCTTCCGCCAAGTGGCGATTGTCTGCCGCCGCCGCAAGAGCCGTGGTCCGGGTCGCACCCAGGATGGCCGCCTGTCAATCCGGATGTCCGCCGCATGCGCCGCCTTAAAGTTGATAATTCCAGTTTAGAATAATTCTAAACTGTTGTTTCAATTGAATTTTCTCTGTACCGCCAGTTGACTTCCAGCCGCTCCGCCGCTTTATGGAGGGCTGCGCCGCTGGCGCATTCCTTTGATGTCTGGGCCTTGAACCCTTTCGATTGGAGGCATTTCGGTGTCTTTTGCTGATTGGCCGCGCCATTGCGCGGCAACTTTGCCTTTCCGGTCATTCGTGCTTGCGCTGGCGCCGCGCGCCGGCGGCCGCATGCCTATGTCATTGAATTTTTGAGGAGATGGGATTGATGAAAGCGATAATCACGCCGCGAACTATTGCGCTACGTTGGGGCACCAGGCTTGCCGCGATCGGCGCCACCGCGGCGCTGACGGCGGCCGTGTTCGTGCTGCCGGCGAAGGCCGAAACCGATGCGAAGGCGGTGATCAAGACCTATGCCGACATCGCGCTCGCCAAATACGAGGATTCGCTGATCACGGCTGAGGCGCTCGACAAGGCCGTCGACGCGCTTCTCGCCAAGCCCTCGGCAGAGACGCTCAACGCTGCCCGCGATGCCTGGAAGGCGGCGCGCGTGCCTTACCAGCAGACCGAGGTCTACCGCTTCGGCAACAAGATCGTCGACGACTGGGAAGGCAAGGTGAATTCCTGGCCGCTGGACGAAGGCCTGATCGACTATGTCGCCAAGAGCTACGGCACCGAGTCGGACGAGAACTCGCTCTATACGGCGAACGTCATTGCGAGCAAGGAGATCGAGATCAACGGCAAGAAGGTCGACGCCTCGAAGCTGACGCCGGAATTCCTCTCGGGCACGCTGCAGGAAGCCGGCGGCGTCGAGGCCAATGTCGCGACCGGCTATCACGCCATCGAATTCCTGCTTTGGGGCCAGGACCTGCACGGGACCGGTCCAGGCGCCGGCGAGCGCCCGTACACCGACTACGATCTCAAGAACTGCACTGGCGGCAATTGCGACCGCCGCGCGGAATATCTGAAGTCGGCAAGCGACCTTCTGGTCACCGACCTGCAGGAGATGGTCAACAACTGGAAGGAAGACGGCGCCGCCCGCAAGACCCTCGTCGATGGCGAGCCGAATGCCGGCATCTCCACCATCCTCACCGGCATGGGCTCGCTCTCCTATGGCGAGCTGGCCGGCGAGCGCATGAAGCTCGGCCTTTTGCTGCACGACCCGGAGGAGGAGCAGGACTGCTTCTCCGACAACACCTACAACTCGCATCTCTATGATGCGATCGGCATCCGCGCCGCCTATCACGCCAACTATACGCGCCTCGACGGCACCGTGGTTTCCGGCCCGTCGGTGTCGGACATGGTGAAGGTGGCCGATTCTGCGATCGACAAGGAACTGTCGGACAAGCTCGATACTTCGGTCGCCAAGATGGAAGCGATCAAGGCGCGGGCGCTGGCCGGCGAGGCCTATGACCAGCAGATCGCCGAAGGCAATGCGGAAGGCAACGCCACTGTGCAGGCGGCGATCGACGCGCTGATCGACCAGACCAAGTCGATCGAACGCGCGGTCGGCTCGCTCAAGCTCAATGCCATCGCCTTCGAGGGCTCCGACAGCCTTGATGCTCCGGACAAGGTGTTCAAGTAGCACCCGAGCATGATCCCAAAAAGTGGAAGCCGGTTTTTGGACAAGATCATGCTCAATTGAGAAACAAGCCAAACGGCGCCGGAACAGCGCCGCTAGCCAGAGCAAGTGAATGCTGATCTGCCATTGCAACATCATCACCGAGAAGGAGATCGAGCAGACGATCATCGGTCTGCTGGATGAAGATCCCTGGCAGCTTATCGTGCCGGCCAAGGTCTATCATGCCATGCGCAAGCGCGGCCGCTGTTGCGGCTGCTTTCCAAATGTGGTGGAAACGATCATTCGGGTCACCGAGAACTACCACGCCCGTTCAGAGGGGAGCGGCGCGGATATCGTTTCACACCTGGACCGCGTCAGAGGACTGCGCGGCCAATTCGGGAGCAGAACCCATGAAAGGCGAACCGCAGGTCATCGAGCGGCTTAACGAAGCCCTGTTTCTGGAGCTTGGTGCCGTCAATCAGTACTGGGTCCATTATCGTCTGCTCGAAGACTGGGGCTACACCAAGCTGGCAAAGAAGGAGCGGGCGGAATCGATCGAAGAAATGCATCACGCCGACCGGCTGGTTGCCCGCATCATCTTCCTCGAAGGCCATCCGAACCTGCAGTCGGTCGCGCCGTTGCGTATCGGCCAGAATGTGAAGGAAGTGCTCGAATCCGATCTCGCCGGCGAATATGACGCGCGCACCTCCTACAAGCGCTCGCGCGAGATTTGCCAGGATGCGGGCGACTACGTGTCGATGAAACTGTTCGAGGATCTGCTGACGGACGAGGAAGGCCACATCGACTTCCTGGAGAGTCAGCTCGACCTGCTCGCCTCGATCGGCGAGGAAAAGTACGGCCAGCTCAACGCCGACTCGGCCAACGAGGCGGAGTAAGGACATGCGGGAATGCGGCGCCCGATAGATTTTTCGCGCCGCTCATGGCGGGCCGAGATAGCCGGCCTGCTGCTCCCGAGGAACCCGCGATACCGGATCTGGCGCGGTGCCACGCTCCTGCTGGCAATCACGCTTTCTGCTCCCGCCATGGCGGGCGAGCCGGCGGGTCTGCCGACGAGCCGCACAGATCTGACGCCGGAGGATCAGGCGCGGGTGTTGGCGGTCACCAAGCCTACGACCGACTTTACAAAGCCCGAACCGTTCGAGCTGATGCAGGGCGGCGCCGGCACGTCGAGGAAGGACGTCAACCGCGACGCCTTCTCGCAGCCTTCCGCCAACATCACCTTTGAGGAGGAAGGGACCTTCAAGCTCGGCAATGCGCTGTTTCGCAAGAACTGGGTGTCGTCGCCGTCATCGACCCAAGCGTCCGACGGGCTCGGGCCGCTGTTCAACGAACGCGCATGCCAGAACTGCCATCTGAAGGATGGTCGCGGCCGTCCGCCGGGAAGCGGCACAGGCTCGACCTCGATGTTCTTGCGGCTGGCGCGCGATGCAAGCAATGCCGAGGAGAGAGCCGAACTTGCCGACCACAAGCTGCCGAATTTCCCCGATCCTGTCTATGGCTCGCAATTGCAGGATCTGGCCGTTCCCGGCCTCAAGGGTGAAGGCCACATGCGCATCGACTATTCGGAAGAGAAGGTCACGCTGGGCGACGGTGCCGTCGTTTTGCTGCGCAAGCCCCGCTACTCGGTCGAGAATCTGGGCTATGGCCCGCTCGACCCGCGCACGACGTTGTCGCCGCGCCTGACGCCGCCAATGATCGGGCTCGGACTGATCGAGGAGATCGCCCCGGCCGACATCCTTGCCCTTGCCGATCCGCATGACCGCGACAGCGACGGCATCTCCGGCCGGCCGAACATAGTTCGCGAGGAGTTGAGCGGCGCGATAACTTTGGGCCGCTTCGGCTGGAAAGCGCAGGCCGCATCGATCCGGCAGCAGGCCGCCGATGCCTTTGCCGGCGATATCGGCATCTCGACGCCTGAAGTGCCGAAGCATTGGGGCGATTGCACCGAGGCTGAGAAGGCGTGCCTTACCCTGCCGAATGGCGTCCAAGAGCGCCTGGGCGCGGCGGAAGCGCCGCCCCCGGTCATGGACCTCGTCACCTTCTATTCGCAGAACCTCGCTGTGCCGGCGCGGCGCGACCTCGACAAGCCGGAGGTTCTTTCCGGCAAGAAGCAGTTCTACGAGATGGGCTGCATTTCCTGCCACACGCCGAAATTCGTCACCATGCGCGGCACGCCCAACAAGGCGCAAGCCTTCCAACTGATCTGGCCCTATTCCGATTTCCTGCTGCACGACATGGGCGAGGGTCTCGCCGACGGGCAGCGCGTGGGGGAAGCGAGCGGCAGCGCATGGCGCACGCCGCCGCTCTGGGGCATCGGCCTGACCGCCACGGTCAATGGCAACAGCTTCTATCTGCATGACGGCCGCGCGCGGACGCTCGAAGAGGCGATCCTGTGGCATGGCGGCGAGGGCCAGAAGGCGCGCGACCGCTTTGCCGGCGCAGCTGCGGCCGACCGCGATGCGCTGATCAAATTCCTGGAGTCGCTCTGATGTTTAACCGACGTGCCGCCGCGCTTGCCCTTCCTTTCTTGCTGGCCGCGGCCTTGCCGACCCAGGCCGCGGTCAAAGCTTCCGATCTTATCGGCCGCGCGATCGACGGCTTCGTCCGCCCGGTCTACGCCAGCCTCGACGATCATGCCGGGACCCTGACCCAGGCGATGCGCCAGCTCTGCAATGCGCCGTCCCAGCAAAATCTCGACGCGGCGCGTACCGAGTTTTCCGCCACAGTCGAAGCCTGGTCGGTGGCCGAGATCATCGCCTTCGGGCCCATCAAGGAAAACAACCGGCTGGAGCGCATGCTGTACTGGCCGGACCGCAAGAGCATCGGATTGAGGCAGGTGCAGTCGACCCTCGTTGCCAAGGATCCATCCGCCGACGATCCGGCGCAACTCGCGCGAAAGAGCGTTGCCATGCAGGGCCTCGGTGCGTTGGAATATGTGCTATTCGGCGATGGTGCCGAAACGCTTGCCAGTAAGGACGATCCCTATCGCTGCGCCTACGGGGCGGCGGTGGCCAGCAACATCCAGGCGATCGCCGGCGAGGTCCGCGAAGCATGGAGCAAGCCCGATGGTTTTGCCTCGCTCTGGGCCAATCCGGGGCCGAAGAACCCGCTCTATCGTGATGGCACCGAAGCGGTCACGGAACTGGTCGGCGTTTTTATCAATGAGCTGGAAATGATCCGCGACGTGCGGCTCAAGGGTTTTCTTGGCGCGAAGCCCGATGCTGACAAGCCGAAGCAGGCGATCTACTGGCGCTCGCAGAACACGCTGAATTCGCTGGCCGGAAATCTGTCCGGCATCGACAAGCTGTTTCAGGCCTCGAAGCTTGGCGATGCGCTGCCCGCCGATGCGCGGTGGATGGCCGAATCCATCCACATCCAGCTGACCAACGGCGTGGCGACGGCGAAGTCTGTTAGCGGCCCGATCGACAAGGCGCTCGCCGATCCGGCGCTACGCGACAAGCTCGAGCATCTCGCGCTGATCACCTCCAGCCTCTCGACCCTGATCGGCACCAGGATGACCGCCGAGTTTGGCCTGACCGCCGGCTTTTCGTCGCTGGATGGTGATTGACGCCGTGACGACGCCGCTCATCGATCGCCGCGACTTTCTGCGTGCCGCCGGCGCCGGCTTCGCCGCCGCGATGGCGCCGCGCGCCTGGGCGGAGACGTTTGCAACGGACGCCGTCTTCGCCACGGCCTTCGTCAGGCGCGACGGCAGCTTCGGCGCCGCCGTGCTCTCCGAGGCCGGCAAGATCCTGCACACGCTCGATCTGCCCGACCGTGGCCACGACGTCGCGTTCGATCCGGTGTCGAAACGCTCGGTCGTCTTCGCCCGCCAGCCCGGCACCTTCGCGATGGTCTTCGACCACACCGGCCGCGAGAAGCCTTTGATCATCGCCAGCATTGCCGGCCGGCACTTCTTCGGTCACGGCGTGTTCTCGCCCGACGGCGCGCTGCTCTATGCAACGGAAAATGATTTCGACAACGCCGCCGGCGTCGTCGGCGTCTATGACGCGCGGGCGAAGTTCAGCCGCGTCGGCGAGTTCCCGACCTACGGCATGGGTCCGCACGAACTGCTGCTGCTCGGCGACGGCAGGGCGCTCGCCATCGCCAATGGCGGCATCGAAACGCATCCGGATTTCGGCCGCGCCGAGCTCAACATCGCAACGATGAAGCCGTCCTACGCGCTGGTCGACCGCATCACTGGCGACCTGATCGAAAAGCACGAATTGCCGCCGGCGCTGCATCAGCTGTCGATCCGTCACATGGACCGCGACCGGACCGGCACCGTCTGGTTCGGCTGTCAGTATCGCGGGCCGGCGATCGACCGGCCGGCGCTGGTCGGCCGCGCCGCGCGCGGCAAGGAGCTCGAGCTTTTGGAAATGCCGCAGGACGTGCTGTCGGGCTTCCGCAACTATATCGGCTCGGTTGCCGCCAATCCCGATGCCGGCACCGTCGCCGTGACCTCGCCGGAGGGTAATTCGCTGGCCGTCATCGATGCCGCCAGCGGACGCGTTGTCGCGACGAAGTCGCTGGTCGAAGTTTGCGGTCTCGCGCCGGACGGCGCCGACTTCATGGCAACGACCGGCGCTGGCGAGATCGTCGGCGGTGCGGGCGGGACGCGCGCCGAACCCGATTATGTCTGGGACAACCACGTGCTGCGCATCGCGGCTGCGGGCTGATCGCTGTCAAGGCCAGCTTCCTGATGTCGTGCTAAAGCCAAGCCGCATAACATTTATGCGGCGTGGCCCTTGCGGCGGCGGGCCATGCCGGGCACAGGGAATGTGTTTCGATCCAGTTGGTTAACCGGCCCTATGAAGCTGCTCGCCATCGACTGCGCCGCCAATCTCTGCGCCGCCTGCGTACACGACGCTGACGCTGGCATCGAGCTCGGCCGCCAGGTGCTCGACCTCGGCAAAGGGCATGCCGAGCATCTGATGGCCGTCATCGAGGCGGCATTGAAGGCCAGCGGGATCGGCTATCAAGGCTTGGACGCTGTAGCCGTCTCGATCGGCCCCGGTTCCTTCACCGGCCTGCGCGTCGGCGTCTCGACCGCGCGTGGCTTGGCCCTGGCGCTGAAGATCCCGGCTATCGGCGTGACGACGCTGGAAGCGTTGGCGGCGGAAGCCGCGAATGCCTTTCCCGGCCGTGCCGTGCTGGCGGCGCTCGACGCCGGCCGCGAGGAACTCCATGCGGCACTTTTCGATGAAGCGTTAGTTCTGACTTACGGACCAACGGTGGCCACGCTTTCCCAAGCGACCGGAATGGCAGTCGATGCGAAAGCGGTCCTCACCGGCACCGCCGCGCCGCTGATTGCGGCAGCGGCCGGGCCGGACTTCGACACCGGGCCGGCCGTAGCCACAGCCGACATCGCGACCTATGCCCGACTGGCCGCCGCGAAAGGGCCAGGCGCAAAGCCGAAGCCGCTCTATCTGCGCGGCGCCGACGCCAAGCCGCAGGCCGGTTTCATTCTGCCAAGGCGGAACCATGAATCCGGGAAGCCGGGTTCTGGAGAAGATCATGCACCAAAGGGAAAAAAATCCTGATGCGCATCCCTTTCTTTCAGCCGCGCCGCAGGGATTATGCGCTGGAGCCGCTGACGGTGGCCGACAGCGCCGCCGTTGCGGTGCTGCATCGCGAGGATTTCGTTCGCCCCTGGACCGATGGCGAGTTCGCGGCACTGCTCGAACAGGACACCGTGTTCGGTTACGCCGCGCGCGAGACCGGGCAGGGTGCGAAGCCGCCGGTCGGTTTCGTGCTGGCGCGGCTCGCGGCAGGCGAGGGCGAGATCCTTACGGTCGCGGTGGCTCGCGCCCATCGGCGCCAGGGGCTTGGCTGGCAATTGATCGATGCGGTGCTGCGCGAATTGCATGCGCAGCGCGCCGAGGCGCTGTTCCTCGAGGTCGACGAGACCAATACGCCGGCCATCGCGCTCTATCGCCGGCTCGGCTTCCGTCAGGTCGGCCAGCGTCCGAACTACTACCGGTCGACCGAGCACGGCCCGACCGGCGCGCTTGTCATGCGCCGCGATCTTCGCTAGCCAGACTGTGGGATAGGGCCGGAGCGAATGGTCAAGAAATTGCGGATTTTCCTGGCGTTCGGCCTCGTCGCCGCCGGCACGCTGGTGCTGGCGCCGCTGCAGCTCCTGTCGATGAAGACGAGGCTTTGGCCGGAGACAGTCCTCCTCAAGATCTGGCACAGCATGATCCTCAAGGCGCTCGGCATGCGCGTGCACGTCAAAGGCGCGCTCTCGAAAGAGCGCCCCTTGCTCATCGCTGCCAACCACATCTCCTGGACCGACATCATGGTGCTCGGCTCCTTTGTCGATGTGAAGTTCATCGCCAGGGCCGACATGGAAGGCTGGCCGATGATCGGCATGCTGTCCAAGCTGCAGCGCACCGTCTTTATCGAGCGCGACCGCAAACGCACCTCCGGCGACCAGGCGAGCGAGATCGCCAGACGCATGGCCAAGGGCGATGCGATGGTTCTGTTCGCCGAGGGTTCGACCGGGGACGGCAATCTGGTGCTGCCGTTCAAGAGCACCTTGTTCGGTGCCGCCTCGATGGCGATTTCGGAAGGGGCGGCGGACCAAGTGTTTATCCAGCCGGTGGCGATCGCCTATACGCGCCTGCACGGCGTGCCGATGGGCCGCCGCCACCGGCCGATCGCCGCCTGGATCGGCGACCAGGATCTGATACCGCATTTGAAGGGTTTGCTTGCCGAGGGCTCGCTCGATGCCGAAGTGCATTTCGGTGATCCGGTGCCCTTCTCCAAGGGTTCTAACCGCAAGGAAACGGCAAGATTGATGGAAGCGAGAGTGCGCGAGATGATGCAGGCTGCGCTCGCCGAGCCGCGTCCCAGTCGTCAGCGCATAGCTTGAAAAATCGACGCGCGGCGCCGTAGCCTGCCGGAATCGGCTGTTTTTTGTCGCGGAAAGGCGTTAGAAGCCGCCCGATGGAATTGAACACGATTGAAAGCCACGACATCGGCACCGCGCCTGAGCGCGAGCCGGTGCATGCCGGGGCGGCGAAAAAGGTCTTCGTCAAGACTTATGGCTGCCAAATGAATGTCTACGATTCCCAGCGTATGACCGATGCGCTGGCGGCCGACGGCTATGTCGCCACCGACGCCGTCGAAGACGCCGATCTGGTGCTGCTCAACACCTGCCACATCCGCGAGAAGGCGGCCGAAAAGGTCTATTCGGAGCTTGGCCGCATCCGCGACATGAAGGCCGAGCGCGCCGAAGCCGGCCGTGAGCTGCTGATCGGCGTCGCCGGCTGCGTGGCGCAGGCCGAAGGGGCGGAAATCATACGCCGTGCGCCGGCCGTCGATCTCGTCATCGGCCCGCAGACCTATCACCGGCTGCCCGACGTGCTGGCGAGGGTGCGCGGCGGCGAGAAGATCGTCGAGACCGACTACGCCATTGAGGACAAATTCGAGCATCTGCCGCAGCCGAAGCGCGCCGAGCTGGCAAAGCGCGGCGTCACCGCTTTCCTTACCGTTCAGGAGGGCTGCGACAAGTTCTGCACCTTCTGCGTCGTGCCCTATACGCGCGGCTCCGAAGTCTCGCGGCCGGTGGCCCAGATCGTCGCCGAGGCCGAGCGCCTCGCCGAGGCTGGCGTGCGCGAGGTGACGCTGCTCGGTCAGAACGTCAACGCCTGGCACGGCGAGGGCGAAAACGGCGAGGAATGGGGCCTCGGCCGCCTGCTCTTCCGCCTGGCGAAAATTCCCGGCCTGGCGCGGCTGCGCTACACCACCAGCCATCCGCGCGACATGGATGATGAATTGATCGCCGCGCACCGTGACCTGCCGGCCTTGATGCCCTATCTGCATTTACCAGTGCAGTCTGGCTCCGACCGGATACTGAAGGCGATGAACCGCAGGCATACGGCACGCGATTATCTGGCCCTCATCGATCGCATCCGCGCCGCCCGCGGCGATATCGCCATGTCCGGCGACTTCATCGTCGGCTTCCCCGGCGAGACGGAAGCGGATTTCGAGGCAACGCTCGAACTGGTGCGCGAGGTGAATTACGTTTCGGCCTTCACGTTCAAATATTCGCCGCGTCCCGGCACGCCGGGCGCCGAGATGGACGGCCATGTGTCGGAAGCCGTGAAGGACGAGCGGCTGCAGCGCCTGCAGGCGCTGGTCAACGAGCAGCAGAAGGCATTCATCGCCAGCCTGGTCGGCAGCACCGTCAGCACGCTGATCGAGAAGCCCGGCCGCCATGCCGGTCAGATCGTCGGCCGCTCGCCCTGGCTGCAGCCTGTTATTGTTGACGACAAGGCCGGCGGAATCGGTGACATTATCGACGTACGAATCACGAAGACAGGTCCCAACAGCCTGTTCGCCGAGTTGGCCTGATGCATGTCGCCCAAAAAGTGCTCGCGGTTTCGGGACAACGACATGCATAGCCACAAGCCTCGGCAGATGAGGAGAGACGGTTGAGCGCTGCTGAACTGAAGAATCCGCCCCAGAACCAGGCATCCGGGGCCTCCGACATGGCGCACATCGTACTGACCTTCGACAACAACAAGCTTGCCAGCGCCCTATACGGCCAGTTCGACGAGAATCTGGCCCGTCTCGAGCAGAAGCTCGGCGTCGATATCCGTTCGCGCGGTAACCAGCTTGCGATCAAGGGCACAGCTTCGGCCGCCGAGCAGGCGCGCCGCGCGCTCGACACGCTCTACGGCATTCTGCAGAAGGGCGTCGATATCGGCCAGTCCGACGTCGACGGCGCCGTGCGCATGGCGATCGCCGCCGACGACCAGCTGACGCTGCCCACCATGGAGCGCAAGGGCAAGGTTTCGGCCGCCCAGATCGCCACGCGCAAGCGCACGATCTATGCCCGCTCGCTCAACCAGGACGCCTATATGCGCGCGCTGGAGCGCTCCGAAATGGTCTTCGGCATCGGCCCGGCCGGCACCGGCAAGACCTATCTGGCGGTGGCGCATGCGGCGATGCTGCTCGAGCGCGGCATGGTCGAGCGCATCGTGCTGTCGCGCCCGGCGGTCGAAGCCGGCGAGCGGCTCGGCTTCCTGCCCGGCGACATGAAGGAGAAGGTCGACCCCTATCTGCGGCCCCTCTACGACGCGCTATACGACATGATGCCGGCCGACAAGGTCGAGCGGGCGATCGCCGCCGAGGTCATCGAGATCGCGCCTTTAGCCTTCATGCGCGGCCGCACGCTGGCGCATGCCGCGGTGATCCTCGACGAGGCGCAGAACACCACGCCGATGCAGATGAAGATGTTCCTCACCCGTCTCGGCGAGAACTCGCGCATGATCGTCACCGGCGATCCGACCCAGATCGACCTGCCGCCCAACACCAAGTCGGGCCTGGTCGAGGCGCTGCGCATCCTCGACGGCGTGCCGGGCATAGTCACGGTCCGCTTCAACGAGGGCGATGTCGTGCGCCATCCGCTGGTTGCCGAGATCGTCAAGGCCTATGACCGGGACGGCAAGTTCGCCAGGGGCCTCGGCGCCGAGAGCTGATCCAAGCCCCATGGCTGAAAATCCGGGATCCAGCGGCAAGACGCCGGTCGACATCGATATTTTCGTCGAGGCCGGCGACTGGCCCCCTGAGGCCGAGCTGGCGCACCTGGTCGATCAGGCCGTCGCTGCCGCCTTTGCCGAAACCGGCGCGAGCGGCGCTTCGGAGCTCAGCGTCGTTTTTTCCGACGACGCCCATATCCGCACTCTCAACGCCGAATGGCGCGGCAAGGAGAAGCCGACCAACGTACTGTCTTTCCCGGCTTTTTCCGTTCCGAAAGGCGCCGAGTTGCCGCCGATGTTGGGCGACATCGTGCTTGCTTCCGAGACCGTTGGGCGTGAGGCCGCACTGGAAGACAAGCCGCTAGCGAACCATATCACCCATCTCGTCATCCATGGCCTGCTGCATCTTCTGGGCCATGATCACGAGACCGACGCCGAGGCCGAGGAGATGGAAGCGATCGAGCGCGCGGCGCTTGCGAGGCTTGCCATTCCCGATCCCTACGCGTAACAAAAAAGACCAATTGACCTGATGGCGATGAACGATAAACCAGAAACTGCCGCCCGTCCGGACGCCGGCAGTGCGGCCAAGCCTTCCGAAAAATCGGAAGAGGGCTCCAGTCCGAGTATTCCGACCGGCAGCGTGGCCGCCGAGCCTCCGCATGCCGGTCCTTCTCTCTTCGATCGCGTGCTAGGCCTGTTCAGGCACCGCAACGGCACCAACCTGCGCGAGGAGATCGCCGACGCGCTGGCCGAGACGGCCACCGATGCCGAATCCTTCTCGCCCGGCGAACGTGCGATGCTCAACAACATCCTGCGGCTGCGCGAAGTGCGCGTCGAGGACGTCATGGTGCCGCGTGCCGATATCGAGGCGGTCGAGATCACCACCTCGCTTGGCGATCTGCTTGGCCTCTTCGAACAGTCCGGTCATTCCCGCATGCCGGTCTATTCCGAAACGCTCGACGATCCGCGCGGCATGGTCCACATACGCGACGTTCTTGCCCACATTACCAAGGTCGCCCGCGTCAAGAAGGGCCGGGCGAACAGGAAGACCCAGGCGCCGACCATCCTCGATCTGGCCCAGGTCGATCTCGCCCGCACCATCGGCGATCTCGACCTGATCCGTCCGGTGCTGTTCGTGCCGCCATCGATGCTTGCTTCCGACCTGATGGGACGCATGCAGACGACGCGGACCCAGATGGCGCTGGTCATCGACGAATATGGCGGCACCGACGGCCTCGCCTCGCTCGAAGACATCGTCGAGATGGTGGTCGGCGACATCGAGGACGAGCACGACGACGACGAGCCGATGATCACCCGGATCGGAGAGGGCGTGTTCGTGGTCGACGGCAAGGCCGAGATCGACGAAGTCGCCAAGATGATCGGCGAGGATTTCGCCGCCGGCGAGCACGGCGAATATGTCGACACCATCGGCGGCATGATCTTCAACACGCTCGGCCGGGTTCCGGCCCGTGGCGAAGTGGTGCAGGCCATACCGGGCTTCGAATTCCACGTGCTCGACGCCGATCCGCGCCGCGTCAAGCGGGTGCGCATCGTGCAGAGCCCGAAGGGCGAACGGCAGCGCCGCCGCGCGGCGCGCACCGAGCAGGCCTGATATTCGCCTCATGCCGATCGATGACCACACAGACCGTGCGCATTGTGCCCAAAGAGGAGGCCGAGCGACTGAGCGGCCTCAGCATTGAAGGGTGGCACCGTTAGCGCGACCGTGAATTTGGTTGCGCTTACTCGTGTTTGGAGCATCCGGCTCGGCCTGTTAAATCTCTGGCTGCCTGATTCGCGCGACTTGGAAAGTTGAATGCAGCGCTTTGCCGGCCGGATAATTCTGCTGTGGGGGTGGCGGCGGTCGCTGGTAGCGTTTGTCGCGGGAGCGCTCGCGGTTCTCGCCCAGGCGCCTTACGATTTCTTCGCCGTCTGTTTCGTCTCGTTTCCGGTGCTTGTCTGGCTGCTCGACGGCGCCACCGGTGAAGCCTCCGACGGCTGGCTGCGTCGCCTTCGCCCGGCTTTCGCCATCGGATGGTGGTTCGGCTTCGGCTATTTCCTCGCCGGCCTCTGGTGGATCGGCCAGGCCCTTCTTGTCGAGGCCGACAGCTTCGCCTGGGCGCTGCCCTTCGCCGTCGTCGGCATCCCCTTTGGGCTCGCCTTCTTCTATGGTTTCGCGACGCTCGTGGCGCGGCTTTGCTGGAGCAGTGATATCGGCCGCATCGCCGCACTTGCCTTCGGCTTCGGCCTTGCGGAATGGCTGCGCGATTTCCTGTTCACCGGCTTTCCCTGGAATGCCGTCGGCTATGCCGCAATGCCGGTGCCCCTCCTGATGCAAAGCGTGTCGGTGACGGGCATGATCGGCATGAACGCGCTCGCCGTTTTTGTCTTTTCCCTGCCGGCGCTTGTCGCGGCGCGCCGGCATCTCAGGCTGGGCTTGGCCTTGTTCGTCGCTCTCGTTGCCGCTCACGTCGGCTTCGGCTATTTCAGGCTTGCCGTCCCAGCCCCGCCGGCCACCCGCTCGATCGACGTGCGCATCGTTCAGCCCGCCGTCGACCTCACCGAGAAATGGGATGCCTCGGTGCGCGACCGCATCTTCGCCACGCTGATGGGGATTTCGGCGAAGGCACCGGAGCAAGGCCATGCCAAGCCGCAACTGATCCTGTGGCCGGAAACGTCCGTGCCGTTCCTGTTCACGGAGCGTCCGGACGCGCTGACGGCCTTGGGCGATATGCTGGGCGACGGCCAGATGCTGATCGCCGGCGTGGTGCGCGAGGAGGGTGGCGCAGGCAATGCCGGCAGCCGTTATTACAACTCAGTGGTGGCGATCAACGACAAGGGCGAGATCGTCGATGCTGTCGACAAGGTGCATCTGGTGCCGTTCGGCGAATATCTGCCTTTTGCCGGCCTGTTCGAGCGTTTCGGCATAGGCCAGCTCGTTGCCGGACCGATGAATTTCGCCGCCGGCAACGAACGCCATCCGATCGCGGTGCCGAACGGCCTGCGCGCGGTTCCGTTCATCTGTTACGAGGTCATCTTTCCTGACCTCGTTGCAATCGAAGCAGCGTCATCCGAGCTTATTGTGAACGTCACCAACGACGCCTGGTTTGGCGACACGCCAGGCCCCTACCAGCACTTCAGGCAGGCGCAGATTCGTGCGGTGGAGAATGGAGTGCCTTTGTTGCGTGCGGCCAACAACGGCATCTCCGCCGTTGTCGATTCGCGTGGGCGCATCGTCGATGCCCTGGCGGTCGATGCGCGCGGCGCCATCGACGCCCATGTGCCGGTTTCCGGGCGCGCCCTGCTAACCGCCGATCAGCGGCGAATTAACGGATTGCTGATCATGTTGCTGTTTGCCCTCGCGGCCCTCACATTGAATGTAAGGCAGCGGCTACGGGTGAATTGACAGTCGGCACATTAGAAACTCATACTGTAACGCCTAAAATTTTCTCGAAGTCGGTTGGAGGGGTCTGTTGGGGCAGGTGGCTCCGGTTTCGTTTGGGCGGCAAAAATAGAAAAAGCCGGAAAAATTCGGCGAGGAAAAAATGACAGAAGAGAACAAGAAGAAGCCGAATCCGATCGACATTCATGTCGGCAGTCGTATTCGGCTGCGTCGCAATATGCTTGGAATGAGCCAGGAAAAGCTGGGTGAAAATCTCGGCATCACGTTTCAGCAGATACAGAAGTACGAAAAGGGGACCAACAGGGTCGGCGCCAGCCGCCTGCAGGCAATCGCCTCCATCCTGAGCGTCCCTGTCGCCTTCTTCTTCGAGGACGCCCCCGGTCAGGAGGCGGTCACCGGCAATCGGGGATTTGCCGAGGATGCCTCGATGACTTTCGCGATCGAATTCTGCGGCAGCCCGGAAGGGCTTCAGCTCAATCGTGCCTTCGTCAAGATTCCCGACGTCAAGGTGCGGCGCCGGATTATCGATCTTGTGAAGTCCCTTTCGCCGGACGACGCCGAGTGAATCCAGGCTCATGTCGCCGGCGGTGCCCTGCCGCCGGTGGCACAAGTTGATTGTGCCGATAGTCATGCCAGATCTGTCGCGCCGCTTGACGAGCGGCGCCCGGCACCGCTAACACGTGGCGCGCCAAAATCGGCAGCCTTGCCGATCCTTTTCAAGAGGGGACACCCGTGACGCGGCAGAACTATCTCTTCACCTCGGAATCCGTCTCCGAAGGCCATCCCGACAAAGTCTGTGACCGTATCTCCGACGAGATCGTCGATCTCGTCTATCGCGAGGCCAGGAAGACGGGCATGGACCCGTGGAAGGTGCGCGTTGCCTGCGAGACGCTGGCCACCACCAACCGCGTCGTCATCGCCGGCGAGGTCAGGGTTCCCGAGACGCTGCTGAAGAAGGACAAGGCAGGCAACATCCTCAAGGATGCGGCGGGCCACCCGGTCGTCAATCCGACCAAGTTCAAATCGGTCGCCCGCAGGGCCATCCGTGAGATCGGCTACGAGCAAGCCGGCTTCCATTGGAGGACGGCCAAGATCGAGGTGCTGCTGCACGGCCAGTCGCCGGACATTGGCCAGGGCGTCGACAATGCCGCCGACCGCCAGGGCGAGGAAGGCGCGGGCGACCAGGGCATCATGTTCGGCTATGCCTGCCGCGAGACGCCGGACCTGATGCCGGCACCAATCTACTACAGCCACAAGATCCTCGAATTGCTTGCCGCCGCGCGCCACGAAGGCAACGGCGAGGCCGCCAAGCTCGGCCCGGACGCCAAGAGCCAGGTCACCGTGCGCTATGCCAACGGCAAGGCGGCGGAAGTGACGCAGATCGTGCTTTCCACCCAGCACCTCGACTCGAGCTGGGATTCCAAGAAGGTCCGCAATGTCGTCGAGCCATACGTCCGCGAGGCGCTTGGCGAACTCAAGGTTGCCGACGACTGCAACTGGTACATCAACCCGACCGGCAAGTTCGTGATCGGCGGGCCAGACGGCGATGCCGGCCTGACCGGCCGCAAGATCATCGTCGATACCTATGGCGGTGCTGCGCCCCATGGCGGCGGCGCCTTCTCCGGCAAGGACACCACCAAGGTCGACCGTTCGGCTGCTTATGCGGCGCGCTATCTCGCCAAGAACGTGGTAGCGGCCAAGCTCGCCGACCGCTGCACCATCCAGCTTTCCTACGCCATCGGCGTCGCCCAGCCGCTGTCGGTGTATGTTGACCTGCACGGCACCGGCAGGGTCGACGAGGCCAGGCTCGAGGAGGCGCTGCGCAAGGTGATGGACCTCTCGCCTTCCGGCATCCGCCGTCATCTCGACCTCAACAAGCCGATCTACGCGAAAACCTCGTCCTATGGCCATTTCGGCCGCAAGGCCGGCCGGGACGGTTCCTTCTCCTGGGAGAAGACGGACCTTGCCAAGGCGCTCAAGGACGCGGTTGCCGATGCGATTGCCGCCTGACGGCTTCGCCAGACCTGTTCATGGAGCCAACCGACAGGCCAAGCCGCGCGACCGAAGCATTTTTCGGCCGCCGGCACGGCAAGACCATTCGTCCGCAGCAGGCCAAGGCGCTTGAACGTGGCTTGCGCGCCTATCGCCTCGACCTGACGGCGGAGGCACCCGCGGACCTTGGAACGCTGTTCAAGGCGGACGTTTCAGCCTGTCGGCTCGAGATCGGCTTCGGCGGCGGCGAACATCTTCTGCATCGCGCGACGGAGGCTCCGGCGACCGGTTTCATCGGCGTCGAGCCCTTCGTCAACGGCATGGCCAAGATGATGACGGCGCTCGACAAGCGCCCGCTCGCCAATCTGAAAGTCTATGACGACGACGCCACGCGTCTGCTCGACTGGCTGCCGCCAGCCTCGCTCGACGGCATCGACCTGCTCTATCCCGATCCGTGGCCGAAGAAGAAGCACTGGAAGCGGCGCTTTGTCAGCCCCGCCAATCTCGACCGGTTCGCCCGGGTGCTGAAGCCGGGCGGGAGATTCCGCTTCGCCTCCGATATCGACAGCTATGTGAACTGGACGCTGCTCGCCTGCCGCGCAATTGGCGGTTTCGCCTGGCAGGCAAACGAGGCTGCCGACTGGCACACGCCCTATGAGGGCTGGCCCGGCACCCGCTACGAGGCGAAGGCCCTTCGCGCGGGAAGGCGGCCCGCCTATCTGACCTTTATCCGGAAGTAGGCCGACCGAGCACTAACTTCCCAGGAACCGGTAACCAGCCGCTCAGCAGCGGGCGATCGCTTGCAAAGTGGTCTTCCCGGTCGCAGAGAACCCGGCTTGCGGCCGGCCTGGGATGATTCATGTATTGCAGTTCGAGCTACATGCTGCCATATTATTCGCGCTACATGCTGCCATATTAACGGCAGGGAGATAATTATGGCCGCCACCGTGGAACGTAAGGAATACCCGATCTCGATGCGCCTGCCGGAGGCGGACGTGGCGATCATTGATCGTGCCGCCGCTCTCCGCGGCCGGTCCCGCACGGATTTCGTGCGCGATGCTGCCGTGCGCGCGGCCGAAGATGTGTTGATGGACAGCCGCCTTATCCGCATGAGCCCGGAAGGCTTCGCGGAGTTTATCGAGGTTCTGTCAGCCCCGGTCGCTCCGGTTCCCGACATGGTGGAATTGGCAAAGCGGCCCGCGCCCTGGGAAGCCGGTTACGCAGCAAAGCGCTAGGCCGTGGCCTTATCGGCTCCCGAACCGCTTGGCGCAGCTCACGACGTTTCCGGGTTTTCCTGCGGGAAACCTACACTTGATCACTGGCTGAAAACGCGCGCGCTCTCCAATCAGGAGAAAGGCTTCACGGCCGTTCTCGTTGTCCACGAGGCCGGCCGAGTGGTCGCATATTATAGCTTGGCGCCGACGGCTGTGGTGCCGTCGATCTTGCCCCGGTCGATTCGCACAGGGCAACCGCCCGATCCGGTGCCCTGTCTTCTCCTTGGCCAGCTTGCGACCGATACAGAATGGGCTGGGCGCGGTGTCGGCACTGGCTTGCTGAAGCACGCGCTCCAGCGCTGCGTTCAGGCTGCAGATCTGATTGGAGGACGTGCGCTCATGGTCAATGCAATCGACGGGGAGGCGGCGCAATTCTGGCAAAGACGGGGATTTCTGCCGACGAAGGACGATCCGCTTGTCTTGTTCCGTTCGATTGCTGCAATCGCTGCGTCGCTCGTAGAAGCCCAGAAGTAGGGGCGAGGGCTGCCTCTCGAAGAAGCCGCGACCGCCAACGAATTCTGCGCCTCGAGGCTTAAGCTCGAACTCAGCTATTGTCCGTTTCTTCCGTGGGCGGCCTAAAAGCGGCCGAGCTTGTCGAAAGCGGCCGGGTCGATGCCGAGTTTCTTCAGGTCGCTGCGGCGCGGCTTGCGGTTCGCCTCGACGGCCCGCGATGCGGCAGCCGCGCTGCCGAACGTGCCAAGAAAATCGCCAATCACAAAAAACAATCCACGGTCCATGACAAATACCTTCGCGCGCCAGTGCGCGCGACCTTTCTTTCTGCACTGCAACATAGATGGGTGCCGGCAGGCGAAGATTACAGAGGCGCCGGCGCATAGCCGCCACGCTCGGCACGCAACGCTGCTACCCCCGGGGCTTGTCCGATGCATGGTCAGGCTTGAAACGCCGGGCGGGATCGTTTATATCAGCCTCAAATTCTTGGTCGGTATGACGAAGAGTGGGTCCACCCGGTCCCGCTCTTTTTTGTTACCTGCCGGCCGGAGCGACAAGGCGACAGGAAACTTATGACCGCAGCGGCAAGCGAGGCCGACGACCGTATCATCCGCGAAAGCGGTATCGATGCGCGCATTGCGCTGATCATACAGCCGGTGCTGAAGGCCATCGGCTTCCGCCTCGTGCGGGTTCAACTGACCGGCCAGAACGGGCTGACGCTGCAAATCATGGCCGAGCGCGACGACGGCACCATGACCGTCGAGGATTGCGAAGAGGTCAGCCGCGCGGTTTCGCCCGCGCTCGATGTCGAAGATCCGATCGAAAAGGCGTATCATCTCGAAGTCTCGTCGCCGGGCATCGACCGGCCGCTGGTGCGCAAATCGGATTTCACCACCTGGACCGGCCATCTGGTCAAGATGGAGACGTCGGTCCTCATTGGCGACCGCAAGCGCTTCAAAGGCAAGATCGCCGAGGCGGACTCCGACGGCATCTTGCTGGAGCGCGACAAGGCGGCCTATGGCGAAAAGCCGACGGTGCGCGTGCCCTATGACGCGATTGCCGAGGCGCGTCTGGTGCTGACCGACGATCTTATTCGCGAGGCCCTGTCGAAGGACAACAGGGCCCGCAAGGAAGCAAAAAAACGCCGAGGCGAAGCGGAAGAAGATGCAGTCGCCGGCGAAGAAAGCGAAACCGAACAGGAAAGTTGATCGAGCTTCAGGGCCGATGCCCGGAGCGAAGTCGGGAGAAAGACAATGGTTGTAAGCGCCAACAGGCTCGAACTGCTGCAGATCGCCGATGCGGTCGCGCGTGAAAAGTCGATCGATAAGCAGATCGTCATCGCCGCGATGGCCGATGCGATCCAGAAAGCGGCGCGTTCGCGTTATGGGCAGGAAACCAATATCCGTGCCGACATCAATCCCAATACGGGCGAGATGAAGCTGCAGCGGCTGATGGAAGTGGTCGAGAAGGTCGAGGATTACGCGACGCAGATCGCCCTTTCCACGGCGCGCGAGCGCAATCCCGACGCCCAGCTCGGCGACTTCATCGCCGAACAGCTGCCGCCGATGGATTTCGGCCGCATCGCCGCGCAGTCGGCCAAGCAGGTCATCGTCCAGAAGGTGCGCGAGGCCGAGCGCGATCGTCAGTATGACGAGTACAAGGACCGTATTGGCGAGATCGTCAACGGCACCGTCAAACGCGTCGAATATGGCAACGTCATCGTCGACCTCGGCCGCGGCGAGGCGATCATCCGGCGCGACGAGCTGATCCCGCGCGAGAACTACAAATATGGCGACCGCGTCCGCGCCTATGTCTACGACGTGCGCCGCGAGCAGCGCGGCCCGCAGATCTTCCTGTCGCGCACGCATCCGCAGTTCATGGCCAAGCTCTTCACCATGGAAGTGCCGGAAATCTACGACGGCATCATCGAGATCAAGTCGGTCGCCCGCGATCCGGGCTCGCGCGCCAAGATCGCCGTCATCTCGCGGGATTCCTCCATCGATCCGGTCGGCGCCTGCGTCGGCATGCGCGGCAGCCGCGTCCAGGCGGTGGTCGGCGAATTGCAGGGCGAGAAGATCGATATCATTCCGTGGTCGCCTTCGGCCGCTTCCTTCATCGTCAATGCGCTGCAGCCGGCGGAAGTCGCCAAGGTGGTGCTCGACGAGGATGCGGAGCGCATCGAGGTGGTCGTGCCGGACGACCAGCTGTCGCTGGCCATCGGCCGCCGCGGCCAGAACGTGCGTCTTGCCTCGCAGCTCACCGGCTGGGACATCGACATCCTGACCGAGCAGGAAGAGAGCGAGCGCCGCCAGAAGGAATTCGTCGAGCGTTCGGCCCTCTTCATGGAAGCCCTCGATGTCGACGAGATGGTCGGCCAGGTGCTTGCCTCGGAAGGCTTCACCAGCGTCGAGGAAGTCGCCTATGTCGATTCTGGCGAAATCTCCTCGATCGACGGCTTCGACGAGGACACCGCTTCGGAAATCCAGTCGCGCGCCCGCGAATATCTGGAGAAGATCGAGGCCGAGCACGACGAGAAGCGCAAGGCGCTCGGCGTCGAGGACGAGCTGCGCGAGATCCCCGGCATCACCACGGCCATGATGGTGACCCTCGGCGAGGACGGCGTGAAGACGATCGAGGACTTCGCCGGCTATGCCGCCGACGACCTGATCGGCTGGAAGGAACGCAAGGACGGCGAGACCAAGGTCTATCCCGGTGTGCTCGCCGATCACGGCGTCTCGCGCGCCGATGCCGAGCAGATGGTGCTGACCGCTCGCAAGAAGGCCGGCTGGATTTCCGAGGAAGAACTGGCCGCTGAGGAAGCGGCCGGTGAAACCGTCGGTGCGTGAGGTGACCACCAATCGCAAAACCCGTGGACGACATGAACGATCGCACTTGCATCGTCACGCGCAGGCAGGCCGAAGCGGATGAACTGATCCGCTTCGTCGTCGGCCCGGATTCGGCCGTCGTTCCGGACATCAAGCGAAATCTGCCCGGCCGCGGTTGCTGGGTCACCGCCGATCGCCTACATATCGACAAGGCAGCGGCGAAGAACCTGTTTGCCCGCGCTTTCAAGGCGCAGGTCACCGTTCCAGCCGAACTCGGCGACATGGTCGACGGGCTGCTTTCCAGATCCGCCCTGGGCATGTTGGGTCTTGCTCGCAAGGCCGGAGCGGTCGTACTGGGCGCCGCCAAGGTAGAGGCTGCCGTGCGCGACGGGCAGGCGCTCTTCGTGCTGCACGCGAGGGAAGCCTCGGACGACGGCGTGCGCAAGATCAGTCAGGCGCGGCGGGCAACCGTTCATCTCGGCGGCCCCGCTACACCGGCCTACAAACTTTTCCCCGAAGCCGAGTTGAGCTTGGCATTGGGGGGTACAAATGTGATACATGCTGCCGTCCTCGCGCAGGATGCGGGTAAGGCGGTTGAGAAGCGCATGGTTGCGCTCGACCGTTATCGGGGCGGAACCCCGGACGATTTGGCAATGCTTGCGGCCGTTGCTGACGATGATGATGCCGCAGAGGATATGGAATGAGCGATACGAAATCGGGCGACGACAAGACGTTGAGCGTTACGCCGAAGAAGACCTTGACGCTGAAGCGCCCTGGCCTCGAGCAGGGCACCGTGCGCCAGAATTTCTCGCACGGACGCACCAAGTCGGTCGTGGTCGAGACCAAGAAGCGCAAGTTCTCGCTGCCCGGCGACAAGCCGGAGCCGGTGGCGCCGTCCGTCTTCACCCCGAAGCCCGCAGCCGCGGCACCCGCGCCTGCCGTGCCGGAAGCGCCGAAGGCGCCGCCGCAGCCGGAACGCTCCGGAATGGTGCTGAACGAGTTGTCGCGCGGCGAGATGGAAGCGCGCCGCAGGGCGCTCGAAGGCTCCAAGGCGCGTGAGATCGAAGATCGTCAGCGCGCCCAGGAAGAGGCCAAGCGCCGCGCCGAGGAGGAAGAGCGCCGCAAGCGCGAGCGTGAGGAGTCCGCCCGCCGTCAGGCCGAGGAGGAGGCACGTCTGCAAACCGAGGCCGAATCCCGCCGCCGCGCCGAGGAAGAAGCGCGCCGCCGCGCCCCGCAAGCCGCCGAGCTGGCCACGGCCGACGAGGAAGAGGAGGTCAAGCCGCGGCGCCCTGGTGGTGCCGGCGCCGGAGCGCCTGTGCGCCGTCTGGCCACGCCGGAAGTCGCGCGGCCGGCCAAGCCGACCAAGGGCGAGGAAGACCGTCGCCGCGGCAAGCTGACGCTGAACACCGCGCTGTCGGATGAAGATGCGCGCGGCCGCTCGCTGTCGTCGATGCGCCGCCGCCAGGAAAAATTCAAGCGCGCGATGCACAACGAGCCGCGCGAGAAAGTCATGCGCGAAGTGATCCTGCCCGAAACCATCACCATCCAGGAACTGGCGCAGCGCATGTCCGAGCGCGCCGTGGACGTGGTCAAGTTCTTCATGAAGCAGGGCCAGATCTTGAAGCCGGGCGACGTCATCGACGCCGATACGGCCGAGCTGGTCGCTTCCGAATTCGGCCATACGGTCCGCCGCGTCGCCGAGTCCGACATCGAGGAAGGCCTGTTCAACATCGCCGACCGTCCGGAAGACCTGGTGTCGCGTCCGCCCGTGGTGACCATCATGGGCCATGTCGACCACGGCAAGACCTCGCTGCTCGACGCCATCCGCAACGCCAATGTCGTCTCCGGCGAGGCCGGCGGCATCACCCAGCATATCGGCGCCTACCAGATCGAGAAGAACGGTCAGAAGATCACCTTCATCGACACGCCCGGCCACGCCGCCTTCACGGCGATGCGCGCTCGCGGCGCCCAGGTGACCGACATCGCCGTGCTGGTGGTGGCGGCCGACGACAGCGTCATGCCGCAGACGATCGAATCGATCAATCACGCCAAGGCGGCCGGCGTGCCGATCATCGTGGCGATCAACAAGATCGACAAGCGCGACGCCGACCCGCAGAAGGTGCGCACTGAACTGCTGCGCCACGAAGTGTTCGTGGAATCGATGGGCGGTGAGGTGCTGGACGTCGAGGTTTCGGCGACCAAGGGCACCAATCTCGACAAGCTGCTGGAAGCGATTCTGCTGCAAGCCGAAGTCCTCGACCTCAAGGCCAATCCCGACCGCACCGCCGAAGGCGCGGTCATCGAGGCGCAGCTGGACAAGGGCCGCGGTCCGGTCGCCACCGTGCTGGTGCAGACCGGCACGCTGATGCCCGGCGACATCATCGTCGCCGGCAACGAATGGGGCCGTGTCCGCGCGCTGGTCAACGATCGCGGCGAGCATGTGCCGGAAGCGCCGCCGGCAATGCCGGTCGAGGTGCTCGGCCTCCAGGGCACGCCGCAGGCAGGCGACCGCTTCGCGGTCGTCAACAACGAGGCGCGTGCGCGTGAGATCACCGAGTATCGCCAGCGCCTGGCGCGCGAGAAGGCGGTGGCCAAGCATGCCGGCCAGCGCGGCTCGCTCGAGCAGATGATGTCGCAGTTGCAAGCGAGCGGGCTGAAGGAGTTTCCGCTGGTCATCAAGGGCGACGTGCAGGGCTCGATCGAAGCGATCAACGCTGCGCTCGAAAAGCTCGGCAACGACGAGGTCAGGGTACGGATCGTTCATTCGGGCGCCGGCGGCATCACCGAGACCGACGTCTCGCTTGCCGAGACCTCGGGCGCTGCGATCATCGGCTTCAACGTCCGCGCCAATGCGCAGGCGCGCACGGCTGCTGCCGCTGCCGGCATCGAGATCCGCTACTATTCGATCATCTACAACCTCGTCGATGACGTGAAGGCAGCTCTTTCCGGCATGCTCTCGCCCGAGCGGCGCGAGACCTTCATCGGCAATGCCGAGATCCTCGAGATCTTTGACATCTCGAAGGTCGGCAAGATCGCCGGCTGCCGCGTCACCGAAGGCAAGGTCGAGCGTGGCGCGGGCGTGCGCCTGATCCGCGACAACGTCGTCGTCCACGAAGGCACGCTGAAGACGCTGAAGCGCTTCAAGGACGAGGTTTCGGAAGTGCCGGGCGGTCAGGAATGCGGCATGGCCTTCCAGAACTACGAGGACATGCGCGTCGGCGACGTCATCGAGTGCTTCCGCGTCGAGATGGTGAGCCGGACGCTCTAATTTCGGATATACTTGCCGGAATTCACCGGGCGGCGGCCGCAAGGCTGCCGCCCGAGATCCTTGTTTCGTAGTTGAGACATGTGGCGCGGTCCCATCCCGCGCTTCACGATTTCAGGACTGAAGAAAAATGTCCCGTTCGACAACATCAGGCCCCTCCCAGCGCATGCTGCGCGTCGGTGAGCAGGTGCGTCACGCCCTATCCGAGACCCTGCAGCGCGGCGAAATCATCGACCCGGTGATCGAGAACAGTGTCGTCTCGGTCTCGGAAGTACGCATGTCGCCCGACCTCAAGATCGCCACCGCTTTCGTTTCTCCGCTTGGTGTCGGCGACGCCGATGCCGTGGTCGGGGCGCTCAACAGGCATGCGAAATTCATTCGCGGCCGCGTCTCGGGCGCGCTCAGGCAGATGAAGTACATGCCCGAGTTTCGCTTCCGGCTCGATACGTCTTTCGACAATTTCGCCAGGATCAACGAATTGCTGAAATCGCCCGAGGTCGCGCGCGATCTCGACCACCAGAATAAAAACAACGACAAGGACGAGGAATAGGTGGCGCGCCGCGGCAAGAAGAAGGGCCGGCCGGTCTCCGGCTGGGTGGTGCTGGACAAGCCGGTCGGCATGGGCTCGACCGAAGCCGTCTCCAAGATCAAATGGCTGTTCCAAGCGGAGAAGGCCGGCCATGCCGGCACGCTCGACCCGTTGGCTTCCGGCATGCTGCCGATCGCGCTCGGCGAGGCGACCAAGACCGTGCCTTACGTGCAGGATGGCGCCAAGGTCTACCGCTTTGCCGTCGCCTGGGGCGAGGAGCGGTCGACCGACGACCTCGAAGGGCCGGTGACGAACAGCTCGGACCGCCGCCCGGCCGAGGCCGAGGTGCGGGCGCTGCTGCCGAAATACACCGGCGTCATCATGCAGACGCCGCCGCAATTCTCTGCCGTCAAGATTGCCGGCGAGCGCGCCTACGATCTTGCCCGCGACGGCGAGACGGTCGACATTCCCGCCCGCGAGATCGAAATCGGCCGTTTGGACATCGTCGAGCACGGTGTCGATAGAACCGTCTTCGAGGTCGAGTGCGGCAAGGGCACCTATGTGCGCTCGCTGGCGCGCGACATGGGTCGCGATCTGGGCTGCTTCGGCCACATCTCCGAGTTGCGCCGCGTCGAGGTCGAGCCGTTCACGGCGGACGATTTCGTCACCGTCGCCGAGCTCGAAGCGGCGCGCTTCGGCGGCAAGACGGATGAGAATTCGGACGAAGAAGCCGAGGTGCCGGTCGATTTCGGCGCCATCGATGCGCTGCTGGTCGAGACCGCCGCAGCGCTTGACTGCTTGCCGCAGGTCGCCGTCAGCGACGACGCCGCGACCAAGATCCGCCTCGGCAATCCCGTCATCATTCGAGGGCGCGACGCGCCGGTCGAGGCCGACGAGGCCTGTGCCACGGCGCGCGGCAAGCTCGTCGCCATCGGCGCCATCGAACAGGGCATGTTCAAGCCCAAGCGGGTCTTTGCCGGTTGACGGCACTCGGCTAGTTTCGGCTCGCAGTTCCAGGAAAACGTGTAACGGTTCTCGTCGGAATTGCATGAAAACCGACGGTTAGAGCAGTTCAGCGATCCCCGAACTGCTATGACGTCGCGCCCCAGGGGAGCTCATGGCCCAGAGGAATCATGGCCCAGAGGAATCATGGCCCAGAGGATTATGGCCCAGAGGATTGTGGCAATGGCTGAGACCGTCGGAAAGCGGGCGCCGCTGAAAATCCGCCGGCCGCCGGTCGGCGCTTCGCCCGGCACCTTGATCGCCGATCCGGCGGCGCGGCGCAGCGAGCTTCGGCTGACGTTGATCTCGCCGGAGAAATACAAAACCATCGACAATGCCAGCATCGACGAGCTCAACACCCATTGCGACCGCTGGCCGGTCGTCTGGCTTGATTGCACGGGGCTCGCGAACATCCCGCTGATCGAAGAGATCGGCCGGATTTTCGACCTTCATCCGCTGGCGCTCGAGGATGTCGTCAACACCGGCCAGCGGCCGAAGGTGGATTTCTTCGAGGACCACGCCTTCGTCGTCATGCGCATGATCGACGATGTCGCCGCGCATCGCTACGAGCAGATCGCGGTGTTCTTCGGCGAGAATTTCGTCGTCACCTTTCAGGAGCGCGAGGGCGACCCGTTCGATCCAGTGCGCAAGCGCATCGCGGCTCCCATGCCCAACCGGCTGCGCTCGCGCGGCGCCGACTATCTCGCCTATGCGCTGATCGACGCCATCGTCGACAGCTATTTCCCGCCGATCGAGACGGTGAGCGAATTGGTCGACGGCATCGAAGACCAGATGCTCAACACGCCCCACAAGCACCAGATGCGGCAGTTGCACGAATTGCGGCGCGACGCCAATGTGCTGAAGGGCGTTCTGTGGCCGATGCGCGACGCGCTGGCGACGCTGATCCGCAACGACGTGCCCTTCGTGCAGGCCGAGACCAAGATATTCTTCAACGACACGCTCGACCATGCGCTGCGGCTGATCGAACTGGTCGAGACCCAGCGCGACATGCTGACCGGCTTGATCGAAATGCATCTGTCGCTGACCCAGGCACGCACCAACGACGTCATCTCCTATCTGACCATCGTCTCGGTGATCTTCATGCCGCTCACCTTCCTCGTCGGTGTCTGGGGCATGAACTTCGACCCGGATAGCTCGCCCTGGAACATGCCGGAGCTCAAGGCCTACTACGGCTACCCGGCGGCACTTTTGTTCATGCTGGTCGTTGCTGTCGGGCTCGTCGCCTTCTTCAAATGGAAGAAGTGGCTGTAGCAGCAGAACCCTCTGTTTTTGCGGCAGGACATGCGACAAGCCGGCTTGACAATTAGTCTGGTGTTTTGCGGGAAATTGCACTATATGCGCGGCAGCTTCGCGCCCTGACGCGCTGCTTGCACCGGCCCCTGCTGGACGACATCCCGGCTGAGGGCGTCCCGTTTCCTCGAACAGATAAGGAAAAACACGATGTCGATTACTGCCGATCGCAAAAAAGAACTGATGGCCGAATTCGCGACCGCGAAGGGCGATACCGGGTCCCCGGAAGTCCAGGTTGCCATCCTTTCCGAGCGCATCAAGAACCTGACGGAGCACTTCAAGGACCACAAGAAGGATAACCATTCCCGCCGTGGTTTGCTTGCTCTCGTTTCCCAGCGCCGCAGCCTGCTTGATTACCTCAAGCGCAAGGATGACACGCGCTATCAGACGCTGATCGACAAGCTCGGTCTCCGTCGCTGACGAATTGACCGGCGGGCTCTCTGCGGAGAGCCCGCCGGTCGCGCATTGGCGGACCGGTCGCTCCGGTGCCCGATGCTGGAGTGGAGCGCGCCGCGCTCTCGAAATTCGCATTCGCGCATGGCGCGTCTCGGAAACAGGGGTTTCCGGCGTCGTGCGCAAAGGACCGGCCGACCGGTCGGCCAGACCCGGTTCCGGAAGCGCAAAGGGCCGTTCGGAACCGCCCATGGACGGTCATGGGGCAGGATTGCAGGATGCTCGCTCGGCAATCGCCACCTGTCGAGCTTCCCGTTGTCTTGCCCGTGGCTGCCCGAAGGAAGCCAGGGAAGGGATGCTCCGCGACCGTTGAGACGGCGCGGCCCTTTCCGCACATGAAGGACAAGATATGTTCAATCAACACAAAGTGGAAATCGAATGGGGCGGCCGTCCGCTCATCCTGGAAACCGGCAAGATCGCTCGCCAGGCTGACGGCGCGGTGCTCGCCACCTACGGCGAGACCGTGGTTCTCGCCACCGTCGTTTCGATGAAGGAGCCGAAGCCCGGCCTCGATTTCTTCCCGCTCACCGTCAATTACCAGGAAAAGACCTATGCCGCCGGCAAAATTCCGGGCGGCTACTTCAAGCGCGAGGGCCGTCCGAGCGAGAAGGAAACGCTGGTTTCCCGCCTGATCGACCGCCCGATCCGCCCGCTGTTTGCTGACGGCTACAAGAACGACACCCAGATCGTCGTCACCGTCGTCCAGCACGATCTCGAGAACGATCCGGACATCCTGTCGATCGTCGCTACCTCGGCCGCGCTCACGCTGTCCGGCGTGCCCTTCATGGGCCCGATCGGCGGCGCCCGCGTCGGCTACATCAACGGCGAGTATGTGCTCAATCCGCATATCGACGAGATGGAGGAATCGAAGCTCGACCTCGTCGTCGCCGGCACCGCCGACGCCGTGCTGATGGTCGAATCCGAGGCCAAGGAGCTCAGCGAGGAGCTCATGCTCGGCGCCGTCGTGTTCGGTCACAAAAGCTTCCAGCCGGTGATCGACGCCATCATCAAGCTGGCCGAGGTCGCCGCCAAGGATCCGCGCGACTTCACCGCGCCGGACCATTCGCAGCTCGAAGGCGAGATGCTGAAGGTTGTCGGCGACGAGCTTCGCGACGCCTACAAGATCATCGAGAAGCAGTCCCGTTACGCGGCCGTCGACGCCGTCAAGGCGAAGGTCAAGGCCGCGTTCACGCCGGCCGAAGGCGAGGATCCGAAATACTCCTCCGAGCAGATCGCAAGCGTCTTCAAGGAGCTCCAGGCCAAGGTCGTACGCTGGAACATCCTGGACACCGGCTCGCGCATCGACGGCCGCGACCTGAAGACCGTGCGCAAGATCGTCGCCGAAGTCGGCGTCCTGCCGCGTACCCATGGTTCGGCGCTGTTCACCCGCGGCGAGACTCAGGCGCTGGTCATTGCCACGCTCGGCACCGGCGAGGATGAGCAGTTCGTCGATTCGCTGACCGGCATGTACAAGGAGAAGTTCCTCCTCCACTACAACTTCCCGCCCTATTCGGTTGGCGAAACCGGCCGCATGGGCTCGCCGGGCCGCCGCGAGATCGGCCACGGCAAGCTTGCCTGGCGCGCGATCCACCCGATGCTGCCTTCGGCGGACCAGTTCCCGTACACGCTGCGCGTCGTCTCGGAGATCACCGAGTCGAACGGCTCGTCCTCGATGGCGACGGTCTGCGGCACCTCGCTGGCGCTGATGGATGCCGGCGTGCCGATCGCCAAGCCCGTGGCCGGCATCGCCATGGGCCTGATCAAGGAAGGCGAGCGCTTCGCGGTGCTCTCCGACATCCTTGGCGACGAGGATCATCTCGGCGACATGGACTTCAAGGTCGCCGGCACCGCCAACGGCGTCACCTCGCTGCAGATGGACATCAAGATCGATGGCATCACCGAGGAGATCATGGGCATCGCGCTCGGCCAAGCCAAGGAAGGCCGGCTGCACATCCTGGGCGAGATGGCGCATGCCATATCTTCCTCGCGCGCCGAGCTCGGCGAATTTGCGCCGCGCATCGAGGTCATGCACATCCCGACCGACAAGATCCGCGACGTCATCGGCTCCGGCGGCAAGGTGATCCGCGAGATCGTCGAGAAGACCGGCGCCAAGATCAATATCGAGGATGACGGCACGGTCAAGATCGCGTCGGCCAACGCCAAGGAGATCGAGGCGGCGAAGAAGTGGATCCACACCATCGTCGCCGAGCCGGAAGTCGGCGAGATCTACGAAGGTACCGTCGTTAAGACGGCCGACTTCGGCGCCTTCGTCAACTTCTTCGGCCCGCGCGACGGCCTCGTCCACATCTCGCAGCTCGCCAATGAGCGCGTCGCCAAGACCTCCGACGTCGTCAAGGAAGGCGACAAGGTTTGGGTCAAGCTGATGGGCTTCGACGAGCGCGGCAAGGTGCGCCTGTCGATGAAGGTCGTCGACCAGGCGACCGGCAAGGAAATCGTTCAGGAAAAGAAGAAGCCGGAAGGCGAGGAAGACGCCGCCTGATTGGCCTGACCGCATGATTGAAACGGGCGCGCTGCAAGGTCGCGCCCGTTTCTATTTCAAGCGCCCTTCAAGGGTAGGTGAATGGCCGCTGAGCCGCTGAAGACGCTGTTCTATCCGTTCGAGGCCGAAGCGCTGCCTTGGCCGCGAAGCGATGCCCGGATCCTCTTTCTTGGCGCTGAGCCTGGTTTCCGTTTGCCCGGCGGCGTCACTGCGGCGCTGCATCTCGTGCAAGGTTTTCGGCCGCATTTTCGTGCTCTGCAGGCAGCCGGCTATTCGGTCACGCCGCAGGCGGAAGGCTCGGCCTTCGATGCTGCCCTTGTGCTGGCCGGCCGGCATCGCGGCCAGAACGAGCTGCGCATCGCCGAAGCCATCGAGCGCGTCGCGCCCGGCGGGTTGATCGTCGTCGCTGGCGGCAAGGAAGACGGCATCGATAGCCTGCGCAAGCGCGTGGGCGCGCTGTCGCCGCTCGAAGCCCACCTGCCGAAGCATCACGGCGTCGCCTTCTGGTTCCGCCGGGCCGGCATGGATGCGGCCCGGGCGCTTCGCGCCGCCAACCCCGATCTGGTCGTCGAAGGCCGCTTCCGCACCGCGCCCGGCATGTTCTCCTTCGATCGGGTCGACGCAGGATCGAAGCTTCTGCTGGACAGCCTGCCGCAGGGGCTTGCGGGCAATGTCGCCGATTTCTGTGCCGGCTGGGGCTATCTGGCGGCCGAAGTGATGGAACGCTCGACAGGGCTGTCCGGTCTCGACCTCTACGAAGCGGATTTCGAGGCCCTGGAGGCGGCAAGGGTCAATATCCCCGCAACCGCTGTCGAGCCGCGCTTCTTCTGGACCGATCTGCTGACCGAAACGGTCGAGCGAGGTTACGACGCGATCGTCATGAACCCGCCCTTCCACAGCGGCAGGGCTGCCGACCCGGGCATCGGCGCTGGCATGATCCGCGCGGCATCAAAGGCACTGAAACCAGGTGGACGCCTGTTCATGGTGGCGAACCGGCAGTTGCCCTACGAACAGGTGCTGGCGGGAGCCTTCTCCAGTCACGCCGAGGTTGCGCGCGATGGCATGTTCAAGGTGTTTTCGGCGCGGCGTTAAAAGCAACTCCAGGAAAAGCGCGTGAGACGGTTTTCCGTCCCCGTGATTGCTCCAGGAAAAGAATGCAGCGCCCTACTGCAGGCTGACGAGGCGTGCCGGCTCGCGCCTGGCATGAACAGGGCGCAACGCGCCGAGCTCGATCTCGAGCGGCGCGGGGCGGCCGAACAGATAGCCCTGCACGACCTCGCAACCGGCGGCTCTCAGCAGCGTCGCCTGGTTCTCGGTCTCGACGCCTTCGGCGATGATGCCGACGCCGAGCGCCCGCGATAGCCCGACGATGGTCGAGACGACAGCGCCCGAGCTGGAATCGGTATCGATGCGGCTGACGAAGGAGCGGTCGATCTTCAGCTTGCCGAACGAGAAGTCGATCAGATAGCTCAGGTTGGAATAGCCGGTGCCGAAATCGTCGACGGCGACCGAGATGCCCATCTCGGCGAGTTGCCGCAGGATGACGGCCGCGCGGTCGCGGTCCTGCATCATCGCCGTTTCGGTGACTTCGAGTTCCAGCCGCGACGGCTTGATGCCGGTCGATGCCATGGTCTGGCGCACGATGCCGACGAAGTCCCTGGTCATGAACTGGACCGGCGAGATGTTGACGGCGACGAAGCAATCCTCCGGCAGGTACTGGGCGTCGCTGCAAGCCTTGCGCAGCACCCATTCGCCGATCGGGTTGATCATGCCGGTTTCCTCGGCGATCGGAATGAATTCCATCGGCGGGATCATGCCGCGTTCCGGATGCTTCCACCGGATCAGCGCTTCATAGCCGACGACACGGCCGCCCTGCAGGTCGAATTGCGGCTGGTAGTGGAGGCTGAAGTCGCCGCGGTCGAAGGCGGTTTTCAGCTCCGATTCAATCCATTGCCGGTGGTCCGCAACGCGGCCCATGTCGGCGTGGAAGACCGACCAGTTGCCGATGCCGCTTGCGCGCGCATTCTGCAGCGCCAGGTTTGAACGGCGAAGGATGAGCACTGGATCGACGCCGTCCTTCGGCATCGCCACGATACCGACGGACATGCTGACCGACTGCAGATGCGTCTGGAGCTGGTAGGGCTCCATCATGCGGTTGATGAATGTTTCGAGGAACCGTTCGAGATATCCCCGGATCTCACGGTCTGGCAAGAGCACGGCGAATTCGCCGGCGCCGAGCCGCCCGATCACGGCATCCTCCGGCATGCTCTCCTTCAGCCTTTTGGTGAAGGCGCGGATCAGCTCGTCGCCATGACTGTAGCCGATGGCGTCGTTGATCTGCTTGAAGCGGTCGATGTCGATATCGATCAAGTAGACCGGTTCGCCGGTCTCCAGCGTTTCCGCTGCCGCCGCCGCGACCTTTCCGACGATCGCCTGGCGCGTCAGCAGGCCGGTCATCTTGTCGAAATGGGTTTCCTTGAAGACGTATTCGGCCGATTCATCGATGCCTGCGAAGAAGGACATCGCGGCGCCGCCGGCGGAAAGGGCACAGAGCGCGGCGATGATAGCCGCCATCGTCCCGGCAGACATGCCGGCCAGGCCGTCGCCGAAGCCGAAGCGCAACCCCCAGAGTCCGAGGATAAAACTGCCCATGGCCGAGCTGGCGATGGTGATCAGCCGGAACAGCGGTGTTCGCTTCGGGTTGCTGACTGCAGACATGCAAGGTCCCTGAACTACAGGGCCGTTTAGCGGATACCTCCTTAAAATGGGTTTCCGCCAATGCCTCCAATTTTACTGGAAGGTGCTTTTTTCGTTAGCGAATTATTCGCGGAGGCCGTCGTTCTGCTTCAGTTCCTCTAGCGTCGGCATGGAGACGATGTGATAGCCGGAATCGACATAGTGGATCTCGCCTGTGACTCCCGAAGATAGATCGGACAGCAGGTAGAGCGCCGAGCCGCCAACCTCGTCGATGGTGACGGTGCGCCGTAGCGGCGAATTGCGCTGCTGATAGGAGAACATGTGGCGTGCGTCGGATACGCCTGAGCCGGCGAGCGTCCGCACCGGTCCTGCCGAGATGCCGTTCACCCGAATGCCGCGCGGGCCGTAATCGTTGGCGAGATAGCGCACGCTCGCCTCCAGTCCGGCCTTGGCGACGCCCATGACATTGTAGTTCGGCATGACCCGCACCGACCCGGCATAGGTCAGCGTGATCATCGAGCCGCCATTGGTCATCAGCGCGGCGGCATTGCGGGCGATCTCGGTAAAGGAATAGCAGGAGATCACCATGGTGCGGACGAAGTTGTCGCGGCTGGTGTCGGCGTAGAGGCCCTTGAGCTCGTTCTTGTCGGAGAAGCCGATGGCGTGAACGACGAAATCCAGGCCGCCCCAGGCTTCGCGAAACGTCTGGAAGGTTGCGGTGACCGAGGCGCTGTCCTCGACGTCGCAAGGCACGACCAGCGAGGCCCCGAGCTTCTCGGCCAGCGGCTTGACCCGCCGCCCGAAGGCGTCACCCTGATAGGTGAAGGCAAGCTCCGCCCCGTGCTCGGACAGTTTCCTGGCGATGCCCCAGGCGATCGAATGATCGTTGGCGACCCCCATGACAAGCCCGCGCTTGCCCTTCATCAACCCTTCCATAAAAGGCAATCCTTATGCGGAATAGCGCTGGAAAATCAGCGTTGCGTTGGTGCCACCGAAACCGAAGGAATTGGACAGGACGGTGTCGATCTTGGCGTTGTCGATGCGCTTGCGCACGATCGGCATGCCCTCGAATTCGGGATCGAGCTCCTCGATATGGGCGCTCTCGCCGATGAAGCCGCCTTGCATCATCAGGATGGAGTAGATCGATTCCTGGACGCCGGCGGCGCCGAGCGAATGGCCGGTCAGCGACTTGGTCGAGGTGATATACGGCATCTGGTCGCCGAACACCTCGCGGATGGCGCCCATTTCCTTGGAATCGCCGACCGGCGTCGATGTGCCGTGCGTGTTGATGTAGTCGACCGGCGTCGAGACGGTTGCAAGGGCTTGCCGCATGCAGCGCACGGCGCCTTCGCCGGACGGCGCCACCATGTCGTAGCCGTCGGAGGTCGCGCCGTAGCCGACGATCTCGGCGTAGATCTTGGCGCCGCGTGCCTTGGCGTGCTCCAGCTCCTCCAGCACCAGAACGCCCGCGCCGCCGGCGATGACGAAGCCGTCGCGGTTGATATCATAGGCGCGCGAAGCGGCCGATGCCTTGTCGTTGAATTTCGACGACATGGCGCCCATGGCGTCGAACAGGTCCGACATCGTCCAGTCGAGATCCTCGTGGCCGCCGGCGAACATCATATCCTGCTTGCCCCACTGGATCAGCTCACAGGCATTGCCGATGCAGTGCGCGGAGGTCGAGCAGGCGGACGAGATCGAGTAATTCACGCCGTGGATCTTGAACCAGGTGGCCAAGGTGGCCGAAGCGGTCGACGACATCGCCTTCGGCACCGCGAACGGACCGATCCGCTTCGGGCTGCTGTTCTTGAGCGTCGTTTCGGCGGCTTCCACGATGGTCCTGGTAGACGGTCCGCCGGAGCCCATCACGATGCCGGTCCGCTCATTGGTGATGTCGCTCTCGCCGAGCCCGGCGTCCGCGATCGCCTGATCCATGGCGACATGGTTCCAGGCAGCGCCTTGGCTCAGGAAACGCATTGCGCGGCGGTCGATCATCGCCGACGGGTCGAGCGTCGGCGCGCCCCATACCTGGCAGCGAAAACCGTGCTCGGCGAAGGAATTGGAAAAGCTGATGCCGGACTTGGCATCGTAAAGCGAGGCCTGCACCTCATTGGCGTTGTTGCCGATCGACGACACAATGCCGAGGCCTGTCACTACGACGCGTCTCATTCGCAACTCCTTCCGGCGTAGTTTGACGAAAAACCTAATTGGTTTCCGCCTTCGATCATACGCAAAATAAAACCGCGGCGTTCTTGCGCATCCGCCGGACACGCCAGGGCCCGTGGCGATGGCGATCAGGCGGCGGACTGCTTGGACAGGCCCACCTTCAGATCCGTTGCCGCGTATATGGGTTCGCCATCCGCCTTGAGCCAGCCGTCGGCGATGCCGAGCACGAGGCGGCCACGCATCACGCGCTTGAAGTCGACGCCATATTCGACCTTCTTGACCGATGGCGTCACCATGCCCTTGAACTTCACCTCGCCGGTCGACAGCGCCATGCCTTTGCCGGGTTCGCCGAGCCAGCCGAGATAGAAGCCGGTCAATTGCCACATGGCGTCGAGGCCGAGGCAACCCGGCATGATCGGATTGCCGATGAAATGGCAGGCGAAGAACCAAAGATCCGGCTTGATGTCGAACTCGGCACGGATGAAGCCCTTGTCGAAGGCGCCGCCGGTCTCGCTGATCTCGGTGATGCGGTCGAACATCAGCATCGGCGGGTAGGGCAGCTGGGCGTTTCCCGGTCCGAACAGCTCGCCGCGGGCGCAGGCAAGCAGTTCCTCGTAGTCGTAGCTGGACTTTTGACCCGCCATTAATTCCGTCCCCGTTCTCGTTCCGGGCGGCAGGGCGCCCATGTCGTTGGTTTCCTAACACACTCTGTTTGTGGCCGGAAACCGGCGTTTGCGCTTAACCCGTGCGCCTGCCTGGGTCAATGCGCGCTATTGATCGCATTTGGGCGACAGAATATATGTCGGGTGGTGTCCAGTTTTTGGCATTGACCTCTTTTTGCCATTCTGGACCGGTCTATGGGGCTTGCAAGCTTAGACGGGATAGATGGATTCGGGCTGCCGGAAGGAAAATGTCGCTGTGGACAAGCGGGTTCGCGAAGCCGGCCTGAGGCCGACGCGCCAGCGCATTGCGCTGGCCGACCTGCTTTTCGCCAAGGGCGACCGTCACCTTTCGGCCGAAGAATTGCATGAAGAGGCGATCGCCGCCGGTGTGCCGGTTTCGCTGGCCACCGTCTACAATGCCCTTCATCAATTCACCCAGGCCGGCATGCTGCGCATCCTCGCCGTCGAAGGGTCGAAGACGTATTTCGACACCAACACTTCCGATCACCACCACTTCTATGTCGAGGGCGAGAACCGGATCTTCGATATCGCCAGCGGCCCGGTGAGCGTCTCCAACCTGCCGCAGCCTCCGGAAGGCATGGAGATCGCCAACGTCGATATCGTGGTGAGGCTGCGCCCCAAGCGCCGCGACTGATCTGCCCGCGATGAGGCCTGTCGATCTGGCGATGCGGCTCGAAGACCATGATCGCGAAAAGTCGGAACCGGTTTTGCTACGCTGACCTACGGTTTGGATCAGATCATGGTCCAGATCAGTTCTTGACCTTTTCTCCCGGGTAGGCGCCCCAGACCTGCGACTGGGCGACCCAGCCGGTATGGCCGTCGAAGGTCATCTCGCACCACTGACCGTCGCACTTCTTGATCGAGCCCATCACGCCTGGCTCGAGGATGGCGACAACGCCGGCGTCCTTGTCGGGATCGTCGAGCAGATTGATTCGGCCGCCCTTGCCGCGCTGCCAGGGGGCGACGATCGCGGTGCGGCGGCCCGAAAGCAGCGACTGGTTGATCCAGCCTTCGGAGCCGTCGGCGTCACGCACGCGGCGCCAGGTGTCGAATTCCTGGATGATTTCCATCGGCAGTCCGGCCTTCATATACATCCAGTCGACGGAATAGTTGGCGCCCGGACCGACGCGCGAGTTGACGCGTCCGGATTTCAGGCTGACGAAGCGCGGCAGCGGCAGGCCGCTCGGCCCCAGCGTCACGGTCTGCGCCGACGTGGCCGCGCCTTGCGCGGATGTCTGCGGCGCCCAAAGCAGAGTGCCGAGAACGGCTGCGCTGAAAGCCAGGCGGAGCGAGGCGAAACCAGACACGTTCATTCCTTTCGGCGCCGGTCCGTGGGAGGAGCGCCCCTTTTTCTTTGTCTTCGGCGGCACCGCTTGTTAGAGGAGTGGGCTGATACCGCGACTGGCTTCAAGTTTCGCTTGTCTTGGTTAAAGAGGTCTCAACGAGATCGGTTTCGAGGAAGCTTCGGGGAAACAATGGCAGGTAAAAAACGGCCCCTCGTCGTCATCACGCGCAAGCTGCCCGATCCGGTGGAGACCCGCATGCGCGAACTGTTCGACGCGCGCCTCAACGTCGAGGACCGGCCGATGACCCAGCCTGAGCTGGTTGCGGCGGTCAAGGAAGCCGACGTGCTGGTCCCGACCATCACCGACCACATCGATGCCGCGCTGATCGCCCAGGCCGGCGAGAACCTCAAGCTGATTGCCAATTTCGGCAACGGCGTCGACAAGATTGACGTCTCGGCGGCTGCCAAGAAAGGCATCACCGTCACCAACACGCCGAACGTGCTCACCGAAGACACCGCCGACATGACCATGGCGCTGATGCTCGGCGTGCCGCGCAGGCTGGCCGAAGGCGCCAACGTGCTCACCGGCGAGAAGAAATGGGCCGGCTGGTCCCCGACCTGGATGCTCGGCCGCCGCATCTGGGGCAAGCGCCTGGGCATTGTCGGCATGGGCCGTATCGGCACGGCGGTCGCCAGGCGCGCCAAGGCGTTCGGCCTGTCCATCCACTACCACAACCGCCACCGCGTGCTGCCGGCGGTCGAGGACGAATTGGAAGCGACGTATTGGGAAAGCCTCGACCAGATGCTCGCCCGGATGGATATCATCTCGGTCAACTGCCCGTCGACGCCGGCGACCTTTCATCTGCTGTCGGCCCGGCGGCTGGCGCTGATGCAGCCGGCGGCCTACATCGTCAACACAGCGCGGGGCGACATCATCGACGAAGAGTCGATGATCAAACTCATCCAGGACGGCAAGATCGCCGGCGCCGGCCTCGACGTCTACGAGCACGAGCCGGCGCTGAACAGCAAGCTGTTGAAGCTCGCCCACAAGGGCAAGGTCGTTCTGTTGCCGCATATGGGCTCGGCGACGCTCGAAGGCCGCATCGACATGGGCGAGAAGGTGATCATCAACATTCGCGCCTTCTTCGACGGCCATCGCCCGCCGGACCGTGTGTTGCCGCTCAGGACCTGAAAAACCGCGGGTTGTTCAGGCGGCGACGCTCACGGCGCCGTCGTCGTCGACTTTGACGGTGCTTCCGCGATAGGCGTCGAACACACCGCGTCCGAGCCGCACCGCCATAGGTGTGTCCCAGCCCATTTCGCGCGCGACGATCAGGCCGAGCAGAAGAATGGCGTCCGGCTCGTGCAGCACAAGGGCTGCCGGCCCGCGGCCGTTGTGGACCAGTTCCATCAGCACTGCCGAAGCCGACGACGAGCCGATGGTGCCCGGCAGGAACAGCACCCGGCCGGAAATCACCTCGCCATGCTGCGGGTGGCGGACATCGGCGATGCGGCCTGTCTGCGGGTCGACGCCGCCCCAGAAGCTGATCGGCGCCGTCAGCACCAGCGCTTCGCCTTTACCGGCCTTGCCCCGTACCAATATCTCCGTGGCGGCGCTCATGCGGCGAGGTCCGTGAAGCGCGGCTTGCCGGCGACCGCGCTTTCGACGCAATCGGCGAGCGAGGCATAGAGCACCGCATAGCCGGTGTTGCCCGGAGCGTAATGCGCGAACTTGCCCGAATTGGTCATAAGCACGCCGCCGGCAAGTTCCGGCATGATCGGCGTCACCACCACGCATGTGTCGGCAACGATGACGACCCCGCTCGCTTCGAGCCTCTTCCGCCGGCCGTCCTGCTCCAGGAAGGCAAGCACATGACGGCCGGTGCAGGCATAGATCGGCACGGCGAGCCGTCTTCCGGCAATCAGCCGCTCCAGCATCTCGAACTCGGCAAAGGACAGATGCGGGCTGCCAATGGCGACCGCATCGATGGTTTTCGGCACCGCCGCCGTCGACAGGCCGGCGCGAGCCTTCGCCGCCATCTGCGGCGTGACGTGGATCACCGCCTCCGGTTTCGGCTCGGCCAGAATGGTTTCGACGTTCGGCGCCTCTGGCGTGACACCTGCAATGTGGAACAGCCCGACCGCGCCGGAGGAAGCGGCAGCGGCGCCGAAGGCCTTTAGCGCGTCGTCGCCGGGATGATTGGCGATGCCGACGACGACGCCGATCGTATCCCCGACCTCGCGGCCATAGAGGCTGCCCAGCACCGGCCAGGCGATCTCGGAAGCGAGGAAGGAAGGCAATAGGCCCGAGACGTCGAACACCAGCCGCGCCCGGCGGTTCTCGGCCCGGTGCAGGCCATAATCCGGTGCGCGGCCGGTGATGGCGCAGGCGATGTCGAGGAAATCGCCGTAGCGGTTGGTGCGGGCGCCCAGCACCGAATTGCAGAACACCACCGCATTGGACTCGCCCCAGGCGACATCGCTGCCCTGTGCCGGCCTGTGCCCGGCCTGATAGGGCGCGCAGGTCCAGCTTTGTTCGCAGCCGAGCTTGCGATAGGCATCCATCATCCGCCGCGCCATGCCGCGCTGCGGCTCTTCCAGGCGGATGCGCGAGCAGCCCGTCAGGTCGAGCGCCCCGACATTGAGCGTCGAGCGCACGGCAACACTGGCGCCGCCTTCGACCAGCCGCTCGGCGAACAGCGTGCCGGAATCGCCATGATAGAGCGCGCCGTCGATATGCGCCGAACAGATCGGGATCAGCCCCGGCGCGCCGAGCAGGCGCGCGCTCTCGGCGACGATGCGCATCGCCATTCCCGCGCCGTCCTTACCGGCGGCGGTTGCCTGTTCCTCCGGGCTGAGCGCGAGGCTCAAGACAGCACCTTGCGCATGGTGATCGAGGTCGGCCTGTCGTAGCCCGCATGCGCGGTGCGCCCGGTCTCGCGAAAGCCGAGCCGGGCGAAGGCCGCGTGGTTCGCCGTAAGCTCGATACGCGTCTGCAGCTCGAGGGCCTGCTTGCCGCGCCGGTGGGCAAGATCGTCGACGGCCTGCATCAGCCGTCCGCCTATGCCTCGCCCCTGAAGGCCAGGCTCGACGGCAAGCTTGCCGACATAGAAATCGTCTGCCCTCTCCATCGCAAAGACGCAGCCGACGATCCGGCCGTTCTCCATGGCCAGGAACGGCGTTTCTTGCCCGGCCTTGCTCTTGAGGTTTTCGGGTGTGAGATGATGCGCCGAGGACGGCGGGTCGATGACGCCGTCCATATAGGCGAAGGCGCGCCGGATCAGCGCCAGCAATTCGTCCCATTGCGCAAAGTCCGGCGGAAGCTCGCTGACGAGGAGAGTGGCCGTCTGATCCATGCGCTCAGACTGCCTTGTAGCGGACGGTGTCGAAACGGGCGGTCAGCCCGTCGTAAAGCAGCAGCCGGCCGACCAGCGGCTCGCCGATGCCGGCGATCAGCTTAATCGCTTCCATTGCCTCCAGCGTGCCGATGACGCCCGTCAGCGCGCCGACGATGCCGGCAACGGCGCAGGATGGCACCAGCCCTTCGGGCGGCGCTTCCGGAAAAAGGTCGCGGTAGCCTGGATTGCGCTGGCCATTGGCCCCCGTTTCAAATGGCTTCAGCACCGTCACCGAGCCGTCGAAGCGGCCAACGGCGGCAGTGACCAGGGGCTTCTTTTCCTGCGCGCAGGCATCGGCCAGAGCATAGCGTGTCTCGAAATTGTCGGAGCCGTCGACCACGATATCGTATTGGGCGACGAGGGCAGGGGCATTTTGCTCGGTCAGTCTGAGGCGATGCAGTTCCGCCCTGACATTGGGGTTGATGCGCATGATCGCCGCCGAAGCGCTGTCGGTCTTCGCCATGCCGATCGTATCGCTGCCATGGATCACCTGCCGCTGCAGGTTGGACAAGGAGACATCATCGTCGTCGACGATGCCGAGCGTGCCGACGCCGGCCGCCGCGAGATATTCGAGCACAGGGGCCCCAAGCCCGCCGGCGCCGATCACCAGCACCCGCGCCCGCTTCAGCTTCTGCTGGCCGGGGCCGCCGATTTCGGGCAGCACGATGTGGCGGGCATAGCGCTCAAGCTCTTCGTCGGTGAGTGCAGCATTCGTCATGGCCGGACCATATAGCGGGCAGGAAACCTTGTCATGCACATGCAAGGCGAAGCCTTGTCACTGACATGCAAGGCGAAGCCTTGTCACTGACATGCAAGGCGAAGCCTTGTCATGCATATGCAAAGCGAAGCTTTGTCACTCACATGCAAGGCGAAGCCTTGTCCCGCAGGACAAATCGTCGTGCAAGGGGCTTTCAACTCTTCGACAGTTCAGCCGGTCGGGCCGACGCTGCCGTGATCGACCGTCAGGAATTGCGCCCGCCCGGCAAGGCTGGAAAACAGCGCCGCGTCGGTGCCGGTCATGAAGGCCTGGCAGTTGAGCTCTTCGAGGATGGAAAACAGCGCAGTGCGCCGGCCGCTGTCGAGATGCGCGGCGATCTCGTCGAGCAACAGGATCGGCGTCAGGCCCGACATCTCGCCGGTCAGCCGCGCATGCGACAGCACGATGCCGACAAGCAGCGCCTTCTGCTCGCCGGTCGAGCACAATTCGGCCGGCATCGACTTCGGCCGGTGGCGGACCGCGAGGTCGGAGCGGTGCGGACCGTCGAGCGTGCGGCCGGCGGCGCGGTCGCGCTCGCGGCCATTGGCGAGTATGGCGCGAAATCGCTCCTCGACGTCGACTGCCGGTGTGACCGCGATTTCGCTTTCCAATTCGCCGGCGAGGCTGATGTCGGCCTGCGGAAACGGGCCGCTGCCCGGCAGCTTGTCGATCATGGCCGCAAGCAGCCGCACCAGCTCGGCCCTGGCCGCCGCGATCGCCACCCCGGTTTCGGCCATCTGCATCTCGATCGCGTCGAACCAGCCGGTGTCGCGCGAGCCTTCCGTAAGCAAACGGTTACGGCCACGCATCGCCTTCTCGTAATCGAGCGCGCGCTGCCCGTGGCCGGGGTCGATCGCCAGCACCAGTCGGTCGAGGAAGCGGCGGCGGTCGGCGGCCGGCCCTGGAAACAGCCCGTCCATCGCCGGCGTCAGCCAGACGACCCGCAGCCATTCGAGCATATCCTCGGCCGATTTTGCCGGCGCGCCGTTGATGCGCACGCGCCTGCCGCCTTCCGCGGCACCATCGCCGCCGGCAATGCCGGTGCCGATTTCGACCTGACCTTCCGGTCCTTCGATGCGCGCATGCAAGGCAAAGCCGCCATCGCCGCCCTCGCGGGCGACGTCGGCGTAAGGCGCGCGGCGCAGCCCGCGCCCCGGCGTCAGCAGCGAAACGGCTTCGAGCAGATTGGTCTTGCCGGCGCCATTGTCGCCGGACAGCACGACAGCGCCGGGGCCGAGATCAAGCGAAAGTCCCGCATAGTTGCGAAAATTTGTAAGTGTAAGCTTACTTATATAGCTCTGCTGCCGAAGCTGTTTGGCGTCCGAGGTCACGGCGACATGTGAGGCCTGCTAGAGCAATTCCAGGAAAAGTGCATAGCGGTTTTCCGTCCGGAATTGCGTCAACAAAAGAGACAAAGCCTAGACCCGCATCGGCATCAGCACGTAGAGCGCGGTCTCGTCGGCCATGTCGTGGATCAGCGTCGGAGACCCGGCATCCGCCAGCATGAACTTGGCTTCCGAACCGGTGAGCTGGGCGGCGACGTCGAGCAGATATTTGGCGTTGAAGCCGATCTCGATCGGGTCGGACGAGTAGTCGGCCGCCAGCTCCTCGGTTGCGCTGCCGGAATCCGGATTGTTGACGGCGAGCGTGAGCTGGCCGTCATTGATCGACAGTTTCACGGCTCGGCCGCGCTCGGACGAAATGGTCGAGACGCGGTCGACGGCGGCGGCAAAGCTCTGGCGGTCGATAACCAGCTTCTTGTCATTGCCGGTCGGGATGACGCGCTGATAATCGGGGAAGGTGCCGTCGATCAGCTTCGAGGTCAGGATGACGCTGCCGATGGTGAAGCGGATCTTGGTATCCGACAGTTCCGTCGTCACCGCGATATCAGGGTCGTCGACCAGCTTCTGCAGCTCGCTCACCGTCTTGCGCGGGATGATGATGCCGGGCATGCCTTCGGAGCCTGCCGGCGCGTCGATCTCGGCGCGCGCCAGTCGGTGCCCGTCGGTCGCGACCGAGCGCAGCTTCAGCTTGCCGCCCGCCTCATGCGTGTGCAGGAAGATGCCGTTGAGATAGTAGCGCGTCTCTTCGGTCGAGATCGCGAACTGCGTCTTCTCGATCAGGCCCTTGAGCGCTACCGAATCGAGCCGGAAGATGTGCGAGAAGGAGCCGGCCGAAAGCTCCGGGAAATCGGACTGCGGCAAGCACTGCAGGCGGAAGCTGGAGCGCCCGGACGTGACGGTCATAGCGTTGCCGTCCTCGTCGGTCTTCAGCATCACCTCGGCGCCGTCGGCCAGCTTGCGCACGATGTCGTAGAGCAGATGCGCCGGAACCGTCGTCGCGCCGCCGCGCTCGACCTTGGCCGGCGTGGCTTCGGTCACTTCAAGGTCGAGGTCGGTGGCCTTCATTTCCAGGCTGGCGCCCTCGGCGCTGAGCAGCACATTCGACAGGATCGGTATGGTGTTGCGCCGCTCCACCACGCGATGGACGTGGTTGAGGGACTTCAGGAGATTGGATCGTTCCAGGATAACACGCATGACGAAACAGGCTCGCTTCAATGAATGAGCGGGTCACCGGGCAGCGGCGTCCCGCAAAAGCTCCGAAAAGCTCAGAATCTATGTAAGCTGACAGTAAAAACCCTGCAAACGCAAGCCCGCGGCACCGGTTCCAGCCGGTTGCGCGGGCTTTCTGGGGATAAAGCGGGCGAAGCGCTCAGGCCTGCTCGTTGATCAGCCTTCTGAGCAGTTCGAGTTCCTGTGCCAGCGTGTTGTCGGCGCCGGAAAGATCCTCGATCTTGCGCACGGCGTGCAGAACCGTCGTGTGATCGCGGCCGCCGAAACGGCGTCCGATCTCCGGCAGCGAGCGCGGCGTCATCACCTTGGAGAGATACATCGCTACCTGCCGCGGTTTGACGATGGTGCGCGTGCGACGGTTTGAGAGCAGTTCCGTCTTCGAAACGTTATAGTGGCGCGCCACGATGCGCTGGATGTCCTCGATACGCACCCGCTTCGGCTCGCCCGAGCGGTAGATATGGCCGAGGATCTCGTCGATGCGGTCGATAGTGATCTGCGGCTCGAAGGACTGGCGAAACAGAAGCTGGTTGAAGGCGCCTTCGAGCTCGCGCCCGCTGCCCGTCACCGTTCTGGCGACGTGATCGAGGATCTCATCCGAAATGTCGAGCGAGGTATCGTCGATCTTGGCGGTGGCAAGGCGCAGCTTCAGCATGCCGAGACGCATGCCGAAATCCGGTGCCGACATTTCGAGCGCCACGCCGCCGTTGAGGCGCGAGCGCACCCGCGGCTCCAGCGACTCCAGTTCAGACGGCGGCCGGTCGGCGGCGACCACCACCTGCTTGGCGCTGTCGAGCAGCATGTTGATGAGATGGCAGAACTCGTGCTGGATCGACTTGCCCTGCAGGAACTGCATGTCGTCGATGATCAGCAGATCGATGTCGCGCAGCTGCTCCTTCAGCGTCAGCGCATTGTTGTCGCGGATCGCGGTGGCGAAGCGCCACATGAAATATTCCGCCGTCAGGTAGACCACGCGCGATTTCGGATTGTGCCGCAGCGATTCCGCTGCGATCGCCTGCAGCAGATGCGTCTTGCCCAGGCCGACGGTCGCATGGAGAAAGAGCGGGTTGAAGCGCACCGCGCTGGACTGCGATTCCGCCACCGCCTTGGCCGCCGCGAAAGCAACACGGTTCGAAGGGCCTTCGATGAAGGAAGTGAAAGTGTAGCGCGGGTCGAGCGGCGACCCCAGCACATTGTGGCGGAACTCGGTCTCCACCGGCACGCCCTGGCGGGGCGCCGGCGTCCGTTCCACCCGACCGGCGCTCGCGGTGCCGGCGGCAAGCGCGGTCTGGGCCTGCTTGGTCATCTTGCGCGCCGGCGCGATCTCCGGCTCGACATTGTTGCGGCCCTGCCGCGTGGCGGTCCGCACGACGATCTCGATCTTGAGAAGGTCGGGATCCTCGTGCCTCCACAGTTCGGCGATAAGATCAAGGTAATGGCCGTTGATCCACGACCGCAGGAAGGCCGTCGGTACCGAGATGCGGACCATGCCGCGCGAAGCCTCGGCAACCTTCATGCGGCCGAACCAGCTCGAATAGACCTCGGCTCCCAGACGCGCCTTCAATTGGGCCTTGACCCGCTCGAACTTCTGTTCAGCGTCGCTGGATGCCGCCATGTCGTCCCCTCCGACGATAGTTGCTGGGAATGGGAGTTCGCCCGCAATCTCCCCTTCGATGCCGCTCTGCATGATCAAAGTTCCTTGTCTCTCGTACCCTTTTTCCGCCGGGAGTGCGCCTCCTGCACCCTGGGTCCGGCGACGTTTTTCGCTGCGCCTCTATCGCCGCCGCCGGCGATATCGTTGCAACGTTGCGCAAGGGACCTCTGCCGGCTCTCGCAAGCCGGCTTGATCATGCCAAGACAATACAACACCGCCCGGCGAAATGCCGGCCCAACGTCGACTGCCATGTACAATTACGCCAGTCCCCTACCCGCACCGAAGAGACAAACCGAGCCGCACGCGGAATTGCTCCGCGTCATGAATTCCGCCATTTTTTGCTGGCCGATTCAGGCTGGGTTAAGGGCAGGTGCCCGTCCCTTCGATGGATGGACATTACCGAAATCGCTGTGGATAGGGCAAGGCCACGTCTAACGGATTTTTAACGAATCTGGTTACCGGAGACGTGTTCAAAGCAGGTGCCACTGCGGCCCATTTTCATAAAGCCATTGTGATTCAAACCCTTTTCCGTGGAATGTGATAAAGGCCACACCTTCGGAAATTTTCTGAAATAATTCTCTTGACAGCTACTTGTCCCCCGCCGCTCCTTCGCGAGTTGAACAAGCTGTGGATGACCGTCTGTAAGCTTTTGAAAAATATATGGATTTTGTGGCAGGCTCATCTGTGGCCGTGCCCGCATCTAGCGGTCGTCGACATGAGCGATTATGTATATGCCGGCAAAACATTGGCTACTTTGAAATTCGGCCCAATCGTAGTTGTCCGACCGTTCTTTTTAAGTACTTGCCGGCAAACGAAAAAACCCGGCCTGTGCGGCCGGGTTCAAGGATAACGGTTATAAAGGGAAGTCGGTCAGGCCGACAGCACCTTGACCCGCTGGGCCAGCCGCGAAACCTTGCGGGAAGCCGTGTTCTTGTGGAGGACACCCTTGGTTGCGGCGCGCATCAATTCCGGCTCCGCGGCCTTGAACGCTTCGAGCGCAGCAGCCTTGTCGCCAGCGGCGAGCGCCTCTTCGACCTGGCGAACATAGGTACGGACGCGCGACCGACGGTTCTTGTTGATCGCCGCGCGGCGGGCGATCTTGCGCGTTGCCTTTTTGGCCGAGGACGTATTGGCCATGATGCCTCTCTTCTGATCTGGTGGGCGCCAGCGGGTCGCAGGGCGCAAAAAACAAACGGGCAGCCACGGGCCGCCTCGGTTGGTGCGGCTTATAGTTCAGCTTTTCCGGCGCGTCAACGCCGCTTCGCGGTCTTTTTGGGCTTGAAGCCGCGCCGCGCTGAAACGCGTCTGCGCACCTAAAGCCGTTGTCTTTGTGCATGCCCGGCTTCTTGCCAAAGTCGCGGCACGCATTTGGCCGACAAGCCCTAGCGGTTGCTGAAATTCGGCTTCCGCTTCTCGACGAAGGCGGCCATACCCTCCTTCTGGTCATCGAGCGCAAACAGCGAGTGGAAAAGGCGGCGCTCGAAGCGCAGCCCCTCGGCAAGCGTCGTCTCGAAAGCGCGGTTGACGGCTTCCTTCGTCATCATCACCGACGGCAGGGAAAACTCGGCGATCTTCGCTGCCGCTTTCAGCACCTCCTCGACCAGCTCGGCCGCCGGCACCACTCGCGACACCAGTCCGCAGCGCTCGGCCTCGGCAGCGTCCATCATCCGCCCGGTCAGGCACATGTCCATCGCCTTCGACTTGCCGACGAAGCGGGTCAATCGCTGCGATCCGCCCATGCCCGGCATGACGCCGAGCGTGATCTCGGGCTGGCCGAATTTTGCGTTGTCGGCGGCGATGATGAAATCGCACATCATGGCTAGCTCGCAGCCGCCGCCAAGCGCGTAGCCGGCGACCGCGGCGATGATCGGCTTGCGCGCACGGGTGAGCTCCTCCCACCCGACGAAGAAGTCTCCAGTATAGGCGTCGACAAAGGAGATCGCCTGCATTTCCTTGATGTCGGCGCCGGCCGCGAAGACTTTTTCCGAACCCGTGAGCACCATTGCGCCGATGCCGGCATCGGCGCCGAACGTGTTCACCGCCGCCACGATCTCGGCCAGCACCTGCGAATTCAGGGCATTGAGCGCCTTCGGCCGGTTCAGCGTGATCAGCCCGACCTTGCCGCGTGTCTCCACGAGAATGGTTTCATAGGCCATGGCATCGTCTCCTCGCTTCGATTGAGGAGACCGGTCTAGCTCACCGCTGACAGGTCCGGCAATAGAAGGTCGATCGGCCGCTCTGCACGATGCGTTCGATATGGCCGCTGCAGCCCGGCTTCGGACAAGGCTCGCCTTCGCGGTCATAGACCGCGAAGGAATGCTGGAAATAGCCAAGCGACCCATCTGCCTGGACATAGTCGCGCAGCGAGGAACCGCCGGCGGCGATCGCGTCGGCGATGACCGAGCGGATGGCGGCGGCCAGGCGTTCGCATTGCTCTTTCGCTCTCTTGCCGGAGCCGGCTATGGTGCCGGCTTCGCGCAGCGGCGACAGGCCGGCGCGCCACAGCGCTTCCGACACATATATGTTGCCGAGCCCGGCGATCAGCCGCTGGTCGAGCAACGCGGCCTTGAGCGGCGATCTGCGGCCTTCGAGCAGCGAGGCGAGCAGGGGACCGTCGAGCGCATTGCCGGTCGGCTCGATGCCCAGCCCCGCCAGCATTGGATGCGTGTCCGGCGCGCCTTCGGCAAACAGCATGAAGCCGAAACGGCGCGGGTCGTTGAAGATGACGCGGGACCGCTCGCCCTTCGGGGAGTCGACATCGAATACGACGTGGTCATGCGCCGCGCTCTTCGAGCGCTCGTGATGGAAGCTGCCAGGAATTTGTCCGTTCCCATCGGTTTCGACGCGGAACGATCCCGACATGCCGAGATGGCAGATCAGCACCGGACCGTTTTCGATGTGCATCGTCAGATATTTGGCGCGCCTGCCAAGCGCCGTCACGGTCTTGCCGGCAAGCCGCTCCGAGAACCGTTCGGGAAAGGGAAAGCGAAGGTCTGGCCGTCGCGCCTCGACATTGACGAGCCGCGCCCCTTCCAGGATCGGCTGCAGCCCCCGCCGCACCGTTTCGACTTCAGGCAGTTCCGGCATGGCCGCCTATCGTCGCGAGGAAAGAGGTGCCGTGGCGGCCAGGCGCAAGCCCGAGATGATCCGCGATGGTTTCGCCGATATCGGCGAAGGTCGGCCTGAGCCTGATGTCGCCGCCCTTCAGTCCCGGCCCTATCCCGATCACCGGAACGCGTTCGCGGGTATGATCGGTGCCGCGCCAGGTCGGATCGTTGCCGTGGTCGGCGGTGAGGATGAGAAGGTCGCCCGACTTGATGCGCGACAGCGCTTCCGGCAGCCGGCGATCGAAGGCCTCGAGCGCTCCGGCATAGCCGGCGACATCGCGCCGATGGCCGAACTCGGTATCGAAATCGACGAAATTGGCAAAGACCAGATCGCCTTCGCCGGCATCGTCCATGGCGGAGAGCGCCTTGTCGAACATCGCCATGTTGCCGCCCGCCTTGCGCACCTCCGCGATGCCGCGATGGGCGAAGATGTCGCCGATCTTGCCGACGGCGATGACCTTGCTGCCGCGCTCGGTCAGCCGGTCGAGCAAGGTCGGCTCCGGCGGCGGCACGGCATAGTCGCGGCGGTTGTGGGTGCGCTGGAAGGTGGCGCTTGTCTCGCCGACGAAGGGCCGCGCGATCACCCGCCCGATGTTGAGCAGATCGACCAGCCGGCGCACCGTCAGGCAAAGCTCGTAGAGCCGCTCCAGGCCGAAATGCGTCTCGTGCGCGGCGATTTGCAATACGGAGTCGACCGATGTGTAACAGATGGGCTTGCCGGTCCGGATGTGTTCCTCGCCGAAGCGCTCGATGATCTCGGTTCCTGGCGCATGGCAATCGCCGAGGATGCCCGGCACCTTGCCTTCGCGGATGATCGCGCCGGTCAGCTCGGCCGGGAAGGCGGGCACGGTGTCGGGAAAATAACCCCAGTCGAAACGCACGGGCAGGCCGGCAATCTCCCAATGGCCCGACGGCGTGTCCTTGCCGCTCGAGACCTCCTGGGCAGCGCCATGGAACGACGCGGCAAGCAGCGGCGCGTCGAGGTCGACCGTCAGCCCGGTTGCCGTCTTGGCCGCGCGGGCAAGCCCGAGCGAGATCATGTTGGGGACGGCGAGCGGTCCGCTGCGCAGGCCTTCACGATCCGCGCGGCCCTCGGCGCAAGCTTGTGCGATGTGTCCGAATGTGTCGGCGCCGGCATCGCCGTAGCGTTCGGCATCGGCCGCTCCGCCGATGCCGAAAGAATCGAGAACGAATAGGAAAGCCCGCGCCATAGGGGTGCCATCGTGCCAGTCTAACCAGCCAGACATAGAGTTCCGCAGCGGCGTTGGCAAATCGGATACCAGACCGCAACGGCTTGGTGCAAAGTGGTGCGGATCGAGGGAATGCGGCAAGGATGGGCATGGGCGCAAGATCGGCGGCAAGCCAGGCATTGAGGACCTGCGCGGCGGCTCTCGCGGTGCTCTTCGCTGCCCCGCCGGCGCATGCCGACTGGCGCGCCGACATCGGCACGTTTCGCATAGGAATCGTCGCCGAGCCCGGAGGAGGCAACACGGTACCTGGTCTGGCCCGCTTGACGGATGCCTATACGAACGCTCTCGGCATGAAGGTCGAGTTCGTCGTTGCTCGCGACTATGCGGCGTTGATCGAGGCTCAGGCGAGCGGCCGCATACAGTACGCGGTCTATTCGGCGCTCGCCTATGCTACGGCTTCGGAGCGCTGCGGCTGTGTCGAGCCGCTGGTGGCGCCGGTCGATGCCGATGGAGCCGCCGGCGTCCGTTCCGTGCTGGTGACGCGCGACGGCAAAGTGCCGGGCCTCACAGCGATCGCCTCGCATCGGATCGCCATCGCGCCCGCCGACAATGTCGCCGGTTCTCTCCTGCCGCTGACCGGACTGGCCGGCGAAGGCGTGCCGATCGCGCAGGATTCACCTTTCCTGGCGCGCGCCCCGTCGGCCACCGCGGCCGAGGCGATGCTCGGCGACGGCGAAGCCGACGGCCTGTTCGGCTGGGAGCCTGTCGGCGCCGACGGCCAGCCTACCGACACGGGCGGCACCATCCTGCGGCTTGCGGCCGCCGGCGTCCCGAAGACGTCGCTTCGGGTGCTGTGGAGCTCGGCTCCGCTGCGATATGGGCCTCATGCGGTGCGCAGCGATCTCGACGCCGAAGCCAAGCGACGGCTGGCCGTGTTTCTGACCAATCTCAAGTCGCTGACCCCGGATGTCTACGATCTTCTGGAGCCGACGCACTCCGGCGGCTTCGAACTGGCCGTATCAAAGGACTACGCAACGGCCCTGGCCATCGTGCGGCGGGAAACTCGCGGGGATTAGTCCGTCAGCAGTCGGTGCAAGGAACCGTAGGACCGCGGCGCGGCCTCAGATAGTACGTTTCGCCCATCGATATGTTGTTGAAGGCCGAGGTCAATCCAAGCGTCGACGAACTGTCGGCTGACCAGGTGATGATCGGCTTATAGCCGAGGTCGCTTTCCACCCGGACAAGGAAGGTGTTGCGGATATTCAGCGTTGGCGGAACGGTGGTGGGACTGGTCTTCGCCGCGTCGGCGCTATAGGTGGTGCCCACGAGCTTGCGCGACCAGGCCACCGTCGCCTTGGGCGATGCCTCGTCGGAGATCTGGATCCCGGTGATGATGATCGTCGGCGTGGAGCGGTTGTAGGGCTGCAGCGTCGAGGTGCCGATCTTCATGATCGCGTCGAGATCGGCTTTCGTGACGCTGGTCTGCTGCGTGACGAGATCCGCCACCATGCTGCCGATGCGGCTGACCTTCTTGCTGGTTTCGATGGCCTGCGAGGCTTCCATCGTGATGAAGTACATGATGAGCAGCACCGGCACGATGAACGCGAACTCGATTGCCGCGACGCCGCGGCGATCGAGGCAAAACCGTGCCGCCTTCGTCACGAAAGCCGAAATTCGCCGCTGTGCCCCCGCACGGTACATATCCTACCCCCACACCGCCGTAAGTCTCGGCCGGCCGCAATCTTGAAGCATGTCTCCCGAAGTGGACCCGGTTTCGGGAGACATGCCGAAAATCAAAAAGCCAAAGCAGGTCGCCTCACGCGACCTGCCTTAGTCGTCGAATGGTTCGTTCTGCCAGGTCACCGATGCGAAGTGCAGCGTCTTGCCGCCATTCAGATTGGCCATCTGTTTAGCCAGGAAATCGGTGATCACCGGCCATTTGTAGAAAACCCGCAGCATGTTCTTCGATTCCGCCAGCCCCGGCGACACCGTGAAAGTCGTCGAGCTCGTGCCTGTCAGCACGATTTCGCCGTTCTGGATCTTGAAGCCCGCCGCCGCGGCGTCGGCGAAGGTCGGATATTCGCGCAGGTCCACCAACAGGGAAGCATTTGACCCGGAACCGGGGCAGTTCGTGGCGACCATGATCTCCAGCCTGTCGCAGATCAGCGTCTTGATCGAGGCGTCGGTGACGTTGGCCTTCTTGAGCTGGCCGGTTCGCAGCTGGCGCGCGATATCGTCGGTGGCGTTGGCCATCACTTCCTGGCCGGCGAACGAGATGCAGCTCTCCAGGATGGCGAAAACGAGCAAGGCGAACGGCATGGCCAGCATTGCGAATTCCAATGCCGTGCTGCCGCGCCTGTCGCTGAAGAAACCGGGGCGTGGCTTTGCCTCGGCCTTGCCGTTCATGCCACCCTTGGGCGCCCTGCTCATGTTCCGTTCCTGCCGATCCCTTGCAATGTCGGCTGCAACCTATCGGCCACCCATTGAGGTCCGGTTTGGATCAGCGTTAAACTCGGTGGGCTGCCCTTAACCCGCTGTTAACCTGCGGGCGCTTGCGTCCTTAAGCTCAGCGGGCTGCGTTCATTTCCGTTTCGGACGTTTTCTCAGCCTCGCTCTTGTACGAGCTTTCGCAATAGGGCGTGCAGGACATGGTCTGGACTTCGGCGCGTCGATAGATGCGCACCGAGGACGCGGCTTGTCGGACGACCGTCACCTGCTCATCTATGATCGGGCTGCCATCGGAATCGAGCACGACCAGATTGGTCACGCCGAAACCCTTGCCGGTGAGAACGACCGTCGAGGCATCCTGTACGGCGGCATCGGCGATTGCCGGATTGCCGACGACGATCGTATCGGCCGCGCGCGACAACTTGACGATCTTTGCTTGATTCATGGTGACCTCGATGCCGGCGCCGGCGCTGGCCGGCATGACGGATGCGGCGACAGCCAGCAGCGCGACGACTGAAAATGGCGATCTCGACGAGGTCATTGAAGCGCTCCGGAGCGGCAGACTGTTCAACGGAACATGAACGAAATTGGTGAACCGACGGTTAAGCGCCGCATGGCCGCGATAAGGATTGGCCGGCTCGGCGGTCATAAGCCGGAGAGCATACGCTGTTTTAGCGAAATCGCGGATGGGCCGGATCTCCGCGCTTTTCATGCCCGCCGCTCCGCCTCTGGAGGTTTAGGCCACGGTTAACCAAGCAACGGGATCGCCTCCGGAAAGGAATCGGTAAGGGTATTTATTAAGCCGATCGAAAGGGCTTCCCCCTAGATTTGGCACATCCGATCAACCGGCAAGAGAAGTTGACGGAAGTGCTGTAACACGTGGAGTAGGAGCTCTCGAATGTCTAACCTCATCGCACGTTTCGTGAAGGACGAATCCGGCGCGACCGCCATCGAATACGGTCTGATCGCCGCCCTCATCGCGCTCGCCATCATGGTCGGCGCTGGCCAGCTCGGCACTGCCCTGAACACCAAGTTCAAGGCAATTGCCAGCGCGGTCCAAAACTCCAACTAACAACAACCCGAGGACGACGAAGTCGCTCTCGACGAGAAGGGCCGCCTCGAGGCGGCCCTTGTTCGTTGCAGCATCTGGTTTGCGCGCGAATTTGATCGTCGGCACTCACCGACCGTTAATGGCGTGTGGCTAGACTGGGCGTGTTACTTTTCTCACGGCATTGTGTTGTCTCATGCTTGAAGCTGTAATCTTCGTCGTCTTTCCATTCTGCATGCTGTTTGCGGCGATCTCCGACATGCTTTCGATGACGATCGCCAACCGCGTGCCGGTGCTGCTCGTGGCGACGTTCGCTCTGGTCGCTCCTTTGACCGGGATGGACTGGGCCATTTATGGCGGGCATTTCGCGGCAGGTGCCCTGGTGCTGGCCGCGACGTTCGGACTGTTCGCGCTCGGCGGCATGGGCGGCGGCGATGCCAAGCTGCTGGCCGCGACCGCCGTATGGATGGGGCTCAACATCAATCTCATCGGCTACTTGGTGACCTCGACATTGATCGGCGGCCTGCTGACGGTTGCCATTCTGGCCTACCGGAAATCGCCATTTGCGGTTTACACCGGCCACAACCGTTTTCTCCGCCATTTCGCCGACGAGACCGCAGGCATTCCTTATGGCATCGCGCTTGGTCTTGGCGGGCTCCTCACCTTTCCGGATTCTTCGTTGATGGTCTGGGCGCTGGATAGGCTCACGACCTAAAGCACATCGCCATCTTCAGATGCGCTCGGTGCGCTTCGGAGTCTGGCTTTACGCCTACCAAACAGCTTGTTGCCTTCGGAAAATCAGTTTCTGTGACAAGGGTTCTCGCGGCACTTGGCCGCCTTTTTTGTTAACGGCAAGGCGGTTCAGTCCAATTTGAGTAAACGTTAAATTAATCACGATCGTAAGCATTGCATTAACCTTGTTTTGACGATTGCGGCTGCAAAGTCCGGCTTGGCGAGGTGGTTTGCCTTGAGGCGAAGGGTCCGGACGAATGCCAGCATCCCGACTGATTATTCTGAGCGTGGCCGTGGCCGCGGCGGGTGGCGCGGGTTATGTCGCGAAGAACATGGTAGTGGCGCCGCCGGCTCAAGTCGTCGTCAACGCTCCCAAGCAGCCGGCGATCGCGCTGCAGGACGTGCTGGCGCTTTCCGGCGATGTCGCAATGGGCAGCCAGCTCGGTGACAACATCAGGTGGGAGCAGTGGCCGGCGAGCGGCATCAACGCCAATTTCATCACCCGTGCGGCCGAACCGGACGCAGTCGAAAAGCTGAAGGGCTCGGTGGCGCGTGTAGCCATGTATGCCGGTGAGCCGTTGCGGCGCTCCAAGCTGGTCGGCGAGGGGCAGAGCTTCATGTCCTCGATCCTGCCGTCCGGCATGCGCGCGGTCGCGACCGCCATATCGGCCGATACGTCCGCCGGCGGCTTCATCCTGCCCAATGACTTCGTCGACGTCATCATGACCCGGCGGGCCGACGCCAGCAATGGCGGCAGCGGCTTCAATACCGAGACCATCCTGAAGAACATTCGTGTCCTGGCCATCGACCAGACCATCCAGGAGGACGAGGAAGGCAAGAAGACCAGGGTCGGCCAGACCGCGACGCTGGAGCTCACGCCGCAGCAGGCGGAGATCATCACGGTGGCGCAGCAGATGGCGGACCGCCTGACCCTGGCGCTGCGTTCGATCACCGACACGAATGAGAAGAACCTGGGCGAGGCCGACTATCTGGTGAACGGCAATGGCCGGCGCGGCACGGTGCGATTGATCAAGTCGGGCCAGGTTTCCGAAGTGGGAGCAAGGAAATGAGGCTAATCGGCAAACTGCCCGTCATCGCGGCGGCCGCAATCGGCCTGTTCCTGATCGGCACCAATGCACCTGGGCCCGTCGAGGCAAAGGCCGCGAACAGGGCAGCGGGTGTGACGGCCTCGGTTGCCTCGCAGCGCGTCAAGCTCGGCCTCAATAAGTCGGTGGTCATCGACCTGCCGAGCGACGCCTACGACATACTCGTCGCCAATCCCGCGGTCGCCGACGCAGTGACGCGCACGGCGCGCCGCATCTATCTGTTCGGCAAGGCGGTCGGCGAAACCAACATCTTCGTCTTCGGCCCCAACGGCGAGCAGATCGCCAGTCTTGACCTGGCGGTCGAACGCGATGTGGCCGGGCTGGATGACTATCTCAAACGCTTCCTCCCGACGTCGCAGATCAAGGTCGAGCTGCTGAACGACAACGTGATTCTCACCGGCAATGTCGATACACCGCTCGACGCCAAGCGCGCCGTCGACCTGGCCACCATCTTCGTCTCGGGCGGTGAAGCGACGACCGGCCAATATTCGCAGACGGCCGCCGGCGGGTCCGCCAATGGCGGCGTCGACATCAACAATCCCGACCAGGAGCGCCGGGTCTCCAAGATCGTCAATCTGCTGCAGATCATCGGCGACGATCAGGTGACGCTGAAGGTCACGGTGGCCGAAGTCAGCCGCTCGGTGATGAAGCAGCTCGGCGTCAACATGATGGCCAGCGGCGGCAGCAACGGCATCTCCTGGGGCGCGCTCAGCGACCCTTACACTGGTCTCGGTAAGCCGCTGTCGAACGCGGGCCTAGGTATCAGTGCGTCCGGGCTGCAGTCCTATATCAACGCAATGGAGCAGTCGGGGGTCATGAAGACCTTGGCCGAGCCGACCTTGACCGCCGTGTCGGGGGAGAAGGCGACCTTCAAGGTCGGCGGCGAATACAACATGGTGACCAATGTTTCCGCCAACGTCTCCAACGACAACCAGACCGGCCTGAAGACCTATCAGATCGAGAAGATCGAATACGGCATCGGATTGGAGTTTCAGCCGGTGGTGCTGTCACCCGGCCGCATCAGCCTGAAGGTGAGAACGTCGGTTTCCGAACCGACAACCGAGGGCTCCGTGTCGGCATCCACGGATAACAGCAGCATCGGCATGAACGCTTTGTCGCTCCGCAAACGCCTGGCCGATACGACGGTGGAACTGCCTTCCGGCGGCTCGATGATGATCGCAGGCCTCGTGCGCGACGACGTCAGGCAGGCCGTCGTTGGATTGCCCGGACTGACCAAGATTCCGGTGCTCGGCGCGCTCTTCCGCAGCCGCGACTTCGTGCGCAACGAGAGCGAGCTCGTGATCATCATCACGCCCTATCTGGCGCGGCCCGTGGCGCGCAACGAATTGGCCAAGCCCGACGATAATTTCAATGCGCCGAGCGACGGCGCTGGCATGTTCCTCGGTCGCGTCAATCGCGTCTACGGCACCATGCAGACCGATAGGCCACCTGGCCGTTACCACGGCGTTGTCGGCTTCATCTACAAGTGAGCGGGAAAGCGGACATGTCCAACTCAACATTGAAGGCCATGACGATCGCAGCGGCACAATCGGGCCGCGGACGGTTCCGCGGGTCGGCTCCGGTCCTGGCGATCGCCCTTGCGGCGTCGCTCGCCGGATGCGCCAACTTCCATCGCGATAGTGTGACAGTGGGCTCCATTCCGGACGACTACCGCACCAATCATCCGATCGTTATCGCCGAGAAGAACCAGAAGATCGACCTCCCGGTCGGCGCCGGTGATCGCGGCATGACGGCTTCGCAGCGCGACACTCTGCTCGGCTTCCTCGACGGCTACGACAGGAGCGCCGCGCCGGCGCTGACGATCGCGGCCCCGGTGGGTTCCGCGAACCAGGCCGCCGCCCAGGCCGCGAGCCGCGATTTCGCCAGACTTGCGATGGCCGCAGGCGTCAAGCGCAACAATATCATCATGACCTCCTATCAGTCGGCCGTGCCCGAGGCTTCGGCGCCGGTCCGCGTGGCCTTCGTGGCGGTGAGGGCACAGACCGACAAATGCGGGCGTTGGCCCGAGGATCTGACCGAGACTTCCGAGAACAAGCACTACGCCGATTTCGGGTGCTCCTATCAGAACAACCTCGCCGCCCAGATGGCCAATCCCAACGATCTGCTCGGGCCACGCAAGCAGTCCGACATCGATGCCGAAAATCGCGGCGCGGTGATCGACGTCTATCGGGCGAGAGGCATTTCGGATGAGTTCCTCGGCAATTCGGAAGTGACTTACTGAGCCCGCGGCGGATCACGGAAAGAGCATGACGATGAGCAATCTTGCCTACGACACGCCTGCCGATACCGGCGATCTTTCGCAACAGGACATCGCCGCCATGCAGGCGCTGCGCCCGGTGCCGCGCATCTCGATCCAGGCTTTCTGCGAGACCGAAGGCGTCGCAAATCCGATCGGGCGCGCCGGCGAGGATCGTCGCATGGCCAAGGCCCATCTCAAGGTCCATATGGGCGGCATCGCCACCGCGATCGAATTCTACCAGTCGGCGCCGACGCCAAACCTGATCCTGCTGGAATCGCGCAGCGAGCCGAAACAGCTGCTGGAGCAGCTCGCTCAGCTCGCCGAATACTGTGATCCGACCTCGAAGGTCGTGGTCATCGGCCATTACAACGATGTCGGCCTCTACCGAGAGCTTATCCGTTCGGGCATTTCCGAATATGTCATCGCGCCGGTCTCGATGACCGATATCGTCAGCGTCGTCTCGTCGATCTTCGTCGATCCCGAGTCCGATCCGATCGGCCGCTCCATCGCCTTCATCGGCGCCAAGGGCGGCGTCGGCTCCTCGACGATCGCCCACAACGTCGCCTGGGCGATGTCGTCCTTGTTCAAGTCCGAAGTCGTCGTCGCCGATCTCGATCTCGCCTTCGGCACCGCCAATATCAACTTCGACCGGGACCCCGCGCAGGGCATCGCCGAGGCGGTGTTTTCGCCCGAGCGCGTCGATGAGGTCTATCTCGACCGGCTGCTCGCGCAATGCGCCGAGCATTTGTCGCTGCTGGCGGCACCGTCCACGCTCGAGCGCGTCTATGATTTCGATCCGGACGCCTTCTCCCAGGTCATCGAAACGGCGCAGCGCAGCGCGCCCTTGCTCGTGCTCGACGTCCCTCACGTCTGGAGCGGTTGGACCAAGAGCACGCTGATCAAGGCCGACGAGATCGTCATCACGGCCACGCCAGAACTCGCCAATCTGCGCAACACCAAGAATATGGTCGACATGCTGAAGCGGCTGCGTCCGAACGACCCGCCGCCGAAGCTGATCATCAACCAGGCGGGCGTTCCGAAACGCCCGGAGATCGCGGCATCGGATTTTTCCGAACCGCTCGGCATCACACCCATGGCGGTGATCAATTTCGAGCCGCTGCTGTTCGGCAACGCGGCCAACAACGGCCGCATGCTCGGCGAAATGGACGCCAAGAGTCCGGTTGTCGGCACGATCAACGAAATAGCGCATGTGCTGACAGGGCGCAGCGAGATCAAGGCGAAGAAGAAGGCAAGCCTTGGAGCCATCCTCGGCAAGCTTTCACGCAGCAAGAAGTGACGCTCGCTGAGCGGCATCGGGTAGTCGATCATGTTTGGTAAAAGAGGCACAGACGACGGCAGCCGGGCAGCTCCCGAATTCCGTCCGCCAGCACCTCCTCCGGCCGCTCCCGCTCCGGCTGGGACGATCGCTGTCGATCGGCCGGCCGCGCCCGCGCCGAGCACGCCCGCCGCGTCCCCCGTTCGCCGTCCGGTGGAGGCGCCGCCGATGGCGCCCGAGCCGCCGAAAAGGGTCCAGCGCGAGCGCAGCGAAACCTACTATGACACCAAGAGCCAGGTGTTTTCCGCGCTCATCGACACGATCGATCTTTCGCAGCTCGCCAAGCTCGATCCGGAAAGCGCGCGCGAGGAAATCCGCGACATCGTCAACGACATCATCGCGATCAAGAATTTCGCGATGTCGATCTCCGAGCAGGAAGAGCTGCTCGAGGATATCTGCAACGACGTGCTCGGCTATGGGCCGCTGGAGCCGCTGCTCGCGCGCGACGACATCGCCGACATCATGGTCAACGGTTCAAAGAACGTCTACATCGAAGTCAACGGCAAGGTCGAACCGACCAGCATTCGCTTCCGCGACAACCAGCAACTGCTCAACATCTGCCAGCGCATCGTCAGCCAGGTCGGCCGCCGCGTCGACGAATCGAGCCCGATCTGCGACGCGCGCCTTCCCGACGGCTCGCGCGTCAACGTGATCGCGCCGCCGCTGTCGCTTGATGGCACCGCGCTCACCATCCGCAAGTTCAAGAAGGACAAGCTGACGCTCGACCAGCTGGTCAAGTTCGGCGCCATCTCGCCGCAAGGCGCGGAGATCCTGAAGATCATCGGCCGCGTCCGCTGCAACGTCGTCATCTCGGGCGGTACCGGCTCGGGCAAAACGACGCTGCTCAACTGCCTGACCAACTACATCGATCGCGAGGAGCGGGTCATCACCTGCGAGGACTCGGCCGAGCTGCAGCTGCAGCAGCCGCACGTGGTGCGTCTCGAAACCAGGCCGCCCAATCTCGAAGGCGAGGGCGAGGTGACCATGCGCGATCTCGTCAAGAACTGCCTGCGCATGCGGCCCGAACGGATCATCGTCGGCGAGGTGCGCGGACCGGAAGTGTTCGACCTTCTGCAGGCGATGAACACCGGCCATGACGGCTCGATGGGAACGATCCACTCCAACAGCCCGCGCGAATGCCTGAACCGTATTGAATCGATGATCGCCATGGGCGGTTATTCACTGCCGCAGAGGACGGTGCGCGAGATCGTCGTCGGCTCGGTGGACGTGATCATCCAGGCGGCTCGTCTGCGCGACGGCTCGCGCCGCATCACCCACATCACCGAGGTGATCGGCATGGAAGGCGACGTCATCATCACCCAGGACCTCGTCCTCTACAACATCAAGGGCGAGGACGCGAGCGGCCGTCTGATCGGCGAGCATGTCTCCACCGGCATCGGCCGGCCGCATTTCTGGGATCGTGCCCGCTACTATGGCGAGGAGCAGCGCCTCGCCAACGCGCTCGAGGCCATGGAGAAACGCGCTGACTAGAGCAATTCCAGGAAAAGTGCGTAGCGGTTTTCCGTCCGGAATTGCGTAAAAACAAATACTTAGAGCGGGTCAGCGCTTTTGTAAAAAGCTGAACCGCTCTGGTGCATCTGGAGGTGTAGGGGCCCCGGTCGATGTTCGGAATTGACACCACGGTTCTGGCTTTCGTCGTGCTCGCGGGCCTCAGCGCCGGCGCGATAGCCTATGCCTTCCTGTTCAAGCGCATCGATAACGAGAAGCAGGCCGGCAAGCGCCTTGAAACGATCAAGACGGCCGAGACCGACCGATCGGTGGTGAAGGCTACGCGCGACCGCGCCGCGGAAGCGGTCAGACGGCGCAAGACGCTTCAGGATTCGCTCAAGCAGCTCGATGAAAAGCAGAAAACCAATGACCGCAACGTCAAGAAACCGCCGCTGAGGGCCCAGATCCGCCAGGCCGGCATGACCGTCTCCCTCGAGCGCTTCTACATCTACTCGGTGATCTGCGGCATCGTGCTTACGATCCTCGCCTTTCTTGCCGGCGCGCCGTTGCTGGTCCTGCCCGGCGCTCTCTTGGCCGGAGCCCTCGGCCTGCCGCGCTGGTTCGTCTCGTTTCGTCGCGCGCGCCGGGTGAAGGCCTTCCTGGAGGAATTCCCGAATGCCCTCGACATCATCGTGCGCGCGGTGAAGTCCGGTCTGCCGCTCAACGACGCGATCCGCCTGATCGCCAACGAATCCCCGGAGCCGGTCCGCTCCGAATTCCGCCGTATCGTCGATTCCCAGCAGATGGGTATGTCGATCCCCGATGCCACGATGCGCATGTCCGAGACCATGCCATGCACCGAGGCCGGCTTCTTCGGCATCGTCATCCAGATCCAGTCGCAGGCCGGCGGCAATCTCTCCGAAGCGCTGGGCAACCTTTCGCGCGTGCTGCGCGACCGCAAGAAGATGAAGGCCAAGGTACAGGCGCTGTCGATGGAAGCAAAGGCATCCGCCGTCATCATCGGCGCCCTGCCGTTCGTCGTCGCCTTTCTCGTCTATCTGACAAGTCCGAACTACATCATGCCGCTATTCACCACCAGCGTCGGCAATCTGATCCTCGGCTGCTCCGGCGTCTGGATGTCGATCGGCATCCTGGTGATGCGCAAGATGATGAACTTCGAAGTCTAGGGACGCGGATCCAATGACAGACCAGGTCGTCAAGACGCTAACCGATCCTTCGTTTCTTATCGCGCTCCTGGTCGGCATCGCGGTTTTTGCGACCGTCTTCACGCTCATGCCTGCGCTTGGCGGCAATCAGCTCAAGGCGCGCATGAAAACCGTGGCGCTCGAGCGGGATGAGCTGCGCGCCAAGCAGCGTCAGCGGCTCGCCAATGAAGCCGACCGCCGCCGCAAGGGTTTGCGCGAGGAACAGTCGATCGGCATGCGCAACATCGTCGAACGGCTGGATCTCAAGCGCGCGCTTGCCGACGAAGGCACGCTGCAGAAGTTGAAAGTCGCGGGCTTCCGCGGCCAGAATCCGCTGACGCGCTTCCTGTTCTTTCGTCTGATCCTGCCCTTTGTCGGATTCGCGCTCGCGGCGATCTACCTGTTCCTTCTCGGCGGTCTGGCGCAGCAGCCTGCCTTCATCAAGCTGTTCGTCTGCATTCTTGTAGCCTATGGCGGCTTCTATGCGCCGATCCTCTACGTCAACAACCGCGCCACCAAACGCAAGCAGTCGATCCAACTGGCATGGCCGGACGCGCTCGACCTGATGCTGATCTGCGTCGAATCCGGCATGTCGGTGGAAGCAGCGCTTCGCAAGGTCGCCGACGAGATCGGTACTCAGTCCGTCGCCCTCGCCGAGGAATTCGTGCTCACCAATGCCGAGCTCTCCTATCTGCAGGACCGCAGGGTCGCTTACGAGAACCTGGCAAGCCGCACCGGCCTGGATTCGGTGAAGGCGGTGACTCAGGCCCTGGTCCAGGCGGAGCGCTACGGCACGCCGGTGGCGCATGCGCTGCGCGTGCTCGCCTCGGAAAGCCGCGACATGCGTATGAATGCGGCCGAAAAGAAGGCCGCAGCACTGCCGCCGAAGCTCACCGTGCCGATGATCCTCTTCTTCCTGCCGGTTCTGTTCGCCATCATTCTAGGGCCGGCCGGCATCCAGGTCAGCCAGCGCGGCATCTTTGGCGATCAGCACAATTCCAGCAGCCAATAGGCGAAGCCATCGAAGTCATGACAGAAGCCGCGTGGCAGGCGCCGCGCGGCTTTGCTGTCTGGCCCAGCCTTGAAGCAATTCCAGGAAAAGTGTGTAACGGTTTTCCGTCCGGAATTGCGGAAAAAACAAACAGCTAGAGCAACTCGCGGTTTCCGTAGAACGATGACCTCTGTAGGTGCCGGGCAGTCAGTTGGTCGCGACCTTCGGCTTGCCCTTGTCCTGATCCTTGAGTTGGCTCCAGGCATTCTGCTGCGCAAGCATCTGGCGCAGATAGGCGATATTGGCCTGCGCCTGCTCCGGCGAAAGCTCCTGCGAGGCGATCTTTTCGGCCTCGTCGAAACGACCCTGCAGGCCGACGACCAGCGCCAGGTTCTGCCGCACCCGGCTGTCGGCGTTGGGTTGCTGCGCGGCCGAGCGCATATAGGTCTCGGCGGTGCGCAGATCCCCCTCCAGCACATAGGACATGCCGAGATTGGAAAGGATCGAGGGTTCGTTCGGCTTGAGTTCGAGCGCCTTCCGGTAGTCCTGACGTGCCTCGTCCCGCTGCCCCATCTGGTCAAGGATGGCGGCTTCAGCCGAAACCAGGCGCCAGTCCGGATATTCCGGCGTCTGCGCGCGGCGCACCGCATCGAGCGCCTGCTCGAACTGCCCGTTGGCGGCAAGCGCCTTGCCGTAGGCGGCGAGCACGTCGCGGTCCTTGGGGTAGGCTATCGCGAGCTTGCGCATCACCGCCAGCGACTGGTCGGCGTCGCCATCCATCTGCAGCGCCGCGGCATAGTTGGTGGCGATGCGTTTGTCATTCGGGTTCCGGGCGTAGGATTCGCCGAGCCTGGTCGTGGCACTGTGCAGTTCGCCGGCTGACATCGTTTCGAGGGGCCGGTTGTCGGAGCGGGAAATGGAGCCGGTCGTGAACTTGCTGGTGCTGCCGCAGCCGGCCACGCTGGCCGCCAGCACCGCCAGCAATGCCGTGGTGACCAGACGCTTGCTTGTGAAGGTCAACGCTTTGAGCGGCATCGGCGCCTATCTCCATTCCTGCGCGGCCATTAAGCTGGCCGTCTTCCCTCCCACAGAAATATTCTGTTAACCCTAACGGATCGTTAAGAAGCCGACTCGCCGTGCCGGCCGGAGACCATCGAATGCCTGTCGAACTTATTGACCAGAAACCGGAAGCAGCCTTGCCAGTCTACCTGGTGGGAAAGGATGGCCTCGACGGCACTGGCCTTTCCCCTTCCGTCATCGCTTGGGCACGGGCCAACGGCTTTTCCGGCGAGGCGGGCCGCACGCTCGTTCTGCCGGCCGAAGGTGGCGGTCTCGCCGGCGCGCTGTTCGGCACCGGCGACGGCGAGAGCCAGCTTGCCGTGGGCGCCCTGGCGCGGGCGCTGCCCGAGGGTGAATGGCATTTCGCCCAGGATCTGCCAGCGCCCGATCTTGCGGCGCTGGCCGTCGTCCTCGGCGGCTACGCCTTCACCCGCTACGGCAAGAAACCCGGCAGGGCGTTGCGCTTCGCGCTGCCGTCGGGCGCCGACGGCGCGCATGTGCGCCGCACCGCCGAGGCTATTTTCCTGACGCGCGATCTCGTCAACACGCCGACGAGCGACATGGGGCCGGATGAGTTCGAGGAGGCTGTCCGGGCATTGGCAGCCGGGCACGGCGCCGACGTCTCCGTCGTCAAGGGTGACGATCTCCTGGCGCGGAATTTCCCGATGATCCATGCCGTCGGCCGCGCCTCGGCCGGCGCGCCGCGGCTGATTGACATGACCTGGGGCCCGAGCGACGCGCCGAAGGTGACGCTGGTCGGCAAGGGCGTCTGCTTCGACACCGGCGGCCTCGACATCAAGCCGTCGTCGGGCATGCTGCTGATGAAGAAGGACATGGGCGGCGCCGCCAACGTGCTGGGTCTCGCCTCGATGATCATGGCGGCGAAACGGAATGTGCGGCTGCGCGTGCTGATCCCTGCGGTCGAGAATTCGATCGCCGGCAATGCCTTCCGGCCTGGCGACGTGCTGAGGAGCCGCAAGGGCATAACGGTGGAGATCGGCAACACCGATGCTGAAGGCCGGCTGGTGCTGGCCGACGCTCTGGCGCTTGCCGACGAGGAAAGGCCGGCCCTGCTGTTCGACATGGCGACCTTGACCGGAGCGGCCCGTGTTGCGCTCGGCCCCGATCTGCCGCCCTTCTATACCGGCGACGAGGCACTGGCGTCCGACCTGGCTGCGGCTTCGCTTGCTGTCGAGGATCCGCTGTGGCGCATGCCGCTGTGGCGTCCCTATGACGCGAAGCTTTCCTCGAAGATCGCCGACCTCAACAATGTCACGACGGACGGCTTCGCCGGATCGATCACGGCGGCGCTCTTCCTCAAGCGCTTTGTCGAGAAGACGCCCGGATGGGCGCATCTCGACATCTTCGCCTGGAACCCGAGTGATCGCCCATACGGCTTGACCGGGGGTGAAGCGCAAGGCATTCGCGCGCTGGAACGAGTGATCTCGAAGCGCTTCGGGTGAGTGTGACGAGAAAACTGGCAAAAGCCGCCGCGGACTGAAACGGAAGCGAAACAATTTGCCGTCATGCTTGGCAAATGTCGATCTCGATGCGCCCGAGCCAGGCCTTGCGACTGTGGCAGCAGGTATTGCTGTCGCAGGTGCGCGACGACGCGCCCGACCTCACCATGCGCCAGACCGCCATCCTGCTCACCATCTACCTCGATCCGCCGCCGCATACGGTGCGCGGGCTGGCCGCGAGGCTCAACGTCACCAAGCCGGTCATTACCCGCGCGCTCGACACGATGGGCGCGCTGAAGCTGGTTTCGCGCCACCGCGACGAGCTCGACAAGCGCAACGTGCTGATCCGGCGCACGGTGGAGGGCGCGCTCTTTGTCGAGCGCTTCGGCGATGGTATCGTCGCAAAGGCGCATGAGCTGCCCATCTGACCGACAACTCGTCTGTCTGACCGACAAACTCATTTGACTGGACTACCGATTTGACCGCCAGGGATGCCCGCCTTAACGCCTTTCGTTCCGATCTCGCCGATGCCAGGCTGAAGGGGGAAGTCGCCGCCGATCGCTTTGTCGCCGGCCGCCCGGCGCGGATCACCACCGCCGTCGCCGACCTGCGCAAGGCGCCCCGCCCCGATGCCGGCATCAACACGCAGGCGCTGTTCGGCGACGACGTGCTGGTCTTCGAGGTTGCGGAAGGCTGGGCCTGGGTGCAGGCCGAGCGCGACGGCTATGTCGGCTATGCCGCCGACAATGTACTCGGCGCACGTGAGCATGCGCCCACCCACATCGTCTCCGTGCCGCGCACCTTCCTCTATCCCGGACCGGACCTGCGCTTCCCGATCGGCGGGCAACTGTCGATAGGCTCCGCGGTGACGGTGACGGGTTCCGCCGAAACGCGCGGCACGCACTACGCGCTGCTGCCATCCGGCCAGGCCGTCATTGCCCGCCATCTGCGGCCGCTTACCGAGGTTGCAGACGACTTTGTGACGGTCGCCGAAAGCTTCCTCGGCACGCCATACCTCTGGGGCGGCGTCTCCGGCTTCGGCATCGACTGCTCCGGCCTCGTGCAACTGTCGATGCGCATGGCCGGCAAGGATGTGCTGCGCGACTCCGACATGCAGGCGGCATCGATCGGAACGCCGCTCGAGCCATGCCCTGAGTATTCCGGGCTGCAGCGCGGCGACCTCGTCTTCTGGAAGGGCCACGTCGCGATCATGACCGACGCGAAGGACATGATCCACGCCAATGGCCACACGATGCTGGTCTCGCGCGAAGGGCTGAAGGATGCCGTCGAGCGGATCGGCTATCTCTATGGCGGCCCGACCGGGTTCCGCAGGCCTTAGCGCCCTTACCTCTCCTCCAGGGGGAGAGGTTGGATTGCCCCGATTTGCTCTTCGCAAATCAGTTGGCAATCCGGGTGAGGGGTAAGTAGGCCAAGCTGGATCACCCTCATTAGGCTCGGCGCTGCGCGCCGAGCCACCTTCTCCCACAAGGGGGAGAGGGGAAGAATGATCCCCTTTTGTTCCGATTTTCCTTGGCGATCGCTTGCCAGCGCGCTACCTCTTTGCGCGTGACAGAGCAGCCGCGCCTCGCCGAACAGAATGTCGCCGTCCTTCTCCCCGAGCCGTTCGTAAAATGGTTCGCTGCAAAAGGCTGGTCGCCGCGCGCCCACCAGCTCGAACTGCTGGCGAAGGCTCAAGCCGGCCAATCGGCGCTGCTGATCGCGCCGACCGGCGCCGGCAAGACGCTTGCCGGATTCCTGCCCTCGCTTACCGAACTCGCCAGACGTCCGCGCCGCAAGCCCGGAGGGGCGCATCGTGGCATCCACACGCTCTACATCTCGCCGCTCAAGGCGCTGGCCGTCGACATCGAGCGCAATCTCGGCAAGCCGGTCGAGGAGATCGGACTGCCGGTGACCATCGAGACCCGTACCGGCGACACGCCCTCGCACAAGCGCCAGCGGCAACAGCTCGCACCGCCCGACATCCTGCTCACCACGCCCGAACAGCTCGCTCTTCTGATTGCCTCCGCCGCCGCCAGGCGCTTCTTCGAGGATTTGCGTTATGTCGTCCTCGACGAATTGCATTCGCTCGTCACCTCGAAGCGCGGGCATCTTTTGGCGCTAGGCCTGGCGCGGCTGCGCACCTTCGTCCCTGAGCTGCAGACCATCGGCCTGTCGGCTACGGTCGCCGAGCCGGATGAGTTGCGGCGCTGGCTGGTCAGCCAGGCTTCCCCTGAGGCCATGTCCGAGTTAATCGTCGTGACAGGCGGCGCCAAGCCCGACATCTCCATTCTCGATTCCGAAGAGCGGGTGCCATGGGCTGGCCATTCCGCCCGCTACGCCACTCCGGAGATCTATCGCGAGGTCAAGCGGCACAAGACGACGCTGCTCTTTGTCAACACGCGCAGCCAGGCCGAGCTGCTGTTTCAGGAGCTGTGGCGCGTCAACGACGACACGTTGCCGATCGCCTTGCATCACGGCTCGCTCGACGTCGCCCAGCGGCGGCGGGTCGAGAAGGCGATGGGCGAAAACGCCTTGCGCGCTATCGTCGCCACCTCGACATTGGACCTGGGCATCGACTGGGGCGATGTCGATCTGGTCGTGCATGTCGGCGCGCCGAAGGGGGCCAGCCGCCTGGCACAGCGCATCGGCCGCGCCAACCACCGCATGGATGAGCCATCGAAGGCGATCCTGATCCCGGCCAACCGGTTTGAGGTGCTTGAATGCCGTGCCGCGCTCGACGCCAACTATCTCGGCGCGCAGGACACGCCGCCTTTGGTCAATGGCGGGCTCGACGTGCTGGCGCAACATGTGCTCGGCTGCGCCTGCGGTGCCCCGTTCCACGCCGACGCGCTGTTTGACGAGGTGAGATCGGCTGCGCCCTATGTCAGCCTAGACCGCCCGACATTCGACCGGGTCATCGACTTCGTCGCCACCGGCGGATACGCGCTGAGAAACTACGAGCGCTACGCCCGTATCCGCCGAACCAAGGAAGGCTTGTGGCGAGTATCCAATCCCCGCGTGGCGCAACAGTACCGGCTGAATGTCGGGACCATCATCGAAGTGCCGGCCCTCAACGTTCGTTACGTCCAGGCTGGAAGCAAGGGCGCGGCCTCGCGCGGCGGCAGAGTCTTGGGAAAGATCGAGGAAGCGTTTCTCGAGACCTTGACCTATGGCGACACTTTCATGTTCGCCGGAAGGGTTCTGCGCTTCGAGGGTATCCGCGACAATGAGTGCTTCGTGTCGAATGCTCCCGGAAGCGAAGCAAAGGTGCCCTACTATGGCGGCGGCAAATTCCCGCTTTCGACTTATCTCGCCGAGCAGGTGCGCGCCATGCTCGACGATCCGCAGCGCTGGAAGAAGCTGCCCGAGCAGGTGGCCGATTGGCTGCGGTTTCAGGCGGATAAATCCGTCCTGCCGAAACGGGACGATCTGCTGATCGAGACCTTTCCACGCGGAAACCGGCACTATCTCGTAGCCTATCCGTTCGAAGGCAGGCTCGCGCATCAGACGCTGGGCATGCTGCTGACGCGCCGCCTGGATCGAGCGGGCGCCAAACCGGTCGGCTTCGTTGCCACCGACTATGCGTTGGCTATTTGGTCGCTGGCCGACATGGGCTGGATGTTCAAAAACAAAAAACCATCGCTGGCTGCGCTCTTCGATCAGGACATGCTCGGTGACGATCTCGAGGCATGGTTTGCCGACAGCTGGCTGCTCAAGCGCACCTTCCGCAACTGCGCGCTGATTTCCGGACTGATCGAGAAACGTCATCCCGGCAAGGAGAAAAGCGGCCGCCAGGTCACCGTCTCGACAGACCTGATTTATGATGTGCTGCGCAGCCACGAGCCCGACCACATCCTGCTCCAGGCGACGCGTGCCGATGCAGCGACCGGATTGCTCGATGTCAGCAGACTTGCCGAGATGCTCTCGCGCATCCTCGGTCGAATCGTGCATAAGGACCTGGAACAGATATCGCCGCTAGCCGTGCCGATCATGCTCGAAATCGGCAAGATGCCGGTGCATGGCGAAGCGGATGAAACGCTGTTGATGGATGCCGCCACCCTCGTTGAAGAGGCCATGGGGCCGGAGATGGCCGACTGAGAGAAGACAAGAGGGGATGAATTTTTCGCTGTCGCGCGCTACGCTGGTCGCCGAGGCCGACTTCGTCGGCATCGCCGGCGAACGCGCGGTTTGCGACCGGCGCGGCGTGCTCTATATCCCCGATCTGCGGCTGCTTGCGGTCTCCGACCTGCATCTCGAAAAGGGCTCGTCCTTCGCCAGGCGCGGCGCGCTGATCCCGCCTTATGACACAGGTGCGACCTTGCTGCGGTTGCAGGCTGTGATCGCCGACTACGGTCCGCGGATCGTCGTCAGCCTCGGCGACTCCTTCCACGACGGCGGCGGCGCCGAGCGCATGCATCTAAGCTTCCGCAAGCGGCTGGAGGCGATGATGGCCGGCCGCGACTGGTTCTGGGTTGCCGGCAATCATGATCCGGATGCTCCCGCCGACCTGCCTGGCGAGACGGTGAGGGAACTCGCGATTGGTTCGCTTGTTTTCCGCCATGAGCCATCCAAGCTGCGGGTGGAGGGCGAGATCGCCGGCCATCTGCATCCCTGCGCCCGCATCGTCCAGCGCGGCCGCTCGGTCAGGCGGCGCTGCTTCGCCGGTGACGGTGGCCGCATGATCATGCCGGCCTTCGGCGCCTATACCGGCTCGCTCAACGTGCTCGACCGCGCCTATGCCGGACTGTTCCGCCTGGAAACGCTTGTTGCCTACATGCTGGGTGCGGAGCGCATCTTTGCCATTTCCGGCTCGATGCTGCGGCCGGGCTGAAGCGGCTTCATCTGCCGTAATAGAGCGTGACGGTGTGCTTTGCCTCGGCGAAGAACAGCCAGCGTTCGACCAGCATGCCCGCGAATTGCATAAGCGCTGCAAGCAGTGATGCGGCTGCTGCGAAAGGCCATGGCAGGGCGAAGGCGATCACGAGCAAGATGGCCGGCACGGCGAAGGCCAGCACCTGCGTCATTCGCCTCAGCTTCGCGCTATGTTTGCGCGCAATGCGAAAGCCCATCTCCTTGAGCAGGTAATTTTCTTCGGTGTGCGGCCATTCGATGGACCGCACCGTGCCGCCGGCTAGGCCGGTCGCCGTGTTGGCCGTGGTCGGGATTTCCAGCCTGTCGTTGTAGTGCCAAGTCGCAAGCTTCCAGCCCCACCCGGCGAGCGTGGCAAGCAGCGCGCCGGCCAGAACCAAGGTTGATCCGGCCCCGAAGCTTCGCAGCAGGCCGTTGAGCAGCACGCCACCCGTCATTGCCGAGAAGATAAGATAAGCCGGCAAAGTATAGCGGCTGTGCCACTGCGCGATCGGTTTCAGCGAGGCATAGATCATTCCGGTCGTGCAGACTGTCACCACGGCGCCGGCGGCAGCCAGCAGGCCAACGATGGCGACCCAACCGCCGCTTTTGCCCATCAGCGCCCAGCCAATGCCGAACAGCCCGGCCGGGATGAAGGTCGCCACCGCGGCGATCCCTTCGCGCGACAGCCAGGAGCTTCGCCATTGCGAGAAGGCGCGCCAGGCGCGTTCAGGTCGGCCGAGATGGCCGGTCGAGGAGAACAGGCCGGCCGCGATCAAGCCAAGCGAAAGCGCCATGCCGAGGAGTCCGAGCCAGAACTCGGGCGCGATCAATCCCAGCCCGCCAAGGACGCCGAGCAGCGCCAGCAGGCCGTAGCCGGCCCCGGTGGCGGTGGTGAAGAAGACGACGGAATAGGCGGGATGCATGGCTGCGCGAATTCAGTTCGAAAGCATGCGGTCGATCCAGCCGAAGAAGCCTCCGTCGGTCCGGATCGGTTCCAGCGCCGGTGCATCCACCTTCGCCGCGCGCTCGGTGCGGGCACGCGGGGGCAGGTATTTGTTGGTCGGCTTGTAGCCAAGCTCGGGCATCAATTCGACGCCGCCACGCTCTTCTACCAGGTGCGAGATTGCCGAGGCGGGATCGCCCAGATCGCCGAAATGCCGGGCGCTGGTCGGGCAGGCGGCGACACAGGCCGGCACGCGGTCCTCTGTCGCCAGATTGTCGTTGTAGATGCGGTCCACACAAAGCGTGCATTTCTTCATCACGCCGACATCCGTATCGAATTCGCGCGCGCCATAGGGACAGGCCCAGCTGCACAGCTTGCAGCCGATGCACTTGTCCTCGTCGACCAGCACGATGCCGTCGGAGGCGCGCTTGTAGGAGGCGCCGGTCGGACAGACGGTGACGCAGGCTGGCTGCTCGCAATGCAGGCAGGAGCGCGGGAAGTTCACCGTGCGGCCGCCTTGTTCGGTCGTGTGCTCATAGCTATGCACGCGGTTGAACCAGACACCGTCGACACGCCCGCCATACGGCTCGATGTCGGTCAGCGGCGCCATGTGTCCGCCGGTGTTCCATTCCTTGCAAGCGGTGACGCAGGCCTGGCAGCCGACGCAGGTGTCGAGGTCGATGACGAGGCCGAGCTTCTTCTCGGTTTGGGCGGGAAGGCAGGTCATTCGGCGGCTTCCCTTTTTATGCGGAATCCATCGCCGAAGCGAAGCACATCCGGTGACGGCTCGAAATTTGGCGGCTGCCGCAAGCGCTCGAATTGCGGCTCGGCGAAGCCGGCCTCTTCCGCCGCGCATTTGGCGATACGCACGCGCACGTCGAACCATGCCGCCTGTCCGGTGACGGGGTCGGAGTTCGAATAGCGCTTGTCGTTGACGGTAGCCGCGGTCTGGTCGCCGATGATGTGATTGAGCAAGAAGCCGCGATTGCTCTCTGCGGCGTCGTCCTTCAGCCCCCAGCTGCCGCGCCGCTTGCCGATAGCGTTCCAGGTCCAGACAGTGTCCGGGTTGACGCCGTCGATCAGCTTGATCTGACCCTTCACGCGGCCGTTGATGCTTTCGATCCACACCCAGTCGTCGTCGGCCAGCCCAAGCCTCGCTGCCGTCCGCCGGTGCACGAACAGCCGGTTCTGGCTGGTGATTTGTCTCAGCCACGCATTCTGCGAGCCCCAGGAATGATACATGTGCATCGGCCGCTGCGTCAGCGCATGCAGCGGATATTTCTGGAGATCGACGGCGTCGTCCTCGAAGGACGCGTACCAGAACGGCAGCGGGTCCATATAGGCTTCGATCCGGTCGCGCTCGGCCTCCGGCGGCTGCACCTTGCCATGACCGCGCGCGGCGAGGCGAAAGCGCTGCATCGGCTCCGAATAGAGCTGGAAGATGATCGGATCGGCCTTGGAGATGAATCCCATCTTCACGCCAAAGTCGAGATAGGCGCGGTTGCCCATCTTGTAATAGCGCTGGTCGTCGGCGAACCCGTGGTGCCAGAAACCGCCATTGTCGATGTAGCGCTGCAACTGGTCCGGGTTCACCTCGCCTTTGCCGATCGCGTCGCCGTTCTTACCGCGCCAGCCGGCAAGCGGGCCGATGCCGGGCGTGCGCTCGTGGTTGACGATGTAGTCGGCATAGTCGCGGTATTTCGCCGAACCGTCTTCGTTGGCGAAACCAGGCAGGCCGAGCCGCGCACCGAGCTCGATCAGCACCGACTGGAACGGCCGGACATCCCGGTCCGGCTGCACCACCGGGTGACGGATGGCATCGCCCGGCCCGTCGGCATGGCTGATCGGCCGGTCGAGCAGGCTGATGCAGTCGTGCCGCTCGAGATAGGTCGTGTCGGGCAGCACCAGGTCGGCGAACGGCACCGTCTCGGAATAATAGGCGTCGGAATAAATGATGAAGGGGATCTTGTAGTCGCCCGCCTCGTCCTTGTCGGTGAGCATACGAACCGTCTCGACGGTATTCATCGAGGAGTTCCAGGCCATGTTCGACATATACATCATCAGCGTGTCGATCGGATAAGGATCGCCGGCCCAGGCATTGCGGATGACGCTGTGCATCAGGCCGTGGGCCGCAAGCGGCGCCTCCCAGGAATAGGCCTTGTCGATGCGGATCGGTGTGCCGACCTCGTCGACGAGCAGATCGTCGGGCCCTGAGACGAAGCCGAGCGGCATACCCTCCAGCGGCGTCATCGGGCGGACGTTCTTGCCTGCGGGCTTTGGCCCCGGCGGCGCGCAACGCGGATAGGGCGGCTTGAAGCGGAAGCCGCCGGGCACGTCCACCGTGCCGAGCAGAACCTGCAGCAGGTGGATGGCGCGGCAAGTATGAAAGCCGTTGGAATGGGCCGAGATGCCGCGCATGGCATGCATCGACACCGGCCGGCCCTTCATCGTCTCGTGCCGGCGGCCGGCCCAATCGGTCCAGGCGACCGGCAGCTCGATCGCCTGCTCGAAGGCGATATGCGCCAGCTCCGCCGCGATCCGTCGGATGGTGTCGGCGCCGACCCCGCAGCGCTCCGCTACCGCCTCCGGCGAATGGCTTTCGTCCAGGTATCGGTCGGCGATCAGCTGAAATACCGGCGCGCAGCGGCGGCCATTGACCGTGTAGCTGCCGGTCAGTGCTGGTTTGGCATCCGGATCGGCGGCATTGACGGGCGCCTTCGCCACCCTGTCCCAAGCCAACAGGTTGCCGTGATCATCGCGCATGAACAATCCGTCATCGGCGGAACCGGGCTCCTGCACGACAAGCACCGGCGCGTTGGTGTAGCGCAGCAGATAGTCGAGATCTATGCGGCCGGCCTTGAGCAACTCATGGACGAGCGCCAGCACGAACAGTCCGTCCGTGCCGGGTCGTATGCCGATCCAGTCATCGGCAATCGCGTTGTAGCCGGTGCGGCAAGGGTTGATCGACAGCACCTTGGCGCCGCGCGCCTTGAGCTTGCCGAGGCCGATCTTGATCGGATTGGAATCATGATCCTCGGCGACGCCGAACAGGATGAAGTATTTTGTGTTGTCCCAGTCGGGCTCGCCGAACTCCCAGAACGAGCCGCCGATCGTGTAGAGCCCACCGGCCGCCATGTTGACCGAGCAGAAGCCGCCATGGGCGGCGAAGTTGGGCGTACCGAACTGGCTCGCCCACCAGCCGGTCAGCGACTGCGACTGGTCGCGCCCGGTGAAAAAGGCAAGCTTTCTCGGATCGGTGCGGCGGACCGCCGACAGCCGCTCGGTGGCGATGGTGAGCGCTTCGTCCCATTCGATCTCGCGAAACTCGCCGGAGCCACGAGGCCCTGTGCGCAGCAGCGGCTTCCTCAGCCGCGCCGGGCTGTAATGCTGCATGATGCCGGCGCTGCCCTTGCCGCAGATCACACCCCGGTTCACCGGGTGGTCTTTGTTGCCGTTGATGTAGCGCACCTTGCCGTCCTTGATGTGGACGTCGATGCCGCAGCGGCAGGCGCACATGTAGCAGGTGGTTTTGGCGATGCGGTCGGACACGCTCGGCGAGGTCTCGACGCCGTCGCCTTCGTCAGGCGCCTGGCTGTCGGCCAGCGGCCGCTGCGAGGGCGCGGAGTTTGCGCCGCGTGGTTCAGCTAGGCTCATGATCCGCGAACGCTCTTGCCGCTTGCCATCTTGGCCTTCGCCTTCGGACCGGGCCCGCGCATATAATGCAGCTCAGGATGGTAGCGGTCCCCGGCGAACTGCCGCCTCAGCTGGCGGCTCCAATGCGCGAAAAGAGATTTGAAGCGCCCGATCATTTCCAACCTTGGCGGCAGAACGGCCAATTTTTTCCAAGCTCGGGTAAAAAGTTAGAACAAAGCGATTGATCTGTCTAACAAGCCGCTCTTGTAATTCCGATCGATTTTGCTTCTTAGTTGGCCATGACCCTCGATCAGCTTCGCATCTTCGTCGCCGTCGCCGAGCATGGCCACATGACCAAGGCGGCCGACCTGCTCGGCATCTCGCAATCGGCCGCCTCTGCCGCCATCCGCGCGCTTGAAAGCCATCATGGCGTGCGGCTGTTCAACCGGGTCGGCCGCAACATCGAGCTTGCGCAGACCGGCCACCGCTTCCTGCCCGAAGCCAAGGCTGTTCTGGAACGGGCAGCGGCTGCCCACAACGTGCTGGAGCATGTTTCCCAGACCATCACCGGCAGCCTGTCGATATCGGCCAGTCAGACCATCGCCAGCTACTGGCTGCCGAGGCGCCTGGCGTCCTTCCACGAGGCCTATCCGGCGGTGCGCCTGAGCGTTACCATCGGCAACACGCGGCAAGTGGAAACCAATGTGCTGGACGGCCGGGCCGATTTCGGGCTGGTCGAAGGCCGAACCGAGTCCGACATATTGCGGCGCGCCACGGTCGATGAGGATCGCCCCATGCTGGTCGTTGCGGGCTCACATCCCGAGCTTCCGATGACGCCGGCGGGAAACCTCGACATCAGGTCGTTGCGCTGGATCATCAGGGAGGGCGGGTCGGGCACGCGCGAGGCGCTGGAGGATTTTGCGCGCAGTGAAGGGGTTCCGCCGGCGGAGTTGCAGATCTTTCTTGTCCTGCCCAGCAACGAGGCTGTGCGTCAGGCGGTGGAGGCTGGTGCCGGCGCGACCATAATTTCCGAGCTCGTCATTGCGCGCTCGCTGGCGGAAGGCAGCTTGCGATCCGTGCCGGTCGTTCTGCCGAAACGCGATTTCGCCATGATTACCCATCGCGACCGGCAGGCGAGCCTCGCGCAAATGGCGCTCAAGGCGCATCTCACCGGCAAGCAGAACGCGTCGTCAACGGGGAGGGGCTAGAGCAAGGAAGCGTCAGGCGAATTTGCGCCGCGCATCAAGCGCGAGCCCAAGCCCGACCGAGCCGAACATATCGCCTTCGATAACCGAGGCCTGCGGCACCAGCGAAAGGATCCGCCGCTTTGCCAGCGGGATCGCCGTCGAACCGCCGGTGAGGAACACAGCGGTGATGGCCGAAGCGGGAACGCCTGCGTCGGCAATCGTTTGCCTGACCATCGCGGCCACCCGTTCGATATCGCCGCCGATCGTCTCTTCCAGGCCGGCGCGCGTGATCCCGGCCGCGAAGCGTACGCCGGGCAGCGACACCTTCACCTCGGCCCAGGAATGTTCTGTCAGCGCGATCTTGGCCCGTTCGACCAGGCCGGCCATCGCATGGCCGTAACGATGCTCGACAATGTGGATGAAGCGGTCGACGAGATCGGCGCACTCGGCTTCGAAGCGGATCTGCTTCAAATCCGACATCGCCTTCGCGGTGTAAATGAGATTGATGCGCTGCCAGGTGGCGAGGTCGATGAAATAACTTGCCGGCAGATTGCGCTTGCCGTCCTTGGTCGGGGTCAGATAGCCGAGCTCGGGCATGATATGGGCGATGCTAAGCAGCCGGTCGAAATCCGTGCCGCCGATATGGATGCCGCGATTGGCCAATATGTCGCCCTTGCGGTCGTCCGAGCGGGCGCGCTCCGGCGAGACGCGCACGATCGAGAAGTCGGAGGTGCCGCCGCCCATGTCGACGATCAGCGCCAGCTCTTCGCGGGCGACATTCTGTTCGTAGTCGAGTGCGGCCGCGATCGGCTCGAACTGGAAGGCGATGTGCTTGAAGCCCTGCGCGCGCGCTGCCTTTTCAAGCTCGCTTTGCGCTTTAGCGTCGGCGTCGGCATCGTCATCGACGAACTGCACGGGGCGGCCGAGCACGACGCGTTCGACCGGGCCGCCGGCATCCTCTTCCAGCCGCTTCTTCAAATGGCAGATGAATAAACCGATGATGTCGGTGAAGCCGATCAGGCGCGCCTTGATGCGCGTCTTCTCGTTGGCGAGCGAGCTGCCGAGAACGCTTTTCAGCGAGCGCATCAGCCGGCCCTCCACGCTGTCGGTGTAGTCGGCGATTGCGCGGCGGCCGAAATAGGTGTGGCCGTCCTCGAAGTTGAAGAAGACGGCGCTCGGCAAAGTGGGCTGTTCGCCCTCCAGCGCCACCAGTTGCGCCCGGCCGTTGCGGATCACGCCCACTGTGGAATTGGACGTGCCGAAATCGATGCCGCCGAATGCTGGATGCATAGCAGCCTCCTGTCATTGGTTTCGTCGCAGCGCATCGCCGGCGTCGAAAAACGCGCCGTCACCCGGTCGCCGGACCGCTCTGCCGAATTGAATGTGTGCTTGTCCCCGAGTTGGGAGGCGGCGACTTATCCCAAATCCGGGAACAGGGGAACCCTCATTCGCGCGAAAAACGTCAATCCTTGCGGAAAACGATGCGTCCGAGCCAGCCGGTGAGCATGGCAAGGGACACGGCGAACACGCCGTAGAGGAAGGAATAGTCGTGCGCGACGCGGAAGATCGACTGTTCGAAACCGGACTTGCGGATTTCGAGCTGGGCCGAGCTCTCCTTCACGAACATGCCGCTCTTGAACAGGAAGGCGCGTGCCTTATGGGTGCCGACCGGGATGTTGGGCGCGAGCCGGACGGTGGCGCGGAACAGGTTCTGCGACAGGAACTGGACGCCCCCGACATTCTCGCTGTAAAGGCCGGTCGCCGTCTTGCGCTCGCGAAGTGCCGAGGTGAATTCCTCGATCGTGATCGGGCTGTCGCTGGGCTCGGCCGGTTGCATGTAGAGGTTCGAAGCGCCGAGCGACAGCTGCTTGTAGCTGTTCGGCTCGGTGATGTCCTGCAGCGGGCGGGTCGTCGCCACCGAGTAGGATACCGGCACGTTCTCGAAAGTCTCCGATTCCAGATTGATCCAGACGCCGAGCACCCTGTCCTTGCGGCGCACGACGACGGGGCGGGCGGGACCCTCCAGCACGACGATGACATCGTAGCGTCCCTGGCGCGCGATCAGCGGATCGGGATTTTCGAGCGAGCCGAAAATGGTGAGGTCAGCGCCGGAAAACCCGGCGGTAATCGAAATGGCGTCGGTCGACAGGCCGATCTGGATGCTTTCCGTCGCCGGCGTCTGTGCCGCCGCCGGCAGTGCTGCGGCAGCGAGCGACAGGATGGCCGCTGCGAACGCTCTCAACGGCCCCATCAGGTCAGGCCCGCGAGCGAATAGCGATTGGGAGGCGTCACGAAAAGGTCGATGGCCAGGCGGATGGCGACGGCCAGAACCAACAGCGCCAGAAGCGCCCGCAACTGCTCGCCGCGCAGCCGCTGGCCCGCCTTGGCGCCATATTGCGCGCCGGCAACGCCGCCCGCCATCAGCAGGAAGGCCAGGATCACGTCGACCGTCTGGTTGGTCGTGGCATGCACCAGCGTGGTGTAGGCCGAGGTGAAGATGATCTGGAACAGCGAGGTGCCGATAACGACGTTGGTCGGCACCTTGAGCAGATAGATCAGCGCCGGCACCATGATGAAGCCGCCGCCGACGCCCATGATCGACGACAGAAAGCCGATTGCCGCGCCGAGGCCGAGCACCGGGATGATGCTGACGAACAGCTTCGAGGCGCGGAAGCGCATCTTGAACGGCAGACGGTGGATCCAGTTGTGCTGGCCGGATTTCTTCAGCACCGGCGCCGCGCCGCTGCGCGAGGCGCGCAGCGCGTTGACGCTTTCGACCAGCATCAGCCCGCCGACGGTGCCGAGCAGCGCCACATAGAGCAGTGAAATGAAGAGATCCAACTGGCCGAGCCGGCGCAGCAGCGCAAAGACATAGATGCCGGCGGTCGAGCCGACGATGCCGCCGGCCAGAAGCACTCCGCCGAGCTTGAAGTCGAGCGTGCCGCGCTTGAAGTGCGACAGCGCGCCGGAGAAGGAGGAGGCTATGACCTGGTTGGCCCCCGTGGCCACCGCGATCGCCGGCGGGATGTTGTAGAAGATCAGGAGCGGCGTGATCAGGAAGCCGCCGCCGACCCCGAACATGCCCGACAGGAAACCCACCGCCGCGCCCATCGCCAGCAGCACGAAGACGTTGACGGAAATTTCCGCGATCGGGAGATAGATGCCCACCCGTCTGTCTCGATCAGTTTGCCTGTCGGCGAATGCCGCCGTCCCCGGCAGTTTCGCACCAAAAAGCCAATTTTTTCTTGCGCGGCGCGCGCCGGGGTCAAATCCCGGCGCCGCGCCGAAACGAAAACCGTCTCAATCAGTTAACAGGCAAATCTGTGGCAAGCCGTCGCGGAAGCGACGCGCCTGCCGTTATTTGTGCGCAAGCAGCGCCTTGACGAGTGGCGCGTCGATCTCGCCGGTCGGCTTCATCTTGTTGTCGGTCTGAAAGGCCATGATCGCGTTCTTGGTCTTGTCGCCCATAACGCCGTCGGCGCCGCCGGCATCATAGCCGTTCTTATTGAGGATCAGCTGGATGTTCTTCACCGCCTTCTTCATGTCGATGCCGGCGGTGGTCTGCGGCGTGCTGTCCTGCCAGGATTCCGGAATGTCGGCCGAGTTGCTGGCCGCGTTGAGCGGCTTGGCCTTCCACAGGTCCGTGGCGGCGCGCGCCCGCTCGAGCTGCTCGGGCCTGAGCGCATTGGCGATCTCGTCGCGTTTGGCCGCAGCGTCCTTGTCGCCGGTCTTGGCGACGAGAGCGAACCATTTGTAGGATTCCTCCAGGTTCTGCTTCATGCCGACGCCCTTGGCCGAAAGGATGCCGAGATTGAACTGGCTGTCCTTGACGCCGAGGTCAGCCGCCTCCTGGAACCAGTGCGCCGCCGACTCATTGTCGGTCACGCCGTCCGCCGCCATGGCGAACAGAACCGCCAGATTGTGCATGGCGCTGGCGTTGCCCTGTTCCGCCGCGAGTTGGTAATAGGTCTTGGCTTTCTTGATGTCTCGCGCGACGCCGATGCCCTTCTCGTAAAAATTCCCGATGCGGTATTCGGCCGGTGCGAAGCCCAGTTCGGCGGATTTCTCATACCATTTGGCGGCCGCCGCCATGTCTTCCTTGACGCCGCGCGATTCCGCGTAGCGCGAGCCGATCTCGAACAGCGCCTTGGCGTCGCCGCCGGCGGCCGCGTCGTGCAGCGCCACCGGACCGATATCGGCCGGGACATCGATCTTGGCGGCCGAACTTGCCGTCTGGCCGCCGCCCGGCGGGACGGTGCCCGTGGTGTCGGCGGACGTGGTTGCCGGTGTGCCGGCCGAGGAAGCGCCGGCTGCGGCGGCACCGGGCATTGCTGTGCTCGCCGGCGCGCGGATGGTGGGCTGCGCGTCGCCATCCGTGTCCATGGCACGCCCGTTCGCAGCCGGAGAGACTGGCTCCGAGGGTATCGCTGAAGCCATCGGCGCGGGCCGGGCTGGCGCGGACGGAGTCGCCGGAGCAGGCGCCGGTTCGGCTGGCGCCGCGGCCGCGGGCATTTCGGGTGCGGATGGTTGAAAGGCGGCCTGTGGCGTTGGATCGTCCTTCGACGGCTCGGCCTGCCTGACGGCACGCGCCGGCGCGCTCTCGGGCTTCGCAGTGCCCGTGTCGGGCTTGGGTGTGCTGACATCGAGCGAGGCGGTTTCGACCGATTGGGTGGAGACCATCGGCGCGACGTCGTTGCTGGCGACCGGCGCGTCGGAGAAGAAGGCCTTGCCGAGCTGCAGGCCGGCCAGTGCCATCATGATCGCGGCCGCCGCCATCAGGATGGGCTTCCGCCGCGCCTTGAGCAGATCGCCGATTCTGAGCGCCTTCACCGGGCCGGTCATCGTCGACTGCCGCTTCAGCGCGTCGGCTTCCGCGGCGGCGGCCTGCGCCGCGCGGCGGGCGGCCGCGATGAAATCGGATTTGGCGGCATCTGTCTCGCTGCGCTTGGCCGGCTGACCGCCGCGCTCGTCGCGCACGCGCTTCATGATGGCGTTGAGGTCCGGCGCGCCGGAACCAGGTTCGAGCGGCCGGTTGGCGGCTCTCGGATCGAGCGGTTCGTCGATGTCGACGGTCGGAACGTCGCCGGCCGGTGCCGAGCCGGCAAGCGGCGGCGTGTCCTCGTTCTTCTTGCCCTTGAAGGCACGCGCCAGTCCGCTGAACATCGACTTCTTGCGGCCGGTGGTCTCAGCCTTCTCGCCAATTTCGTCCGATCCGAGCGCAGCCATTGCGGCGGCGGCCGCGGCCTCGGCGGGCGTGCGAGCGGCAGCTTCGCCGCGCATTACAGGTTCGCCACGCGTAACAGATTCGCCACGCGAAACAGGTTCGCCCGGTGCAGCCGGCTCGTTTCGCGAAACCGGATCGTGGCGCAGGATGGAGGCGGCGCGCGCATCGAGATCGGCGATGTCTCCGGTCAGTGGCAGCGGCTGGTCGATATCCATCGACGGCGCGTCCTGGACGGCGATCTTGCCGGTGCGGGCGGCCCGCTTGCCGCCCGGCTGCGGGTCGATCAGTTCGCTGACCGCTTCACTGGGACCTTCGGCCTCCAGCGAGCCGAGCCGGTCGACGATCTTGAGCAGCGTGTCGTGGATCGCCTCGAACGTGCGCGAATTGCGCTCGTCGGAACGGCGGGTGAGCGCTTCGAGCGTCTTCAGGTCCTGCGCGAGCCCGCTCACGGCGGCTGCGTTGGAAGCAGCCGTGCCGGAACTCGATTCGCCCAGGGACCGCACGGCGTTCTCCGCAGCCTCGCGCGCGACGGTGAGGATGGAATCGCGCGTGCCGGCCAGCGACTTCTCGATCTCGTCGAGGCGAGGGCTGATGTCCTCGAAATCGGGAAGCGGTGCGCTCGGCTTCGAAAGATGCGCCGAAAGGGCGGTCACCTGCGACTCAAGGCTGCGGATCAGTGCCGGATCAATGCCGGCGACCTGCGCGGCGGAGGATTCCAGCCGGCTGGAGATGTCCTCGAGCCGGCTTTCCAGGCCACGGATCGCCATCTCGTTGGCGGGATCGGGCGCGCGCGTCTCGATGCGCTTGGCAAGCGCGGTGAAGCGGGCGTCGATCGCCTCCATGATGCCAGCGCCGTCGTCCTGCCGCATGCGCTGGTCGAGCCTGTCGGCGACTTCGTCCAGCCGCCGCTCGAGTTCGCGGAACAGCAGGTTGCTCTGCTCGATGGCATCACCCTGGCGGCGCTCGAGGAGCGTGGACAGCGCGTCGAAGCGCTGCTCCAGGCCCTGGAAGATGTGGTCGGCGTCGGGCATCGCCGGCGCGCGGTCTATCTTGTCGGTGATCAAAGCAATCTGCTTGCCGAGACGCTCCATCGCCTGCTCCGGCAGATGGGCGCGCCCGGCGAGCTCGTCCACACGGCTGGACAGAAGGTTGAGGCGGTCGATGACCTCGGCGCCGGGACGCGACTGCGCGACCTCCTCGATCTGCTCCGCCAGCGAGGCGATCCGTTTCTCGATTCGCCCGAAGGTTTCCGGATCGAAGGCATTGGCCTGCGCGGCCACCGTCGAGGCGACGATGGCGCGCGAGATCTCGTCCAGCCGCTCGTCGATCATGGCAAGCGTCTCGCCGCCGCGCATCGTTTGCTGGCTGGCGAAACGGTCGACCGCTCCGGCGAGGGTGCGCACCTTTTCCTCCAGCGAGGCGAGCGACAGCGATTGCGGCAGGTTGTTGACCGCGCTGCTGATCTGTTCGAGGCGGTCGGTCAGCGCCGAAAGGTTGGGACCCTCGGCGCGCTGGCGCTGGTCGGCGTCGACGCGATCCTCGAAGGCGCTCCAGCGGCGATCGAAATCGTCCCAGCGGCGGTCGACGGCCTGCACGCTTTGGTCGACGGCCCGCACGCTTTCCTCGCGCGCCAGCGTGTCGAGCGCCGCCTTGACCTGCTCCAACTCCAGCCGCAGCAGGTTGACGCTGCGATCGTCGCTTTTTTCGGCAAGCGTGTGGATGGCGCCGGAAAGCCGTTCGAACTCGAGGCCGAGCTCGGCGCTGTTCTTGTCGGCGGGGGCACCATGCTGGCTCGCCGCCTGCATGGCGCGATCGATATCCTGACGCAGCGCGTCGAATTCGCGCTGCAGGCCGGCGGTCATCTGATGGCGCAACTCCTCGCGCAGTCCGCGCAATTCGACCGCGATCTTGCCAACCATCGCGACGCCATCTTCCTGTCCGCGCACCCGGTCGATGTCGCGGGCAATGGCCTGATAATTGGGGCCGAAGTCGGAAGCTGCGGCCGCCGGGTTCTGCGACCCGCGGTTTTGCGGTCCGCGATTTTGGTCCCTCTGCGTGGTGTAGGGTTCCTCGTACCAGCGGGGCGAACCATAAGGTTGCGCGGCCGCATAGCGCGGCTCGGGGGCCGGCCGCCGCGGATCGGGGCGCTCGGGCGTGTCGCTGCGCGTCCGCTCCAGCCGCTGCTCCAGCGTTTCGAGCGAGCGGCTCAGATCCTCCAGCGAGGTCTGCGACCGGCGCTGCCTACCGGCGTTGAGTGTATCGAGATAGGACCGCTTGCTGTTCATCGATGCGCCCGTGTTCAGAATGACCGGCTGAGACCGGTTTCCCAGAGTCTGCCGGGAACGAAGGCGTCCGCGCGGTTTTGCTGCGGAGGAAGACGGGCTTCCCGGGTTTCTCACCCACGCTTCGAAAACCGTGAAAAATTCGCTACAGGATAAACACGGGTGACCGACATGCGCACATTTCGCCCAACGTGGTAAACAAGGCGTTAACCAAGCTTAAGAAGTGGCGCATAATCCTGACCCGCCCGCCCCAATGGCATCCGAGTGCGGCATAAAGGAGTGTTTCCGACAACGCCCTTGCGTCAGGTGCCGGCTGTCGGTATAGAATTGACGTAAACGTAAAAGGTGCGAAGCCGTGCCTCTTGCGATTGAATTGTCGAAACCACGATTGGAAGCACGCCCCCGCTTCCACTCAGGCGACGTTTTGGTCCGTGACCGCGACGCCATCAGGGGAAAGCCAGTGACCATGAAACTTGTTTCGCCCGGCGAAGCCGCGGCCAATAGCAATCACATATCGGTCGAGACCGACGAAGAATTCGTCCGTATCGGCGAGATGGCCAAGAAGTACGGCGTGACCTTGCGCACGCTGCGATTCTACGAGGACAAGGGCCTGCTCAATCCGAAGCGCGACGGCTCGACCCGTCTCTACACGCGCCGCGACAAGGCCCGGCTGAAGCTGATCCTGCTCGGCCGCAAGGTCGGTTTCTCGCTGCGGGACGTCAAGCAGATGATGGATCTTTACGATCCGACCGGATCCAACACCAAGCAGTTGCGGCTGGCGCTCGACAAGTCCGAGAAGCAGCTTGCCCGCTTGCAGAAGCAGCGCGCGCTGATCGATGAGGCTATCAGCGACCTGAGCAATTCGATGGCGATCGTTCGCCAGATGCTGGCCGAGCGGGCCGCGCCGCAGGCAAGCGCCGCCGGCTGATCTCACGCTAACGGCATAGCCTAGGATAGAGAAAGCCGCGTGGCTGCAGCCGCGCGGCTTTTTTGTTGCCTTGGAGCGAGCGCTAATCAAAAATTTCGGGCTGCGACGAAGTTGACGTTTACGCAAACGTCAATATTTGCTATCGGGGGCATCGACATTGGCTCGGCCTCCCATCCACATCCGGATCGGAAACTTGCTGGCCGGCCGGGACCGCAAGGGTGGAGGAAGGCATGACGATCTACAGGGCGCCCGTCCAGGACACGCTGTTCGTGCTCAACGACGTGCTCGGCTACCAGCGCTATTCTAATCTTCCGGGCTTCTCGGACGCTACGCCGGACGTCGTCGAGGCGATTCTTGCCGAAGGCGCCAAGCTAGCCGAAAACGTCATGCATCCGCTGAACCGGGTCGGCGATATGGAAGGCTGCGTGCGCCATGAAGACGGTAGCGTGACCACGCCCAAGGGATTCAAGGACGCTTTCAGCCAGTATCGCGAGGGCGGCTGGATGGGCCTAGCGGCACCGGCCGAGTTCGGTGGCCAGGGTCTGCCCTATACAGTCCACACCGCGGTCTCCGAATACATGGTGTCCGCCAATATGGCGCTGATGATGTATCCCGGCCTCACGCAGGGCGCGATCGCGGCCATTGTCACCCATGGCACGGACGAGCAGAAGGCCACCTGGTTGCCCAGGCTGATCGAGGGCGCCTGGACCGGCACCATGAATCTCACCGAGCCGCATTGCGGCACCGATCTCGGCCTGCTGCGCACCAAGGCGGTGCCCAATGGCGACGGCACCTACAGGATTTCCGGCCAGAAGATATTCATCTCCGCCGGCGAGCACGACATGGCCGACAACATCGTCCATCTGGTGCTGGCCCGCGTCGAAGGGGCGCCGGAAGGCGTCAAAGGCATCTCGCTGTTCATCGTGCCGAAGTTCAAGCTCGACGACTCGGGCAATGTCAGCGCGCGCAACGCGCTCTCCTGCGGCTCGATCGAGGAGAAGATGGGCATCCACGGCAACTCGACCTGCGTCATGAACTATGACGAGGCCGAAGGCACTTTGCTCGGCGAGTTGAACGGTGGCCTGAAGGCCATGTTCACGATGATGAACGAGGCCCGCCTGGGCGTTGGTCTGCAAGGGCTCTCGGTCTCGGAGATCGCCTATCAGAACGCGGTGTCTTACGCCAAGGACCGCCTCCAGGGGCGCTCGCTGTCGGGCATCAAGGCACTGGACAAGAAGGCCGACCCGATCATCGTCCATCCCGATATCCGCCGCTCGCTGATGACCATGAAGGCGTTCAACGAGGGCGGCCGAGCGCTGGCGCTGTGGACGGCGATCAAGTCGGACGTCGCGCACCGCTCCGGTGACGAAAGGGACCGCCAGTCGGCCGACGACTACACCGGTCTGCTGACGCCGGTGGTCAAGGGCGTGCTGACTGACAAGGGCTTCGATCACGCCGTGATGGCGCAGCAGGTGTTCGGCGGCCACGGCTACATCGAAGAACACGGCATGAGCCAGTTCGTCCGCGATGCCCGCATCGCCATGATCTATGAAGGCGCCAACGGCATTCAGGCGCTTGATCTGGTCGGCCGCAAGCTGGCGCAGAATGGCGGCCGCGCCGTGCAGGCCTTCTTCAAGGAGGTCGGCGAATTCTGCGAGGAAAACCGCGCTGACGACAAGATGGCGCCCTTCACCAAGGCGCTGAAGAAGGGCCTCAACGACCTGCAGGCGGCGACCATGTGGCTGGTGCAGAATGCCATGGCCAAGCCCGACAATGCGGGCGCCGCCTCGACCGACTACATGCATCTCTTCGGCCTGGTGGCATTGGGCTACATGTGGGGCCAGATGGCCAAGGCCGCCCAAACGAAGCTCGCCGAAGGTGCCAATGGGGCCGCGTCGTTCTACGACAACAAGCTGGTGACGGCGCGCTTCTTCATGGAGCGGATCATGCCGGAGAGCGCGACGCGCCTCGCCCGCATTTCCAGTGGCGCGGATACGCTAATGGCGCTGCCGGCGGAAGCGTTCTAGAAATGCTCGGCGTCCCCCTCCCCTTGAGGGGAGGGTGGCCCGAAGGGCCGGGAGGGGTCGCCCGCGACGAACTCGACGCCAATTCTGGCGACGCACCCTGGGAGAAGGACTAACACAATGCCCCGCACGCGGGTCAGTTTCGAGATGCGACAGAAAGCGTGCTCGCTTCGTCTGCACACGGCGAAGGCCGAGTCCCTGCTGTGGTACGAATTGCGCGAGCTGACGGCTGATGGCCTGAAGTTCAGGCGGCAATCGCCGATCGGCCCGTACATTGTCGATTTCGTCTGCCCGAAGGTCAAACTGATCGTCGAGGTCGACGGCGACCTGCACGAAACCGAAGCTGGCAGACGTCATGATGTGAACCGCGACGCCTGTTTGCCGTCACTCGGGTATGTCGTTGTCAGGATTGATGAGCCTGATGTCATTAACAGTGCATGGCATGTGGCGCAGTTTGTTAAGGACAAGGCCGAGCACCTCATCGGCGACCCCTCCCGGCCGCTTCGCGGCCACCCTCCCCTCAAGGGGGAGGGGGACGCCGGCGCAGTGGAGGAAACAGCATGACAAATCCAGCCGAAGTTCTTGGCCTGCCGAAGCCCGCCTGGGCGGCGGACGAAGTCGGCATGCTCTACGAGATGGCGAGCCGCTTCATGTCGGAGGAGATCGCGCCGCGCTACGAAGAGTTCGAGAAGAACGAGATTTTCGACCGCGAGAGCTGGCTGAAGGCGGGCGCCGCCGGCCTGCTCTGCGCCTCTATGCCGGAGAAATATGGCGGCTCCGGCGGCACCTTCGCGCATGAGAGCGCCATCATCGAGGCTATCGGCCACGTCGGGGTCGACGGCTTCGGCATCGGCCTGCACAACTCGATCGTCGCGCCGTACATCCTGCATTACGGCTCCGAGGAGCAGAAAGAAAAATGGCTGCCGAAAATGGCGACCGGGGAGCTGATCGGCGCCATCGCCATGACCGAGCCCGGCGCCGGCTCCGACCTTCAGGGCGTCAAGACCCGTGCCGAGAAGGACGGCAATCACTACAAGATCAACGGCTCCAAGACCTTCATCACCAACGGCCAGCTTGCCAACCTGATCATCGTCGTCACCAAGACCGATCCGGACAAGGGCGCCAAGGGCACCTCGCTGATCGTCGTCGAGACCGACGAGGTCGAGGGCTTCGAACGCGGTCGCAACCTCGACAAAATAGGGCTCAAGGCCAACGACACCTCCGAGCTGTTCTTCAACGACGTGCGCGTGCCGACCTCCAACCTGCTCGGCCATGAGGAAGGCAAGGGCTTCGTCCAGCTGATGCAGCAATTGCCGCAGGAGCGGCTGCAGATCGGCACCGGCGCGATCGCCATGATCGAGCGGGCGCTGGCGCTGACCATCGACTACGTCAAGGAGCGCAAGGCCTTCGGCAAGGCGATCATCGATTTCCAGAACACCCAGTTCAAGCTGGCCGAGCTGAAGACCGAGGCCACGATCGGCCGCGTCTTCTACAACGACTGCGTCGCCCGCCACATCGACGGCGGCCTCGACCCGGTCACCGCCTCTATGGCCAAATACTGGCTGTCCGACCTGCAGGGCAAAGTCGTCGACGAATGCCTTCAACTGCATGGCGGCTATGGCTACATGAACGAATATCCGATCGCCCGCATGTTCCGCGACGCCCGCGTCCAGCGCATCTACGGCGGCACCAACGAGATCATGAAATTGCTGATCGGGCGCTCTCTCTGAGCGCAGCGACCGGCAAATCCAAGGAGCACGAAAATGGCCGAAGCTTACGTCTATGACGCCGTGCGCACGCCGCGCGGCAGAGGCAAGAAGGATGGCTCGCTGCACGAGGTGCCGGCGGTGCGGCTCGCGGCAAAGACGCTTGAGGCGCTGCGTGACCGCAACGCGCTCGACACCGGCACGGTCGACGACATCATCTTCGGCTGCGTCGATCCGGTCGGCGAAGCGGGCTCGGTCATTCCGCGCGCCGCCGCCTTCGAGGCCGGCTACGACACCAAGGCGCCCGGCATGCAGATATCGCGCTTCTGCGCTTCCGGACTCGATGCCATCAATTTCGGCGCCGCCAAGATCGCGCAAGGCGCGGACGAGATCGTCATTGCCGGGGGCGTAGAATCCATGTCGCGTGTCGGCATGGGCATGTCCGGCGGCGCCTGGTTCATGGACCCCTCCGTCGGCCTTCCCGGCTGGTTCGTGCCGCAGGGCATCTCGGCCGACCTGATCGCGACGAAATACGGGTTCAGCCGCGACGACGTCGACGCTTACGCCGTCGAGAGCCAGAAGCGCGCCGCCAAGGCGTGGGAGGACGGCCGCTTCAAGAATTCGGTGGTCCCGATCAAGGACCAGAACGGCCTCACCATACTCGACCGTGACGAGCACATGCGGCCTTCGACCGACATGCAGTCGCTCGCCTCGCTCAATCCGTCCTTCGTCATGCCGGGCGAGATGGGCGGCTTCGATGCGGTGGCCGTGCAGAAGCATCCGGAAGTCGAGGAAGTGAACCACGTCCACCATGCCGGCAACTCATCCGGCATCGTCGACGGCGCCGCTGCTGTACTGCTCGGCTCCAAGAAGGCCGGCAACGCCATGGGCTTGAAGCCCCGCGCGCGCATCCGCTCGTTCGCCAATATCGGTTCCGAGCCGGTGCTGATGCTGACCGGCCCGGTCGACGTCACCGAAAAGCTCTTGAAGCGTGCCAAGATGAAGCTGTCGGACATCGACCTGTTCGAGCTCAACGAGGCCTTCGCTTCCGTTGTGCTGCGCTACATGCAGGCCTTCGACATCCCGCATGACCAGATCAACGTCAATGGCGGCGCGATCGCCATGGGCCATCCGCTCGGCGCCACCGGCGCGATGATCTTCGGCACGGTGCTGGACGAGCTGGAGCGCCGGGACCTGAACACCGCGCTGGTCACGCTCTGCATCGGCGCCGGCATGGGCACTGCCACCATCATCGAACGCGTCTGACGGGGAGAGAAAAGATGAGCTACACCAATTTCACCCTCGACATGGACGCCGATGGGATCGCGCTGGTCACCTGGGACATGCCGGGCCGCTCGATGAACGTCTTCACCGAAGAGGCGATGCGCGAGCTCAACGCCATCGTCGATCGTGTGGCGGGCGACGCCGCCATCAAAGGCGCGGTCATCACCTCCGGCAAGGACAGCTTCTCCGGCGGTGCCGACATCACCATGCTGCAGAAGATGCTCGCCACCTTCGCCGTCGAAAAGGAAAAGGACCTCGAAAAGGCGACCAAGGCGCTGTTCGACAATGCCGGTTACATGACCGGTCTGTTCCGCAAGATCGAGACCTGCGGCAAGCCGTGGGTGTCGGCGATCAACGGCACCTGCATGGGCGGCGCCTTCGAGATGTCGCTCGCCTGCCACGGCCGCGTCGCGGCCGATTCCGACAAGGTGAAGATGGCGCTTCCCGAGGTGAAGATCGGCATCTTCCCGGGCGCCGGCGGCACCCAGCGCGTGCCGCGGCTGACCGATCAGCAGCAGGCGCTGCAGATGCTGACCAGCGGCCAGAATCTGACGCCGCAAAAGGCGAAGTCGATGGGCCTGATCCACGAGATCGCCGAGCCGAAGAAGCTTGTCGAGACCGCCAAGGCGATGATCAAAAACGGCCTGAAGCCGGTGGCGCCATGGGACGAAAAGGGTTTCAAGCTGCCCGGCGGTCCGATCTATTCGGCGGCCGGCGCCAATCTCTGGCCGCCGGCCATCGCCATCCTGCGCCGCGAGACCTTTGGCAACTATCCGGCGGCCGCCGCGATCCTGAAATGCGTCTATGAGGGCCTGCTGGTGCCCTTCGACACCGGGCTCCGGATCGAGCAGCGCTACTTCACCGAGATCATGCAGACCAAGGAAGCGGCGGCGATGATCCGCTCGCTTTTCGTGTCGCTGCAGGAACTGAACAAGGGCGCGCGCCGCCCGACCGGCGTGCCGGACAGCAAGTTCAAGAAGATCGGCATACTCGGCGCCGGCTTCATGGGCGCCGGCATTGCCTATGTCACGGCCAGGGCCGGCATTCCGGTCGTGCTGCTCGACCGCGACATGGAGTCGGCCGAGAAGGGCAAGGCGCATTCCGACAGCCTGATTTCGGACCAGGTGAAGAAGAGCCGCGCCAAGCCCGAAGAGAAAGACAGGTTGCTGTCGCTGATCACGCCGACGGCCGACTATGCCGATCTTGCCGGCTGCGACCTTGTCGTCGAGGCGGTGTTCGAGGATTCAGGCGTGAAGAAGCTCGCCACCGAGAAAGCGGAAGCGGCGCTGAAGTCCTCGGCGATCTTTGCCTCGAACACTTCCACCATTCCGATCACCTCGCTGGCGAAGAACTCGGCGCGGCCGAAAAACTTCATCGGCATCCACTTCTTCTCGCCCGTCGACAAGATGATGCTGGTCGAGATCATCCTCGGCAAGAAGACCGGCGACAAGGCGCTCGCGGTCGCGATCGACTTCGTACGCGCCATCAAGAAGACGCCGATCGTCGTTAACGACACGCGCGGCTTCTACGTCAATCGCTGCGTGCTGCGCTATATGTCGGAAGCCTACAAGATGCTTATCGAAGGCGTCCCTGCGGCGATGATCGAGAACGCCGCCAAGGCCGCCGGCATGCCGGTCGGCCCACTGGCGCTGACCGACGAGACGGCGATCGACCTTGCCCAGAAGATCATGAAGCAGACCATCAAGGATCTAGGCGAGAAAGCCGTCGACCCGAAGCAGATGGCGCTGATCAACACCATGGTCGACACGCATGGCCGCTTCGGCCGCAAGAACGGCAAGGGCTTCTACGACTATCCTGCCAAGCCGGCGAAGAAGAAGCTGTGGCCGGGTCTCAAGGATCTCTATCCGCAGCTGAAGCCCGAGAAGGTCGACTACGAGGAGCTCAAAGAGCGCCTGCTGGTCACCATCGCCCTGGAGGCGGTGCGCGTCATGGAGGAGGGCATCGTCACCGATCCGCGCGAGGCGGACGTCGGCTCGATCCTCGCCTTCGGCTTCGCGCCGTTCACCGGCGGCGCGCTCTCCTACATCGACGGCATCGGCGCCAAGCGTTTCGTCAAGATCGCCAAGGGCCTGCAGAAGAAATACGGGGCCGAGTTCAAGACGCCCAAGCTTTTGCTCGACATGGCCGAGAAGGGCGAGACTTTCTACCAGCGCTTCGACCCTTACCAGAAGGGCGAGGTCAAGAAGGCTGCCTGACGGCGCCTCGCGCGCATGATGGCCACGGCGCGTAGCCGTGGCCCTTATAAAATCGGCGATCAGAGCCGGCTGGCCTTTCGCTGCCTGCCGACCGACATCGATTTCAACAGCCATCTCAACAATGCCCGTTACATGATGCTGGCCGATCTTGGCCGCATCGATGTCTTTCTTCGCATCGGTCTTGTCGCGCTCGCGCGACGCAACGGCTGGGCGCCGATGATCGGCGGGCTGCAATCGGCCTATGTGCGCGAGATCAGGCTGTGGCGCCGCTTCGAGGTGGTGTCGTCGATCGAGACCTGGGAAGGCACTTCGGTGATCGGCAAGCACCGCTTCGTCCTCGACAATGGGGAGACGGCGGCGCTGATCCTGACCACCGGCGGCGTCTATGACCGGCGCGGTGGCCGCTTTCTCGAAATTGAGGAGGTCGTCGCGGCGCTCGGCCATTCGGCGGAACCGCGCCCGCCGACCGAGCCCGAGCGGGCACTCATGATCTCGCACCGGAACCTGCGCGAAGAGGCCAAGCGGGCCTGATCGAGCAAGCGTTCAATGTTCGGCCCGGAAGGTTTTGCCCAGATCGACCGCGTCGCCAAAATAGTGCCGGAACACATAGAACAGCGGATTCCATCGCGCAGTGTCGATGTGGTTCGTTCCCGGCAAGACGATGCTGCTGTGCGCATGTACTCGCTGCACGTCTACCTCCATGATGAGGTGCGTCGAGGATGCGCCTTGCTGCTTCGCGCTGCGATGGCAGGTCAGCAGGCGTGTTTCGAACTGCAGGGGACATTCTGCGATGCGCGGCGTCAGGATCAATTCGCTGGGCTGGATCGCAAAGCCGCCTAAAGCGAACTTGTCGGCGTCATGAACGAACCCCAATTCGGCCTTATGGGGTGGAACTGGATTCGCACCCGTGGTGCGCGCGATCCGTTCGACATTCGCCCAGAGGCTGGCCGCGGGAAAATTGAGGGTGCATTCGCCATCCTGCAGAAGATTGATGGCGCCCTGGGTCGCCGAACTCAAGCCGAGGACCACGCATGAACCCAAGGCCCACGCGGACGACATGGGTGTAATGTTGGCGGTGCCGTCATGGTTTCGGGTAACCATCAGGACGACAGGCGTCCCAAAATACAGAACGGATGGGGCGATGCATTGGTGGTTCGGCAACATGAGCAGTCCTTCGCAATTCGAGAACCGTACCCTACCAAGCTTGCGCACCGAGACGTTTCGGCCGGGGTCGAACGATGCATCGCGCACGCGGCGACATGTCGGTGCCGGCGCCCGGCTCAGGATCGAGCCCGTCAATCTTGCGGAAGCGGCGACTTTCTCTGCAATCCGCTGTTCGCGCCGGTGGACAATTGAATGGTCGCGCGTTAGACAGCAGTGAGGCATTTTTTCCTGTTTTTCGAAGGAGAGCGGACTTGCTCTCACACGATCGCGTCTGGGCCGCAATCGATGCTCTTGCCGAACGCTATTCGCTCTCGGCCTCTGGTCTCGCCCGCCGCGCGGGCCTCGATTCGACCGCCTTCAACAAATCCAAGCGCCTGTCCTCCGACGGCCGGCCGCGCTGGCCTTCGACCGAATCGCTGGCCAAGATCATCGAGGCCACCGGCGCCTCGCTGGAAGAATTCACCGTGCTGGTTGAGGGTCACGGTGCCTCCGCCGCGCCGCCGCCGCGTATGGCCGTGCCGCTGCTTGGCTTCGCCCAGGCCGGTGCCGGCGGTTTCTTCGACGATGCCGGCTATCCCTCAGGGCAGGGCTGGGATCTGGTCGAGCTTCCGGCGCGGGCGGCGGAAACCTCCTATGCGCTGAAGGTCCAGGGCGATTCCATGCTGCCGCTCTACCGCAATGGCGACGTGCTGATCGTCGAGCCGGGCGCGCCGACGCGCAAGGGCGACCGCGTCGTCGTCAAGACCACCGCCGGCGAGGTGATGGCCAAGGTGCTCGACCGGCAGACCGCGAAGTCGGTTGTGCTGGTCTCGCTCAACCCCGCTCACCCGGACCGCGATATCCCGATGAGCGAGGTCGAGTGGGTGGCGCGGATCGTCTGGGCAAGCCAGTAGGTCCGGGCTGGTGCGGGTCCTCCATCTTGCCCTGGCGCTTGTGGCGGTTCCGGCAATGGCGGCGCTGGTCGTCGCCGGAGGCCACTCGCTGAAGGGCAGCGAAAGCGTCGTCGCGGTCGATCAGATCGATCCGGCCAGTGCACTTCCGGGGCAAGACGCCGATGTGGCGCCTCGGGAATCGATAACTGCGGAACCGGCGACGTCCGCCATTCTGGCGCCTGCCGCGCCGCAGCCGCCGAAGCCGGTGGCGCATTCGCGGGCGATCGATCCCGACGTGGTGGCGCCACCCGAAGTGCCTGCCGAGGAACTGGAACGGGTCGAGCCGCGCGCGCCGCTCAGCGATCTGGCGCTGGCCGGTCCGCCCAGGCCGCGGAAAACGAAACTGCCGGATGGCGAGGAGGGCACCAAGTTGCTCCAGCCCGTCGCCACCGCCGCCGGCCTGATCAAGGCCAAGGATTATTCCATCGCCGTGTCGGGCATCGACATCGTCAAAGAGGACGAGACCTGCAGCGACGAAGGCAAGTCATGGGACTGCGGGGTTCGCGCCAGGACGGCATTCCGCGCTTTCCTGCGTGGCCGGACCCTGGTCTGCTCAGTGCCGCCGCAAGACGGGCAGAAGGCCATCGCGGTCAAGTGCTGGGTCGGCAACAAGGATGTCGGTCTGTGGCTGGTGGAAAACGGCTGGGCCCGCGCGGCGCCAGGCGGCCCCTATGTCGAGGCGGGCGACAAGGCGCGCGCGGCGAGGAAAGGCATTTTCGGCGCCGCTCCGAATCTCGGCGGCCTGCCGGCATTGCCGGCCGCCACCGGCCCGGCGCCCGCCGCGCCGAGTTCCATCCTGCCGGCGGAAGATGGCGACGTTACGCAGCCAGCTGACCAGCCAGAGCCCGCTCAATGAGCGCGCGCGTCTCCGTAATGCCGTAGAGCGCCGCGAAAGAGCCGAAACGCGGCCCCCGTTCCTGTCCGATCAGCACCTGATAGATCATCTGGAAGAAGGCGACCGACACGCCGGGTCCGCCTTCCGGGCTCTGCTTGGAATGGTCCTGATAGCGCTCGATCCGCCGCGCGACGTTGAGCGCCGCGTTCTGGATCGCCTCGCCGTCCGCGCTCTGCGGCAGCTCGCCGAGCGCTTCCGAAAGCTTCGCCAGCGCCTCGCGCTCCACCTCGTCGGCGGCGCGATAGACCTTGGTCGGCTTCACGAAGTCGTCGAAATAGCGGATGGCATACCCGGTCAGCCGGTCGAGCTCGGGGTGCGTCTGCGGCGTCACCCCGGACGCATGGCGCGAGATGAAACCCCACAGCACCGCCTTGTCATGCGCGTTGGAGGCGCTGACCAGATTGAGCAGCAGCGCGAAGGGGACCGGCAGGTCGATGGCCGGCGGATTGCCGTCATGCATGTGCCAGACCGGGTTGCCGAGCCGCTCCTTCCACTCCTGGCGCGGATAGGCGGACAGGAAGGCGTAATATTCGTCGACCGCCTTCGGGATAACGTCGAAATAAAGCTTCTTGGCCTGCCGCGGCCGCTGGTACATGTAGAGGCCGAGGCTCTCGGTGGGCGCATAGGTCAGCCATTCGTCGATGGTGAGCCCATTGCCCTTCGACTTCGAGATCTTCTGGCCGTTCTCGTCGAGGAATAGTTCGTAGACGAAATGCTCCGGCGCGCGGCCGCCGAGGATGTTGCAGATGCGGTCGTAGATTGCCGCGTTGGTCTGGTGGTCCTTGCCGAACATTTCGAAATCGACGCCGAGCGCTGCCCAGCGCATGCCGAAATCCGGCTTCCACTGCAGCTTCACATGGCCGCCGGTGACCGGCAGCGTGGTCTCGCTGCCTTCGTCGTCGAAGGTGATGGTGCCGGCCTTGGCGTCGACATGCTTCATCGGCACGTAGAGCACGCGGCCGCTTTTCGGCGAGATCGGCAGGAATGGGCTGTAGGTCGCCTGGCGCTCTTCGCCGAGCGTCGGCAGCATCACCGCCATGATCTCGTCATAGCGCTCGGCGGCGCGCAGCAGTACTTCGTCGAAGCGCCCGGACTTGTAGTATTCGGTCGCGCTGGCGAACTCATAGTCGAAGCCGAACGTGTCGAGGAAGCGGCAGAGCATCGCGTTGTTGTGGTCGGCAAAGCTCGCATAGCCGCCGCCGAACGGATTGGGCACCGATGTGAGCGGCTTGTGCAGGTAGGGCTCGAGCGCCGCGCGATCGGGCACGTTGTCGGGAATCTTGCGCATGCCGTCCATATCGTCGGAGAAGCACAACAGCTTGGTCTTGACCGTGTCCTGCGTCAGCACGCGGAAGGCGTGCCTCACCATCGTGGTGCGCGCCACCTCGCCGAAGGTGCCGATATGCGGCAGGCCGGACGGGCCGTAGCCGGTCTCGAACAGGACGGTATCGGGAAAGTCCCTGTTCTTGTAGCGGGCAATGATCTTCTTGGCTTCTTCGAACGGCCATGCCTTGCTTTCGGCGGCGGCCGCAAGCATCTCGGCATTGAGATCGATGATGTTTGATCCCGTCATGTCACTTTCCAGGTAATCTGCCGGCCAGATGTGTCGGCTTGGGCGCGTAAAGATTTTCACCCGGTCTCTAGGCGCGACGGGCCGGAGCGTCAACGATTTGCGGCGCTTTTCCTTGCGGCGCCTCACTGCCAATCCTACGTTGAAGCCTCACCATCAAGGAGTTTTGAATGCCTTTGACGCCGCACGAAGCCCTGATCTATCTCATGGTCATCACTTCGGCATCCGACCGCGACATGACCGATGTCGAACTGGCGCGGATCGGGGACGTCGTCCGTTCTTGGCCCGTGTTTGTCGATTTCAACAGCGACAGCCTGGTCGGCGTGGCTCAAGCGTGCCAGCAGGCTCTGCACGACAAGGACGGGCTGGAAGGCGTCCTCGCGCGCGTCGCCGATGCGCTGCCGGAGCGGTTGCGTGACACCGCCTATGCCGCCGCTTTCGAGGTCGCGGCAGTCGATCTCGAAATGCGCATGGAGGAGTTGAGGGTGCTGCAGCTCATCCGACGGAAGCTCGATCTCGACACGCTCACCGTGGCGGCGATCGCCCGTGCGGCGAAGGCCCGCCTGCGCACACTGACTTAGAAAAAGCTCACCGGAAAATAGCGCAGGTAGAACTCGGCGAAGGTTCCCTTGATCGAGATTTCCTGCAACGCGTAGTCGAAGGCGGCGGCCAGCGCCGGGTCGCCCGCCCTGGTGGCGATCGCCATGCCCGAGCCCAGATATTCGGGCGCCAGATAAGGGCCGCCGGCGAAGCGGCAGCAGCCGGCGGCTTCCGAGCCGCCGAGCCAGAAGGCGAAGCGCATGCCGTCGCCGAAGGCGGCGTCGATCCTGCCGGCCTTGAGGTCCGCGTAGAGGTCCTCGGCCTTGTCGAAGGGCACGACCTGCACCGTGCTGAAATAGTCGCGCAGCATCTTCTCATGCGCCGAGCCGGCGATGACGCCCACGCGCTTGCTGCGCAGCTTGTCGAGGATCGGCTCGGTAAACGCCTTGGCCTTCGGCATGATGAAGCGCGCCGGGAACTGCAGATAGGAACGCGAGAAGGCGTATTTCTCGCGGCTTTCCGGCGTCGCCGCGATGCCGGCGATGATCGCCTCGCCTTCGCCTTTCCGCAGCGCGTCGTCGAGATCGTTCCAGGGCAGCGCCTGGATCTGGCATTTCTCGACGATGCCGAGTTCGGCGCAGATCGCCCGCGCCAGGTCGATGTGGAAACCCGACAGCCGGCCGGAGCCGTCGAGGAAGTTGAAAGGCGGAAAATCGGTGGTGGTGAGGAATCTCAGCCTCGGCAACGCCGAAAGATCGGGCTTCGGCAGCCGCTCCTTGGCATCCCACAGCACCGGAACCTGCGGCTCCGCCGCGCGAGTCGCGTCGGCAAATGGCAACGCTCCGATCAGCGCCGACAGGAGGGCCAGAAATATCCATCGGAATGGCACGATAACGCTCCGCCCAATCATGTCCTTGGCTTTTCGTACGAAAACAGTGCAGGCACAATTGTTTTTGATTTCAAACGGGCGAATTCGGCGTATGGTTTAGTGCGTTTGCAAGTTTCAGCGCGCGCCCGCAACAGGGGCAGGTGTCGCGAAGAAACTTGTGGTCCGGGGTTGATGGCGAAGGGTGGTTCGGGCATCTACGATCGGTACGAAAAGCAGAAGCAACATGGGGTAGATGTTGCGATGAGCATGTTCGATAGAACTCTGGAATACATCGACCAATTACAGCACGCCAACACTGCTGCGGCAGTGTGCGAGCGGCTGCTCGGCGTCACCTCGAGTTTCGGGCTGACGGCGCTGATGGCCGGAACGGTCCCGCAACCCGGCACGCCGCGCGGCCAGCAGAAGGACCATGTGCTGCTCTGCGACTGGCCGGGCGAGTGGCTGGAGCGCTATGTGGCGCGCAACTATGTCGACCATGATCCGGTCGTCAGCCACATGAAGCAATTGCAGGCCCCGTTCCAGTGGCGGGAGGCTTCCCAGGCCATCGTCATCGACAAGAGCAGCGACGAGGTCATGGGCGACGCCCGCGAGTTCAAGCTGCGCGACGGCCTCGCCTTCCCGCTGGTCACGCTCGACGGCCAGATCGTCATGGTCTCGCTGGGTGGCGAGTCCGTTGAACTGTCGGACGTCGAATTCGGAATGGTCTCGCTGGTGTCCACCTACGCCATCGGCCGCGCCATGCAGCTTCACACGATGGCCGGCAAGGTCGTCGACCACATCGAACTCACACCGCGTGAGCGCGAATGCCTGCAATGGGCAGCTGTCGGAAAGTCCGAGTGGGAAATTTCGCAGATTCTCGGCATTTCGGAGCATACCTCCGAGAAACACCTTCTCAACGCGAAGAGCAAACTGGGCGCCGCTAACCGTGTGCAGGCAGTCGCCGAGGCGATCAGGCGTGGCTATATTAGCTAAATCGGCCGTGCTGGCCCAGAAACGGTCCCATGCGCATTCGCGTAATATTTTAAGCAAGGGCGAGCGGTGTCCTTGTCTTAAGAGAGGGCTAATACTTTCTTAACGCCAAAGCAAACTGGGCGTCGCCATCCGCGTGCAGGCGGTCGCGGAGGCAGTTAGGCGCGGCTATATTGGCGGGGTCGGTCGGTGCCGACCTAAAAATTCTTGCCTACGCGATCGCGTAATATTTTCCGGAGAGCCCGGCCGTATCTTCCTCTCAAGCCCAGGAGACGGCTAATGCTTTTTTCCCTCACAACTCAGGAATTGATGGAGCGCCCCGATCTGTGGGAAGCGGTTCACCGCCTGCGCTACAAGATCTTCGTCGAGGAGATGGGCTGGACCGATCTCGACCGCCCGGACGGCCTCGAGATCGACCAATTCGATCATGACGAGGCCGAGCATCACCTCGTCATCCGCAACGGCGAGCTAGCCGGCTATCAGCGCATGCTGCCGACGACGCGGCCGCATCTACTGACCGATGTGCTGACGGACCTCTATGAGGGGACGCCGCCCTCGGGGCCGCGAGTCTGGGAGCTGACCCGCTATGCGGTGGCGCCGGGCTTCCGTGATGGCAAGCGCGGCGTCTCGACGGTCGGCACCGAGCTGATCGCCGGTTTCGTCGAATGGGGCCTCAAGCGCAACGTCAACCAGGTCATCATCGAGTTCGAACCGATGTGGGTGCTGCGCGCGCTGCAGCTGCACTTCCTGGCAACGCCGCTCGGTTACCAGCGCACCTATGGCAACCAGCAGGTGGTGGCGACGCTGCTCACCTTTTCCGAGCATACGCTGGAGGTGGTGCGCCAGCGCCGCAACCACTTCCCGCCGGTGCTGATGAGAGGCTATCCCGGCCAGCTCGGCCTCAGACAGGCTTCGTGAGGAGGTTGTCATGAGCTTCCACCCCGAACCTGAGCTGCGCGGCCACACGCTGGTCGTCACCGTGTCCTCGCATGACGGCCGGCCGGTGCTGGACAGGCACGCCTATGCGAGCCTCGCCAGGACCTTCCACGAGGCCGCCGTCAACGACGAGATTCGCGTGGTCGTGCTGCGCGGCCTCGCCGGCTGCTTTTGCCTCGGCGGCGATTTCTCGGAGTTCCTCGACGCCGCCAAGCACCAGCAGCTGATTGCCGCCGTCACCGATATGTTTCGCAGGCTTGCGACCTTTCCCAAGCCGGTCCTTGCCTGCGTGGACGGGGACGCCGTCGGCGTCGGCTGCACCATCTTGTTCCACTGCGACATGGTGATCGCCTCCAGGGGCAGCACGTTCAGGGTGCCGTTCGTCGATTTCGGCCTGGTACCGGACGCGGCGACCAGCATCCTGGCACCCCAGAAGCTCGGCTATGCCGGCGCCTTCCGCTTCTTTTGCCTGGGCGACACGCTGGGCGTCGACGACGCCAAGGCGCTCGGCCTTGTCGGCGAGATCGTGGAAGGCAGCGCCGAGGAAATGGCCTTGGCGCGGGCAAGGCAGCTTGCCAAGAAGCCGGTTGCCGCGCTGTTGCAGACCCGCGGCCTGCTCAAGGGGGATACGGACGTTCTGTGCGACCGCATCGACCATGAGATATCGCTGTTCCAGCAAGCGCTGCAGGACGACGCCACGCTGAAACGTTTGCAGCGGATCGCCCGCCTCGCGGCGTGACACCTTGGTGGAAAGTCTCAGCGCCGCGTACCCGCGAAGGTGCGCGGCGCTGTAATGTTGGCCGCCGGCCACGGGCACGGTGCAAGCTATTTCTCCAGGAACGACGGGCCTTCCCCGATGATCTTCTTGTCGGGCTTGCCGACGGCGTCGAGGTCGCGGCCGTCATAAGGCAAGGACAGAAGGATACGCTGGATTACCGCAAGCCGCGCACGGCGCTTGTCGTTGGCGCGCACGATGATCCAGGGTGCGAACTCCTTGTGAGTGCGCTCGAACATCAGGTCGCGCGCCTTGGTGTAATCGTCCCATTTGCTGATGCCGGCGACGTCGATCGGCGAGAATTTCCAGTTCTTCAATGGCGACCAGCGGCGATCATGGAACCGTTCAAGCTGCGTCTCGCGACCGATGTTCAGCCAGAATTTGAAGAAGTGGATACCCTCGTTGCAGATCATGCGCTCGAAATGCGGCGTCTCGTCGAGGAATGTCTCGTGCTGGTCCGGGGTGCAGAATCCCATGACCGGCTCGACGCCGGCGCGGTTGTACCAGGAGCGGTCGAAGGTGACGAACTCGCCGGAGGTCGGGAAATGGTCGACATAGCGCTGATAGTACCACTGGCCATGCTCCGTCGGCGTCGGCTTGGTCAGCGCCACGTTGCGCGCCGTGCGCGGGTTCATGTACTGCCGCAGCACGAAGATCGTGCCGCCCTTGCCAGCCGCGTCGCGCCCCTCGAACAGCGCCAACACCCGTTTGCCGGTCGCCTGCAGCCAGGCCTGCGCCTTGACCAATTCGATCTGCAGCCGCTCGAGTTCCTCGTCGTACTCTTCACCCTTCATCTTCTTGTCGTAGGGATAGCCGCCGGCGGTCAGCTTGGTGTCCTCGATCCAGTCCGGCAGCACCGGGTTGTCGATGTCGAACTCGCGTTCCTTACCGCCTATCCTCATCTTGATCGGTCCTGCGGCAGGCGCCGCGTCGGCATTTCCCTCGGCTTTTTTCATCGGGACGAACCTTTTCAGCTTGCGGACTCGTGCTATGGGAGCCTCTGAGGCGTTGCGTCCGACCGGACGCGCGGTAGCACTTTGATTTTGCGCATGAACACTCTAGAAAATCGATTCCGATTTTTGGGGGTCATGCGCAGGTCCAGTCGGCTGACCTTTCACCGACGTGAGATACGAGGCAGCGCATGGTCGATAAGGGCGCAGACCAGAAAGGCGCAGCGCGGGCAGCCATAGCCCGGCTGCGGCGCAGCCGCTGGTTGCTGGCCGCGGCCCTGGTCGCGGTCCTCGGCGTCTATGGTTTCGGCGGCCTTTCGATCTTTGTGCCTCTGCTGGCCCTCGCGTTGCTGGTCGCGGCCGCAATGCTGCCGACCGCCGCCGAGCGCCAGTCAGCCGGCGGGACTGCCGCCGTCGAAGTCGGCGGGCTGCAGCGGCTGTCCGGCGAATATCTGGCCGCCGCCGTTGCCGATCCGCTGATCATCTTCGACCGGACCGCCACTATCGTCCACGCCAACGCCGCCGCCTTCGCCGCCTTCGGTGGGCTGGCGCCCGGCATGTCGCTATCGCTCAAATTCCGCGCTCCGGAAATGCAGGCTTTGCTTGACGGGATCGTCCCGGGAACTATGGCGTCCGATGTCGTCGACTACACGGAAAAGCTGCCGGTCGAGCGCACATACCGGGTGAGCGCGTCCTCGGTCGGCCATGGCACCGATCTCTACGTGCTGGTGTTCAAGGATCAGAGCGAGGCGCGCCGCATCGACCGCATGCGCGCCGACTTCATCGCCAATGCCAGCCATGAGCTGCGCACTCCGCTCGCCTCGATCGCCGGCTTCATCGAGACGTTGCGCGGGCCTGCCCGCAACGACGTGGCGGCGCGCGACCAGTTCCTGCAGATCATGCAGAACCAGACGGGCCGCATGGCGCGCCTGATCGACGACCTGTTGTCGCTGTCGCGGCTGGAGATGAAACCCTATCTGCGGCCGGGAACCGAAGTCGACCTTCGACAGACCATCGACAGCGTCATCGACTCGCTCGCGCCGCTGGCCAACGAGAACGGCATCGCCATCGAGCGCGACTTCATCGATGGGCCGATTTCCGTGCCAGGCGACCGCGACGAGCTCTTCCAGGTTTTCGAGAACCTGCTGGAGAATGCCTGCAAATACGGCCAGTCGGGCGGGCGTGTCACCGTGTCGATCGCACACGCCGAGGACGGCCACGACCCAGGCATCGACGTGACCATAAGGGACTATGGTCCAGGCATTGCCGAGGAACACATCCCCCGCATCACGGAGCGCTTCTACCGCGTCGACGTGGAAAACAGCCGGACTCAGAAAGGCACCGGCCTTGGCCTTTCGATCGTCAAGCATATATTGACACGTCATAACGCAAGGCTGTCGATTAAGTCGGAAGTCGGCAAGGGCGCGGCGTTCACGGTTCATTTGCCGGCTGAGTGATTCCATATTGGTTGGCAACCGGCATTTTCTTTTTTCTGTCATCCGGCTCGCGTATCAGCGGCAGATTGAGGGAACGCACCAGCGGGCAGAAACCGAGAAGGCATATCGATGCAGTCCGTCCACATTGTCAGTGCCTATGACGAAGAACTGAAATTCCTGTCGAAGCGCATCGCCGCCATGGGCGGGCATGCCGAGCGCATGGTCGAGCAGGCTATCGCGGCCCTCGTGAACGCCGATCCGGGTTTGGCACAGAAAGTCATCCAGGACGATCTCGTTCTCGACGAGGGACAGCGCGAGATCGACGACAAGGCGATCGTCATCATCGCCAGGCGCCAGCCGATGGCGACGGACCTGCGCGAGATCGTCGGCGCCATCCGCATCTCGGCCGACATCGAGCGCGTCGGCGATCTCGGCAAGAACGTCGCCAAGCGCGTCGCGGCGGTCATTGACGGCCGCCAGCCGAGCAGCCTCTTCCGCGGCCTCAAGGCGCTAGCCGATCTGGCGTTGACGCAGCTTAAGGAAGTGCTCGACGTCTATGCCTCGCGCTCGGTCGAGAAGATCGGCTTCGTGCGCGACCGCGACGACCAGATCGACGCCATGTACACTTCGCTGTTCCGTGAACTTCTGACCTATATGATGGAAGATCCGCGCAACATCACCCCCTGCACCCACTTGCTGTTCTGCGCCAAGAACATCGAGCGGATCGGCGACCACGCCACCAACATCGCCGAAACCATCTATTACATCGTCACCGGCGACCAGATGCCAGCCGAGCGGCCGAAGGGCGACAAGACCGACCAGGTGGTGTTGCCTGGCCACGTATCGGCCGGGTGACGCGGTATCGGCGACCCAAGATCGGCCAAGTGGAGGGCGGCCACTCGAACGGCCTTCTAATTTAGGCTAAGCTCCTCCAGGTGCGGCAATTTTGTCAGTCGCCGGCTCGGGAGGTTTGCGATGGAACAAGTTCGAAACTTGACCCCGGCCCTGCAGCCGACATCCGGCATTGTTGCGTCCAGCGTCTATTCCGCCGGCAAGCGCGTCGCCGACATTACGATCGAAGAGGCCGGCATATGGGCGGCAAAGCCCGGCCACGTCGTCTGGATCGGCCTGCTCGAGCCGGACCGCAACCTGCTGCTTAGGGTGCAGGCGCAGTTCCACCTGCATGATCTGGCGATCGAAGACGCCGAACATCCGCATCAGCGGCCGAAAATCGAACAGTATGGCGATGCCTTGTTCATCGTCGCCCGCACAGCGCAACTGATCGATGGCCGCGTCACCTTCGGCGAGACGCATCTCTTCGTCGGCACCGGCTATATCGTTAGCGTCAGGCATGGCCCGTCGACCTCCTACGCCGCGGTGCGCCAGCACTGGGAAAGCTGCCCGTCCTCGCTCGCCAAGGGCGAGGATTTCGTCCTCTATGCCATTCTCGACTTCATTGTCGACAACTACATGCCTGTGCTCGAGCAGATCGAGGACGAGGTCGAGCAGATCGAGGACAAGGTGCTGCTGAAGCCGATGAGCGGTGGCGACATCGAGCGGCTCTACATGCTGCGCCGCGATCTGCTCAGGCTGCGCAACGCGGCGCTGCCGCTGGTCGAGGTCTGCCGCCGGCTGACCAGCGCCGAACTGCCGCAGATCCATGCCGCCATGCATCCGCTGTTCCGTGACGTGACGGACCACATCCGCACCGTGCAGGAAAAGATCGACAGCCTGCGCGAGGTGCTCGCCTTCGCCTTCGAGGCAAGCCTTCTGGTCGGACAGAGCCAGGAAACGGCCATCTCCAAGAAGCTGGCCTCATGGGCGGCCATCCTGGCGGTGCCGACGGCCTTCGCCGGCATTTACGGCATGAATTCGACGACATGCCTGAACTGAAGATGGAATACGGCTACCCGACAGTCCTGGCCGCCATCGCGCTGATCTGCGCGTTCCTGTATTGGCGGTTCAGGAAGAATGGATGGCTGTGAAATAGCGAATAGGGAGTAGCCAATAGCGATAAAGAAGCTTGTGCCGGACTGCCGATGTTATTCCTATTCGCTATTCGCTATTCGCTATTCGCTATTCGCTATTCGCTATTCGCTATTCGCTATTCGCTATTCACCGACTCCGCCGCCGCTCAGCCGCCGGCTGGAACGCCACCCTTGCATGGTATTTGCAGTACGGCCCGGTTTCGCCAGCGTCGTTGCCGCAGAAGCTGAAGTCTTCCGACAGCGGATCGCCGTTGGGCCACTTGCAGGTGCGCTCGGTCAGCTCGACGAGCTGCAGGTTGCGCGAGATTGGCACGACAACGTTCTCGACCGGGCGGATATAGTGGCGCGCCACCGGCTCCGCCTCGAACTGCACCTGCAGAGCGGTGGCGCCGATGGAGGCCGTCACATGACGGGCAGCGCTGGCGGCACGAGCCACGGACTTCTGCATAGAGGCGCCCTGCGTGGCCTTCTTCTGCCGTGCCGGCGCCGCGGTCGCGCGGCCGCGGCCCGACAGTTTCAGGCGATGCACCTTGCCGATGACGGCATTGCGGCTCACACCGCCGAGCTGCGCGGCGATCTGGCTGGCGCTGAGACCCTCCGACCACAATTTCCTGAGAAGTTCGACCCGCTCGTCAGTCCAGTTCATGAGACCGCGCTCCTGCTGAGGCGTGCGGCGGCCAGAATCCTTTCCCGAGCCGGCTCCCGCCGGGCAAACGACACCACATGTACCGGGTGATTAGATCCGCCGCACGAAATCTAGTTATTTCTCGACTACAATTACCTTATGCGCTGACTCGGTGACAAGAGTCCCCAGGGCAACACCGATTCGGTTTTTACGGTTTTCCCCAACTTGCCCAACCGCTGATGGGCCGGCGTGGCGCTGGAGCCTTGCCGCGCGCTTCTGCGCGACCTTTTCGTTGACTTCATGGCCGAAAAACATGATAAGCCGCAAAGGCCGCCGCATTGGCGGCTTTTTTGATTTCCGGTTCCGGAGACGCATATAATGAGCGGTTCGGCGCTTTACGAGACTTTTGCTCGCGTACCCCTGGCCTTCGACCGCGGGGAGGGGACCTGGCTGGTCACCGACAAGGGCGAGCGATATCTCGACTTCGCCGGCGGCATCGCCGTGAACTCGCTGGGCCACAGCCATCCGCATCTGGTCGCGGCGCTCACCGGGCAGGCGGCCAAGCTGTGGCACGTCTCCAATCTCTACGAGATCCCGGAGCAGCGCCGGCTGGGCGAAAGGCTGGTCGATGCAACCTTCGCCGACAAGGTGTTCTTCACCAATTCGGGCGCCGAGGCGCTGGAATGCGCCATCAAGTCGGCAAGGCGCTATCAGTTCGTCAAAGGCCATCCGGAGCGTTTCCGCATCATCACTTTCGAGGGCGCCTTCCACGGCCGCACGCTGGCGACGATCGCCGCCGGCGGTCAGTACAAATATCTCGAGGGTTTCGGTCCGAAGGTCGAGGGCTTCGACCAGGTCGCGTTCGACGATATCGATGCCGCCGAGAAGGCGATCACACCGGAAACCGCGGCTATCCTGATCGAACCGGTGCAGGGCGAGGGCGGCATCCGCCCGGTGCCGACGCAGTCGTTGAAGCGGCTTCGGCAGCTCTGTGACCGGCACGGCCTGCTTCTGATCTTCGACGAGGTCCAGTGCGGCATCGGGCGCACCGGCAAGCTGTTCGCGCATGAGTGGGCGGGCGTCACGCCTGACCTGATGGCGATCGCCAAGGGCATCGGCGGCGGGTTTCCGATGGGTGCCTGCCTCGCGACCGACGAAGCGGCGGCCGGCATGACGGCCGGCGTGCACGGCACCACTTTCGGCGGCAATCCGCTGGCGATGGCGGTGGGCAATGCCGTGCTCGACGTCGTGCTGGCCGACGGCTTCCTCGAGGACGTTCAGCGCAAGGCATTGTTGCTGAAGCAAGGACTGGCGGCGGTCGCCGACGAATTTCCCGAGGTCATCGAAGGCATCCGGGGAAGCGGGCTGATGCTAGGGCTGAAATGCGCCATGCCCAACGCCAAGGTTAACATGGCGCTGCGCGACCAGCACTTGCTTGCGGTGCCGGCGGGCGACAACGTCATCCGGCTTTTGCCGCCGCTCACCGTCACCGACGAGGAGATCGGGGAGGCGCTGAAACGCATTCGGTCGGGCGCCAAGGGCCTGACCGACGCGATTACGGCCGAAGCCGCGAAGTAGTTCTGGAATCTGCCGATGAGCGTTCGTCACTTCACCGACCTGTCCGCCGTTTCCGCAGGCGATCTGCGCGTCATGCTGGACGATGCGATGGCGCGAAAGACCAGGCTCAAGGCCGGCGAGCGTTCGAAGCCGCTCGAGGGCAAGGTGCTGGCGATGATCTTCGACAAGCCTTCGACGCGCACGCGCGTTTCCTTCGACGTCGGCATGCGCCAACTCGGCGGCGAGACCATCATGCTGACCGGCACCGAGATGCAGCTCGGCCGTTCTGAAACCATCGCCGACACCGCCAAGGTGCTGTCGCGCTATGTCGATGCCATCATGATCCGCACCACCTCGCATGACCGGTTGCTGGAACTCACCGAAAACGCGACCGTGCCGGTGATCAATGGGCTGACCGACGATACCCATCCCTGCCAGCTGATGGCCGACATCATGACCTATGAGGAGCATCGCGGTCCGGTGGCCGGCAAGACCTTCGCCTGGACAGGTGACGGCAACAATGTGCTGCACTCGCTTCTAGAAGCCTCGGCGCGGTTCCGCTTCAACCTCAATGTCGCCGTGCCGGAGGGCAGCGAGCCGTTCGAGAAATATGTCGACTGGGCGAAGGCCAATGGCGGCAAGGTGAGGTTTGCCGGCTCGGCCGAAGAGGCCGTCGACCAGGCCGATTGCGTCGTCACCGACAGCTGGGTGTCGATGGGCCAGGAGCATCGCGCCCGCGGCCATAACGTCTTCCTGCCCTACCAGGTCAACGCCGCGCTGATGGCGAGGGCGAAGTCCGACGCGCTTTTCATGCACTGCCTGCCTGCGCATCGCGGCGAGGAGGTCACCGACGAGGTGATCGACGGACCGCATTCGGTGGTCTTCGACGAGGCCGAGAACCGGCTGCACGCCCAGAAGGCGGTGCTGGCCTGGTGCCTGGGCGCTTGACCGGGGTCGACTTGATCCGCGCCAACTTGATCCCGGGATGTGTGATGCCTATTTGCGGGCCATCACTGAAATCGAACGCGCTTCGACCCATGCCGCCTGGAAAGCGGGATGGATGCGCCCCGGAGTTTTGTCATGCTGGAAACGCTTTCCTTGGCTGAGCATCAACCCAAACTCGGCGAATTCGGCTTCGCAGGCGACGACCATGTCGTGCCTTACGAAGTAGCGCCCCTGGATGTGCGCGGCCGCACGGTGCAGCTCGGGCCGATGCTCGACGCCATTCTCAGCCGCCACGATTATCCCGAGCCGGTCGCGCGCCTGCTGGCGGAGGCCTGCGTGCTCACCGTGCTGCTCGGCACGTCGCTGAAATTCGAGGGCAAGTTCATCCTGCAAACCCGCACGGACGGACCGGTCGACATGCTGGTGGCGGACTTTACCACGCCGCATTCGTTGCGCGCCTATGCGCGCTTCGACGCCGACCGGCTGCAGGCGCTGATTGCCTCGGGCGAGATCTCGCAGGAGAAGCTGCTCGGCACCGGCGTCCTGGCCCTGACCATCGATCAGGGCGCGCACACGCAGCGCTATCAGGGCATCGTCCAACTCGACGGCACATCGCTGGAAGAAGCCGCGCGCACCTATTTCCGCCAGTCGGAGCAGATCCCGACCGATCTGAGGATGTCGGTTGCGAAGCTGGTGACCCCGGGCCCGGGCGGGGCCCGCGAGCAATGGCGCGCCGGCGGTATCCTGGCGCAGTTCCTGCCGCAGGCGCCCGAACGCATGCGCGTGCCCGACATTTCGGGCGGGGATGGCGATCCGCGAGACGTGGCGCACGAACCGGCCGACAATTCCTGGCGGGAACTCTTGGCGCTGCTCGGCACCATTGAGCCGACCGAGCTCATCGATCCGACGGTGGGCGCCGAGCGGCTGCTCTACCGGCTGTTCCACGAGCACGGCGTGCGCGTCTTCCGCGGTGTGCCGGTTGCCGACCAGTGCTCCTGCTCGCGCGACAAAATCCGAGGCATTCTCGAAGGCTTTTCGGCCGAGGAGATCAAGGACTCGACCGAGGACGGCGGCATCCATGTCGCCTGCGAGTTCTGCTCGACGCAGTACGACTTCGATCCGGCGGAGTTTGCGGCGGAGTGAGAAAGCTCCGGTTCCTCGCCCCCGCTTTGCGGAGGCGGGGAACTCGAGTTCTTTAATTCACCGTCCTCTTCGTCCCCGGCATATCGAGCGAGAAAGCCGGAATGGCGACGTCGAACGTTTCGCCGCGGCCGTTGCGCATCGTGTAGTGGCCGACCATGATGCCGGATGGCGTCGAGAGCGGGCATCCCGACGTGTACTGATAGCTGTCGCCGGGGTTGAGCTCCGGCTGGTCGCCGACCACGCCCTCGCCGCGCACCTCTTCGACTCGGCCACGCCCGTCGGTGATGTGCCAGTAGCGCGACAGAAGCTGCACGAACTCGTCCGACCGGTTGTCGATCGTCACCTGGTAGCCCCATACATAACGGTTCTCGGACGGATCGGAACGGTCCTCGAGATAGAACGGCCTGACCTGCACTTCGATGTTGCGCGTCACGGCGCGATACATGAGCCACTCCGGTGCCGCAGGGAACATTTTAGCGCGCTTCGCGGTTCTACCTCCGCAGCGTCGCCAGCCTGCCGGCTTTTCCACCGCAAGTGCCGACAAACAATGTCATTTAAGTGACACATGACAATGTTGGTGTGCACAAACCGTGCGGGCGACTCGGGCGCTTTGTCGAGTGATGAAACGGCCTCGGGCGGCCTTTCCGGAGTGACCAGATCTCGATGGAACTGACCCTCGCAGCCGCCTTTGCCTCCTCGGCCCTTCTTTTTTCCAACCTTGCCAGCATCCTGCTCGCGTCGTCGCGGCTGAAGCCCAGGCGGGTCATTCCTCCGCCTTCCAGCAAACAGCCGCCTGTCTCGATCGTCGTGCCGTCGCGCGGCGTGGAGCCGTTCACGCAGGAGACGCTCGACCGCGCCTTCTCGCTCGATTGGCCGCGCTACGAAATGATCTTCTGCGTCGCGCACGCCGAAGATCCCGTGGTCAAGCTGATCAACGCCGCCATCGCGCGATTTCCGAATGTTCCGGCGCGGCTCCTCGTCGGCGATGACAGGATCAGCGCCAATCCCAAGCTCAACAACTGCATCAAGGGCTGGCAGGCGGCGCGGCACGACTGGGTGATCCTCGCCGATTCCAACGTGCTGATGCCCAAGGACTATGTCCAGCATCTGATGGCGGCCTGGGGACCGGACACCGGCCTCGTCTGCTCGACGCCGATCGGCTCGCGGCCGGACGGTTTCTGGGCCGAAGTCGAATGCGTCTTCCTCAACACGCTGCAGGCGCGCTGGCAATATGCCGGCGAAGCGCTCGGCCTTGGCTTCGCCCAGGGCAAGAGCATGCTGTGGAACAAGCCGATGCTGGATGCAAATGGCGGCATCCAGGCGTTGGCCGCCGAAATCGCCGAGGACGCGGCGGCGACCAAGCTGGTCAACAGCCTTGGCCTTCGGGTCAATCTCGTGGCCGCGCCCTTCGAGCAGCCGCTCGGCCAGCGCACGCTCGCCGAAATCTGGTCGCGCCAGGCGCGCTGGGCGCGGCTGCGCCGCGTCACCTTCCCATTGTTCTTCGCGCCCGAAATCCTGACCGGTGTGGTCGCGCCGCTGCTTCTGGCGCTGATCGCGGCGGCAAGCGCCGGTGTCAGCCTGCCCGCGACCGCGCTCTGCGTGCTGGCGATGGCCTATGTGCCCGAATGCATGCTCGCCTGGTCCAAGGGCTGGTATCTGTCGCCGCGCAGCGTCACCGCGATGATCGTGCGCGACGTGATGCTTCCCGCCATCTGGGCGCGCGGCTGGCTTGGCGGAGCCGTCGAATGGCGTGGCAACGCAATGACCATCCGCAACAGCGGGATGACTCAACTCGAAGAGATTGCTTGAGCCGGCTGCGGCTCAAGCGCGCTGTTTGCAGCCGTGGCGGTTCATTCCTTCGCCGCCTTGAGCGCCTGTTCGATGTCGGCGAGCAGGTCGTCGGTATCCTCCAGCCCGACGGAGAGCCTGAGCGTGCCTGGTCCGATGCCGAGCTCGGCGCGCGCCTCGTCGCTGAGGTTTTTGTGCGTCGTCGTCGCCGGATGCGTGATCAGGCTCTTTGCGTCGCCGAGGTTGTTCGAGATCAGCACGATGTCGAGCGCGTTCTGCAAGGCGAAGGCCGCCTGCTTGCCGCCCTTGACGTCAAGGCAGATCAGCGTCGAGCCGCCCGACATCTGCTTCCTGACGATATCCGCCTGGGGATGGTCGGCCCGGCCCGGATAGATGACGCGGGCGATCTCCGGCCTGCTAGCCAGGAAGTCCGCGATCTTGCCGGCGCTTTCGGTCTGCTGGCGCACGCGCAGCGGCAGCGTCTCGAGGCCCTTCAGCAGCGTCCATGCGTTGAATGGCGACAGGCTCGGGCCGGTGTGCCGGAAATAGTCGTGCAAGTTCTCGTCGATCCACTTCTTGTCCGACAGGATGACGCCGCCGAGGCAGCGGCCTTGTCCGTCGATATGCTTGGTCGCCGAGTAGACCACGATATGGGCGCCGAGCTGCAGCGGCTTCTGCTGCAGCGGCGTGGCAAAGACGTTGTCGACGATCACGCGTGCGCCGATCGAATTGGCTAAAGCGGCGACAGCGGCGATATCGACCACTTCCAGCGTCGGGTTGGTCGGGCTTTCCAGGAAGAACAGCTTGGTGTTCGGCCTGACCGCTTTTTCCCAATTGGCAATGTCGGTGCCGTCGATCAGCGTCGCCTCGATGCCATAGCGCGGCGCCAGCGTCTCGACCACCCAGCGGCACGAACCGAACAGGGCTCGCGCCGCAACGATGTGATCGCCGGCCTTGACGCTGCAGAGCAGGGCGGCGGACACGGCGGCCATGCCGGAAGCGGTGGCGCGTGCGTCTTCCGCGCCTTCCAGCGCGCACATGCGCTTCTCGAACATATCGACGGTCGGGTTGGCGTAGCGCGAATAGATGAAGCCGGGTTCCTCGCCCTTGAAGCGGGCTTCCGCTGCCTGGGCCGTCTCGTAGACATAGCCTTGGGTGAGATACATCGCCTCGGCGGTCTCGCCGAAGCCGGAACGCAGCGTCCCGCCATGCACGAGTGCCGTCTGAGGTTTCCAGTTACGCGTCTTGGTCATCGCCCTGCTTCCAAACACAAAAAAACCGGCCGCGACGTCGCAACCGGTCCATACGGCCTTGCGGCCCGACGGTCCTTTAGCGACTTGTTTAACGTGGCTGCAAGCCGACCGGCCAAATCACCACGGGATAACGACCCTTTAGACCCGCACCGCGCTTGCGTCAATTGCCGGCTTGATTAAGAGGTTTGTACCAGGCAGCTTCCGCAAAAGTGTCCCGCGGTTTTGCGACAGGAAACTGCGACGACAATGACTTCGCCCGGAGCCAGACATTGCGGCAGACAGGCATTCTTCCCGATCAGGACATCGCGGCGCTCTTCCAGTCGGGCGCGCTGAAGTCGCCGCGCGCGCTCGACACCAACCAGATCCAGCCGGCCAGCCTCGATCTCAGACTGGGCGACAAGGCCTTTCGCGTGCGCGCTTCCTTTCTGCCCGGTCCCGATCATCTGGTGGCCGACAAGCTGGACCGGCTGAAGCTGCATGAGATCAATCTCGCCGAGGGCGCGGTGCTGGAGACGGGCTGCGTCTACATCGTGCCGCTGCAGGAAAGCCTCGCGCTGTCAGCGGAAGTCTCGGCTTCGGCCAACCCGAAGAGCTCGACCGGACGACTCGACATTTTCACGCGTGTCATGACCGACCGTGGCCATGAGTTCGACAAGATCGCCGCCGGCTATCATGGCCCGCTCTATCTCGAGGTCAGCCCGCGCACCTTCCCGATCGTCGTGCGCGCCGGCTCGCGCCTGTCGCAGATCCGCTTCCGCACCGGCAACGCGGTGCTGTCGGAGAATGAGTTGCGTGACCTCCATCACGCCGAGATGCTGGTTGCGACCGAGCCGCCCAACATCTCCGGCGGCGGCATTGCGCTCTCTATCGATCTCGACGGCGACAAGGACGGCCTGGTCGGCTATCGCGGCAAGCACCACACCGGCCTCGTCGACGTCGACAAGCGCGCCGCTCAGGATGTGGTCGACTTCTGGGAACCGCTCTACAAGAGCGGGGCCGGCGAGCTCGTGCTCGACCCGGACGAGTTCTACATCCTGGTCTCTCGCGAAGCCGTGCACGTGCCGCCGCTCTATGCCGCCGAGATGACGCCTTTCGATCCGCTGGTCGGCGAGTTCCGCGTCCACTATGCCGGCTTTTTCGACCCGGGCTTCGGCCATTCCGCCGCCGGCGGCAGCGGCAGCCGCGCGGTGCTTGAAGTGCGCAGCCACGAGGTGCCGTTCATCCTCGACCACGGCCAGATCGTAGGCCGCCTCGTCTACGAGCATATGCTGAAGCGGCCGCAGGCGCTCTATGGCAGCGAGCTGGGTTCCAACTATCAGGCGCAGGGGCTGAAGCTCTCCAAGCATTTTCGCGCCGCGCGCTGATCGCCAGGCTGTGCTTGCCCGGCCTCGCGCGCCGTGCTTGGCTGCGTCTGAGCATGTAGCAACTGAACCCAAGGGGATGAAAATGCAGATATCCAGATGGATCCTGTCGGCTGCGGCCGCCGCCATGCTGGCGCTCGGCGTCGGTTCGGTAGACGCGGCCGAAAAGATCAAGATCGGCACCGAGGGCGCCTATCCGCCCTTCAACACCATCACGCCGGACGGCAAGGTGGAAGGCTTCGACATCGACATCGCCAATGCGCTCTGCGCGCAGATGAAGATCGAATGCGAGATCGTCACCCAGGATTGGGATGGCATCATTCCGGCCCTGCAGGCCAAGAAATTCGACGCCATCATCGCCTCGATGAGCATCACCGAGGAACGCAAGAAGCAGGTCGCCTTTACCCACAAATACTACACCACGCCGCTTGCGCTGGTCGCCCTGAAGGACGCCGATATCGCCTCGACCGAGCCGGCCTCGCTTGCCGGCAAGACGGTCGGTGCCCAGGCCTCGACCACCCAGGCCAACTACGCCCAGGACGTCTACGCCAAGGCCGGCGCCGAGGCGAAGCTCTACCCGACCCAGGAAGAGGCGGTCACCGATCTGCTCAACGGCCGGCTCGACGCCGTCATCTCGGACAAGTTCGTGCTGGTCGACTGGATGAAGAAGGCGAGCGACGGCTGCTGCAAGCTGGTGGGCGACGTCAAGGGCACCGAGACCGAGGCCGGCATCGCCGTGCGCCTGGAGGACGCCGCCCTGCGCGACCGCCTCAACGCGGCAATCGACGCCATTGTTGCCGACGGCACCTACAAGAAGATCCAATCGAAGTATTTCGATTTCGATATTTATTGAGGTTGAAGCTGCCAATCTCCCCCCTCGTGGGGGAGATCACGCTCTAACCTCACAGCGCCTTCACCGCCACCTTCACTGGCTTCTCGATCTCGAGCGGGTTGCGCAGCGGCAGGCCGAAATCCTTGGCCTCGATCTCGAACGTATCGCCTTCCTCGGTCCTGACGCCGTCTGCGAACGAGAGTGTGGCGGTGCCGAACATGTGCACATGCACGTCGCCCGGCTGGCGGAAGGCTGAATATTTGAAATGGTGATGCTCGAGATTGGCGATGGTGTGCGACATGTTCGCCTCGCCGGACAGGAACGGCTTTTCCCAAAGCACTTTGCCGTCGCGCCAGATTCGTGAAGAGCCCCTTATGTCGGCGGGCAGCTCGCCGATCAGGATTTCCGGTCCGAACGAGGCGTTGCGCAGCTTGGAATGGGCGAGGAACAGGTAGTTCACGCGCTCGGTCACATGGTCGGAAAACTCGTTGGACAGCGTGAAGCCGACGCGGAACGGCGCGCCGTCGTCGCCGATGACATAGATGCCGGCGATCTCCGGCTCCTCGCCGGCGTCTTGCGCGAAGGCCGGCGACATCAGCGCGGCACCGGGCGCCACCGCCATGGTGCCGTTGCCCTTGTAGAACCATTCCGGCTGCACGCCGATCTCGCCCTTGGCCGGCTTGCCGCCCTCCAGCCCCATGCGGAACATCTTCATGGAATCGGTGAGCTGCTCCTCGCCGTCGCTGAGCTTCTTGTGCATGGAATCGCGTGTCGCGGCGGAGCCGAGATGTGTAAGCCCGGTGCCGGTAAGGTGGAGATGCGCGGGGTCGGGATGGTTGATCGGCGACACCAGGCGTCCCTTCTTGTAGACGGCGTCGAGGTCGACCGTCTCGCCATAGCCCTTGCGCTCGATCAGCGCCTCGAGCCCGGTGCCGGTGCGGGCTGCCTCCATCGCCAGCGAATAGACGCTGCGCGCGCCGTTGATGATCCGGGTCTTGCCGCCGCTGCGGGCAACGACGCGGATCGTCTCGGCGTCATCGAGGATCTGGGAAATCAGCATGATGAACCCTCTCTCTTTTGCCTTGGCCCGGCTGCCGATTGGCAAGCCCTGACCGGCGCGGCCCGGAACCGATCCGCGCCACGGTTGAAACTCTTCGTCCGGATTGCACTCGCGAGCCTGGTCCTTCCAGGACTTCTTCGCGCCGACGGGTTGCCGGCAGCTTCGCGATCTAGAACCCGTATGCCTCCTTAGTCCTTGCCTCCGGCCTCTACGCCTTGTTCTTGTTGTAGACGTCGAAGATGACGGCACCGAGCAGCACCAGGCCTTTGACCACCTGCTGCCAGTCGACATTGACGCCCATGATCGACATGCCGTTGTTCATCACGCCCATGATGAAGCCGCCGACCACGGCGCCGATGACCTGTCCGACACCGCCCATCGCCGAGGCGCCCCCGATGAAGACCGCGGCGATCACGTCGAGCTCGCTGCCCAGACCGGCGGCCGGGACGGCCTGGCCGAGGCGAGCGGCGATGATCAGGCCGCCGAGCGCCGACAGCACGCCCATGTTGATGAAGACGAGCAGCGTCAGCCTTTCGGTGTTGATGCCCGACAGCTGCGCCGCCTTGGCGTTGCCGCCCATCGCATAGATGCGGCGGCCGATGGTCATGCGCTTGGTGACGAAGACGAACAGCGAGATCAGCACGCCCATCACCAGAAGCACCACCGGCAGGCCCCTGTAGCTGGCGAACTGGAAGACCAGGAACAGCGCCAGCGCGCTGCCGACCAGCGTCTTGACGACGAACAGCGGGAAGGGCTCGGCCTCATAGCCATGCCGTTCGCGCTTACGCCGTGTTCTGAAGCCGAAATAGGCATAGGCGAGCACCGCGACCAGACCGAGCACGATCGTCGTCATGTGCAGCGTAAGGCCGCTGCCGACGATGGTCTTGCCGGCGGCATTCACCGTCGGCGGAATGAGCGTCAGCGGGCCGATGACGTCGGGGATGAAGCCGGAGCTCAACGCCTTGAAGCTGTCGGGAAGCGGACCTACCGAGGAGCCGCCGCCAAGCAGTGCCTGGCAGATGCCGCGGAAGATCAGCATGCCCGCCAGCGTCACGATGAAGCTCGGTATTCGGTGATAGGCGATCCAATAGCCTTGCGCCGCGCCGATAAGCGCACCGACGATCAGGCAAACGATCGAGACCACCAGTGGATTGCTGAATATACCGAGCGGCCAGATGACCATCATCATTGCGGCAAGCGCGCCGATGAAGCCGGCGACCGATCCCACGCTGAGGTCGATATAGCCGGCGACGATCACCAGCAGCATGCCAAGCGCCATCACGATGATGAACGAGTTCTGCTGCACCAGGTTGCTGAGGTTGACCGGTTTGAACAGCGTGCCGGACGTCGTGTACTGGAAGAACAGCATGATGACGATCAGCGCGATGATCAGTCCGTATTCGCGCAGGTTCGTCGTCAGCGCCGAAACGGCGACACGCGGACCATGCTTGACGTCTTCGGCGACGCCGCTCTGCGGCGCGGGAGCGCTTTCTGTGCTCATGAGGCTTTTTTTCCTTCTCCCCGAACGATGGCGCGCATGATCTTTTCCTGGCTGGCGTCGCTTGCCGCCATTTCGCCGACGATACGCCCTTCGTTCATGACATAGATGCGGTCGGTGATGCCGAGCAATTCAGGCATTTCCGACGAGATGACGACGATTGCCTTTCCCTCTGCGGCGAGGCGGGCGATGATCGTGTAGATTTCGTACTTGGCGCCGACGTCAATGCCGCGCGTCGGTTCGTCGAGGATCAGCACTTCCGGGTCGGCGAACAGCCATTTCGACAGCACCACCTTCTGCTGGTTGCCGCCCGAAAGATTGCCGGTCAGCTGATAGACGCTGGATGCGCGGATGTTGGTCTTCTTGCGATAGTCGTTGGCGACGCTCATCTCGCGCATGTCGTCGATGACGCCGCGGCTGGAGACGCCTCCCAAATTGGCCAGCGTCACGTTGTGCTTGATGTGGTCGATGAGGTTGAGGCCAAAGGTCTTGCGGTCCTCGGTGACATAGGCGATCCGGTTCTCCACCGCCTTGCTCACCGTCGAAAGATCGAGAGGCTTACCCCTGAGCAGGACCTCGCCGCTGATATGCCGGCCATAGGAACGGCCGAACAGGCTCATCGCGAATTCGGTGCGGCCGGCGCCCATCAGCCCGGCAATGCCGACCACCTCGCCCTTGCGCACATTGAGGTTGACGTTCTTGATCACCTGCCGCTCGGCGTGGATCGGATGGTACACCGACCAGTTCTTCACTTCGAAAATAACCTCGCCGATCTGCGGCTCGCGCGGCGGGTAGCGGTCGTCGAGCGAGCGGCCGACCATCGAAGTGATGATCCGGTCCTCGCTGATGTCCTTCCTGGGCAGGGTCTCGATGGTGCGCCCGTCGCGGATCACCGTAACCTTGTCGGCGACGCGGTTCACCTCGTTGAGCTTGTGCGAGATCAGGATCGAGGTCATGCCCTGGCGCTTGAACTCGAGCAGAAGATCGAGCAGCGCCTGGCTGTCCTTTTCGCTGAGCGAGGCGGTCGGCTCGTCAAGGATCAGCAGCTTCACTTCCTTGCTGAGCGCCTTGGCGATCTCGACCAGTTGCTGCTTGCCGACGCCGATATTGGTGATCAGCGTCTTGGGATCTTCCTTCAAGCCGACTTTGTCGAGCAGGGCCTTGGTGCGCTTCTCGTTGGCGTTCCAGTCGATGACGCCGTAGCTGGCGTGCTCGTTGCCGAGGAAGATGTTTTCCGCGATCGACAGCATCGGCACCAGGGCAAGTTCCTGGTGGATGATGACGATGCCGATATGCTCGCTATCATGAATACCCTTGAAGTGGCATTCCTGGCCGCGAAAGACGATCTCGCCTTCATAGGTACCGGTCGGGTAGACGCCCGACAGCACCTTCATCAGGGTCGATTTGCCGGCGCCGTTCTCGCCGACGATGGCGTGGATCTCTCCTTCCTCGACGCTGAGGTTCACGTTCGACAGCGCCTTCACGCCGGGGAACGTCTTGGTGATGTCGCGCATCTCCAAAATCGTCGAGCTCATCAGGAATTCCGCTCCCTGGCGCAGGCCTTCCGTTTCCGGAAAACGTTATGCGCGAAATCAACATACTGCAGTCTGGCTCGCGCCGCGATGGCGCATGGCGCTGCAGAAGCCGGCAAAAACAATATCGGGGTCGCTTCTGAACGAAAAGGGGCCCTGCGTCGCGCAGGACCCCTCCCTTAAAGGCTGGATTACTTCAGCTCTTCGGCCTTGATGTAGCCGGAGTCGACGACCAGCGCCTTGTAGTTCGACTTGTCGACCTCGTGCGGCGTCAAGAGGATCGAGGGAACGACCTTGACGTCGTTGTTGTAGGTCTTGGTGTCGAGGCCGTCGGGCTTGCCGCCGGAGAGCACCTTGTCGACCAGCTGCACGGTGGCCTTGGCCAGCTCGCGGGTGTCCTTGAACACGGTCGAATACTGCTCGCCCGAAATGATCAGCTTGACCGAGGCGGTCTCGGCGTCCTGACCGGTCACGATCGGCCAGGGCTGAGCATCCGTGCCGTAGCCGACAGCGCGCAGCGAGGCGGTGATGCCGCGCGACAGGCCGTCATAGGGCGAAAGAACGCCATCGACGCGGCTGCCGTCCGAGTAGTTGGCCGAGAGCAGGTTGTCCATGCGGGCCTGGGCGGTGGCGGCGAGCCAGCGCAGCGTGCCGACCTTGTCCATGCCCATCTGGCCGGACTTGATCTTGATCGAGCCGTCGTCGATCAGCGGCTGCAGGACCGACATCGCGCCGTTGTAGAAGAAGAAGGCGTTGTTGTCGTCGGGCGAGCCGCCGAACAGCTCGACGTTCCACGGCTTGGTGTTCGGGAAGCGCTCCTTGAGGCCCTTGACCAGGGAATTCGCCTGGATCACGCCGACGCCGAAATTGTCGAAGGTGGTGTAGTAGTCGACATTCGGGGTCTTCTTGATCAGCCGGTCGTAGGCGATGGTGACGACGCCTGCGTCATTGGCCTTCTGCAGCGCATCGGCCATGGTGGTGCCGTCGATCGAAGCGATGATCAGCGCTTTCGGGCCTTTCGTGATCTCGTTTTCCAGCTGGCTGAGCTGGTTCGGGATGTCGTCCTGCGCGTATTGCAGGTCGACCGTGTAGCCGAGCGCTTCGAGCTGGGACTTGACGGCGTCGCCGTCGTTGATCCAGCGCTGCGAGGTCTTGGTCGGCATCAGCACGCCGACGAGGCCCTTGTCGGCGGCGTGCGCCGAATAGGTCGTGGCGGCAATGCCAAGGGCCGCGACGGCGGCCAGCGTCTTGATGATCTTCACATTTACTCTCCCTGGTTGATGGACGCGACACCTCGGGGCTTCGCGGGCCGCGCAGTCGAACAGGAGCGCAGTCGCGCCTCTGTCGGCTTTATCGATCTCCGGTATCCTCCCAATCGGCCCCGCGACGCAGTTTCAATCGATACGATTTGCTCGTTGCCGATCGCTGCGTCTCGGAACGCGCGAAGGGTGTGTCCCTTTGACATAACTGTCAAATGCGATCTTTGCTGGTTGCTATATCGAAACTGGTATGATTTAGCGTAGAGCAGAGAACTGCCGGAGAGGCTGGGAAATCATGGCGGCGCTGCGGGATCCTGATGCGATGTCAGGGAGTTACGAGAAGCTTCCGGGGGACGGCGAAACGCTCCTGCGCAGCGGCCTGAGCCTGCGCCATATGCGAATGATCGCCGCGCTCGACGATCACGGACGGGTGAGCGCCGCCGCCCAGGTGATGAATATTTCCCAGCCGGCGGCCTCGCGCATGATCGCCGAGATGGAGGCGGTGCTCGACGTGAAATTGTGCGAGCGGCTGCCGCGCGGCGTGACGCTGACCCCTTACGGTCAGGCGCTCGCCAGGCGCGCCCGCTCGATCCTGCTCGAAATGCGCGAAGCCGACCGCGAGATTTCGGAACTCAAGGCAGGCAAGGGCGGCTCGGTGTTTCTCGGCGCCGTGACTGCGCCGGCGATCGAACTGGCGGTGCCGGCGATTCGGGAGATCCGCCGCATCTATCCGCGCATCGAGATCACCATGCAGGTCGAGACCTCGAACGTGCTCGCTCGCGAGCTGATCGCCTCCCGCCACGACTTCATCATCGCCCGCATCCCCGATGACCTCAATCCGCGGCTGTTCGAATCGCGCGTCATCGGCATCGAGAAGGCCTGCCTGATCGTGCGCCGCGGCCATCCGCTTGCCGGCGGCGGGATGGTCGGCCTGGAGGAGACGGCTGCCTATGATTGGGTCTTCCAGTCCGGCGGCTCGCCCCTGCGCCAGGCGATGGAAAGCAATTTCTTGAACCGCAACATCCCGCTTCCCGACCGCATCCTCAACACCTCGTCGCTGCTCTTGACGCTGGTAATGGTAGCGCAATCTGACGCCATCGCCCCCGTTTCGGTGCAGGTGGCCAAGTTCATCCAGAGCGGCGATGGGCTGTCCGGAGCGATCGATGTCGTTCAGACCGAGTTCGACATCGAGGTCCGGCCCTACAGCCTGATCACGGTCAGGAACCGGGCGCTCTCGCCCGCCGCCAAGATGCTGCACGACTTCATCCTGCGCGAAGTGGGGTAATGGAACGAGAATGCTACCTGTGCGTTCAAACAGATCGGCAGTTCGCTGGAGCCCGTTTGGGTGAGGGAACCACCTGCCGATGCTGAACTATCGGGAGGTCTTTGATGGAACGTCGCTTGTTTCTGACTGGAATGCTTGGCGTTGCGGGGGCAGCGGCAATTGCAACCCTCGCTGGCCCCAGTAGGGCGGTTGCCGGAATTCCAAGCGGCAACGGAATTCTCGATGAACTCGATAAGCCCGATACCGCCGTCTTCGAGGATGGAGACGAACGTGCTGAAGTGGAGCAGGTTTACCATCGTCATTGGCATCACGGCCGTCGCCGCCGCAGACGGCGCCGCGTTTGGAGACGTGTTTGCCGCCGCTACTGGCGTCGTGGCCGCTGGCGTCGCCGCTGCTGGCGCGAACGTGTTTGGATTGGCTTTTGGCTTTAGGGGTCCATAGCGGTTCAGCTTTGGATAAGAGCCGCTCACCCGCAGTAAAGAACTGTTTTTACGGAATTCCGGACCGAGACGTGGTCCTGGATTGCTCAACCGGTCCAGAGCCGGCCGCCGCAAGGTGGCTGGCTTCTTTTTCGCCATAGATCGCGCGGCGATCCTCTTCTAGGGCCCAAGCCCCTCGCCTTTCGAGCGGCTCTTTCGTTTGCGCGCTTTCGCCGAACGAGGTGGCTCCCTTCGGAGTGCGGTCAAAAAGCACGTTGATTTTCCAGTCCCCCTGCTGTTGAGAGGATGCGGGCAGTTGGGCGATCTGGATGTTCGATGTTTTCAAAGCTGCCTGTTGTTAACCATCGCAATGTTAGCCTTGGTCTCGCCGGATGAGCGAGGTCACCAATATGCACGCCGATCTGCCGCGCGCGCGGGTTAAGCGGAGGCTGATAGCCAAGGCGCTAGCGTTCCTCGCCGCCGCCCTGCCAACGCTGCCCGCAGATGCCGAAACGGTGCAGGAAAATCCCGGCGGTCAGATCGTGATCTTCGCTTTGCACGTCGCCGAGCTGCGCGCCGCGAACGAGCCTGTGGAATTTGACGGTGCCTGCGACAGCGCCTGCACGCTCTATCTGTCTTTGCCCGCCGAGCAGCTTTGCATCACGCCGCGTGCATCCTTCGGCTTCCATCTGCCTTACGGCGTCGGCGCCCATGAGAACGCAATCGCCGCGCAGTACCTGATCTCGCAATATCCCGACTGGGTTCGCCTGTGGATCGAGGAACACGGCGGCCTGTCGCACACCATCGTGCGGATGGAAGCCGCCGAGGCCGCAAAGCATCTTCCCCTCTGCGGCGTGCTGGCATGACCGCTAACGGCAACGATCGCATTCGCCTTCGGCCGCTTGAGGACGCTCTGCCAGATCGCTGCGACCGCGCGGCACTGTAGCGAGGGATGGAGCGGGTAGCGGGAATCGAACCCGCGCGTTCAGCTTGGGAAGCTGACAGGCTACCATTACATCATACCCGCGCAACAGCCTCGTTACCATGATGGCCCCGCATCTAGCAATCGGCGATACATTGAAAGCCGAGAGCCATCCACCGGCGCTTTGACGCCGCGCCACAACATGGTAATGGCTCAGGGGTTAAGGGTGGGGACCCAGCTTGGAAATCAATGTTCGGAAGAGGAAGCGAGCCTCTCGCTCCGGAAAAGCCTTTGCTGTGGAAGATCTCGGATTCCTGCTGAGGCTTCCTGTTTTTGTATTCGTCTCTCTTTTCGTGCCTGAGAAGAGATGGCGCAGTGTCTGCCTTTGGCTGGAGCGGCTGAAACGGGCGCCTGAGTCTCGGCGCGACGTTGGTGACCAACCGGATCTTGCCGCCTTTGGCATAGCCGGCCGCGAGGACCGGCTCCGGGTCGACGCGATGCGCAGCGAACACAACATCCAGATCGTCCGCGAGTGGCTCGTCGGCTGGCGACCCGAGATCGAACTCCTCGGCGCCGAGCATCTCGATGCGGCGCGCGAACAGGGCCGTGGCGCCGTCCTGTGGATTGCGCATTTCGCCTTCAATGCGCTTGCGGCGAAGATGGTTTTCGCCAAAGCCGGCTTCGATGTCTTCCATGTCAGCAGGCCCGAGCACGGTTTCTCGAAATCGCGCTTCGGCATCCGGTTCCTCAACCCGATTAGAACCGGCGTCGAGCTCAGACATGCCGCGGGCCGTATCGTGATCGACCGCGCGAATCCCGCCGCCAGCATGAACGAGGCCAGGCGGTTGCTTCGCCAGGGCAAGTTTGCGTCCATCACCGCTGGCGCCTGGGAGGGTGAGTTGCTCGTGCGTGCGCGAATCGGCCAGTCGGTCATTGAATTTGCGGGCGGCGCGCCCCGGTTGGCCAGGATCGCCGGCGCTCCCCTGCTGCCGGTCTTCGTCGTTCGTGACGACAGCACAGGCAAGATACGGGTGACTGTGGAAAATCCGATCGATCTTGATCGCAGCCAGGACAAGGCCGAACTGATCCAGAGCGCCGCGCAAGACTTCGCCGATCGGCACCTGGCCTATCTGAAGGCCAGTCCCCACCAGTGGCGCGACTGGGGCAAGTTGAAGGCTCACCAAGGCACCTTGATCGAGACGGAAGCCGGATGCCTCTCTTCAGCATTCTGATCACCGACGACGGCAGCGAGCACCTTTCCGGGCTCGTTGCCGAAAACATCCACTCGCTCACGGCTGCTCATCCGGGCGAAGAGCACCGCCTGTTCCGGGAAGCGGCGTTGGCGGAGTTCATTTCGACGCATTTCGGAGCAGAGGTGCTTTCGGCTTTCAGGACGCTGCGACCTTATTCATACAAGGCGGACCTCGCCAAATATTGCCTTCTCCATGAGCAAGGCGGCCTTTATGCCGATCTCTCCTATTTCTTCCTGCGCGGAGTGCCGCGCGCCGATGGAAAATTGTCGATCTTTCGCGATTTCCTCAGCTCGACCCCTTGGGACACCAGCATCGGCGTTGTTGCCGCGCCGCCTCGCCACAAGGCGCTCGCCAAGGCGATCGAGCTTGTCTGCGCCAATGTGAAACGGGAATATTACGGGCCGACTGCGCTCTGCCCCACAGGCCCGACCTTGTTCGGCAAGGCCGTCGCGCTGACCTGCGAACCGGAAGACCTCATCGTCGGCGAAGCCCTCAGGTCGGTGCCGTCTGCCGCGCCTCTTCAGGCGTCCGCGGATTTCGGCCATTGCCTCAGCCATGATGGCGAGCCGGTCGCGATCAAGCGCAAGCGGGGCGGCAAGCCGATATCGCACCTCGGTATCGGCGGCGGCAACCGCTACAACAGGCTGTGGCGCTCCAGGGAAGTCTACCGCGACCGGCCGCTTTGGGCCCGCATCTTCCGATGGCGGATCTGACCGTGCGAGCCGCGTGTGCCGGCCGGATCGGGCTATCAGGGCTGCCAGCACGATGGCTTCGCGCGCGGCCTTCGGCTTGATGCCGGGTATCAGAGTGCGTATTTCTGAGGTCGCCCCCCGAATCGGGCAGCTCGAACCGGAGAACGGCCTTGTCCACACTGACACGCTTTCTCGGCGATACGCCACTCAGGGTGCTTGTGAAGCTGCTGGTGGTTTCCTTTCTCGTCGGCCTCGTCATGCACGCTTTCGGCTGGTCGCCGATGGACGTGCTCTACGGCATCCGCCAGTTCTTCATCGACCTGTGGAACCTCGGCTTCCATACTCTCGACCGCTTCCTGGGCTATATCCTGCTCGGCGCCGCGATCGTCGTGCCCGCCTTTATCCTGCTCAGGATTGCGAGCTACAGGAAGTAGCCTGGCGAGCGTCAGCATACGCGGCCGCGACCTCGAACAGAATGGCGTGGCGCGCGGCAAGCGCCGGCACGTCGCTCGAATAGCCGCCGCCGATGACGCCGCATAGCGGGATGCCGGCCTTGCGGAAATAGCTGATGACCAGCTCCTCGCGGCTGCGCAGGCCGTTGTCGGTCAATGTCAGCCGGCCAAGCCGGTCCTTGGCATGGACATCCACGCCGGCATTGTAGAACACGATGTCCCAGCGCCGCCTTGCGCAAAGCTCTGGAAGAATGGCGCCGAGCCGGTCGAGATAGGCAGCGTCGCCGGTGCCGTCCGGCAGCGCGATATCGACATCGGAGGCGATCTTGCGCGCCGGATAATTGCGTTCGCCATGCATGGAAAAGGTGAAGGCGCGCGGCTCATCCTTCAAAATGTCCGCCGTGCCGTCGCCCTGATGCACGTCGAGATCGACGACCAGGATGTTTTCGACGGCGCCCTCCGCAAGCAGGACCAGGGAAGCCACGGCCACGTCGTTGAAGGTGCAGAAGCCCGCGCCTTGGGCACGCCTGGCATGGTGGCTACCGCCGGCGGCGTTGCAGGCTATGCCGTGTTTCAGCGCCAGCCGCGCCGCCAGCACCGTGCCTGCCGTTGCTAGCTGCGCTCTCAATGACACGCGCTGGCTGACCGGGAAGCCGATCTCGCGCTCGATCTTTTCAGGTACCTCGCAAGCGAGCACCTCGTCGACATAGCCGGCCTCGTGCGCGAGCTTGAGCCACGCCGCCGGCGCCCGTTCCGGCATCGAAAGCGCTCCCGCTGCTGCCAGCCCGCGGCTGTGCAAAGCCTCCATCAGCAACGGATATTTGCTCATCGGAAAGCGGTGATTGACGGCAAAGCCGGCGTCGTAGTCGGGATGGTGGACGATCTGCAAAGGCATGATGGGGCGGCCTGCGCCAGAGCTGGAATTCGGTTGGCCGTCACCCGATGGCGATTGCGCGGCAGCGGCAAACTGGGGCACATCGGCCGTTCTAGCAAGCCGCAATGAGCAAGGCAGCAATCCTTGGACAAGGGTGCGACCCACATCAACGCCGGGACCTTCATCGTCACCAACCGGTCGGTGCTGGCGATCGCTGTGCCGATGACCCTTGCCTATCTGACGACGCCGCTGCTCGGCATCGTCGACACCGCGGTGATCGGGCAGTTCGGCGATGCGGCTCTTCTCGGCGGATTGGCGGCAGGCGCGCTGGTCTTCGACGTCGTCTTCACCACCTTCAACTTCCTGCGCTCCGGCACCACCGGCCTCGTCGCTCAGGCTTTCGGACGCGGCGATCCGCTGGAGGAGCAGGCGGTGCTCTGGCGGGCCGTGCTGATCGCGGTCGTCGCCGGCGTGGTGCTTGCAGCACTTGCGCCGCTGTTTGCGATAGGCGGCCAGTGGTTCATGGGCGCCGAGCCGCGTGTCAGCGCGGCGATGTCGGTCTATATCCGCATCAGGCTCATTGCCGCGCCCTTCTCGCTCATCAACTACGCCATTTTGGGCTACGTTCTGGGGCGTGGCGAGGGCGGGATAGGGCTGATGTTGCAGGCCGTGCTCAACGGCATCAACATCCTGCTCTGCTTCCTGCTCGGCCTCGAGCTCGGCTGGGGCGTGGCGGGCGTTGCCTGGGCGACCGTCACCGGCGAGTTCCTGGCCATGCTGCTCGGCCTTGCCATCGTGCTGAGGCGGTTCCGCAAGCTGGAGCGGCCGTCGCGCCGGCGCATCCTCGACCTGCCGGCTTATCGGCGCATGCTGTCGCTCAACCGCGATATCATGATCCGTTCCTTCTCGCTGCTTGCCGCCTTCGCGCTGTTCACCAGGCAGGGCGCGCAGTTTGGCACGGTGACGCTCGCCGCCAATGCCGTGCTGATGAACTTCTTCCTCGTCGCCGGCTATTTCCTGGACGGCTTTGCCACCGCAGCCGAGCAATTGGCAGGCCGCGCCATCGGCGCGCATGCGGCCGCTCCTTTCCGGCAAGCCGTCCGGCTGACGCTGATCTGGGGCGTTGGCCTGGCGGCGGTCGCCAGTCTTATTCTGCTGACGGCCGGCGCACAGCTGGTGGCGATGGTGACAACCGCTCCGGAGGTCCGCGCGGTCGCCGACATTTATCTGCCCTGGGCCGCCTTCACCGCGCTGAGCGGTGTGCTCGCCTTCCAGATGGACGGCGTCTTCATCGGCGCCACCTGGTCGCGCGACATGCGCAACATGATGCTCCTGTCCTTCCTGGCCTTCGCCGCGGCGCTGATCACGCTGGCGCCCGCCTTCGGCAACAACGGCCTATGGGCCGCGCTGCACGTCTTTTTGCTGGTGCGGGGTTTCAGCCTGCTTGCGGTGCTGAGGCTCAGGATGCGCACGGCGTTCAGCTGATCGGCTTTGAAGCCCAGCGCTCGCAAGCCGAGTCGCGCAAATCCTGGATCGAGCCAAGCCGCTCGCGCTCCACAAACCGCGCCATGCCGGCAACGATGCGGCCGGGCAGCGCCGGGCCGGCATAGATCATGCCGGTATAGAGCTGGACGAGATCGGCGCCGGCGCGGATCTTCTCCAGCGCGGTTTCCGCCGAGTCGACGCCGCCGACCCCGACGATCGTCGCTTGTGGGCCGAGCAGCTTGCGCATCCGGGCGAGTACCGCCGTCGAGCGCTCGAAAAGCGGCTTGCCTGACAGCCCGCCGGCTTCGCCGGCCAGACTCGCGCTGCGCAACCCGACCCGGGCAAGCGTCGTGTTGGAGACGACAACCCCGTCGATCTTTTTCTCGACGACTTCGGCGGCGATGTCTTCCAGTTCCGCTTCAACGAGGTCCGGCGCGATCTTGAGGAAGATGGGCGGCTGAACCGACGCAGCCGCGCGCGCCGCCACCACGCGCGACAGGAGTTCGCCCAGTTGCTCGCGCGCCTGCATGTTGCGCAGGCCCGGCGTGTTGGGCGAGGAGATGTTGACCGTCAGATAACTGGCATGAGCCGCGAAGCGGGCGACGCCGCGCTCATAGTCGGCAATGCGGTCGGCGCTGTCCTTGTTGGCGCCGATGTTGACGCCGACAATACCCGGCCGCCCTTTGCGCGCGGCAACCCGTCTTTCGGCGGCCGCATGCCCTTCATTGTTGAAGCCCAGCCGATTGATCACCGCTTCGTCGGCGGTCAGCCGGAAGATGCGCGGCCTCGGATTGCCGGGTTGCGGCAGCGGCGTGATGGTGCCGACCTCGGCGAAGCCGAAGCCGAGTTTGAGCAGCGCGTCCGGCACTTCGGCGTTCTTGTCATAGCCGGCCGCCATGCCGAGAGGGTTCGGAAAATCGAGCCCGCAGACGCTGACCTCGAGCCGCGCGTCGCGCGGGGGAGGCGAGGCGGCCGGCAGGCCGCAGCGCAAAGCCGCGATCGACAGGCCATGCGCCGTTTCCGGGTCGAACGAGAAAAGCAGCTTTTGGCCGATCCGGTCGAGCACGCTCATTCGTCCTCCAGCGGCGGGAATTCGTGGCCGTCGGCGCCGAGCGGCAACGGCTTCACCCAGAGCACGGCGTCGAGGGCGAGCGCGGCGTAGAGATGCGGGAACAGGGCGCCGCCGCGCGACACCTCGTATTTCAGCGCGTCGCCCAGCTTTGCCGCGTCGACAGCGATGAGAAGCAGGTCCGCCTGGCCGGCGAAATGCTTGGCCGCCGTCTCGCGCACTTGAGTTGCGGTGGAAAAGTGGATGAAGCCGTCGGCGATGTCGATCGGCGCCCCGGTGAAGCGGCCGTTCCGTTCCGCTTCGCTCCACATGGCTTCAGGCGCGATCTTGTAGATAAACTGAGACATTGGCGCGCTATAGTCCGAACGATACATGGGGGAAAGGGTGCTTGCGAACTCTTCCCCATTTCCGGCGCAAACCTGTGATATTGTTCGCACAACGGCTCATGGAGGATAACATGCGTCTGCAGCACATTCTAATCCCGGCGGCGCTTTGCTCGCTGGTCGCCGCATCGGCCTATTCCGAGGAGACGGACCGCTATCGGCTCGAAAAGTCCGCCAACGGCTATGTCCGCATGGACACCCAGACCGGCGCCATGTCGATCTGCGAGGAGCGCTCCGGCCAGCTCGTCTGCAAGTTGGCCGCCGACGAGCGCTCCGCCTTCCAGGACGAGATCGACCGGCTGCAGAGCACGGTGAAGGCACTCGACGAGCGCGTCGCGAAGCTCGAGAACTCGCTCTCGGCCCGGCTGGAGTCCCAACTGCCGAGCGAGGAGGATTTCAACAAGACGATGAGCTACATGGAGCGCTTCTTCCGCAGCTTCATGGATATCGTCAAGGACATCGACAGGCAGGAAGGCGACGGTGGCACGAAGCCCAGCCCGCAAAAGACCTGAGCTCCCGGGAAAAAGCCTGCGCGCGCGGCCTTTGCTGCTTGAAAACGCGCCGCGCCGCCGCATAATCGTTCCGATCCCTTAAGAAAGCACACAATCAGCAATGGGATCCGGGGAGGAGTATTTGCCGTCGGGCCACACTTTCGTCATTGCCGACGACCATCCGCTGTTTCGCGGCGCACTAAAGGAAGCGCTCGCCGGCATAGGCGATGTCGCCGCCATCCATGAGGCCGGCGATTTCGAAAGCGCCAAGGCGCTGGTCGTCGCCAATGAAGACATCGACATGGTGCTGCTCGATCTGTCGATGCCGGGCGCCAGCGGCCTGTCCGGACTGATCTCGCTGCGCGGCATCCATGCCTCGGTGCCGCTGGTGGTGGTGTCGGCTCATGACGATCCAGCCACCATCCGCCGCGCGCTCGATCTCGGCGCGTCCGGCTTCATCTCCAAATCGGCAAGCATGGAGGAGATACGCAGCGCCGTCCTGACTGTGCTTGCCGGCGATATCGCAGCACCCGCCGGCATCGAGCTCGGCGTCGAGCGCGACCCGGAGATTTCCGATCTGATCAAGCGCCTGCAGGCGCTGACGCCGCAGCAGACGAGGGTGCTCGGCATGTTGGCCGAAGGCCTGCTCAACAAGCAGATCGCCTATGAGCTCGGCGTCTCCGAAGCCACCATCAAGGCGCATGTTTCGGCTATATTGCAGAAGCTCGGCGTCGACAGCCGCACCCAGGCGGTCATCCAGCTTTCCAAGATCGGCGGCGACCCGCTGCAGCCGGTGAGCTGATCATTCCGCCGCGGGCGCCAGTGCCCTGACCCTTGCCATCATCGAGCGCAGCACGGCAGGCTTCAGCGGCTTGTTGATCACCGGCACATCAAGCAGACCAGCAGCAGTGCGCACCTCGCTGGAGCGGTCTGCGGTGACCAGCACGCAGGGCAGATCCTTGCCGTAGGTGGCGCGCAGCCTGGCGATGGCGTCGAGCCCGGTACCGCCGTCGAGATGATAGTCGGCGAGCACCACATCCGGCCTTGCCGCACCCGGGCGCATCAGGTCCTGCGATCCCGAAGCGGTCTCGACGCTGCAGCCCCAGCCTTCGAGCAGCAGTCGCATGCCGTCGAGGATTCGCGCGTCATTGTCGATGCACAGCACATTGAGTCCGGCAAGTGAGGATGGCGCGCGCGCGGGCGCCTTTCCCGTCTCGCGCGGCGGCGCCGCGATCTCGGCGACCGGCAGGATGACGGAAAAACGCGTCCCCTTGCCGGGGTTGGAGAAGATGCGGATTTCGAGCCTGAGAACCCTGGCGATGCGGTCGACGATGGAAAGGCCAAGGCCAAGGCCCTCGGCCTCGCGCGCGCCCTCGTCCAACCGGGTGAATTCGTGGAAGACGGTGTTCAGCTTGTCGGCGGCAATGCCGATGCCGGTGTCGATCACCTGGATCTCGGCCAGCTCGCCGCGCCTTCTCACGCCGACCAATATGCGGCCTTCGCGCGTGTATTTGATCGCATTGGAAACGAGGTTCTGGATCAGCCGGCGAAGCAAATTGCGGTCGGTCATCACGCCGAGCGACGACGGCATGATTTTCAGGCCGAGCTTCTTTTCGGCGGCGAGCGGGCGAAAATCGTTGCCGATCTGGCCAAGCAGCCCGCCGAGGCTGAAGGCGGTGTCCTCGGGCTTCAACGCGCCGGCGTCGAGCCGCGATATGTCGAGCACCGCGCCGAGGATGGTCTCGACCGATTCCAGTGAGGATTCAATGTTGGTCGCGGCCCTGCCGGCGGGCCCCTTGCCGGCCTTTTCGATCAGCGAGGAGCAATAGAGCCTGGCGGCGTTGAGCGGCTGCAGGATGTCGTGGCCCGCGGAGGCGAGGAAGCGCGTCTTGCTGAGATTGGCCTCCTCGGCAAGCATCTGCGCCTGCGCCAGCTCCTCGTTGACGCGGGTGAGCTCGGCGGTGCGGCTCCTGACCCGCTGCTCCAGCGATTCATTGGCCCGCTTCAGCGCCAGGTCCTGCTCGACGCGGCCGGAAATGTCGGCATAGGTGGCGACGATGCCGCCGTCGGGCATCGGGTTGGAACGCAGCTCCAGGATGCGGCCGCTGGTCCTGAGCTCCATCTGCCAAGGACCGACGAAGCTGGTCAGCCGGTTGAGCATCGTCACCCGCTGGTCGGCGGCGATATCGCCGCGCTCGGCCAGATGCCGCAGGATCTGGTCGAGCGACACGCCCACTTGGCCCATCTCGTCAGGCAGATCGAACAGCGCCCGGTATTGCCGGTTCCAGCAGATCAGCCGCAAATCCCGGTCGAAGACGGTGATGCCCTGCTCCATCTGGTCGAGCGCGATCTGCAGCAGGTCGCGGTTGTGCTGCAGCGCCTCGGTGGCGTCGTCGAGCAGCCGGAAGGCATCCTTGGAGTCGCGGTCGTTGCGGCGGAACAGCAGCGACAGGATCAGCCGCGCCGACGACGACCCGACGGCGCTCGCCAGCAACTGCTCCGAGAAACGGATGACGTCCATGCTGGCCTGTTCCTTGCCGTGCAGGGAGACGTTCGCGTTCTTCTCGAAGGACTGGAAGGAGCGCTCGGTGCGCTCGACGCCGAGATAGCGGGAAATCGTATCCTTGAGGTCATTGACCGTGACCGCGGTGCGGAAGCGGCGCAGGCTTGGCATCGGCCCCGCCTCGCGCGGCACGAAGATCGCCGCCTGGATGCGCTCCAGCGGCACCGATGCGCGGGACAGCGAACCCATCACGAAGAACAGCGTGTTGACTGACAGGCTCCACAGCACGCCGTGGTTCAGCGGCTCGCCGAGGGTGCCGAACAGCGCCTGGGGTCTCAGCGCCTCGAAGCCGAACAGTCCATGGACGACAAAGTCGGAGCCGGGACCGACGAGCGAAGGGAGCAGCAGCGTGTAACCCCAGACCGCGATGCCGGCGACCATGCCGAGCGCGGCGCCCCGGCCATTGGCGCGGCGCCAGATCAGCCCGCCGATCAGGGCGGGCGCGAATTGCGCGATCGCTGCGAAGGACATCAGCCCGATCGAGGACAGCCGCGCGCTGTTGGTGCTCTCGCGGTAATAGAGGAAGGCGATGAACAGCATGATGAAAATCGACGCTCGCCGAACGTTCAGGATCAGCGTCGACCAGTCTTCGTTCTCCGAAGAAGTGGTCTTGAGCAATCGACGCACGAACAGCGGGATGACGAGATCGTTGGAAATCATGATCGACAGCGCCACGCTCTCGACGATGACCATGGCGGTGGCCGCCGACAGGCCGCCGATGAAGGCGATCATCGCCAGCACGTCGTGGCCGCTGAAAAGCGGCAGCGACAGGACGTAGAGGTCGCTGCTGGTCCTTGCGCTGACCAGCGACAGCCCGGCAAAGGCGATCGGCAGGACGAAGAGGTTGATCGCCACGAGATAGAGCGGAAACACCCAGGTCGCGGTGCGCAGCTCGGCCTCGCTGCGATTCTCGACGATGGTGACGTAGAATTGGCGCGGCAGCATCAGGATGGCGAAGCCGCTCAAGGTCGTCAGCACAAGCCAGGTGACCAAGGACGTGTTGTAGCCCATCGCCTGGCGCACCTCGGCATTCGCCCCGAGCGTCGCCAGCATGTCGCCGGGGCCGCCGAAGATGAGAAACGTGACCATAAGGCCTATGGCGAGGAAGGCGGCGAGCTTGACCACCGTCTCGACCGCGACCGCCAGCACCAGCCCGTCCTGGTGCTCGGTGGCGTCGGCGTGGCGGGTGCCGAACAGGACCGCAAACAGCGCCAGCAGCATCGCCACCACCAGCGAGATGTCGCTTACAAAAGGATCAAAGGAAGGCGGCGATCCCGTATAGTGCTCGATCATCAGGCTGACCGAGCCGGAGATCGCCTTGAGCTGCAGCGCGATATAGGGCACGGCGCCGACCGTGGCGATCAGGGTCGCGATCGCCGCGACGGCAAAACTCTTGCCGTAGCGGGCGCCGAGAAAGTCCGCAATCGAGGTGATCTTTTCGCTCTTTGCCAGCCGGACGATGCGGTTGAGCAGCGGGAAGCCGAACACGAAGACCAGCACCGGGCCGGTGTAGATGCCGAGGAATTCGAGACCCCGCTCGGAGGAGAGCCCGACCGAGCCGAAGAAGGTCCAGGAGGTGCAGTAGATGGCGAGGCTGAGCGCATAAATGGAGGGCCGTGCGCGGCCGAGTCCGGCTGCCACGGAGCGCCGGTCGCCGACGCTGGCGATGGCAAAAAGCAGCGTCACATAGGCGATCGCGATGATGACGACGAACCAGCCTTGCACGGTTCGAACTTCCTTCCTGACCGGCTGCTCGTCCGGTTATCAAACGCAACCACAGCATTGACGCCAAGTCCACCGCGGCTTTCGGCGCATAGGTGCTTGGTGACGCCCAGAAGCGCGAACCGGTTAGGCACAAACCGGCGGCTCCGCCCTTTTTCCGGTTTTGCAACTGGGGGTTTTTGTTATTGTGGCTTCGGGGCCGGCGCCGGAGAGCCGGGGCGGCAGCGCGGCCCGTTATGGCAAGGAGGGTCGGATGCTGAAAGAATTCCAGGAATTCATCTCCAAGGGCAATGTGATGGACTTGGCCGTCGCCGTCATCATCGGCGCCGCCTTCGGCAAGATCGTCGATTCGCTGGTCGGCGACATCATCATGCCGATCATCGGCGCGATTTCCGGCGGGCTTGACTTCAACAATTACTTCTTTGGGCTGTCCTCCAATGTCCACTCGGCCACGCTGGCCGAAGCCAAGAAAGAGGGCGCCGTTTTCGCTTATGGCAGCTTCATCACCGTCGTGCTGAATTTTCTGATCCTCGCCTTCATCATTTTCCTGATGGTCAAGGCGGTGAACAATCTGCGCAGGCGGCTGGAGCGAGAGAAGCCCGCGCCTGCCGCGGCGCCGCCGCCGGCGGATGTCCAGCTTCTGACCGAAATCCGCGACCTGCTCGCCAGGAAATAACGCATCCAACGTTCTCGCTGGACCAAAACCCCGGCCGCTTGCGGCTGGGGTTTTCTGTTCGGTGATCTGGTAAGAGCGCAGCAAAACGAGCACGGATTTTGTCCATGACCCTGATTGAGACCTTGCGCGCCGAAGCCCGTGCTGCCCCCGAAAGCGGCATTGTCGCCGTCGTCAATCACGGCCGCTTGCGCGAAGGCCTGATCCCGCTCTGGGCCGGAGAGGGCGACCTGCCGACGCCTTCCTTCATCAGCGATGCCGCCGCAGGCGGCCTCGCCAATGGCGAGACCTTCTACACCTGGCAGAAGGGCATTCCCGAGCTCAGGCAGGCGCTCGCCCGCTACTATGCCAGGCATTTCGGCCAGCGCTTCGCCGAGGAAGAATTCATCGTCACCGGCTCGGGCATGCATGCCATTCAACTGGCCATCGACGCGATCGCCGGCAGCGGCGACGAGGTCGTCTATCTCTCGCCGGCGTGGCCGAATTTCGCTGCCGCCGCCGGTGTCGCCGGCGCTGTTCCCGTGCCGGTCACGCTCGACCAGTCCGGGAATGGCTGGTCCTGCGATGTCGACAAGATTGCAGCCGCCATCACGCCGCGTACCAAGGCGCTGTTCATCAATACCCCCTCGAACCCGACCGGCTGGACAGCCGACAAGGAAACGCTTCAAGCGATCCTCGATCTGGCCCGCACGAAGAAGCTTTGGATCATCGCCGACGAGATCTATGCGCTGTTCCACTATGGCCACGGCCGCGCGCCGTCTTTCCTCGATATCGCAACGGCGGAAGACCGCATCCTGTTCGTCAACAGCTTCTCCAAGAACTGGGCGATGACCGGCTGGCGAGTCGGCTGGATCAAGACGCATCCGGCGCTGCAGCAGGTGTTCGAGAACCTGATCCAGTATTCGACCTCGGGCGTCGCCCAGTTCATGCAGCGCGGCGCGGTTGCGGCCCTCGACAAGGGTGACGGCTTTATCGTCGAGCAGGTGGAGCGGGCACGTGCGGCGCGCGATCTGGTCTGCGACATCCTGGCTGCCACCGGCAAGGCGCGCTTCACCGTGCCGCAAGGTGCGTTCTACCTGTTCTTCACCGTCGACGGCATCACCGATTCCCGCGCCGCCGCCTTCGACATCGTCGACAACGCCAATGTCGGGCTGGCGCCCGGCACGGCCTTCGGCCCCGGCGGGGAGGCCTTCCTCAGGCTATGCTTCCACCGCCGCCTCGATCAGCTCGAGGAAGCGGCAAATCGCCTGGCGAAATGGATGAAGACGGTGTGAGACGGGCGGCTTCAGCCGCCTGACTTCGGCACCAGGAGTGGAATAACCCGGTCGCTCTTGGCGACGGCCGGACGGCCGGAGGCGGCATAGGGGATGCCGAGCGCATCCCAGGTCTCGACCAGCGCGTCCTGCAGTTCGGCGATCAGCGCGTCCGAATGGAACGGGGTGGGCGTGATGCGCAGCCGTTCGGTGCCGCGCGGCACCGTCGGATAGTTGATCGGCTGGATGTAGATGCCGTGGACGCCGAGCAGGCGGTCGCTCGCCATCTTGCAAAGCTCGGGATCGCCGACCAGCACCGGCACGATATGGGTGGCCGATTCCATCACCGGCAGCCCGGCCGCGGCAAGCACCTGCTTGGCCCGCGCTGCCTGGCGCAGCTGGGCGTCGCGCTCGGCCTGCGAGCGCTTCAGATGCCTGATCGAGGTGGTGGCGGCCGCCGCGATCGCGGGCGGCAGCGCGGTGGTGAAGATGAAGCCCGGCGCATAGGAGCGCACCGCGTCGATCACAGCGCTCGTGCCGGTGATGTAGCCGCCCAGCGTGCCGAAGGCCTTGGCCAGCGTCCCCTCGATGATGTCGATGCGGTCGGCAAGACCCTCGCGCTCGGTGATGCCGCCGCCGCGCGCACCGTACATGCCGACAGCATGAACCTCGTCGATATAGGTCAGGGCGTTGTAGCGCTCGGCGAGCTCGACGATCTGCTTGATCGGCGCGATGTCGCCGTCCATCGAATAGACGCTTTCGAAGACGATCAGCTTGGCGCGCTCGCGTCCTGCCGCCTGCAGCAGGCTTTCCAGATGCGCAACGTCGTTGTGGCGGAAGATCTTCTTCTCGGCCCCGGAACGCCGCACGCCTTCGATCATCGAGGCATGGTTCAACTCGTCCGAGATGAGCAGGCAGTTGGGCAAGAGCCTGGCGATGGTCGAGATCGAGGCTTCGTTGGAAACGAAACCGGAGGTGAAGACCAGCGCCGCCTCTTTGTCGTGCAGGTCGGCGAGCTCATGCTCCAGCTCGACCAGCGGGTTGGACGTGCCGGAAATGTTGCGGGTGCCGCCAGCGCCCGAGCCCATCCGGCCTGCCGCGTTCTGGAAGGCGGCGATGACGTCCGGATTCTGGCCCATGCCGAGATAGTCGTTGGAGCACCAGACGGTGATTTCCTGGGCGCGACCGTTGGAGCGCCAGATGGCGCGTGGAAACTTGCCCACGATGCGCTCGAGGTCGGCGAAAACGCGGTAGCGCCGCTCGGCATGGAGCTGGTCGATCGCGTCTTCGAAGAACCGCTGGTAGTTCATGTCGGCTTCCCAATTTTGCGCCGGATCATAGTCACGGGCCTATATTACGTCCACCGCGCCGCACCGGTCAAAATGCCACGCCCCGCGCCTGTTCCTAACGATGCCGGATCATGGCCTATTCCCGGGGATGTGAACCAGCTTTGTTTCGGTACGATGCCTCGGGCAGGCGGAACTGTTACAGACTTAACACTAAAATGGGAGGCTAATGGGCTTACGGCGGGGTTTCCAGCACGGCGGCTGTTGAGACAGTTTCCGATAATCTTGATCAGCGAGGTAAGCGATGACGGTTTTGGTGACGGGCGGTGCCGGCTATATCGGCAGCCACATGGTCTGGGAGCTTTTGGACGCCGGCGAAAGCGTCGTCGTGCTCGACAGGCTTTCCACCGGCTTCGAATGGGCGGTGGCGCCGGAGGCGAAGCTCGTCGTCGGCGACGTCGCCGATCGCGATCTGGTCGGCCGGATCATCCGGGAAAACAAGGTCGACGCCATCATCCATTTCGCCGGCTCGATCGTGGTGCCGGAATCGGTCGCCGATCCGCTCGGCTATTACGAGAACAACACCTGCAAGACGCGCGCGCTCATCGAAACCGCCGTGCGCGAGGGCGTGCCGCATTTCATCTTCTCGTCCACCGCAGCCGTCTATGGCGGCGCCGGGCTGGAGCCGGTGCGCGAGGATGCCCGGCTGGCGCCGGAATCGCCTTACGGCCTCTCCAAGCTGATGAGCGAGTGGATGCTGCGCGATGCCGCGATTGCGCACGACATCCGCTACACGGCGCTGCGCTATTTCAATGTCGCCGGCGCCGATCCCAAGGGCCGCACCGGACAGTCGACGCCCGGCGCCACGCATCTGATCAAGGTCGCCTGCGAGACGGCCCTCGGCAAGCGGCCATTCATGCAGGTCTTCGGCAAGGACTATCCGACACCGGACGGCACCTGCATCCGCGACTACATCCATGTCAGCGATCTGGCGGCGGCGCACCGGTTGGCACTGCAGCGGCTGCGCGATGGCGGGGAGAGCCTCGTCGCCAATTGCGGCTACAGCCACGGCTATTCGGTGCTGGAAGTGATCGACAGCGTGCGCCGCGCCTTCGGCCATGATTTCGACGTTCGCATGGGTGCGCGACGGCCGGGCGACGCCGCCGCCGTGGTCGCCAATTCCGACCTTGCCCGCAAGGAGTTCGGCTGGACGCCGCAGCGCGACGATCTCGACCAGATCGTCAAGGATGCGCTGGCCTGGGAACGCATCCTGACGACCAAGAACTCCGTTCGAAACTAAGCAGTTCAGGAAAGTGTGTAGCGGTTGGGTTCGGCGACTTCGCCGTAGCCTTCGTCCCGGAATTGCGTAATGAGACTGACCTGTTGGGCCAAGGGCTCGTCCGGCGAGTTTAGACGCGGTATTGAGGCTCATGCGGTGGTGTGCCGAAGGCGCACTGTTGGAATGAGCCTTGAGGGACGGCATGAAGGTCTTGGTGCTCGGCGCCGGCGTGATTGGCACGGCGGCCGCCCACTATCTGGCTAAAGACGGTCATGAGGTGACGGTGATCGAGCGCCATGAGGCAGCGGCGCGCGGCACCAGCCAGTCGAACGCCGGCCTGGTCTCGCCGGGCGACGCCACCGCCTGGGCCTCGCCGGCGGCGCTCAAGACCTTTCTGCGCGCGCTCTGGAACCATGACCTCGGCATCAAGGTCCGGCTGCGCCTCGATCCGTATTTCTATGCCTGGAGCCTGCGCTTCCTGCGCGAGTGCACCGTAGCGCGCCTGCGCGCCAACACCGACGTCAAGCTGAAGCTCGCGCTCTATTCGCGCGACTGCATCAATGCGCTCTCGGAGGCGACCGGCATCCATTACGACGAACGCAAGAAAGGCATCCTCTACTTCTTCCGCTCGCAGAAAAGCTTCGACACCGGCACCGACAATTACCGCTACCTCGGCGAGCGCGGCCTGCCGATCGAGATCGTCGGCCGCGACCGCTTGGCCGAGCTGGAGCCGGGCCTTGCCAGCGTGAAGGACAAGATCGCCGGCGGCATCTATTCTCCAATCGACCAGACCGGCGATTCCAAGCAATTCGTCGACAAGCTCGCCGCCTATGCGGCCGAGAAGCTCGGCGTCAGGTTCCTGTTCGGCACGACAATCGAGGGCCTCGACATCGAGGGCGACCGGGTGCGAGCCGTGATGACCTCGGCCGGACCGGTTGCGGGCGACGCCGTCGTCATCTCGATGGGAGCCGAAAGCGGCCTGTTCGGCCGCCGCTACGGCATCGACCTGCCCGTCTACCCGGTGAAGGGCTACACCGTGACCGTCCCGCTCGAGGACGAGAGCAAGGGCCCGACCATGGGCGGCGCCGACGAGGACCGGCTGATCGGCTATTCGAGGCTGGGCAACCGGCTGCGGATGTCCTCGACGGCGGAATTCATAGGCTTCGATCGCAGCTTCAAGCCGCGTGATTTCAGAACCATCCTGGAAACCGGCAAGGACCTGTTCCCGGGCGCCTTCGACGAGAAGAAGGCGCTGCTTTGGGCAGGCCTGAGGCCGATGATGCCGAGTTCCGTGCCCATCTTCGGTCAGGCGAAATACCGCAACCTCTATCTCGACACCGGCCACGGCCATCTCGGCTGGACCATGGCTTGCGGCTCGGGAAAATTCCTGTCCGACCTCGTCGCCGGCCGCAAGCCCGAGATCGATCCGCAAGGGTTGCTTTACGCGACATCGGGCTGAGACGTTCGGTGCGCAAGTTGCCACTGGCCTATGTCGGCGCTGGTCGGCGCGACCTGTCAAGTTGTGGCAAATACCATGGCGGGGATCATGTCCCGACGACCCGCTGCCACGCTCGCGCGTAATCATGCCAAGCCGGATCTGCGGGTGGCTCGGTCCGCTCGCCTTTGCTGATGACGGTAGCGCCGTCTGACGCCAGCAGTGCCGCGCCGATGCTCGTTCCTGTCGACGTCTCCGACGCAATGACAGCCCGTCCCGTTGCCGCCGCCAGCATGCGGATAAAAAGCGGGTTCCGCGCAAAGGGCCCTTCGACCGTCGTCGGCCCGTCGCCGCCAATCAACTCCAGGCAGGTCACGGTCATCAGCGCCAGATAGAACGAGATTGCGGTGAAGCGCTGGCCGGGAGGCAAGCCCTCGGCGTTGACCCATTGCGCGGCGCGGTGAGGGAATGGCCCGGAGCCTTGTTGGGTTGACGGCAGAAGCGATGCTTTTCGTGCCAGCACAGCGGCAACATCGGCCTCGGTCCAGTCCTGCGCCTGGCCCTCGGTCAGCAGCGAAAACTCGCGTCCACCCATGAAGCGCGCCGACGGCACGGGATCGCCGAGCGCATTGACATTGACCAGCGTGTCGCGCGCCGCATCGAGCTCGACCTTCTTGCCGCCGACCGCCATCGACACCACCCATGTGCCGGTCGAGACGACGGAGAAGGGCGGCCGATCGGACAACAGATGCGGCAGAAGCGAGGCGTTGGAGTCGTGCAGGCCGCAGAACACGGGAGTCGCGGGGTCGAGCCCTGTGAGTCGGGCAATCGCCGGCAGGATCGATCCGAGCCTGTCCTTCGCCCGACGCACGGGCGCCATCAGCGGACGCCAGCCCATCCTGTCGACCAGCGAGGAATAGTCGGACGTCCAGGGGTTCCACAGATCGGTGTGGCAGCCCAGCGATGTCACTTCGTTGGCGGCGACGCCGGTCAGCCGCAGCGCCCAATATTGCGGATACATCAGCATCGCGGCGGACTTGGCGAATTCCACTGGAAAGCGCTTTTGCTGCCAGAAGAATTGCGCGCCGAGATTGAGGCCGATCGGCAACCGCGGCGTGCCTGTTTCGGCGAAGGGAGGGCGCACGGCGTCGTAGTCGGCCGCAAGCTGGTCGGGGCTGTTAAATTCATAGTCGAGCACCGGCAGCACCAGTTCGCCGGCGGCGTCGACCAGCGCCCCGGTCGCGCCATGCGTGGTGATCGAGATCGCATCGATCCGCCGTTCGCGGTTGAGATCGGCGAGGCTGTTCAGGATGAACGTCCACAGCGCCTCGACATCGTGATGCGGGTAGGGCGCCTGCCAAACGGGCGCGTTCGCGGTGCGGCGCAGCGCGATCTCGCTCGGCTTCGTGAGCTCGACCAGCGCCACCTTGGCGTTGGTCTTGCCGATATCGATGACGGCGACGTGGCGGATCATGCCATATGGAACATGGTTTCCAGCGGCACCGCCACCGGCTCATTGTCGGGTTTGGTTTCCATGAGGTCGGCCATATGCGCCCACCAGCGCTGCATAACAGGATGTTTCGGCAGGTCGGCCATGCCGTGATCGTCACGTCGCCACAGCACGCCGAAGAGGATGCTGGTCTCCTCGTCGAGATGGATCGAATAGTCGGAGACGCCGGCCTCTCTCAGCAGCTCCGCCAGTTCAGGCCAGATCTCGGCATGGCGGCGCTTGTACTCGGCCTTCATGCCGGGATTGAGCTTCATCTTGAAGGCGTATTTCTCCATCAGCCGAAACGTCCTTCGCGCAGCCGCCGCCAGACGATCGGCAGCGCAATGACGATGATCAGCAGCAGGCCGATGAAGATCGACATGACGATGCCGGGCACGTTGAGCAGGCCGAGGCCGAAGGTCACCAGCCCCATGATGAAGGCGGCAAGAACCACGCCGAGGATGCTGCCGGCGCCGCCGAGGATCGACACACCTCCCAGCACCACCATGGTGATGGCCTCCAGCTCATAGCCCTGCGCAATCGACGGCCTTGTCGAGCCGAGCCGCGACGTGATCAGCACCGAGGCGATGCCCGACATCAGCCCGGTGAGGCAAAACAGGATGAATTTGATGCGGTCGACGCGCACACCGGAGAACTGGCAGGCGACCGGATTGTTGCCAATGGCAAAGACGCGGCGGCCGAAGCTCGTGCGATGCAGCACGAACCAGTAGACCAGCGCCGCGAAAAGGAACAACGCCAGCTCGAACGAGAAGACCCACCAGACATAACCCTGGCCGAAGAAGGCGAAACTCTCCGGATATCCCTTATAGGCCTGGTCGCCGAGGATGATGAAGGCGATGCCGCGAAACAGGCTCATCGTGCCGATGGTGACGACGATGGAAGGCAGGCCGAGCCTGGTGACGAGCAATCCGTTGAAGGCGCCGCAGCCGAGCCCCACGGCGATGCCGATCGCGACCAGCACCGGCGTGCCTGCGCCCGCCTGCGCCGCCATGCCCATCATCGTCGAAGCGAGCGCGACAATCGCGGCAACCGACAGGTCGATCTCGCCCGAGATGATCAGCAGCGCCATTGCAAGCGCAATCAGGCCCTTTTCGGTGAAGTTGAAGGTCAGATCCGAGAGCGACCACGGGTCGAGGAAATAGGGCGAGGCGAAGCTGTTCACCGCGAAGATGAGGATCGCGATGACGACGAGCAGTGCCTCCCAGGAAAAGATCGCCGAAGAAAGCGGCTTGTCGAGCCGGTCGGGGATATGGCGCGGGGCAGGGGTGTCGGTCATGCCGCTTCCGCCTTTCTGAGGATGATGCGACCCTGCCGGCGCTCGCCGCGCGCGTTGAGCACCACGGCCAGGATGATGGCGCTGCCCGAGATCGCCATCTGCCAGAAGGGCGAGATGTTGATGACCGGCAGCGCGTTGGAGATGATGCCGAGGAAGAGCGCGCCGAGCACCGCGCCGCCGACCGAGCCAATGCCGCCGGCGATCGAGATGCCGCCGATGACGCAGGCGGCGATGATGTTGAGCTCGTAGCCGTTGGCGACTTCGACCGAGGCGATCACGTAGCGCGAGATCCATAAGTACCCGGCTAGCCCGCCGATCATGCCGGAAATGCAAAAGACGATGAACTTGGTGCGGCCGACATCGATGCCGGCATAGACCGAGGCGGTCGGGTTGACGCCGATGGCATAGATCGAGCGGCCGATCTGCGTGCGCGTCATCGCCAGAAAGAACAGCGCAATGACGAGAAGCGCGATCCACGACAGGACCGGCAGGCCGAGGAAGGCGGCGCGCTGGAAGTTGATGAAGTCGGGGCTCATCTGGTCGGCATTGACCCAGGCGCCGCCGGAGACGACGAAGGTGGCGCCGCGATAGATGGTGAGCGTGCCGAGCGTGACCACGATGGACGGGATATTCAGCCGCCACACCAGGAAGCCGTTGATGGCGCCGAGCAGGAGGCCGACAAGCAGTGCGATGACGATCAGCACCGGGATCGGGATCGCCGGATGGGCAGCGTTGAGCATCGCCACCACCATGCCGGTGAAGCAGAGGTTGGACGCCATCGACAGATCGATCGAGCGCGTCAGGATCACCACCATCTGGCCGAGCGCCAGGATCATCAGGATCGAGGTGTCGTTGAACACCTGGCGCAGATTGGCCGGATCGGCAAAACCGGGGAAGCGGGTCGAGATCAGCCCGATCAACAGGACGATGCCGGCGAGCAGCCAGATCTCGCGATATTTGAGAAAATTCTTCATGCCGCGATCCCCGCTGCGGTCCTGACCAGCGTCTCGGCGTCGAGGCCTTTGTTGTCGTAGGTGGCCGCGATACGGCCTTCACGCATGACCACGACCCGGTCGGACATGCCGAGGATTTCCGGCAGTTCCGAGGAGACCATGATCACCGATAGCCCCTGCGCCACGAGCTCGGCCATGAAGCCGTGCACAGCGGCTTTGGAGCCGATGTCGATGCCCTTGGTCGGCTCGTCGAGGATGATGACCTTCGGCGTCGTCGCCAGCCATTTGGCGATGACCACCTTCTGCTGGTTGCCGCCGGAAAGCGTGCCGACATCCTGGCTGAGCGACGAGGCGCGCAGGTCCAGCCGCTCGGTGTAGGAGCGGGCAAGTGAGAACTCTTCCGCCAGCTTGAGCACGCCGGATTTCGAGGTGCGCGCCAGCGAAGGCAGCGACACGTTCTGAAAGATCGGCAGGCCGATGACGACACCCTGCTTGCCGCGCTCTTCCGGCACATAGACGATGCCGGCCTTGATCGAATCCGCCGCCGATTTCGGCGCGATTGAGTTGCCGTCCAGCGAAATCGTGCCGCGGCTGGTGCGCGTGATCCCGGCGATCGCCTGCATCACCTCGCTGCGGCCGGCACCGACCAGGCCATAGAAGCCGAGGATTTCGCCCTTGCGCAATTCGAAGCCGATATCGTCGAACTCGGTCGGGTGCGACAGGCGGGAGACCGACAGCACCGGCGCGCCGATCTTCGGCTCGCGCTGCGGAAAGATGTGGTCGACGTTGCGGCCGACCATCATACGCACGATCTCGTTCTGGCCGGTGTCCTTGAGCAGGCCTTCGCCCACCATCTCGCCGTCGCGGAAGACGGTGTAGCGATCGGCGATGCGGTAGATCTCGTCGAACTTGTGGCTGATGAAGAGCACCGCCTTGCCTTCGCTCTTCAGGAATTCGATCAAGAGGAAAAGCTCCTCGATCTCCTTCATCGAAAGTGCGGCGGTCGGCTCGTCCATGATGACGATGCGCGCGTCGATGGACATGGCGCGCGCCACCGCCACCAGATGCTTGTTGGCGATGCCGAGGTCCTTCAGGCGGGTGTCGGCGTCGATGTGACCGGCGCGCATCGTCTCCAGCACCTCGCGCGCATTTTTGCGCATGGTGCGCCAGTCGATGGTGCCGAAGCGGGTGCGCGGCGCATGGCCGAGGAAGATGTTTTCGGCGACCGAAAGGTCGTCGAACAGCACCGTCTCCTGATGGATGGCGGTGATGCCGTGGCCGAAGGCGGCATGCGCGCTGGGCAGCGTCGTGGCCTGGCCGTCGATGCTGATTTCGCCGGCGTCGGGCTGGTAGATGCCGGTCATGATCTTGACCAGCGTCGACTTGCCGGCGCCGTTCTCGCCGATCAGCGCCGTCACCTGTCCGGGATAGAGCGACAGGCTGACATTGTGCAGCGCCCGAACGCCCGGAAAACTCTTGGAGATGCCTAAGAGCGTCAGGCGCGGGGCCAATTTGTCCTCGCCCTCGCGGGGAGGGTCGCGAACAACGTGAGCGGGATGGGGGTTGTCTAGCATATCAAGTTAAGGTCCTGGTGCATGGAAGCGTCGTCACCCCCGCCCCGTCTCGCCAGTTTTGCTTCGCGACACCGCCTCGCCGACCCTCCCCACAAGGGGGAGGGTGCAAGCTCCTCAGATCAATAGATCTTTGAGAACTTCTCGATGTTGGTCTTGTCGAACTGGAAGGGCGGAGCCATCGCAGCCGAGTTGGTGTCGTCGAGCGTCACCTTGCCGACGCGGCCGATCGACAGCGTGGCGCCGGGCTTGGCCTCTTCTTTCTTCACCGCCAGGTCATGCGCGAGATAGATCGCCGAGTAGCCGAGGTCGATCGGGTTCCACAGCGCGACCGCCTGGCTGGCGCCGTTGTCGATGAACTTCTTGAACTCCGACGGCAGCGCGAGGCCGGTGACGTTGACCTTGCCGATCAGGTTCTCGTCGGTGACGACCTGCGCGGCGGCAACGACGCCGACGGTGGTCGGCGCGATGATCGCCTTGAGGTTCGGATAGGATTTCAACAGGCCCTTGGCTTCGTCGGTGCTCTTGGCGGAGTCGTCGTCGCCATAGACGGTGGCGACCAGCTTGATCTTCGGGAACTTCTCCGGCAGCACCTTCTTGGCCGCTTCGATCCAGGCATTCTGGTTGGTCGCGGTCGAGGATGCCGAGAGGATGGCGACATCGCCGCCTTCCGGCAGGTAGTCGGCGGCGAGCTTGATGATGGTCTCGCCGATCAAATTGGTGTCGGACGGGTTGAGGTGGAGCTGGCGGCCTTCCTTGGCGACGCCGGAGTCCCACGAGATCACGGTGATGCCGCGATCCATCGCCTTCTTCAGCACCGGCACCAGCGCATCGGCGTCATTGGCCGAGACGGCGATGGCATTGACCTTCTGCGCGATCAGCGAGTTGATCACCTCGATCTGTGCCTCCGCCGTCGCTTTGGTCGGACCGGTATAGATCACGTCGACGTCGCCCAGTTCCTTGGCCGCTTCCTCGGCGCCCTTGTTGGCGGCGTCGAAGAAGCCGTTGCCGAGCGACTTCACGACCAGCGCGATCTTGACGTTCTCGGCATAGGCGCCATTCACGAACATGGCGGCGGAAAAGGCCGCCGTGACCAGCAGTTTCTTCAAAAAGCTCATCGAATATCCTCCCTTGAGCGTTGCATTCCATCGCCGCTGCGGGCGCGAGTCGTCCTCAGGCCTGCAGTGAAGATTCTTCCTTGTCGCTTGACTGTTTGCGGGCGACGATCAGCGCCACGCCCGCGGTTTCCAGCATCTTGGCTTCGCGGTCGTCGATGCCGTCGTCGGTGATCACGGTCGTGATGCGCGACAGCCCGCACAGGATCAGGCTGGAGCGCATGCGGAATTTCGAGGAATCGACCAGCACCACCAGCTCGTCGGCCTGGTCGATCAGTTTTTGCTCCGCCTGGATCAGCAGCGGGTCGCCTTCCATCAGGCCGAGCGGTCCCAACCCTTGAGCGCCCATGAACATGCGCCGCGCATAGAAATTGCGCGTCACGTCATTGTCGAAGGGCGACAGGATGATGTTCTGCTCGCGATAGATCGTGCCGCCCGACAGCATCACCGTGTTCTTCGAGTGCTTGAGCAGGTGCTCGGCGATCGGGAACGAATTGGTGAAGATCGGCATGCGGCGGCCGGTCAGGAAATGCACCATCTGGAAGGTCGTAGTGCCGCCGTTGATGATGATCGGCTCGCCGTCCTTGCACAGGTTCACCGCTTCGCGGGCGATCGCCCGCTTCTGTGCGGCGTTCAGCGTCTCGTTGACCGAGAAGGGCCGGCCGGCAAGGCCGATGACTTGCGGCGGTGAGATCGCCTCGGCGCCGCCGCGCACCCGGCGCAGGCGTTTTTGCACATGCAGCGCCGCGATGTCGCGCCGGATCGTCGCCTCGGAGGAGTCGGTCAGGTCGACCATTTCCTGCACCGTCACCACAGGCTTTTCCTGGACGGCGGACAAAATGATCCTGTGGCGCTCTTTCTCGTGCATGGTTCCTCCCTGCCTGGCTATCAGGCACCAGAAAACGCGCAGTGTCAATCATTTCCGATCACATATTTTCATTGTGCAGTGCAATATGATCGATTTTGATCGTTTGTGATTGACAAGAGGCCCAGTTGCGTAGACATTCCAGCCAGAATTGGACTGCTCATTTTTAGCGTCCCAAGGGAGGATACCTATGCTCGACAAGCGCTCCGGCTCGCGCCTCGCCAATTTGTGGGACGATGCAAAGGCCGAAGGGATGAGCGGTCCCGAGCTTCTGGTCTATCGCTCGAACACGCTGGGTTCAGACAAGCGCGTCACCAATTATGGCGGCGGCAACACCTCGTCCAAGGTCTGGCAGAAAGACCCGCTGACCGGTGAGGACGTCCAGGTCCTGTGGGTCAAGGGCTCGGGCGGCGACAGCGCCTCGATCAAGCTCGACGGGTTTGCAACCCTCTACATGGACAAGCTGCGCGCGCTGAAGAGCCTCTATCGCGGCGTCGACCACGAGGATGAGATGGTGGGCTATCTGCCCCACTGCACCTTCAACCTCAATCCGCGCGCGGCCTCCATCGACACGCCGCTGCATGCCTTCGTGCCGAAGGCTTGCGTCGACCACATGCATCCCGATGCCATTATCGCGATTGCCGCGGCGAAGGACTCCAGAGCGATCACGAAAGAGGTGTTTGGCGAGGCCATCGGCTGGCTGCCCTGGAAGCGGCCGGGCTTCGAGCTTGGGCTGTGGCTGGAGAAATTCTGCCGCGAGAACCCCGACGCCAAGGGCGTGGTTCTCGAAAGCCACGGCCTGTTCACCTGGGGCGACACGCCGAAGGAATGCTACGAAACGACGACTTCGGTGATCAACCAGGCGATCGACTGGTTCGAGCGCAAATCCGAGGGCAAGGCGATCTTCGGCGGCGAGATGGTGAAGGCGCTCGACGCGCCGGCACGGCGTGCCATTGCCGCGAAACTCATGCCGAGAATCCGCGGCCTGATCTCGGAAAAGAGCCATAAGCTCGGCCATTTCGACGACCAGCCGGCAGTGCTCGAATTCGTCAATTCGAAAGACCTGCGCCCGCTGGCGGCCCTGGGCACGTCCTGCCCGGACCATTTCCTGCGCACCAAGATCCGGCCATTGGTGATCGAGTTCGATCCGGCAAGGCCGGATGTCGATGCCGTCATCGCGCGCCTCGCCGACGACATTGCAGCGTATCGCGTCGGTTACCAGGCCTACTACGACAGCTGCAAACATCCGGACTCGCCCGCCATCCGCGATCCGAACGCGGTCGTCTATCTGATGCCGGGCGTCGGCATGTTCACTTTCGCCGGCGACAAGGCGACGGCGCGCATCTCCGGCGAGTTCTACGTCAACGCCATCAACGTCATGCGCGGCGCCTCGACGGTCTCGTCCTATGTCGGCCTGCCGGCACAGGAGGCCTTCGACATCGAATACTGGCAGTTGGAAGAAGCCAAGCTCCAGCGCCTGCCGAAGCCGAAGGCGCTGGCGGGACAGATCGCCCTGGTCACCGGCGGTGCCGGCGGCATCGGCCGCGCCACGGCCAACCGGCTGCTCCGCGAAGGCGCCTGCGTCGTGCTGGCCGATATCGATGAGACCGCGCTTGCCGGCGCTCACGAAGAGCTGTCGAAAGCCTACGGCAAAGACTTCGTCCGTCCGGTGCGGATCGACGTGACCTCGGAAGATCAGGTCACGTCGGGCTTTGCCGAAACTTCGGTCGAGTTCGGCGGCATCGACATTCTGGTTTCCAATGCCGGCCTGGCCTCCTCGGCGCCGATCGAGGAAACGACGCTGGCGTTGTGGAACAAGAATATGGACATCCTGTCGACCGGCTATTTCCTCGTTTCGCGCGAGGCTTTCCGGCTGTTCCGCGCGCAGAAGATCGGCGGCAATGTCGTCTTCGTCGCCTCCAAGAACGGCCTTGCCGCTTCGCCCAACGCCGCCGCTTACTGCACGGCCAAGGCGGCCGAGATCCATCTCGCGCGCTGTCTCGCGCTTGAGGGTGCGGAGGCGCAGATCAGGGTCAACGTCGTCAATCCGGACGCCGTGCTGCGCGGCTCCAAGATCTGGACCGGCGAATGGAAGGAACAGCGCGCCGCCGCCTACAAGATGTCGACCGACGATCTCGAGGAGCATTACCGGTCGCGTTCGATGCTGAAACGCTCGGTATTTCCGGAAGATATCGCCGAAGCGATCTACTTCTTCGCTTCCGACATGTCGGCCAAGTCGACCGGCAACATCGTCAATGTCGACGCCGGCAACGCGCAGAGCTTTACGCGGTAAATTGTCAGAGCCAGCGCTGCCCCTCACCCTTACCCTCTCCCCATAAGAACGGGGAGAGGGGGCGCCAGCGCTGGAGCGCGTCCCTTCTCCCCGTCACTATACGGGGAGAAGGTGCCAGTAGGCGGATGAGGGGCAGCGCCGACGAATTGGGAGGAAAAAAATGCCCGAACAGATCATCTCAGCCGACCTCGTCGCCAACCACAACTCAGCTCGCCAACCCGCCCTCGAGCGTGACTACGCCTCCCTCGGCGAGCGCCTCGACCGGCGCGGCATCGCTATCGATGCGATCCGCGACACGGTCGAAAAATTCGGCGTCGCGATCCCGTCCTGGGGCGTCGGCACCGGCGGCACGCGTTTTGCCCGTTTTCCCGGCGCCGGGGAGCCGCGCGACATCTTCGACAAGATCGAGGATTGCGCCGTCATCAGCCAGCTGACGCAAGCGACGCCTACCGTCTCGCTGCATATCCCGTGGGACAAGGCCGATCCGAACCGGCTGAAGCAGGCGGCGGCGCGTTTCGGGCTCGGGTTCGATGCGATGAACTCCAACACGTTTTCCGACGCGAAGGACCAGAAGCTCTCCTACAAATTCGGCTCGCTGTCGCACGCCGATGCCGGCACGCGCCGCCAGGCGGTCGAGCACAATCTCGAATGCATCGAGATCGGCAGGACGCTTGGGTCGAAGGCGCTGACGGTTTGGATCGGCGACGGCTCGAACTTCCCCGGCCAGGTCAGTTTCGCCAAGGCCTTCGAGCGCTATCTCGACGCCATGCGGCAAATCTACGCCGGCCTGCCGGACGACTGGCGGCTGTTTACCGAGCACAAGATGTACGAGCCGGCCTTCTATTCGACCGTCGTGCAGGACTGGGGCACGAACTACATCATCGCCAAGGAGCTCGGCGACAAGGCCTTCTGCCTCGTCGACCTCGGCCACCACGCGCCCAACGTCAACATCGAGATGATCGTGTCGCGGCTGATTCAATTCGGCAAGCTCGGCGGCTTCCACTTCAACGATTCCAAATATGGCGACGACGATCTCGACGCCGGTTCGATCGATCCTTACCGGCTGTTTTTGGTCTTCAACGAGCTGGTCGATGCAGAGCTTTCGGGTGCCAAGGGCTTCCATCCCGCGCATATGCTCGACCAGAGCCATAACGTCACCGATCCGATCGAAAGCCTGATGCTGTCCGCGGTCGAGGTGCAGCGCGCCTATGCGCAGGCGCTGCTGGTCGACCGCAAGGCGCTGGACGGTTTTCAGGAAGCGAACGACGCGCTGATGGCGACGCAGACGCTGAAGACCGCCTACCGCACCGATGTCGAGCCGATCCTCGCCATGGCGCGGCTGAGAACCGGCGGCGCCATTGATCCAGTCGCCGCCTATCGCGAGGCCGGCTACCGGGCGAAGGTCGCGGCGGAGCGGCCGGGCGTCGCCGGCGGTGGCGGCGGGATTGTCTGACACCCTCATCCGGCCGCTTCGCGGCCGCCTTTCTCCCAAGGCAGAAGAGGTTGGCGTCGGCGCTGACGAGCTCCTTCCCCAGCGGGAAGAGGTCGGACTGCCCCGAATTGCCCTTCGCAATTCGGCGGGCAGGTGAGGGGCTCTGCCCAATGCTACTCCAATTGTTATTGGACTAACGCGCTCCAACGGTCTTTCCTGGGTGTCCCCCCGCCTTGGAGACCCACCATGCATCTCACCCGCCGGACGCTGATCGCCGTCAGCTTTGCGCTCACTGTTGCCTTCACACCATCGACCGCCGTTTTAGCGGCTGCGCCGGCTCCCGCCAAGGGCGAGCACGGCATGGTTGTGACCGCCCAGCATCTCGCCACCGAAGTCGGCGTCGACGTGCTGAAGAAGGGTGGCAACGCCGTCGATGCGGCGGTCGCCGTCGGCTATGCGCTGGCCGTCGTCTATCCGAATGCTGGCAATATCGGTGGCGGCGGTTTCATGACCATCCGCTTGAAGGACGGCCATTCGACCTTCATCGATTTTCGCGAGCGCGCGCCGCTGGCGGCGACCAAGACGATGTATCTCGACAAGGACGGCAAGCCGATCAAAGGTGCCAGCCTCGACGGCTATCTCGCCGTCGGCGTGCCTGGTTCGGTGGCCGGCTTCGAGATGGCACGCGAGAAATACGGGACCTTGTCCAGACAGGACCTGATGGCCCCGGCGATCGCCTATGCCAAGGACGGCTTCGTGCTCAACCAGGGCGACGCGGCCTCCTTCGCCGGCAGCGCCGACCGGCTGGCCAAGGATCCGGCAGCGGCCGCTATTTTTCTGAAAAAAGACGGCAAGCCCTATGGTATCGGCGAGAAGCTAGTTCAGCCGGACCTTGCGGCCTCGCTCTCGGCGATCTCCGAGAAAGGGTCCGATGCCTTCTACAAGGGGCCGATTGCCGACGCGATCGTCAAGGCGAGCGGCGCCAAGGGCGGCATCCTCGCCAAAGGCGATTTCGAGCAATACGCGGTGCGCGAGCTGAAGCCGGTGACCTGTTCCTATCGCGGCTACGAGATCATCTCCTCGCCGCCGCCGAGTTCGGGCGGCGTCATCATCTGCGAAATCCTCAATGTGCTCGAAGGATATCCGCTGTCCTATCTCGGAGCCGGCTCGGCCGAGACCGTCCACGTCATGGTCGAGGCCATGCGTCATGCCTATGTCGACCGCAATTCGGCGCTCGGCGATCCGGATTTCGTCGACAATCCGGTCTCGAAACTGCTCGACAAGGGCTATGCCAAGGACATCCGCGACAAGATCGATCCGTTCCGCGCCGGTGTCTCGAAGGACTTGATGCCCAAGGGCTTCGGCGAGTCGAAGGAAACCACCCATTATTCTATCATCGACAGGGACGGCAACGCGGTAGCCGTCACCTATACGCTCAATGGTTCCTTTGGCGCCGGCGTCGTCGCCGACGGCACCGGGATCCTGCTCAACAACGAAATGGACGATTTCACCCAGAAGCCCGGCGTGCCCAACCTCTACGGACTGGTCCAAGGCGAGGCCAACGCGATCCAGCCGAAGAAGACGCCGCTGTCCTCGATGAGCCCGACCGTCGTTGTGAAGGACGGCAAGCCGTTCATGGTCATCGGCAGCCCGGGTGGCTCGCGCATCATCACCATCACGCTGGAGGCAATCGTCAACGTCATCGACCACGGCATGAACATTCAGGAGGCGATCGACGCTCCGCGCATCCACCATCAATGGCTGCCCGACACCGTCTATGTCGAGCCTTTCGGGCTTTCTCCCGACACCGAAAGGCTGCTTGCCGGCATGGGCTATCATCTCGATCTCAGCGACCAGACCTGGGGCCAGGCGGCCGGCATCCTGGTCGGCGGCAAGAGCCTGGCGGAGATCGAGAAAGGCGGCGGCGCCCGCTACAACGGAGCCATCGACAGCCGCGCCGCTTCCGGCGACGCGCTGGGCTACTGACTACACGACAAGGGTGATGGTTGAGGCAATCAGCAGCACCGCGGCAATGCCGACGAACAGCGCATAAATGCGCGGCCGGTCAATCAGCAGCGCGTTGCCCGAAATCCAGGCCGAAGTGGCGCCGCCCAACGCAAACAGGAAGCCGTTGCGGTGGCCGAAGGTCATCGACGCAGCCATCAGGCCGCCGATGATCAGCGCGCCGAACACGATGATGACGGCAACGGCATATTTCTCGAAATCATTGCCGCTGCCCATCGCCGGTCCCATGGCGTTGAGATTCGGCAGATCGTCGGGATCAAAGGGGCTGGCCGAGCCGTATTCGTCTTGACCGAGGGATTCGCGCATCATTCGTTCTCCGCTGAGCGGCAACAAACCATCAACGCTTGCCAAGTGCAACCGGCAAGGCCACCGCCATCATGCGTTCGCCAACCGGCTGGTGCCAACGTGCCACGGTTTTCTGGATAGCCTCAACGCCGGGGGCTTCGATCGGGTTCCACAAGCTTGATCTCTCTGGAAAAATCGCTGCGCACGATGCCGTGCCGCTGCAGCTTGTCGTAGAAGGTCTTGCGCGGAATGCCGAGCGCCTCGATCGTACGCCGGACATCGCCGCCATTGCGGCCAAGTGTCTCGCGGATGATCTCGGCCTCGTAGCGCTCCAGCCGTTCCGGCAAGGGCATCGAGACGTCCAAATCTGTCGGCTGAGCGGCGGGGCTGCTGCCGATCTCTTCCAGACCGAGCACGAAGCGCTCGGCAAAATGGGCGAGCTCGCGGACATTGCCGGGCCAGTCGTGTTCGCGCAGATGGCGCTGGACGGCGGCCGGCGCCGCGGGCACCTGGCGATGAAAGCGGGCAGCGGCGCGCTCGGCGAAATACCCGAACAGCAACGGCACGTCGTCCCGGCGCTCGCGCAATGGCGGGATCGAAAGCGTCACCACATTCAGCCGATAATAGAGGTCTTCGCGGAAATTGCCGCGCTGGCCGGGATCGCCGAGATCGATCTTGGCGGCGGCAACGACGCGCAGGTCGACCGGCCGGATTTCGTTGGTGCCGAGTGGCGTCACCTCGCGCATTTCGAGCACGCGCAGCATCTGCACCTGAGTGGAGGGCGGCATGCTTTCGATCTCGTCGAGGAACAGCGTGCCGCCGCTCGAATGCTCGATGCGGCCGACGCGCTTCTTCTGCGCGCCGGTGAAGGCACCGGCCTCATGGCCAAACAATTCGCTTTCGATCACTGTCTCCGGCAACGTGCCGCAATTGAGCGCGACGAAATTGCCCTTGGCGCGGCGGCTCCAGCGATGCAGCAGGCTCGCCACCACCTCCTTGCCCGAGCCTGTCTCGCCGGTCACCAGCACATCGACATCGGTGTCGGCGATCTGTCTCAGCGTGCGGCGCAGCCGCTCCATAGCCGGTGTCTGGCCGATCAGCGGAAGGCCTTCCTGCGCCTGCTCGGCCGCTTCGCGCAAGGCGCGGTTCTCCATTACAAGACGGCGCTTTTCCGCGGCGCGCCATACACTTTGCGCCAGCCGGTCGGCCGCGAAGGGCTTGGTGATGAAGTCATAGGCGCCGTCCTTGATCGCCTTTACCGCCATGGCGATATCGCCGTGCCCGGTGACGAGGATCACGGGGATATCCGGGTCAAGGTCGACCACGAGGTCGAAAAGCTGCAGGCCGTCCATTTCGGGCATGCGGATGTCTGACACCAAGACGCCGGCAAAGCCGGCATCGAGGCCGGCGAGTGCCTCGCTTGCCGAGGAAAAGGCAGACACGGCAAAACCGGCGAGTTCGAGCGTTTGCTTCGTCGCCTTGAGCAGGTCGCTATCGTCATCGATCAGGATGACCGGATTGCCGTCTGTCATCTCGGGTCAGCCTTCGAGAGATGGATGGTGAAGCGGGTGCCGCTCCCGCTGCTTGTCACCTCGATACGCCCGCCATAGTCGGCGACGATGTCCTTCGAGATGACGAGCCCGAGCCCCAGGCCCTTTTCCTTCGAGGTGTTGAAAGGCGTGAACAGCGATTTCAGGATCGCCGGCGGAATGCCCGGTCCGTTATCGGACACGATCAGCGCGACGCCGTCGGCGGTTTCCTCGGCGGACACTTCGACCCGAGCACCGTCACGACCATCGAGCGCTTCCAGCGCGTTCTGGAACAGGTTGATCAGCACCTGCTCCAGCCGCAGCCGGTTGCCCACCACTTTCAGCGTCGCCGGTGGCAGCGTGATCGCCAGCGCGTCCAGCCGGCCGGCAAAGCGGCTCCTGAGCAGCACCACGGCGCCTTCGATGACGCTGCGCAACTCGACCGGCTCGGCGGCGGTGCGACCCTTGCGGGCGAAAGCTTTCAGCTCTTCGGTGATGGAGCCGATGCGTTCGGTCAGCGCGGCGATGGCGCCGAGATTTTCCTCCGCCGGCGCCGTCTGCTTGCGTTCCAGGAAAACGCGCGCATTGTCGGCATAGGCGCGGATGGTCGCCACCGGCTGGTTGATCTCATGCGCGACGCCCGCGGCAACCTGGCCGAGCGTCGCCAGGCGGTTGGCCTGCACCAGCTCCTGCTGCATGACCTGCAGCTTGGCTTCGGTGCTGCGGTGGTCGGCGATCTCGGCCTGCAGCCGGTCGCGCGCGAGGCTGAGGTCCTGCGTGCGCTCGACGACGCGCCGTTCGAGTTCGGCGCGCGCCGCCTGCTCGGCAGCGATCCGCATCTGCGCGGACTGCCGGCGCCACAACAGATAAGCGGCCAAAGCGAGCAGCGGGACAAGGACGCCGAGGGCCAACAAACGCAATTCGCGCTGCGCCGCCGCGATCGGCGCTTCCGCCGGCACGAGATAGTCGAGGCGCCATGGCGTCGACGGCACGGCGGTGGATAGCCGCAGATACTCCGCGTCGCTGCCGCCGGGCGTGATGGCGTGCACCAGTGCGACATCGGGGCTCAGCGGTTGCGGCCTCGTGATGGGCAACGGCACCAGCGGAGCCTCGCCGAACTGCTGGCTGGCGCGGATGTCGGCCGCGACTGGAGCGGCCAGCGGCGCCGTCGTCATGAAGCGCCAGGAGGGCACGCTGGTGATCAGCACCACCCCATGCTCGTCGCTGACATAGGCCGGGCGGTTCGCCTCGTGCCAGTCGGCTTCGAGCTGGTCGAACTCCATCTTGACCACGACGACGCCGAGCGGGGCCGCCGCACTCCCGACACGGCGCGAGATGTAGAGGCCCGGGCGCTTGCTGACATTGCCGAGCGCGAAATACTCGGCCGTGCGGGATTGCATGGCGCCCGAGAAATAGGCGCGAAAACCGTAGTCATTGCCGACAAAGCTAACCGGCTCGCGCCAGTTGCTGGAAGCGATGGCCAGCCCGTCCGGGCCGGTGACGTAAAGCACCGAGGCCTTGGTGCCCGAAACCAGCCCTTCGAGCTTGCGGTTCAGCACGTCGATCGAGGCGGGGCTGCGCTCAGCGAGCGCGTCATGCACCTGCTGGTCTTCGGACAGAAGCAGCGGCAGCGCGCGCGGGTTTTCGAGCACCGCACGCAGCAGCGCCACCTTGAGATTGGCGTCGGTCCGCCCTTGCGCCGACAGCGCCTCGATCTCGGTCGAGCGTCCGTAGAGGCCGGCGCCATAGAGCGCTGCAAAGACGATGAGAAGCGCCACCGTCGCAAACAGCAGCCAGGCGCGCCGCGCCCGCCCGGCGAGCAGTTCGGGCGTCGAAGCGAGGGCAGCGGCGGGGCGTTGCAGCATCGCCCATTTGTGCATGATTTCGCACAAAGCACAATTCGAGCTATGCGGATCGCCGCACTGCGCTGTCGAATGGCAAAGCGCGTTGCGTCAGAAAACCAAACAAAATCAATGCTCGACGCCTTAAAGCGCAATCTGGCACGGCCGTTGCAAATGCATCCGCAGCAGCCGCGAGGCTGTGAAGGTCAACTGCCCCGGGAGGTCGAGCTTCTCGATCGGGGCCGAACGGAGGACATCATGCAGACGGCAATCGTTGCCGCGGAACCGCGCGGCAAAGTTCCCTTTTATCGGCATCTTTACGTGCAGGTCCTGGCGGCGATCGCCGCCGGCATCCTGCTCGGCCATTTCTATCCCGACATCGGCGCCTCGTTGAAGCCGCTCGGCGATGCCTTCATCAAGCTGGTCAAGATGGTGATCGCGCCAGTGATCTTCCTCACCGTCGCGACCGGCATCGCCGGCGTCTCCGACCTGCACAAGGTCGGCCGGGTCGCCGGCAAGGCGATGATCTATTTCCTCGTCTTCTCGACACTGGCGCTCATCGTTGGCCTGATCGTGTCAAATGTCGTCCAGCCCGGCGCCGGCATGCACATCAATCCGGCGACGCTCGACGCCTCGAAGGTCTCGACCTTCACCGAGAAGGCCCATGATACGACGATCGTCGGCTTCCTGCTGAACATCATCCCCGACACCATAACCGGCGCCTTCGCCCAGGGCGACATCCTGCAGGTGTTGTTCTTCTCGGTGCTGTTCGGCGTCGCTCTCGCTTTGGTCGGCGAGCGCGCTCGCCCGGTGGTCGACTTCCTGCAGGCGCTGACGGCGCCGATCTTCCGCCTCGTCGCCATCCTGATGAAGGCTGCGCCCATCGGCGCCTTCGGCGCCATGGCCTTCACCGTCGGCAAATATGGCATCGGCGCGATCGCCAATCTCGCCTTCCTGATCGGCACCTTTTACCTGACGTCGTTGCTCTTCGTGCTGATCGTGCTGGGCGCGGTGGCATGGTACAACGGCTTCTCCATCCTCGCGCTGATCCGCTACATCAAGGAAGAGCTGCTCCTGGTGCTCGGCACCTCATCGTCGGAGGCAGCACTTCCCGGCCTGATGGCCAAGATGGAGCGCGCCGGCTGCAATCGCTCGGTGGTCGGTCTTGTCATCCCGACCGGCTATTCTTTCAACCTCGACGGCACCAACATCTACATGACGCTGGCAGCGCTGTTCATCGCCCAGGCGACCGATACGCCGCTCACCTTCGGCGACCAGATCCTGCTGCTGCTCGTTGCCATGCTGAGCTCCAAGGGTGCCGCCGGTATCACCGGCGCCGGCTTCATCACCTTGGCGGCCACGCTTTCGGTCGTGCCTTCGGTGCCGGTTGCCGGCATGGCGCTGATCCTCGGCGTCGACCGCTTCATGTCGGAGTGCCGCGCGCTGACCAACTTCGTCGGCAACGCCGTCGCGACCATCGTCGTGGCGCGCTGGGAAGGCGAGCTCGACCAGAAGCAGTTCGCCGCCGCCATGGCCGGCCAGATGCCGGAGGAGGCAGACCTCGCGCTCTCAGGCGGCCTGCAGCCGGCCTGAGCGACCGAAGCAATTCCGGGAAAATTGCCTCGGTGACTTCACCGTAGCCTTCGATCCGGAGTTGCACAGACAAAGAGCGTCCACCCAAGCCGAAACAGGCCGTGCTCCGCCGCGGCCTGTTCTTTTTGTCGGACGCCGCATAGGGTGGCGCGGGCCGGCATTCTTGCCGGTGCATCCAAGCGTGAGGGCCGGCGGATGAGCAGCGCGTTTCCCGAGATCTACCTTGTCCGCCATGGCGAGACGGAATGGAGCGCATCGGGAAAGCATACCGGCCGCACCGACATTCCGTTGACCGCGAAAGGCGAACAGGCCGCACGCGGCGTCGCCGACCGCCTCAAGGAGCAGACCTTCCAGGCGGTCTGGTCGAGCCCATCGCAGCGCGCCTTCGACACCTGCCGGCTGGCCGGCTTCGGCGAGCGCGCGCTCAAGAAGGCCGACCTGCAGGAATGGGATTATGGCGCCTATGAAGGCGTGACGACGAAGGAAATCCTTGCCGGACGTCCCGGCTGGCAGTTGTTTCGCGACGGCTGTCCGGGCGGCGAGACGGCAGCCGATGTCGGCGCAAGGGCCGATGCGATCGTGGCCGAAATCCGGACGGCGGCCGGCAATGTGCTCATCTTCTCGAGCTCGCATTTCCTGCGCGTGCTTGCGGCGCGCTGGATCAGCCTGCCGCCGGAAGGCGGCGAACATTTCGTCCTCGATACCGCGAGCCTCAGCATCCTCGGCTACGAGCACGACCTGACCGAACCGGTCATCCGCCGCTGGAACCAAAAGTAGTTCCGGCCCCTGTTAAGCGGCAAGCATCGCCAGCTCCACGGCCGTTAAATGCCGCGCCTTGCCCTTCGCGAGATCACCCAACTGCAGCCTCCCGATCGCCACCCGCACCAGCCTGAGCACCTCGATGTCGAAGGCGCCGAGCATGCGGCGGATCTGGCGGTTGCGGCCTTCGTCGAGCACGATCTCCAGCCAGGCCGTGCGCCCCCCGCTGCGCAAGAGCGCGATCGAGCTCGCCGTCAGCAATTCCCCGTCGACGACAGCGCCTTGGCGGAACCGCTCGAGCATCTTCTCGTCGGGCGCGGAAGCAATCTGCACATGATAGGTCTTGGCGACATGCGAGGCAGGATCGAGCAAGCCGTTCGCCCAGCGCGTGTCGTTGGTCATCAACAGCAGACCTTCGCTCGCTTTGTCGAGACGGCCGACCGGCGACACGAAGGGCAGGTCAAGATCAGCAAGGCAGTCATAGACCGTGCCGCGCCCGTCGGGGTCGTCGCGCGTGGTGACCAGCCCGCGCGGCTTGTTGAGCATCAGATACACTTTTCGTTCCGCGGCGACCTGTGCGCCATCGACTGCGATGCGGTCGCGATCCGGATCGACGCGCAGCGACGGATCGCGCGCCACCTTGCCGGCAACGCGCACGCGTCCTTCGGCGATCATCAGTTCGGCCTGCTTGCGCGAGCAGAATCCTAGCTTCGACAGCGCTCGGTTGAGGCTGACTTTTCCAGCGATCGGTCGTCGCGGGAATTCGGGAAGCTGTCGTAGGGGCTTGCGTGTCATCGGCCGACAGATGCCATGCCGGGCAACGCCGGCGCAACCTGGCCGCCGTGCTTGCACTTCTCGCATTGCCTTTCGCTCGCAGATCGGCCGCACCTTGATCCCGCGCCAGATCCCGGCCGGCCTGGTCGCCACGCTCGCTGGCGGTCCCGTGCTGATGTGGCTGCTCCGGTGACGAGAAGCGGTGCAGCCAGCGTTTCGGGTGGTGACGAGTACCTGACTTTGCTGAACCGGCAGCGTCGTCGACCGCAATCAAATCACGGTTCCGGCGGAGCGCTCAACCGCCGGTAAGGGACGCCGTCGAAGGTTGCCGTCACGAAGCTCTTCACCGACATCTTGCGCTTATGGCCGTCGCTGCAGGCATAGACCGGCCAGCCGGCCTCGCTGCATTCGCTGGCCGCGCAGAGGCGGGCAAGGCAGTCGCCGACAGTCAGCCGGAAGCCGCCCTTGCCGGCGAAGCCCTGCAGCAGGCTGCCATCGGCCGAGCGCCATGTCCGCTGGCGAAATTCCGGCCGTAGGGCCAAAGGTTCGAGAGGGGCGGCGAGATTGGCGGTGCCGGTACGCGCCATGAGCTGAAGACGGTACCGGGCCATCCCGGTCGTATATGCGGTTACGAGGTCGGACTCACCCGAATACGCGGACGCCAGATCGGAGCGGTCGAAGAGAGGAGCCGCTCGCTCGCCTGCTTCTGTTGGCCTCGCAAGGGCAACAAGGGCGACAAGGGCCAAACAAGCTCGCACCATTTTGATTTCCAGCAGCCATGCATCTCCGGCCTGCCAGCGCCCCCGGCTGCCTTCCACACCATCCCGCCAATTGCTGCGCGGTGCAAGCCGCTGCGCCAATAACCCGTGTCACCCATTGGGCGCCGGCGGCAGTTCGAACAGGGTGGCGCCATTCTCCTGTCCCCGCTCGACATAGCCGATGAGCCGAAACCATTTTGCGACGTCCGGTCCATCGAGCCAGCTGCGCGAGTGCACGGGCAGGTTGCCGGCGAGCGCCTGGATGTGGCGGATGTGACGCCTGCAGAAGCGAACGGTTGCCGCTCTGAAGAAGTCCTCCTGCGCGGCAAACAGCGTGTCGGCCGCGTCGCCATGCTCATGCCAGGCGATAAAGGCGACGGCCTGCGCGCCCTTGACCAGCGCATGGGCCCGGCCTTCCTTCAGGTTCATCATCAGATTGTCGTAGGCGGCCTTGCTGTCCTTGCCGGCCGCCAGGTACTCGTCCGACATACGCTTGGACAGGCCGTGGAAAACATCCTCGAGATCTCCGACCGTCGCTGCGCGTGCTCTCATTTCTCCTCCTGACAGCCCGACGGGAGTTTGCCCCATGTGAGGAGGATCACCAAGCAAATGAAATCCGCCATGCGCCTGACGCGCGCAAATGCATTTCACTTGGCTTAGATGGCCGATACCGCGCTCGTGCAACGCGCAGCCTCGATTGCCCAATGGACACAGGTGTCCATTCAAGCTAAGTTCGCCCCGCGCGAAGGTGGACGACTTTGTCGAACCGCGGCAGAACGGGATGGGTTATGGACTTTCGAGGACGGGGCGAGTTGATTGCGCCGGTTCGGTACTGCGCCGCCGATATGGCGTCTCAAGGTTTCTTGGCCCGTTGCACTATCGCTCACGTGATGCGGGCCTGAGCGCATGACAAGGCACTATTCAGCGCTTTCGCTATTCAAGGAAGGCGTCGCCGGCCAGACGGGCTGGGAGAAGGCCTGGCGCTCGCCGGAGCCCAAACCGCGTTACGACGCCGTCATCGTCGGCGGTGGCGGCCACGGCCTCGCCACGGCTTACTATCTCGCAAAGAACCACGGCGTCACCAATGTGGCGGTGCTCGAGAAAGGCTGGATCGGCGGCGGCAACACCGGCCGCAACACAACCGTCGTCCGCTCAAATTACTTCTACCCTGAAAGCGCGGCGATCTACGGATTGGCGCATAGTCTCTACAAGAGGCTATCGAAGGATCTGAACTACAATGTGATGTTTTCCGCGCGCGGCATTCTCACCCTCGCGCATAGCGAAGCGGGAATGGAAACCGCTGCCCGGTCCGTCAACGCCATCCAGGTCAACGGCATCGATTGCGAATTGTTCTCGGTCGAGGACGTCCGCCGGGTGGTGCCGATCTACAATTTCGGCCCGGATGCCCGCTACCCCGTCTATGGCGGCACCTGGCAGCCGAGCGGCGGCACGGCCCGTCATGACGCTGTCGCCTGGGGCTATGCGCGCGCCGCCAGCCGTCTCGGCGTCGACATCATTCAGAACTGCGAGATCAGCGACTTTATCATTGAGAACGGGCGCTGCCGTGGGGTCGTCACGTCGCGCGGCGCAATCCGGGCCGAGCGTACGGGGATGGCGGTGGCCGGCCACTCCTCGGTGCTGGCGGCGAAGGCGGGATTCCGGCTGCCGGTCAATTCCTATGCACTGCAGGCCTGCGTGTCCGAGCCGGTCAAGCCGATCATCGACACGGTGGTGATCTCGCCGGATACGGGCGTCTATGTCAGCCAATCGGACAAGGGCGAACTGGTGATCGGCGGCGCGCTCGACCGCATCCCGTCCTATGGCCAGCGCGGCAACTTGCCGGTGCTGGAAGGCGTGATCGCAGGCATGCTCGAAATGTTCCCGATCTTCGGCCAGCTGAAGATGATGCGGCAATGGGCAGGCATCGTCGACGTCGTCCCCGATTCCTCGCCCATCATCGGCGAATCGCCACTGCCCGGGCTTTTCCTCAATTGCGGCTGGGGCACGGGCGGCTTCAAGGCGATTCCCGCCGGCGGCACGCTGCTTGCCCATTTGCTTGCCACCGGCAGGCACCACGACATCAGCCGGCCTTTCGATCTCGACCGCTTCGCCCGCGGCCGGCTGATCGACGAGGCTGCCGGCTCCGGCATTGCCCATTGAAGGTGTAGAAAAGATGCAGCTCTTTCCCTGTCCGTTCTGCGGGCCGCGCGAAGAAAGCGAGTTTCACTATGGCGGCGAGGCCGGCAATTTGCGGCCCGACGGCGGGGACGTGACGGCCGAGCGCTGGGCCGGCTATCTCCATATGCGCAACAACCCGAAGGGGCCGACTCGCGAGATCTGGATGCACCTGACCTGCGGCGAGTGCTTTGCGATGAGCCGCGACCGCGTCAATCACAAGGTGTCGGGTTCCTCCGTGCTCGGCGACGCGGAGCATGGCGCATGAGCGCTTCGCGTCTTGCCAATGGCGGCTGCGACATCGATCGGGCCCGCCCGCTGAGCTTCACTTTCGACGGCACGCGCGTCGACGGCTTTGCCGGCGACACGATCGCGTCTGCCTTGCTGGCGAGCGGCCGGGCGATCGTCGGCCGCAGCTTCAAATATCATCGGCCGCGTGGCATCTGGGGATCCGGCGTGGAGGAGCCCAACGCGCTGGTCGATGTCGAAAGCGCCGGCGGCCGCGCGCCGAATGCGCGGGCAACGACCGTGCCGGCGCGGGACGGCCTCACGGTCAAGAGCGTCAACGCGTCGCCGACGGCGCTGGCCGACCGCAACGCGGTGCTGGACCGCCTTGCCCGTTTCCTGCCCGCCGCATTCTACTACAAGACCTTCATGTGGCCGGACTGGCACCTGTTCGAGCCGCGCATCCGCGCCATGGCCGGGCTCGGCGTCGTCGACCGCAATTGGAAGCCGCGTCACGTCTCGGACCAGATCAACCACCATTGCGACGTCCTGGTGGTCGGCGCCGGACCGGCCGGCCTCGCCGCGGCTGCCGGCGCGGCGGCAGCCGGGCACTCGGTCGTCCTGGTCGACGACCGGACGCATCCCGGCGGGTCGCTGCGCCACCGTGCAGGCGAAATCGACGGTGTCAAGGGTGCGGCATGGATCGATGCGACGGTGGCCCGGCTGAAGAGCAGTGGGCATCTCGTGCTCAGCGATACGACCGCCTTCGGCCTCTATGATCACAATCTGGTCGCGCTCAACCAGATTCACCGCGACGGCCGACCCGACACGCTGTGGCGCGTGCGCCCGCGCCGCATCGTGCTGGCGACGGGCGCGATCGAGCGGCCGGTCCCGTTCGCCAACAACGACCTTCCGGGCATACTCTCCGCTGACGCGGCGTTGAGCTACCTGCGCAGGCATGGCATCCTTGTCGGCCGGCAGATCGTGGTCGCAACCAACAATGACAGCGCCTACGAGCCGGCCTCGGCGCTGGCTGCGGCCGGCGCTTCGGTGACGGTGGTTGATTGCCGGCGTGAGGGTGGCGTGCAGGCCAAGGCCGGTATTCGGGTCCTCGCCGGACGCGCCATTGCAGCGGCGCGCGGCCGCAACGCCGTTCAGGGTGTTCTGCTCGACGACGGTACCGCCCTTGCGGCCGATTGCCTGCTCGTCTCGGGCGGCTGGACACCCACCGTGCATCTGTTCTCGCAGGCAAAAGGCAAGCTCGCCTGGAGCGATCAACTATCGGCTTTCATTCCCGCAGAAGCGATCGAAGGGATCGGCGTAGCCGGCGCCGTCGCCGGCACGGTCTCGCTTTCCGAGACCTTGGCCAGCGGCCTGGCGGCCCTCGGCGGGTTCGGCTCGGCGCCGCCGGCACCTCGCAGCACTGGCGAGGAAAGAACGCTTGGCGTCGTCAGCCTGTGGCCGAAGCCCAAAGCCAAGGGCCGCGTCTGGATCGACTACCAGAGCGACGTCACCGCCAAGGACGTCGAACTGGCGGCGCGGGAGAATTTTGTTTCCGTCGAGCACCTGAAGCGCTATACGACGCTTGGCATGGCGACCGACCAGGGCAAGACGTCGAACCTGAACGGTCTAGCGCTGCTGGCCGCGGTTACCGGCCGCGCCATCTCGGATGTCGGCACCACCACCTACCGGCCGCCTTTCACGCCTGTGCCGTTCGCCAGCCTGGCGGGAGCGCGTCGGGGCAGCATGCACGCCCCGGTCCGTCGCCTGCCGCTAGAGGCAAACCATCGCGCAGCAGGCGGAGTGTTCCAGGAATATGGCGGCTGGCTGAGGCCGGCCTATTACGGAAGCGGCGAAGCCGGAGCCACGATCCAGGAGGAAGCGCGGCGCGCCCGGCAGTCCGTTGCGCTCTTCGACGGCTCGACGCTCGGCAAGATCGAGGTGATCGGTCCACGCGCGGCCGAATTCGTCGACTTCATCTATTACAACACCATGTCGACCCTCAAACCCGGCCATTGCCGCTACGGTTTCATGCTGTCGGAAAATGGCGTCGTCTTCGATGACGGTGTGCTGGTTCGTCTCGACGAGCACCGCTTCATCGTCTCCTGCTCGTCGTCGCATGTCGCCGCTGTCCACGCGCGTCTCGAAGAATGGCGGCAGGATCGTTTCGGCCGCGATGCGGTCTATATCCACAACGCCACCGCGCAATACGCCACCTTGACGATTTCGGGTCCGAAAGCGCGCGGCCTGATAGAGGCGCTCGATCTGGGTGCTGCGCTGGACGATGCCAGCCTGCCGCACATGGCGGTTACCGCCGGCCGCTTTGCCGGCGACGAGGTGCGCATTGCCCGGGTCTCCTTCACCGGCGACCGAAGCTACGAGATCTCCATCCGCGCCGACCGGGCCGAGGCGCTCTGGGCAAGAATGCAGCAGGAAGGCCGCGCGTTCGACGCCGTGCTGCTCGGGCTTGAATCCCTGATGATCCTGCGCGCCGAGAAGGGCTTCATCGTCATCGGCAAGGACACCGACGGCAACGTCATGCCGCACGACCTCGGCGTCGCGGGACCGCGGACCAAGCGTACAGGTGAGTTCGTCGGCCGGCGCTCGCTTTGCACCGACGCGGCGAGCCGAACCGATCGCAATCAGCTTGTCGGCCTGGCTGTCGCCGAAGGCGAGGCGCCGCTGGCGACCGGCGCGCATGGTGTGGAGAAAAGCGGCGGCCGGCTCCGGAGCATCGGCTTCGTCACCTCCAGCTATCAAAGCCCGACCCTGGGCCGCCCCGTCGCCCTGGCGCTCATCGAACGGGGTGCCGCACGGCATGGCCAAACGATCGACGTTCAGCACCTCGGCGTCCTGCGCCAGGCCACCATCGTCGCGCCCTGCGCCTTCGATCCGGAAGGGAGCCGCCTGCATGCGTAACCTTGCCGAAAAATGGCCCGCAGCGCCCGACTGGACCACCGCGGTCCTGAACACGGACGGGATCAGCGTGCGCACATTGGACGGGCTGAAGCAGCTTCTGGTCAGCGGCGACCTGACGGCTTGGGCGCAGGCTTCGGGTCTCGCGGGGGAAGGTGTCGGTGCCGGCGCGGTTGCCAAGGGCGACAAATACATGGTGCGCATCGCGCGCGATCGCATTCTCGCCGTAAGCGAACGGCCATTGCCCGTCGCGGCCGGCTGGCACGCGGCCGGTTTCGCGGTCACGGTCATGGATGCCGGGCTGCATGTATTCGAGATGAAAGGGCCGGGATTGGCCGGTCTGGTCGCCAGGGGCACGGCGCTCGATCCGAGGCAGGCAAGTCCCTCGGCTTCGATCCTTTTTGCCGGCGCCGGCGTTCTCTTCTACCGGTTCGGCAACCCCGATCGGGCGCGGGTGCACGTCGACCGGGGCCTTGCCCCGTATCTTTGGGAGTGGCTCGAACAGGTGCAAGTATTCTAGCGGGGGCGGTTTCAGGTCTATCTAGCCGGCATTCAAACCTGGCCAGCCCGAGATGCTTTCGGATTCCAGTGCAGAGGCAGTCGTGCGACGGTCCGGTCTGATCGGCAATACCAAGGTGACGCGCGAGGACTGGATGAAGCTCGCGCTGGAGACGCTGATCTCCGAAGGCGTGGAGGCGGTGCGCGTCCTCGCGCTCGGGCAGAAGCTGAACGTCTCCCGTTCCAGTTTCTACTGGTATTTCAAGAGCCGTCAGGACCTGCTCGATCAGCTTCTCGACTATTGGCGCAACAACAACACCCGTTTCATCCTCGAGCAGGCCGGCCGGCCCGCCGCGTCGATAACTGAGGCCGTGCTCAATGTCTTCGAGTGCTGGCTGGATGAGAGGCTGTTCAATCCGCGCTTGGATTTCGCGGTGCGTGCCTGGTCGCGCCACTCCGCCAAGGTCCATCGTATCGTGAACGAGGAAGACGATGCGCGGGTCGATGCCATCCGGGCGATGTTTTTGCGGCACGGTTACGCAGACACCGAAGCCTTCGTGCGGGCGCGCGTGCTGTACTTCACGCAGATCGGTTATTACTCGCTCGAGATCGTCGAGCCGGTGAGCAACCGTCTGTCTCTGACGCCGGCCTACCTGTTCACGCACACCGGCAAGCAACCTCGTCAAGGCGAGGTGGAGGCCTTCGCCGAAAAGGTACGGGTGCGAACCGGCAGTTGACCACGGCCGACTGCTCAGCGGTCCGCAGCGCCGTCACCTTCGTTTGTCAAACACCTCAGCGCTGCGAGATCGGAAATCGTCTTCCTGATGACCGCTTCCACTTTCGACCGTTCCTCGCCGCCGATCGGCAGGCGCGGCTTTCGAACGTGTTCCGGAGCGCTGTACACCAGATGCTCGGCGAATTTGATGTACTGCACCAGCTTGACGTCCGTATCGAGATGAAATGCCGGCGTCATCAGCCGGTAGAGCGGAAGCGCTGCCGCATAATCGCCGCCGCGGGCGGCGTTGAACAGCGATACGCACTCGGCCGGCCATGCATTGGTCATGCCCGACACCCAGCCGACAACACCGAGCGTCAGGCTTTCAAGGATAAGATCGTCGACGCCGCAAAAGATGTCGAAACGGTCGCCGAAGGCGTTGAACAGGTCGGTTACCCTGCGGATATCGCCGGTCTCTTCCTTGATGGCGACGATGCCGGAAACATCGACCAGCGCCTTCAGCGTCTCGACGTCGACGTCGACCCTGTAGGCGAGCGGATTGTTGTAGATCATCACCGGCAGGTCGCTGGCCTCGGCCACGGTCTTATACCATGCCACGGTCTCATGGCGGTCGGTGCGATAGGCGAGACTGGGGAAGGTCATCAGCCCCTCGGCTCCGAGCTTCTGGTAGTTGCGAGCCGCCGCGGCCGCGTCGTCGGTGGACAATTCCGCAAGACCGGAGAGCAGCGGCACCCGTCCCGCCACGACTTCCCTGGCTGCTGCAACCACGGCATCGCGCTCGGCCTGTGTCAGCGTGGCATTCTCGCCAAGCATGGGCAGGACGATTACGCCCGACACGCCGTTCTGAACAAGCCGCTCGATGCTGGCTTGCGTGGCTTTCAGGTCGACTGCGCCGGAAGCCTGCATCTTGGTCGTCACTGCTGGAAACACGCCGCTCCAGGTCATGGAATGCTCCTTGGTTGGGGTGTGGCCGGCGGAGGCGTCATAGAAGGGACGCATGCCGTATCGCCGGTCGGCACCAGCTTCCCATTTCTAGCGCCACATGTTGACCTGCCAAGCCGCAAATGCGTCTTCGCCATAGCCCAGCGGTTTGTCGCGAAAAAACCGCCGCCGACCGTCAGCGGCCTATTGCAGCGGATGCCGATGCGATCGGCGCCAGCAGCAGCATGCCAAGAGCCGGGCGCATAAGACGGCTGCTTCGGGTAACGGCGCCTAACCGGTCGCCAAGGCGCGCGCCGCTCTGATCAGGCCGTCACGTAAATGCTCCCGGCCTCGACGGTGACTGGGAACGTCCGCGCGCGAACGGACGGGTTGACCAGGGCCGCACCCGTCTGGATGTCGAACTCCCACCCATGCCAGGCGCAGCGAACGATTTCGTTCTCGCGGTGGTAGATGAATTCGGGTCCCTCGACGGGAGCGGTCGTTCCGCATTGCGGCCCTTCGCAAAGCGGAGCGCCTCGGTGAGGACAAACATTCAGCAGCGCATGGAAACTATCGCCGATCCGGAACACGCCGATCGACAGGCTGCGCACCTTGGCGATGAATGGCGTCCCGACCTGAATCTCGTCGGCGCGACAAATATACGTCTTCTCGGCCATTTGGGTCCTCGTCACGCTGCCGCGGCGGCTTGCGGGCGGGGGATCCGCTTGTAGACGTCCAGCGCATTCTGGCCGAGCACCTTGCCGCGCCATTCCGGCGGGATGTGCAGCGTGTTGACGTCATCGTAATCCCAATGCGGGTAGTCGGACGCAAACAGCAGCGTGTTCTCCCCGTCCATCGCCTCCAGGATCGCCCAGAGGTGTTTGACGTTCGACGGTTGCTCCAATGGTTGCGTGGAGAAGCGTATGTTGCGTCGACAATATTCCGACGGCAGCATCTTCAGCCATGGCGTCTCCTTGCGCAGGGCTTTGTAGTCGGCGTCAAGTCGCCAGAGCACCGACGGCACCCAGGCGATGCCGCACTCGATGACGACAAAGTAAAGATCCGGCCATTTTTCGAACACACCATGCGCGATCATGCTCGCGACATGCGACATGGCCGACATGTGCAGGATCGCATGGGTCTCCCAGAAGAAAGTCGTGGGCGCGGGCGCGACGGCATTCCAGTTGATGCCGCCATGCCCGCCAAGATGTATGGCGAACGGCAAGCCGACCTCGGCACAGGCCTCGAAGATCGGGTGATAGAACGGATCGCCATACGGCCGCACCGAGCCTTGGGAGGCCAGAACTTGCGCCATCCGGGGATGCGCGCCGAGCCGCCGGATCTCCGCCGCCGCAAGGCGTGGGTCCTGCGGCGCGATGACGATGGAGCCCATCAAGCGGCTGTCTTTCGGCAGCCATTCATTGATCTGATAGTTGTTATAGGCGCTTACCAGCGCGCTGGCGTAATAGGGATTTGCCAGCGTCGAAGCCTCGATCGGCTCGTCGCCAGTCAGGATTGCCACTCCGATATTGTATTTATCGAGGTGCTTCTCCTTCATGATCAGGTAATTGTCCGCCTCGACCTTCGGCCGCACGTCCTTCCGGGAGAAATCCTGCGGATGAAACCAGGGGCGATGGCCGTGCGGAAAGGCGCCGACGGGGCCGGTCTTCTCGCCTTCGATGAACATGTCTTTCCAGACGCCGGACAGGTAGGGCTCCAGCACCGTCGCGCTGGACCAGTAATTGTGGCAATCGCAATCGACTATGAACACTTGTCCCTCTTGATGATGCGGGCGCCGCTGAACGCCTCTGGATTCCTGCATCGAACTTCCGCCTTGTCAGTGTTTGGATCAAGCGTATGATCGGGCCGATACAATCGTAAAAATCGATTGGCTGGCCCATGCAGCTGGAACAGGTCGAGACCTTTCTGGACATCATCGAATCGCGGAACTTCAACCGGTCGGCGGAGCGCCTCGGACTGACGCAATCGACGGTCAGCACCCGTATCAAAAATCTAGAAACCGCCGTTGGATCCGAGCTCTTCCACCGCGGCCGCGCCGGTGCCGAGCCGACGGCGGCAGGGCGGCGGTTTGAGGCCTATGCGCGGTCGATGCTGTCGACCTGGTCCCAGGCGCGTCACGATGTGCGCGCCTTCAACAGGTTCGAGGGCAGCCTACGGGTCGCTGCCCAGGTCGGGATGACCCGCTCGATCCTGCCTGGTTGGCTGGAAATGCTGCTGCAAGTCTTGCCCTCCTCGATCCACGTCGAATCCGATTATTCGCCGCAGATGATATCGGATCTAAGCCTGGGAAACCTCGATATTGCCGTTGTTTATGCTCCGCGCTACCTGCCCGAGATCACATATGACCAGCTCATGGTCGAGGAATATGTGATGGTCTCGACCACGGCGCGCAGGCTTTGCGATGTAAGCCCCGACAGTTACATCCGGCCGGGTTACACGGTGGTGCTCGAGAAGGCTCATGCCGAGGCGCTGCCAAACCTGACTGCGTGCCGGCTTTCGATGGGCTCCGAGACGCTTGCGGACAATATGCTGCGGCGGGCCGGCGGCACATGCTACATGCGCGCCGACGATGCGCGACGCTTCGCCGCCGAGCGCCCCTCCCACATCGTGGAAGAAGCTCCAACTCTGCATCAGCCCGTCTACACGGCGGTCCTCGCCCGACGCCGACATGAGCCAATCATTAAGAAGGGCGTCCGCGCGCTTCACCTTGCCGTCATGTCGCTGGAGAGTTGATCGATACAATCGATCGTAAACGGCTGAAGCGCCTCCTGTATCGAATGCAGGCCTGCTGGCAAGTGCTGATCGCATGGCGGCACACCGCCTAAGCGATCTTTATCGCCCTGCAGATTTCTTCGACCAGCATTGCGGCCGAGACCCAGCCGGGGTCCGCATGGAGCGAGCGCTCGCCGAGACGCGCGGCGCGACCGACGGTTGCGATCATGTCGCGCGTCGCTTCCGCGCCCCGGCGGGCAGCGGCGGCTATGGCATCGGCGTTGCGGCCATTGACTGCCGCGTCGGCGGCCGGCCCCCAGGCGTCGAGCATTGTCCTCTGGCCGGGTTCCGCCTTGCCACGCTGGGCGATGCCGTCGCGCATCGCAGCAATGATGGTACGCAACTCGCCGGTCGGCATCGATGCGCGCGGACCCGCGCCCTTGCCGGCGCGCAAAAGCGCGGTTGCGTAGAGCGGTCCGGAGGAGGCGCCGACTGCGTTGAGAAAGCCTTGGGCGGCGGCATTGAATATATCCTGCAGCGTGCCTTCGGCGGCTTGCGCCGCTTCGGCCGCGGCTTTCATGCCTTGTTCCATGGCGACGCCGTGGTCGGCGTCCCCGATCACTCCGTCGAGCTCGCAGAGCCTGTCGCGTTCCGTCGCCATCCGCTCGGAGAAAGTGGCTTTCAAATCCCCGGTCGTGAAGTCCATCTCGCTCAGCTCCGGAACATGGCGCAGTCGCACTATGGTCGATCATGCGTTGCAATTCGTCATCGAGATGCATGACGGTGATCGAGGCGCCGGCCATGTCGCGGTTGTGACGACGCGGCACTGGATGGCGGCGAGCCAGTCGCGGGGATGACCCAGCCCGGCTTCAGACCGGAAACAGGAAGGCCGTAGCGGGATCGAAGAAAATCTGCCGTCCCGAAGCGGCATCGGTGCCGCCCGGTTCGGCTGTATCCGAAGTTGGCCTGATGTCGATCTCGTCGCCCGACCCCGTGCGCGCCACGACGCGCCGGCGATCGCCGAAGAAGGCGGTGTCGACGATCTCGACGGCAAGCGATGCATTCCCCTCCATGGGGGTCAGGCGGAACGCTTCCGGCCGCACCATCAGCCTGGCCTTTTGGCCGCGGCCGAGCGCCTGTGTGGCTTTCACGCCCTTGACGATCGAGCCATCGGCCAGCCGCACCAAGGCAACGCCGTTCTCTGTTTCGAGGTGCTCCGCCGGCAGGAAGTTGGAATTGCCGATGAAGCCGGCGACGAACTCGCTCGCGGGTCTGAGATAAAGATCCTCGCCGGTGCCGATCTGCTCGATGCGGCCTTCCTTGAACAAGGCGATGCGGTCGGAAAGATGCAGCGCCTCCTCCTGGTCGTGCGTGACATAGAGGATGGTGACGCCGGTCTCGCGGTGGATGCGGCGGATCTCGGCCTGGATTTCCTGGCGGAGTTTCTTGTCCAGAGCCGACAGCGGCTCGTCCATCAACAGGATCGGGGGATCGTAGGCGAGCGCGCGGGCAAGCGCCACGCGCTGCTGCTGGCCGCCGGACAGCGCGCCGGGATAGCGGTCGGCAAATTTTTCCAGGCGCACCAGCGCCAGCATATCGGCGACCTTGCGCTTCACTTCGGCATCCGGCCGGCGGCGCACCCGCAGCGGAAAGGCTACGTTCTCGGCGACGCTCAGATGCGGGAACAGCGTGTAGCGCTGGAACACCATGCCGATGTTGCGCTTGTGCGACGGCACCGAAAGCAGCGACTTGTCTTCCAAAAGCACGTCGCCCGCCGTCGGATCCTGGAAACCGGCGATCGCATAGAGCGTCGTCGACTTGCCGGAGCCTGACGGCCCGAGAAAGGTCAGGAATTCGCCCTTCGGCACATCGATGGTGACGTCGTGGACGGCGACGAAGGCGCCGAACGCCTTTCTCACCGCGCGGATGGACAGGAATGGCCGGGTCATCTGGACAGTCTTCTGCGAAGGAGTGCGGTGACGATCATCAGGGCGAGAGTGAGGCCGACGAGCAGGCTGGAGGCGGCGGCGACGACCGGGCTCAGATCGGCACGCAGGCTGCCCCAGATCTTCACCGGCAAGGTCTGCAGGGTCGGGCTCGCCATGAAGATCGCCACCACCACCTCGTCCCATGAGGCGAGGAAGGAAAAGATCGCCGCCGAGAAGATGCCGATGCGGATCGAGGGCAGGGTGATCCTGAGCCTTGCCTGCAGCGGACTGGCGCCGCACACGATCGCCGCGTCCTCGATGGATTTGTCGAAACCTTCGAGCGCGGTGGCGATCGGAATGATGGCGAAGGGCAGCGCCAGGATCGTGTGGGCGATGACGAAACCGATCGTCGTGCCGGCGAGCCCGATGCGCAGGAAAAAGGCGTAGATGGCGATGGCGAAAACCACCACCGGCAGCACCATCGGCGTCAGCAGCAGGCCGCGCAGGAACTGCCGGCCGCGAAATTCGCCCCTGACTAGGCTGAACGAGGCGAGCAGGCCGATCAGAACCGCGAGGATGGCGGCCATCGCGGCGATCTTCGCGCTGGTCAAAGCGGCGTCGACCCAGGCCGGGTCGGCAAGCAGTTCCTGATACCATTTCAGCGTCCAGCCTGGTGGCGGAAACGCCAGCCAGCGCGACGAGCCGAACGACAACAGGACGATGAAGACCACCGGTAACAGAAGGAAAGCCGCGATGAGCGCAGTGAAGCCGGCGAGCGCCGCACGCAGCCATCCGAGCCGGTCGTAGTCGAGCAGCATCTTAGAGCCCTCCGGCGAGGCGCCTGGCGCCGACCATGCGCAATTGGATCGCGTAGAGCACCATGGTGACGGCGAGCAGCACGAAGGCCGCAGCACTTCCGAGCCCCCAGTTGAGCAGCGACTGCACCGTCTGGGCGATCATTTCGGCGAGCATCATGTTCGATGTGCCGCCGAGCAGCGCGGGCGTCACGAAATAGCCGAGCGACATGACGAAGACCATCAGCCCGCCGGCGGCGATGCCGGGCAGCGACAGCGGTAGCAGGATGCGGCGGAATGCCTGCGACGGGCTAGCGCCGCAAAGGGCGGCGGCGCGCAGCGTCATCGGATCGATGGCGCGCAGCGTGCCGACCAGCGGCAGGATCATGAAGGGCAGCATGATGTAGACCATGCCGATGGTGACGCCGGTCAAATTGTTGATGAGCGGCAGCGGCTCCTGGATGACGCCGAGCCCCATCAGCGCCCGGTTGATCACACCGGTGCGCTGCAAAAGCACCATCCAGGCATAGGTGCGGGTGAGGAGATTGGTCCACATCGACAGGATGATGATGCCGAAGACGACCGAACCGAGCGCCGGCGGCATGATCGCCAGCATCCAGGCGACCGGAAACGCGACGAGGATGGTCACGACGGTGACGACGGCCGCGACCAGGAAGGTGTTGAGAAACACCCGCACATAAGTGCCGCTGCCGAACAGCGCGGCATAGTTCTGCAGGCCGGGCTCGGGATCGGTGACGCTGCGCAGCAAGAGCGCGACCACCGGCACGACAAAGAACAGGCCGACCAGCACCAGGGCCGGCAGGGCGCCGCCGCTGCCGGCCGGCAGGCCGGCAATCGAGCCGCGGCTGAGGGAGTGTGCTTGCATCGAGCGGTTCCCGTCGTCCCGAAGGGGGCGCGGCTTGCCGCGCCCCCGGCTTGCTGTGGCGCTACTTGGTCTGCCAGGCGTACCAGCGCGTGGCGATCTCGTCGCGGTGCTCGGCCCAGTAGTTCATGTCGAGATTGATCTGACCCTCGACATGCGCGTCGGGCAGCCCTTTCACCACGTCGGCGGGCATTTCCGCCTTGGCCTTGGTGTTGATCGGCGCGTAGCCGCTTGCCTCGGCGAATTTCGCCTGGCCGGCCGGGCTGGTCGCGGCGGCGAGGAACTTCATCGCGCTGTCCTTGTTCTTGGCGCCCTTCGGCACGACGAGAACGTCAGCGGCGGTGAGGTTCTGGTTCCAGGAGACGCCGACATCGGCGCCGTCCTTCTCGAGCGCGAAGACACGGCCGTTCCAGAGCTGCCCGAAGGCAGCCTCGCCCGAAGCGATGAGCTGCTGCGACTCCGCGCCGCCGCCCCACCAGACGATGTCCGACTTGATCGTGTCGAGCTTCTTGAAAGCGCGCTCGAGATCGAGCGGATAGAGCTTGTCCGCCGGCACGCCGTCGGCGAGCAGCGCGATCTCGATCACGCCCGGCGCCGACCATTTGTAGAAGGTCCGTTTGCCGGGAAACTTCTTGGTGTCGAACATGTCGGCCCAGCTTGTCGGCTCACCCGAAACGGCGCCCTTGTTCCAGGCCAGCACGAAGGAATAGTAGAAGCTGCCGACGGCGTGCTCGTTGCTGAAGCGCGGGTCGAGATCGGCCTTCGGCACGGCGGCGAAGTCGATCGGCTCGAGCAGCCCGTCCTTGGCGGCCTTGATGGCGAAATCCATTTCCACGTCGACCACGTCCCAGGTCACGTTCTTGGCGTCGACCATGGCCTTCAGCTTGCCGTAGTCGGTCGGGCCGTCCTGCAGCACCTTGATGCCGGAGCTCGCCGCGAATGGCTCGGCCCAGGACTTGGTCTGCGCTTCCTGCGTGGTGCCGCCCCAGCTGGTGAATACCATTTCGTCGGCCTTGGCGGCGGTTGCCGATAGCAGTCCGGCGAGCACGCCGGCTAAGATCAGTCTCATGTCATTCTCCTCTGATTTCTCTGTTCCGTTTCTTGTTCTTGTCGCTGCACCCTCGGCATGCGTTCTCAGCGCATGACGAAGGGATCGGGAATCGGCTCGTCCGAGGTCTTGATCCAGACCGATTTCGAGCGCGTGTAGTCGCGGATGGCGTCGAGCCCGCCTTCGCGGCCAAGACCCGACAACCCGTAGCCGCCGAAGGGAACGAGCGGCGACACGGCGCGATAGGTGTTGACCCAGACGACGCCGGCACGGATGTCGCGCGCCATGCGGTGCGCCTTGCCGAGATTCGAGGTGAAGACGCCGGAGGCGAGACCGAAGGGCGTGTCGTTGGCTAGAGCCAATGCCTCGGCCTCGGTGTCGAAGGCGAGCACGCTCAACACCGGCCCGAACAATTCCTCGCGTACGCAGGGCAGGTTGCTATCACCGGCATCGATGATCGTCGGCGCATAGTAGAAGCCGGCGCCGGCGTCGGGGCGCCTGCCGCCGGTGACCAGCGTGCCCCCGGCGGCGAGGCTTTCGGCGACGATGGTCTCGATCCGGTCGCGCTGGCGCAGGGTCGCGAGCGGCCCCATCTCGGTGGCCGGATCCTGAGGATCGCCGATGCGGATCGCTTCGGCCTTGCGCTTCAACCAACCAAGGAATTCTTGTCTTACGGTACGCTCGATCAGCAGGCGCGAACCGGCGACGCAGCTCTGTCCGGTCGCCGCAAAGATGCCGGCGACGACCGCATTGGCGGCGCTGTCGAGGTCGGCGTCGGCGAAGACGACGACCGGGCTCTTGCCGCCGAGCTCGAGCGTCGTGTGCGCGAGGTTTTCCGCCGTGTTCCTGACGATGGCGCGCGCCGTGGCCGGGCCGCCGGTGAAAGCGACGCGCGAGACCAGCGGATGACTGGTCAGGCGCCGTCCGCACTCCTGGCCGAAGCCCGTGAGGATATTGACGGCGCCGGCCGGAAAGCCAGCTTCGCTGACCAACTCGGCGAAGGCGAGCAACGGTGCCGGGCCGTCCTCTGAGGCCTTGAGCACCACCGTGCAGCCCGCGGCAAGCGCCGGGCCGAGCTTGACCGCCGAGAGGAAGAGCTGCGAGTTCCACGGCACCACCGCGGCGACCACGCCGATCGGCTCGCGGCGGATGGTGACGTCGAGATCGGCCTTGTCGATCGGCACATGCGCGCCTTCGTGCTTGTCGGCAAGTCCGCCATAGTAGCGGTAATAGTCGCCGACATAGGCGATCTGGGCGCGCGTCTCGCGGATGATCTTGCCGGTGTCGCGCGTCTCCAGCTCGGCCAGGCGGCCCGCATTGGCGGCCACGAGGTCGCCGAGCCTGACCAGCAGCTTGCCTCGCGCGGTTGCTGTCATCGATGCCCAAGGGCCGGTGCGCAGCGCACGATGCGCGGCCTCGACGGCGCGGTCGACATCGGCTTCGCTTGCAGCCGGCATCTTCGCCCATGGCGCACCGGTCGACGGATCGACGCTGTCGAAGCTGGCCGACGGCTCGTCGAAGCGGCCGTCGATGAAGTTCCTGAATGCGGCGTCGGTCATGGCCTTGCCCGTTCGTTCGCGATCAGATGAAGGCCGGCATCACCCGGTCGATGAACAATTGCAGCGATTTCTTCTTGCGCTCGTGCGAAAGGCCGCTGTCGATCCAGATCGAGTACTGGTCGAAGCCTAGCGTCTCATAGGCTTTCAGCCGCGCGACCACCTCGTGCGCCTCGCCGATCACCAGGTTCTGGCGCATCTTGTCCGGCGCGTATTGCGGCATGGCCGCGATCTCTTCGGCGCTCAGCGGTTCCAAAATGCCCTGGTGCACCGGCTTCTTGTTCTGGAACCAGGCGCCGAACTGGCAGTAGAAGTTCGACAGATCCTGGCTCAGCCGATCGGCATCGGCGGCGTCCTCGGCGACGAACGTGTGCATCAAGAGCATGATTTCCGGACGCGGGATTTCAGGATGCGCGGCGCAGGCGTCGTTAAACCGCTGCATCAGGCTTGCAACCTCATCGTCGCCGGACGCCAGTGGCGTCACTTGGACCTTGCATCCGTTGGCGACAGCGAAGTCGTGCGAGTTCGGATCGCGCGCCGCCACCCAGATCGGCGGGTAGGGTTTTTGCAGCGGCTTGGGAGAGGAGGTGGTTGGCGGGAACTGCCAGAATTCGCCGCAGTGCTCGTAGTCGCCGTCCCAGAGACCCCGGATCGCCGGAATGATCTCGCGCATGCGCTGCCCGGCGCCCCAGGCATCGAGCCCGGGGAAGACCCGCTGATATTCGTAGCTGTAGGCGCCCCGGGCGATGCCGATGTCGAGCCGGCCGCCGGCAATCACGTCGGTCATCGCCGCCTCGCCGGCAAGCTTGATCGGGTGCCAGAAGGGCGCGATGATGGTTCCGGTGCCGAGGCGGATGCGGCTGGTCTTGGCCGCCAGATAGGCGATGTTGATGAACGGATTGGGCGAGATGGTGAACTCCATCCCGTGATGCTCGCCGATCCAGGCGGTCTCGAAGCCCGCCTCTTCCGCCAGTAGGACCAGCTCACCCAGCTCGCGCAACAACTCCGAATGCGGCTTGACGAGATCCGAGCGTTCCATATGCACGAAAAGCGAGAACTTCATCCCTGGTCACCTGTATTGAGGACGACGGTCCTGGCGAGCGGCCTTACCTCGCCTTCGACCTCGTTGCCGACATAGACGCCGAATGCGTCTTCAGTGCATTCGCGCACATAGCGGGTGAGCATCGAGCGGATGGCCGGATCGGCGATCTTCAAGCCGTCGATCGCGTCGATGTCGATCAGCCGGATGCCGCGATCGCTGGAAGCCGGCACGTCGAAGGTACCGCGATAGTAAACATGGGTGCGCGAGGGATTGCCCGCGTCGTCCCATACGGCGAAGAGGAAGCCGAGCTGGGCCTCGATGGCCTTTGCGGCCAGAAGCCCGTTGAGGCTCTTGCCGTCGCTTGCCGAGCCCAGCCCCCGGCCGCGCGGCAGTTCGAGGAAGCCGTCTGGCGTTTCGAGGAACAGGATACGGCCGCCGTTTTCGAGGATGGCGCCGACATCGGTGCCGGGCTGGGCGGCGGCCAGCGCCTCCTGACTGAGCCCGGGCGTGATGTAGGCGCCGCGGCAATAGCCGAGAGGCTGCGAGGTATTGTGCTGGAAGTCGCGGACGCGGCCGATCAGGATCGAATGGTCGCCCGCCTCGACCAACCGCTCCATATCGCAGTCGAAGGTTGCGACCGAGCCGTCGAGAACCGGACTGCCGGTCTTCCCCGGGCGCCAGTCGACCGACGCGAATTTATCCGCTGCCTTCGAGGCGAAGATGCCGGAGGCCGCTTTCTGGGTCTCGTTCAAAATGTTGATGGCGAAGCTCTTCGATGTCGCGAACACCGGATGACCGAGCGCCTTGTGGGCGATGCAGACCAGCACCAGCGGCGGATCAAGCGACACCGATGTGAACGAGTTGGCGGTGAACCCGCGCGGCTCGCCTTCCGCGCCGATCGTGGTGACGATGGTGACGCCTGTTAGGAAGGAGCCGAGCGCACGCCGGAACTCGCCGCTGTCGAAGCTGGCGTCCGCTGCTGCTCCTTGCTCCAGGCTTTCACCTTCGTTCAGGAACTCGGCGATGCATCGTGAGGTGAGATCCGGTGCCGCCGCCGCCATCATGTGCCTTTGGCCGGCGAGAACGGTGCAGCGGCCATGCGGCGCGAGCCTGGCCATGGCGGCCGACATTGCCGGCGAGGAGTTCTTGTCCTCGGAGCCGGTGATGAACAGCGCCGGCATGGCCAGGGTCTGCAGGCGCTCGGCGTGGTCGCCGTCGGCACGGGCGAACAGGCGATAGGTGCGGGCGTAGCCTTCGGGATCGACCTCGCTCAACGCTGCCGCCGCCTTCCCGGCCGCCGCCGTGAGCTCGGCCGGAACCGGATCGCCGAACCAGCGGGCGATGGTCTGGGCGACCCCCGCCGCATCGCCGTGGCCGGTGAGCGCCGCCGCGCGCTCGAGCACGGCTTGGGCCAGATCAGGCGGACGACGGAACACGGCATTGAGCGACACGACACGGCGGATGCGCTCCGGCGCTAGCAGCGCGAGTTCCTGCGCGACCAAAGCCCCCATCGAGTGACCGACGACGGACACCTTGTCGAGGCCGAGATGATCGAGCAGCCGGATCGCCTGCGCGGCATAGTCGGCGAGTTCCGGCTCCTGCGGCGGCAGCGGCGAGCGGCCGTGGCCAAGCATGTCGATGGCGATCAGGTCGAAGCGGTCAGCCATCCGCTGGATCTGCGGCTGCCAGATCGTCGCGTTCATGCCGACGCCGTGGATGAACAGCACCGGCGCGCCCGATCCGGCGCGGATAAAGCCGGTTCCGTCGGGCGCGGCTGCCCGGGTCCATCCAGGTGCGACGGCGTCAGCCATGCAGGTCGCCCACTTCCTTGAGGTCCTGATAGCGGTCGCCGATGCGATGGTGAGGACGGCCGCCGATCGAAGCACCGAGCGCCACGACCAACTCGTCCGGCGCCGGTGCGTCGCCGATCTGGAAATGCACGGTCAGATAGTGCGAGCGGCGGCCCTCGTCATTCTTGTCCATCAGCGGAATCATGATCGGTGTGTTCGGCCCACCACGCAGATTGGTGAAGGCGAGATAGGTCTTGGCGGCGACGGCGCGGCGATAGTGATTGCCGAAATGCAGTGTGTGGATCAGCGCCGAGGCATGCTCGATCTCGCCCGACGTGCCGCAGATCGCGGCCTTGCCGTAGCCCTCGATCGCCTCGGCCGAGCCGGCGGCGGCAACGATCTCGCGGGTCAGGGTTTCTCCAAGCACCGGCGCAAAGGCGCGGATCTCGGGCGAAAGATCCTCGATGAAGCCGCGACCCGCCCAGGGGTTCGTCAGCACGGCGGCGACGCCGATCAGGCGCAGCGGCTTGGATGCTGCCTTGCCGCCTTCGATCAGCGTGTTCTCGCTGTAAGTGACGATCTTGCGAATGGCCGGCTGCATGGAAACCTCTGTCAGGTGGCGCTCGAGAAAACGCCAACTTCTCTGTCGTCTTATGGTATACCATAATATGGAGCACCAAATACCTTGTCAACCGGCCATGGAATCTGTTTTCGTGGCGGCCAAGGGAGCAGAGACATGCAGGACGACACGCTTCGCATCGATCGCAGCGCCAAAACCTTGAGAACATTGGCCCTTGAGCGCATGCGCGAGGCCATAATGGATTTTCATTTCCAGCCCGGCGAAAGGCTGGTCGAGCGGCCGCTTTGCGACCAGCTCGGCGTCAGCCGATCGGTTGTGCGCGAGGTCCTGCGGCAGCTGGAGGCTGAAGGCCTTGTGCAGATGATCCCCGGGCATGGTCCGGCTGTGGCCAAACCGGATATCGGCCGCACCGACGAGATCTATGAGCTCAGGGCTTTGCTCGAGGGCATCGCGGCGCGCGCCTGCGCGCAATCGGCCACCAATGGCCAACTGGCCGTACTGGAGCACGCCCTCGGCGAGCTCTTCGAGGCCTGGGCCTCGGGCAAGCCGCCGGCGGTGATGCGCGCGACGACGAAGTTCTACGAAGCGCTTTTCGAGGCTGCGGACAAGCGTGTCGCCTGGGAGATCGTCAGCGGGTTGAATGTGCGCATCAACCAGCTGCGTTCGATGACGATCGCCTCGGCAAACCGTCGCGAGCCGGCGATCGCCGAGATGAACGCGATTATGGAGGCGATCCGGGCGCGTAAGCCGCAGGAGGCGGAAGCCGCGGCACGGCGCCACGTCGAATCCGCCTGGAAGATCGCCCGGGACAAAATCCGCCTTGACCCTCTCTAAAGCGTGTCGCGCTGGAACGGATTCAGGCGACGCGCTTTCGCCCAAATCCCGCCATGCCGAATTCGGTTTATCCTATTGGGGACCACCTACGAGAAGACGGTCAGGCGAGCTCCGCCACAGCTCCTATCCGACGGTAAATGAAGGGTTCGCCCGCCGCATTGTCTGCCGCGGGGCGCTGCGTTTCATCGGTGAGCATGCCCACCCGGGCATGGATCGGCGATTTGATGCAGACCGGATCCGTTGCAGCGGCATCGCCGGCAATCGCCATCGCTTGACATCTGCAGCCGCCCCAATCGATCTCGCGCCGCTCGCAGCTTCGGCACGGCTCCAGCATCCATTCGGTACCGCGAAAGGCATTGAATGCCGGTGAATCGGTCCAGATCTCAGACAGCGAGCGCTCTCCGAAACGCTCGAAGCGGAGCGCAGGAATGGTCTGCGCGGCATGGCATGGCAGCACCGTGCCGTCGGGCGTCACCATGAAGGCGTCGCGCGCCCAGCCGCCCATGCACGGCTTGGGATAGACGGCGAAATAGTCCGGCGGGACGAAATCGATGTTGATGACGCCGGCAAGCCGTGCTTGCGCCGCCGCGACGATCTCCACCTGCCGTTCGACGGCGGCGCGTTCGGGCATCAGGGTATTGCGATTGGCCAGCGCCCAGCCGGCATACTGCACATTGGCGATCTCGAGCCGCTCGGCGTCCAGCGAAAGAGCCAGGTCGATGAATTCCGGCACTTCCTCGATGTTGTGGCGATGGATCGGCGCATTGATGGTGAGCGGCAGCCCGGCCGCGCGGGCGCGGCGTGCCGTCTCCAGCTTCTTTTCGTGGCTGCCGCTGTGGTTGCCGATACGGTCGGTCGTCGCCGGGCGGGCGCCCTGGAAGCTCAGCTGCAGGTGGTCGAGCCCGGCTTCGGCAAAGACCTCGATGCGGCCCTCGGCAATGTTGATGCCGGCGGTGATGAGATTGCTGTAGACGCCGCGCGTCGAAAGCCCGGCGATCAATTGCTCGAGATCGCGGCGCAGCGTCGGCTCGCCGCCCGACAGATGCACCTGCAGAACGCCGAGATCGGCGGCCTGCGAGAAAAGATCGAGCCAGGTCTGGGTGTCGAGCTCACGATCGGCCTTGAGCAATTCGAGCGGATTGGAGCAATAAGGGCACTGCAGCGGGCAGCGATGCGTCAGTTCCGCCAGCATGCCGATCGGAGGCAGAAGCGGCTCGCTCATAGCTTCACCAGCAGCTTGTCCGACCATTCCTGCAGGAAGGCGATGACATCGGCCGCTACGGCCTCCTGTTCAGCATCGTAATCGGCCGCAAGACCAGCGATGATGTAGCCGACCGCGGACCGCCCGTCGCAGCGGCGCAATATGTCGAGACTGATATCGTTCGGCCAGAATACCTTTTCCGGCGAAAGCACGGCGAAGGCCTGCCGCACGGGGTCGTACTGAATACGCACGTGCCTCGGCAGCGATGGCATTGATTGCAAGGAGACGATGGCTCTCTCGCGCAGCGCCATCATCGGGTTGCCTCCGGCTGGAAGGCGCCCGGAGGGACGTTTCCCGGCGCGCCATAGGCATGTTGAAGTGCATCGAGCATCGCCCACAATATATCGCATTTGAACACCAGCGCATCGATCGCCCGCTGCTGGCGCTCGGCCGTGTCGGCGTGGCTCAGCACATAGGCGAGGGCGAAGTCGGCGTCGCGCGACGCCTGTTCCGGCCGCCGGCTGAAATAGGCCAGCGTGTCGTCGGTGATGTAGTCGTATTTGGCCAGCATCGCCGGCACTCTCTCGCCGATGATGATCGGCGAGAACATCTCGGTCAGCGACGATGCCACCGCCTCGAGCAGCGTGCGGTTCGTGCAGAAGGAAAGGTAGGCGCCGACGGCGAAGCGGGTCGCCGGCAGCGCCAGCCTTTCGCTCTTGACGGCTTCGGCATCGAGCCCGAGCGAGGTCGCCAGATGCAGCCAGCGCGCGATGCCGCCGCTCCAGCCGTCCTCGCCGTCGTGATCCTCGATGCGTTTGCGCCAGGCGGCGCGAAACGCCGGATCCTCGGCATGCGCCAGGATCATGGCGTCCTTGCGCGGAATGACGGCCTGGTAGCAGTAGCGGTTCAATGCCCAGGCCTGCATTTCGGCCTTCGTCAGCACGCCACTGGTCATCCTGTGATGAAAGGGATGGCGGTTGTGATAACGCTCGGCGCCGACCTGCCGCAGCACGGCCTCGAGCTCGCTCTTGGACAGACCATGTCGCGCCGCGTCGTGGAAGTCGCTCAAAGTTCGATCTCCATTCCGTCGCTCCCGATTTCCCAGCCAGCCGCTCTGACCGCCGCGTGTTCGGCGGAACTCTCGTCGAGAACAGGATTGGTATTGTTGATGTGGATGAAGACGCGGCGGCCGGTCCTCACATCGGCCAAGGCGGCGATCGAACCCGCTTCTCCAGACATTGCGATGTGCCCCATGCGCGCACCGGTCTTCTGGCCGACGCCGGCGATGATCATCTCGTCGTCTGTATAGACAGTGCCGTCGAACAGAAGGCAGGCGGCGTCCGCCAGACGCGTGCGCAGGGCGGCATCGATGCCCGCGCAGCCGGGAATGTAAAAGAAAGCAGCGCGACTTCCAGCCCCGCTGATACGCACGCCGATCGTGGCGCCCGTGTCGGAGCTGAAATCGGCGCTTGGATCGCCTCTTTGCTCGAGATAGAGCGCGATCTTGCCGGGCACGGGAAAGGCGTCGACGACCACGCCGGTCTGCTGGCCGTCCGCGTTGCAGATCGCCACTTGCTCCGTTGGCGCCAGAAGGCGGCGCGGCACGATCGCCGGATCGAGAACGTTGAAGATCGAATTCGCCGCCAGCGTCGCCAGCACCTGTGCCGTTGCATAGATTGCGAAGGGCTGCCGCTCCCGCAGGCTGAGCAGGCCGGCGACATGGTCGACGTCGCCATTCGTCAGCACGACCGCGCGGATGGGCGTCGAGCGCAGCGGCGCATCGGCCGCGGGCTGCAGTTCGGGCGTTTGCGCAATCTGCCGGCCAATGTCGGGCGACGCGTTGAACAGAACCCAGCCTGTCCCGTCAGCCGATACGGCAATGGACGACTGGGTCCGCGAATGCACGCCAGCCATGCCGCTCCGAGCCGAGCGGCTCAGGCGATAGTTGCAGTTCCATTGCGGAAAGCCGCCTCCCGCCGCCGATCCTATGATCTTCACGCGCATAGCGATGCCTGCTCTGCGGCCCATTTGACCGGCGCCAAATTCTCGGTGGCAAACGGCTTCGCGCCCGCGCTTCCCGCGGCAGCCCCCGTCTCGACGACCTCAAGCGGCAAGGGGATGCATGCCCCCACAGCCAGGGACACGCAGCTCTGCGGCCTACTTCCTGGGAGGCGTTTCAGCAGGCAGATACCGCGAAATCTCGAAGCCCGCGGCAACCTGGCACATCGTCGGTTTCTTCCAGCTCTTCTTCTTCATTGCATTCTCCTCTTTAGCCAGCCCGAAGGGACCGGCCCTCATTGGCGCCATTGCGGGCAATGCAATGGCTCATCCATCACCTCACAAACGGACAAATGAAACGCTGGGTTCTCAAACGGCCAAAACCCAGGAACAAAACACAACTGCCTAGCTCAGGGATGAGTTCCTTAGCTTCGTGTCTCTCCCGTTCGATCAAGCTCACCCCGGCGACCAGTTGCGGCACCTTGCGCTGCATGCAGGGCCCAGTCCGGATCGGTGTTCGCGGCCGTGGCGCCGGCGTGGGGCATGAGCATGACAGCCGCAACCAGGCTGCGAACCAGGCGCATCCGTTCCATCAACCGTTTCCTCCCGCGCCTTGTTTGCGGGTTATCAGTCCGCGCGAAGGGTCATAAGCGATGATGGCCCCCCCGAGAAACAGCAGCGTGCAGCCGGCGACGACGCCCAGCGACACCCAATCGATCTGCCCGTAGAAGGCGAAGCGGATCAACTCGACGGCATAGGTAAAGGGGTTGGCGAGGCAGAGCTTGTAAAGCAGCGGGCTCGCTTCCTGGATGCGCCACAAAGGATAGAGCGCCGGCGACGCGAAATAGCCGGGAAAGATCACGAAGTTCATGATCCCGGCAAAATTCTCGAGCTGCTTGATCATCGAGGACAGGAGCATGCCGAGCGCGCAAAGCATCATCCCCGACAGGAACAGGGCCGGCAGCACGAATAGGTAACCGAGCGGCGGCGCCTTGACGCCCCAGAACCAGGCAACGATCAGAAAGGCATAAACCTGCGCGATCGACACGGAGACGCCGGCGAGCATCTTCGACACCAGCAGATACCAGCGGGGAAATGGGCTGACCAGCAGGATGCGCATATTGCCCATCTCACGGTCGTAGACCATCGACAGCGAAGACTGCATGCCCGAGAACAGCAGGATCATGCCGCACAAGCCCGGCGTGATGTAGACCTCGTAGAGCACGTAGGTCTTGTAGGGCGGGATGATCGAGACACCGAGCACCTGCCGGAACCCGGCGGCAAAAATGAACAGCCAGACGAGCGGTCGCACCAGCGACGAGATGAAGCGCTCGCGCTGGTGCAGGAAGCGCAGCCCTTCCCGCACGACGACGCCTTTGAGGCAGATGAGGTAGTGACGAAAGCCGAACGCGTCGGACTTCACCGGGGTGACGGCGGCGACCTTTTCCGGCATTGCGGGAGTGCTCATGGCGAGATCTCCGCCTGGCCGGCTGCTTCGCCGCGGCTGAGTTTGGAAAAGGCGTCGCGGATCGACGCGGCACCACTCGCTTTGACCACTTCGGCCACTTTGCCCTTGGCGACCAGGTCACCTTGCCGCAGCACGACGACATGGTCGCCATCTTCAACCTCGTCGATCAGGTGGGTGGCCCAAAGCACGCCGATGCCCTCGGTTTCGACCAGCTTGCGGATCGTGGCAAGAATGCCCGCGCGCGACTGGATGTCGAGACCCACCGTCGCCTCGTCGAGCAGCAGCAGGGACGGGCGATGGAGCAGCGCCCGGGCGATCTCGATGCGCCGCATCTGGCCGCCGGAAAGGCTGCGAGCCTTGTCATGCTGACGGCCTTGCATGTCGACCGTCTCGATCAGCGCTGCAATGCGCTGCCGGGCTTCGTGCCGCCCGATGCCGTGCAGCGAGGCGTGATAGGAGAGGTTCTGGTATACGCTCAGGTCGAGGTCGAGCGTGCGTGACTGGAACACGATGCCGACCCGCCTGAGTGCCTCGCCGGACGCACGGCTGACGTCATGGCCGAAGATGCGGATCGATCCCTGGCGCGTGTCGTAGAGATGGCTGATCAGCGAGAACAGGGTCGTCTTGCCGGCGCCGTTGAGACCGAGAAGGGCGGTGAAAGTCGCCGGCGCGATCGAGAACGAGACGTCGTTGAGCGCCCGCTTCGGGCCATAGGAATGGCTGACGCCGGCGACATCGAGTGCCGCCGCTCCGATCCCCGTTTTCGCCGTCCTCGCATGCTGCATGGATGCTCCTTCAGGATGCTATCTAGCGCGCTCGACGTCTTTGGCCCCGGCTTCAGGCCTTAATCTTTCGGCTGCTTTTCTATTTGGGCGATATGACCACGCCCCACGGCTGCTGACCCACGGTGACCGACTGAACCGGCTCCTCGGTCGCCGTATCGATGAAAGTGATGTCGTTGGAATTGCCGTTCGTTGTGATCAGTGTCTTCTGATCGGGGGTGAAGTCCAGATGCCAGACGCGCTGTCCGACGAGAATGTAGTTTTCCACCTCGTAGGTTTCGGTGTTGATCACTGCGACATGGTTCGCCGGGCCGAGCGCGATATAGGCCTTCTTCCCGTTGGCGCTGATGGCGATGCCGACCGGCTGGATGGTTTCGGCTCGCAGTCCGGGAATCGCGAACTTGATCCTCTTCACGACCTGGCGCTTGGCGTTGTCGATGACGCTGACGGTGCCGCCGATCTCGGCACTGACCCAGACCTGCGAGCCGTCGAGCTTGAACGCGGCGAAGCGCGGGCGCGTGTCGACCAGCACGTTGTCGGTTACCTCGTGGCTCTCGGTGTCGATGAAATGCGCCATGCTGGTGGTCTCCGAGGTGTTGACCATGGTCTTGCCGTCGGGGCTGACGGCCATGCCTTCGGGTTCCACGCCGACCGGGATCTCGGACTTGACTTGCTTGCTGTCGAGGTCGATCGCGGTGACCAGATTGTCGTTTTCGTTGGCGACGTAGAGCGTCTTGCCGTCGGGCGAAAGCACGAACAATTCGGGATCGTCGCCGGAGGGCAGCGTGCCGACGACCTGCAGCGTCGTGGTATCGATGATTTGGATCGTATTGTCGTCGCTGGCGCACAAATAGATGAACTTGCCGTCGTGCGAGATGGTGATGCCGCGCGGTCTCTGGCCGACGTCGACGGTCTTGACCACCTGCATGGTCGCCGTATCGACGACGGTCATCGTATTGTCCTTCTCGTTTGAGACATAGGCCGTGTAGGCCGATGCCGGGCCGGCCATGACGCCGGTTGCGAGAATGGCGAGTACGCAAGCTCGGCTCTGCACGAATTCCTCCCGATCGGCGCTACCTGAGAACGCATTTCGTTTCCGGCTGATCGATGCCGAGGGTGTCGAGTTCGGAGACTTGGTGGAGATAGCCCTCCTGGGGAGATGTCGAGACGACCGATTTGGCATCGCCAAGCAGGATCGGCTGGCGAAGCTGGAGGTTCCATTTGCGGAAGGTCAGCTTCTGTCCCTTGAACGCGGCGACCGAGAAGTCGTCCGAGCGGATGTAATCGCTGATCTTTTTCGGATCGTCACCATTGGTGCGCGTGGTGGCTTCGCCGACGGCCCGCACGGCCGTCCAGGCCGACATGTCCTTGGACAGCATTCGCCGGCCTGCCGTCTTCAGGAAGCGATTTTGCATTTGAATGCCGCCCCACTGTTCACTCGCGGGATGCCATGACGACGCCACAAGACCGGCCGTGCCTGCGACGAGCCGCGGCATCCAGCTGCGGTAGGGCACGTAGGTCCCGAACACCTCGCTTTCATCGGCCACAAGCAGCACGTCATGCTCCGGCAGGTCTTGCGTGAATACCGAAATCTGTTGCTGTATCTGCGTCGCCCCGGTGTCAGTGCGGCGCGCCGTCCCGGTATCCTTGAATTCTTTCTCCGCGACGATCTGTCCGCCGAAGCGGGCTGCCGCGCGGCGCAACGCGTCGGCATAGAGGCGGTCCTCATCATGCGAGCCGTAGAGCAGCACCCAGTTCGGCCATTTCTTCACCATCAGATACTGCGCCAGAGCGTCGGCGAGCATGCTTCGCGTCGGCGCGATGTGGAAGACGTTTATGCGGCAGTCCTCCTCGCGCAGTCTGTCGTCGGTGGCGCCCACGTTGAAGATCAGCACGCCCTTGTCGCGGGCGATGTCGGCGATCGACAGTAGCTGCTTGGCCGAGAGGTCCGCGAGGACATAGCGTTCGCCTTTGGCAATCAACGCGTTGAATGCCTGAACCGCGTCGGCTTCCGGTTTTATCTCGGTGACATCGAGGCTGAATTTCTGCTTGATGAACTTGCCCGTGGTGTTGTTGTCGCCAATGGCGACATTGGCGCCGGCGACACCTTCGTCACGCGGCGGGGCGTCCAGCAGGGAAAGCGTCAGGCGCGGCGCGTAGGCCCGTAAATAGCCTATCTTGATTTCGGTTATCTTCTCGTCCGGCTTGATCGCTCCGGCCGGCTGCACGGTCGGTTGCTGGGCGAACGCACGTGGAGCAGCAGCGGTCAGGGCCAGAAAGCACAAAAGGGTCGCCAAGGTGCCCGACACCGCGCTTGTCATCGACGAATTACCGTTCTTGCGCCTAAGTCCGATCGTTTGCCGGACCAGCGCGAAGTCAAGGTGCCCCAAGGCGAACTTAGAGAACCGGCGGGATTTATCAACCTCGTGAGCAGGACGTCTCCGGCTCTGCTTGCGACGGATCGCGGTCCTCAGGGCAGCTGGCCGCGCGAAGGTCCGAAGCGGCCCGGACGTATCTCAGGGAAGAGGACGCGGGCTGCTTCGACTGAACCATTTGTCTTTCGTCGCCCCCCGCACCGGCACCGGTTCACGCAGGGTTGCGCTCGGGAACCATGGCGCTGCTGAAGCAAACTTGGTGATTTGACGCCCTCAGCTTGATCTTGCGGCGAGGCCTGTCCTCTGATTCCCTGATCTTGGCGGGACCATCTGATTCGTTTGCTAGTTGCTCTGGCGCAGCCACTGCGTCCCGTAGAGAGATCACAATGACTGCCAAGCCGGAAATCCTGGAGATGAGACCTAAGATCACCGTTGTCGGGGTCGGCGGCGCTGGCGGAAACGCCGTCAATAACATGATCGCTGAAGGCCTGCAGGGGGTCGAGTTCGTGGTCGCCAATACCGACGCCCAGGCGCTCACCATGTCGAAGTCGCCGCGGCTGATCCAGTTGGGTGCGCATGTGACCGAGGGCTTGGGCGCCGGATCTCTCCCCCACGTCGGCAGCGCGGCCGCCGAGGAATCCATCGACGAGATCATGGATCATCTTGCGGGAACGCACATGTGTTTCATCACGGCGGGCATGGGCGGCGGCACCGGGACTGGCGCCGCGCCCGTCATTGCGCGTGCGGCGCGCGATGCCGGCATTTTGACGGTGGCTGTCGTTACCAAGCCTTTCACGTTCGAGGGCAAGCGCAGGTCCCAGGCCGCCGAAGAGGGCATAGAACGCCTTCGCGAAAGCGCCGACACCGTGATCGTCATCCCCAACCAGAACCTTTTCAGGGTCGCCGACGCCAGGACGACGTTTGCCGATGCCTTCGCTATGGCGGACCGTGTTCTCTACGCCGGTGTCGGCTGCATCACGGATCTCATCGTGAAGGAAGGTCTGATCAATCTCGATTTTGCCGACGTGAAGTCGGTGATGCGGGACATGGGCCGGGCGATGATGGGAACCGGTGAAGCCTCGGGGGAGGGCCGCGCAAGGACGGCGGCCGAGGCAGCAATCGCCAACCCGCTGCTCGATGAGGCTTCCATGACGGGCGCCAGAGGCCTGCTGGTATCGATCTGCGGCGGCACGGACATGACGCTCTTCGAGGTCGACGAAGCCGCGACACGGATACGGGAAGAGGTCGACGCCGACGCCGACATTATCGTCGGCGCCATCTTCGACCAGGCGTTGGCCGGAAAGTTTCGGGTGTCGGTCGTCGCAACGGGTCTGCGGAAGAGCGAAGACATGCCGCAGCTTCAGCAGAGGATCGCCTGAAGCCGGCCTTCCTGGTTGGCGAGATCCCGCCGGCGAATCTCTACTCGTCGCTATGACTTGACTTGGTTGGCTTTCGGTGGCCTGCCCAGGCCCCTACGGCCGGGATGGTGGCGAGCGGATCCTAGCTAGGGTTTTCAGTCGAGCGAAGCTGGAGCAGATCAGCTGGCCATTCTTTAATAACGGGCCATTCTCTCGGCGATGAGGCCCGGGCGGGCTGCGATTTTTGCTCCGGCGCCGGTGAACATTTTTCCCCTGAGACAGTTTGGAGTGCCTTGGGGAATACCGGAAAGCCACTTGGACAACACGGGATTAACGGACAGCACGACCAGTGACGCGGAGCGCTTACTCGCTGTCCGGTCCGCGGGTCTGCAGTGGATCACGGTGGCCGGCTCATATTTCGCCACTGAGGACGGCGAGCCGTGGATGCCAATCGGGCAGAATGACGCGATAAGCTGGCCTGAGCTAAATGGGCTGTTCCGGCGCAAGGACATAGCCGGCGTGGAGGCTCACCTCCGCTGGCTTAAGCAAAGCGGCGTCACCTGCCTCAGGCTGATGCTGGAATATGCTCAGGTCCGCCACCGCTACTTCGAGCGGCCGCTCGGTCGCTTCGTTCCTGCTATCGTGCGGCTGTGGGACGATCTTTTTCGTCTCTGTGAAAAGCACGGTTTGAGAATACTGCTCACCCCGTTCGATACATTTTGGCAGTGGCGGCACTGGCGTCATCACCCCTATAATCAGAGGAACGGCGGCGTGCTGGATCAGCCCTCGCGCTTTCTGGTCTGCACGGCCACGCGCCGCGCCATCAAGGCAAGGCTGGAATTCGCTGTCCGCAGATGGGGCGGCAGCGGCGCGCTCTTCGCTTGGGACCTCTGGAACGAGATCCATCCCGAGCAGGCCGAAGGCAGCGCCGACGATTTCGGCAACTTCATCCACGATCTCGGTGCTTTCGTTCGCCGGCTGGAGATTTCGCTCTACGGCCGCTCTCACCCGCAAACGGTTTCGCTCTTCGGACCGGAGCTTCGCTGGCGGGCGCACATGCCGCTCCGCGAACCTATCTTCCGGCATCCGGATCTCGACTTCGCCTCCCTCCACATCTACGAGGAAGGCACGATCGATCATCCCCGCGACACAGTGGCCCCGGCGCTCGGCCTGGGGCGGATCGTCGGCGAGGCCCTGGCCGAAACTCGCGATGGCCGGCCGTTCCTCGACAGCGAACATGGCCCGATCCATACCTTCAAGGACAAGAAGATCACGCTGCCGGAGCCGTTCGATGACGAATATTTCCGCCATATGCAATGGGCGCACCTGGCTGCCGGCGGTGCCGGTGGCGGCATGCGCTGGCCGAACCGTACGCCGCATGTGCTCACACCCGGCATGCGGCGGGCGCAGCGCTCGCTGGCGGGTTTCCTGCCGCTGATCGACTGGAGTCGGTTCCGACGTGTCCATCTCGGCGGCCGGGTGCGGGTTTCCCGCCCCGATGTCGCGGCGGTAGCCTGCGGCGACGATGCCCAGGCGGTGGCGTGGCTGGTGCCCGAAACGATCGGGCCCAACGGCATGCTGCAGGCCGACGTGCAAATCGAGCCCGTCATGATCGACCTGCCTGGGCTGGCTCCGGGTAGCTACCGCATAGTCGGCTGGGATACTGCGGCCGGCACGCAAGCGGCGGAATGGCGGGCGCAAGCGGACGGTAGGTTGAAGCTGGAGGTGCCACCGTTCGCGACCGACGTCGCGCTGGCGATTCGCCGATGCTGAGAGGGACCGAAGCCAAGCCGCCTGTCCCTGCCTGCGCATTGTTTTCGGCGAGTCTGACCTGAGTATCGGCGTCTTCTGGATTTTCACGGCTGAGCGGGGAACACTTCATCCACCTCCAGGTTCGGAAGTATGCGTCATGCCCCACCCGCGGCAGCCCACTCAGCTTCGGCAATGAACGAGGACCCGATTCTTCCACTCGCTAAAGCGATCCGAGAGCGCAATGCGGTGCTCTTTGTCGGCGCTGGTGTTTCGATGAGCGTCGGGCTGCCTTCCTGGGAGAAGCTGATTGAGCGCATGGCGAGCGAACTCGGCCTGGATGGAGCAAGACCGCGTGATCGCTTCCAAACCCTGGCCGAGTATTACCGGATCAAGCACGGCAGCATCGGGCCGTTGCGCAGTTGGATGGACAGGCACTGGACCGTGACCAGGGAGAAGATTCGGGAGTCCGAACTGCATCGTCTGATCGTCGCGCTGGATTTTCCGGTGATCTACACCACCAACTATGACCGGAACCTCGAAGTCGCCTTTGAGATACACGGCCGCGCATACGTGAAGGTGGCCAATGCTCGGGATGTCTCGAAGGCTCGCCGGGACGTCGCGTGCATCGTGAAATTCCACGGCGACTTCGATGACGATTCCTCGCTGGTCCTTACGGAAACCGACTATCTCGATCGGCTATCCTTCGATTCGCCGCTCGATGTGCGGTTTCGTTCCGATGCGCTGGGCAGCACGGTTCTGTTCGTCGGCTATAGCCTGTCGGACCTGAACATCCGGCTGCTGTTGCATCGGCTTTGGCAGACATGGAACCGATCGGGCTACGAGGCGGATCGGCCGCCGTCATACATTTTCATGGCGAGCCGAGACCCCGTCGAAGAAGCCGTGCTGGGGCGTTGGGGTATTTCCGTGCTCACAGGCGACAACGACGATCCGGAACCCGGCCTCGTGAGTTTCCTCAGTCGGCTGGCCGAGGTTGTGAACGATCAGGAGATCACGCTGGGCTGAACGCCGTTCAGCACGCGGCAAGAACGAAGAATTTGCCCAACCCAAAGAGGGTTTCGGCCGTTGGTCGACCGTCCGGCCAATGCAAGGAGTAAGAATGTGCCGCAAGCCGTTAGCCCAAACGTGAATCCGGCTGCCAGCGCGGTCACATTCGACAGTTTTTTCATGGGCGGTTTCGAATGCTCCTCGCACCGGCGAAAGGATGGCGTGCGTCTCGATCTCGTGCGGGCGACTGGCCATGATTCTCACGCAGAACGCGACTATCGCGGCTGCGCGAACCTTGGGCTCAGAACTGTTCGTGACGGGTTACGCTGGCACCTGATCGAGAAGGCGCCGGGCGTGTACGATTGGTCGAGTTGGGCGCCGATGATTGAAGCGGCAAATCTCGCCGGCGTTCAGGTCATCTGGGATGTCTTTCACTACGGAACCCCCGATTATCTTGACCAGGGCGGGACGGAGCTGATCGAGCGCTATGCCGATTTCGCAGCGGAAGCTGTCCGGTTGCATCGGGCCGTCAGCGGGAAGCCTGCGCTCGTCTGCCCGATCAACGAGATATCGTTCTTCGCCTGGGCAGTCGAAGTGGGCTATTTTCCACCGGCCGGCCCAAGGCGAAGGGGTTGGTTCAAACGCCACCTCGTCAAGGCTGCCGTGCAAGGCATACGAGCCATGCGCCAAGCGGATCCAGAATGCCGGTTCATCTGGGCCGAGCCGCTTATTCACATCGCGCCGCGCGATCGAAGCCGCGCGGAAATGCGGGCGGCTGAAAAAGTCCGTCAAGGACAGTTCGAAGCGTACGACATGCTGATGGGGCGCGTCGAGCCGCAGCTTGGCGGCAGCGAAGATCTCATCGATGTCATCGGTCTGAATTTCTACCCGCACAATCAGTGGTACTTGCACGGGCCAACAATCCCGATGGGGCATCACGAATACCGGGCTCTGTCGGAAATGCTCGTCGAGGTCGCCCAACGCTACCGACAGCCGATGTACATTGCAGAGACAGGTGCGGAGGGATCGGGGGGCCCGGCATGGCTTCACTATGTATGCGACGAGGTGCGGGAGGCTATGAACCAAGGCGCGCCCGTCGGGGGTATTTGCCTTTATCCGATCACGGCTTACCCGGGATGGGACAATTCACGCCACGCCGAAGTTGGCCTTTTCTCCGTCATCCATGCGGATGGATCGCGTCGCACCCGTCAGCCGATGGCCGATGAACTGGCGAGGCAGCAGAGGCTGTTTGGCCAGCATTCTCGATCCACGCAGCCTTGCATGCCGGAGTAGCAAGCGGCTTTAGCCCGGCACAGCCATTGCCGGCTGCAAGGCGCCTCCAATTGGGACCGTCTTCTGAATGCGGGCGAAAGTAGCCAGAGCCTGACCCACGACCTGGTCCATGTTGTAATAGCGGTACGTCGCAAGGCGTCCGACAAACCAGACATCCGGGCGACTGGCGGACAAGGCTTCATATTGCTTGTAGAGCGCTTCGTTTTCCGGCCGGGGCACCGGATAGTATGGATCGCCAATGTCGGTCGGGTATTCATAGGTGAGGCTTGTCCGGGCGTTCTTCTGACCGGTCAGATGCTTATACTCGGTGATCCGGGTGAAGTCCTCCGTTTGCGGATAGTTGACCACAGCGACCGGCTGGAACTGTTCACAGTCGACGGTCACGTGCTCGAAACGCAGTGAGCGATACGGCAGGCGGCCAAGTCTCCAGTCGAAGAATTCGTCGACAGGGCCGGTGTAGATCAGCTTGCGGAACGGAATCCGGTCCCGGACCTCACGATAATCGGTCTGCAGCATGATCTTGATATTGGGATGGTTGAGCATGCGCTCGAACATGCGCGTGTACCCGTTCGCGGGCATGTGCTGGAAGCTGTCGCCGAAGTAGCGGTCGTCGCGGTTGGTCCTGGTCGGAACCCGGGCGGTTACCGATTTGCTAAGCTGGGAGGGGTCTACGCCCCATTGCTTCCTGGTGTAGCCGCGGAAGAATTTCTCATAGAGTTCCCGCCCGACGGTACTGACCACGACGTCCTCGGCCGTGTGGACTTCCTCGATGGTCTCGCGACGAGACGCGAAGAAGTCTTCCAGTTCCACCGGATCCAAATCGAGACCATAGAGGCGGTTGATCGTATCGAGATTGATGGGGATCGGGAGAAGCATTCCGTCGACCGCCGCCAGCACACGATGTTCATACGGCCGCCATGTCGAGAAGTGTGACAGATAATCCACGATGGACCGCGCGTTTGTATGGAATATGTGCGGCCCGTAGCGGTGGATGAGGATGCCTGCTTCGTCGTAGCAGTCATAGGCGTTACCCCCGATGTGATTGCGGCGATCGATGAGGAGAACACTTTCTCCCCGCTGCGAGGCAATCCGTTCGGCGAGAACGCTGCCGGCGAAGCCGGCGCCGACGATCAGCCAGTCGAACATGGTCAGGCGCTCCTGCGGAACGGGACGACCTTTTTCCGAGCACTGGCGTTCCTAATATGAGCGGCCATGCCATTCCATGTGCGCTTCCAGGACATGTCCCGGAGATAGGCATCGACCTGCTGAAGCCGCGCCTCGCGCGATTGGGTAAGGACGGATCGCAGCTTGATGTCGACGTCCTCGGCGTCCACTATGTCGACGAGCCCGGCTGCGCCGTAGGTTCGCACAACATCGACAATTGCTGTTGAAACCACCGGCAGGCCAGCGGCGAGGAACTCCGGCGTTTTTGTCGGGCTGATGAAGCGTGTGGCCTCGTTGAGCGCGAACGGCATCCAGCCGGCGTCCCAGTGGCGCAGATAATCTGGAAGATCGGCATAGGCTTTCCCGCCGAGCCAATGCAGATTGCCCGCTGTCGGCAGGCTGCTCGGGTCGATCTTGACCACCGGACCGAGCATGACGAAATGCACGTCCGGCATGGCCTTGGAGGCCTGGGCCACGAGATCGATGTCGAGGCGCTCGTCGATGACGCCGAAGAAGCCCACCCGTGGATGAGGGATGCCGAATTGATCGGCCGGGTCCTTGCCGGGTGTCCTTGCCTTGTGGAAGTGGCTGACGTCGATGCTGCTCGGAAACGGATAGATGGCACGGTGTTGGCAGCGCTTCGCTTCAAAGAGGCTCAAGCCGCCGGTGAAGACCACGTCGGCGCGCCCGAAGAGGGCTCGCTCCATCATGGCCAGCTCGGTTGGCGCATTCTTGAACGCCGAAAGTTCGTCCATGCAGTCATAGACGCAGACATCGCAATTGATGTGCGCGCTGAAGCGTAGGGCCATGGGCGTGTAGTACCAGGCGGTCAGGTTAGTGTGCGGCGTCGAAGCGATGATCCGGTCGAGATATTTGCGCTGCACGGCATCAGCTCTGGCCGGGCTTGTGCCAATTGGAAGCAGAGGAGTCGCGACCCGAATTGCCGGCGCCACCTCTGAGAAACGCATCGAAGGATGCGAGCGCTCCTCGAAAACAGGTTCCTCGAAATAGATAATCTCATGTTCCTTCGCGGCCAAGGTAAGAATATGTTGTGGACGCTGATAGACAAAATTCCATCGTAAATGAGAGAAGCATACCAGTAAGTCTTGCGTCTTCGTGGTTTTTCTGCGAGTTGGTATTCTTATTGCCGCGTCCATACAAATTTTCCCTAGTGGCAGAACGGTGTATATTGCGATTAACATTTGTTAATCGCAGGCAGCGGAGGCGAGATCCACCTTTCCGTCTAACTTTCCGTCGAATAACTTGTTCCAGCCGCGAACCGTTAAAGCGGCGAAGGATCATGCCGCGGTGCTGCTGCCCCTTTGGGAGGTGGAGCCAAGATTCGCACGCAGGTTCTTGGGGACGGTCACTCGGTGGCCGTATTTCGGTAGCATGGGCAGCTAAGCTGTTCGACGGCTCCAACGATTCGCCTGGACCGGAGCCAAACGAGCCTCAAACGGCCGGAAATTAATGGGGCAAGTGATGAAGATCGAGTTCGAGACGAATGTGTTCCCGCTCTTCCATCCGCAGGCGGTGGATGATCTCAAGGATCCATGCCCCGTCTTTGACGGCAGGCTTTGGCACGTCTTCGGCTCGAGCGGCACGGTAACAACCGAGAGTTGGAAGATACTTCACGCAACCGCGCCGGAGCTGCATGGTCCCTGGACGGAGCACGAGCCCATCGAGCTTCCTGTCACAGGATCGGGCGTTGCCGCGCCCGGTGTTGTCTACGAGCTCGGCGTCTTCCACATGTTCATCCAGACCGAGTTCATGAAGTCCGGCGGCCGCTGTGAGCACGCGGTGTCGAATGATGGCTTCAACTGGGTGGTGCTCAACCCGGCAATCCTGTCGATCCCTGGCACGGACGAAGATGGGATCTATGATCCGCATCCGGCGATCATCGGCGGCAAGCGCTACATCGTCTATTCCGGCATGCCGAAATTCAGTCGTGTGCCGCAACCCGATGTCTACCTGGCGCGCAGCCAGTCGGACTCGTGGTTCGGACCTTGGAAGCGGCTGGGCAGGATCCTCGACCATAGTGAGATCCCACACCACAATACGCGCGATGATCCCGACTACGAGTGGGGGATCGAAGGCGCCCAACTGGTCGAGCTCCCCGATGGCCGCGTGCTTCTGAACGCCACGTGCTTCCTTCCGCGGGGAGCGCGAGGAAGCCGACAACGCGTGTTTTTCGCCATCGCCGCCGAGGTTACCGGACCCTACGTCTCGATAGGTCCGGTTCTTGATCCAGGCGGGCCAGGAGAAAACGGTCACTCGACCGTCATGATCGAGGGCGAACAGCTCACGCTTTTTTATCAGAGCCGTGTCGCGGCGACGAACCATCGCTGGCGATATGGCCTCGCCAGATGCGATATCAGTGTCCTGTCGAAGGTTGCGTGACAGTCCGGGTTCCGGCGCGGCGGGGTTCAATTATTTCAAAGCATAGAGATAGGCCGCGATATCACGCGCCTGCTGCTCGGTGATCCTCGTCGATGGCATGGCGGTGTGCGGATTAATCTCTCTGGCGCCGCGTATCCAGCGGATCAGGTTCTCCGGATTGTTCGCCAGCACGCCGCCGATAATGACCCGGCCGGCGAGGCTGGCGTCGAGGCGCGGGCCGACCTGACCTTGCGCGCCCGGCACGCCAGGGATCGTATGGCAGCCGGAGCAGCCGTTCGCGGTCATGATCGGAATGGCGCGCGCGCCCACGCCGCCGGTTGCCGCGTCCGACTCGTGCCGGACACGATCACGCCGGTCGGCCCATAAGGCCACGGCGGCGACGGCTACGGCAACTGCGATCATGGCGGCGAGGGCGCCGGCGATCAGTCTAGCTAGATCGGAGCGCATGCGTCGCCTCCCTGGTTCCGCTCTTGCTTATCCAGAGGCCGGCGAGCAGCAAAGCGGCTCCGCCATAGATCAGGCCAGCCGGAACCCACATCACCAGACCCGCAAGCTGCTGGTCCTCGATCGGGCTTAAACCCCACAGCGCTGCGCCACCGGCATTTTCCGGATACCAGAGTTTGGGCGACAGCAGCAGCAGCACGCCGAGCAGGCCGGTGTGCATCGAGGTGAAGAAGAGATGCATGACGGCGCTGCCATAGGCCTGCTGCCGACCGGAACGGGGCAGAAGCGCCCACCAGAACAGCAAGGCAGTGCCGAGGAAGCTCGCATGCTGGGTATAGTGCAGCACGCCCCGCTGCAGGGCTGCCTCGAACAGGAACGGGATGTGCCAGATCCAGATGGCGATCGCGTGGATGATTGTTGCGTTGAGAGGGCGGCTGGCGAAGGCCCAGACCGCCTGCAGCATCTTGCCATGCGTGAGCCTTCCCGTTCTCTGCCGAAACGCGACCGGTAATGCCCATACCAGTGCCGCGCCGGGGCGGGCTGCAACCAGCAGCGGAGCCGCCAGCGCCATCAGCAGCTCGTGCTCGATCATGTGAGCGGCAAAGACGCGCTCGCCGAGCGCATGGATCGGGCTGACCAGCGCTCCCGTCAGCACGCACCACCCTGCGGCGAACAGCAAGGTTTGTCGTATCCGCTCTGGTCGGCCTCGGCTGCTGCGGCGCCACAGCCGGTTGGCGCCGGTCGCATAGACCAGCGCGAGCGCGGCCAGCGGAAGCGTGATGGGAAGGGCAAGCGTCCACCCGGTCTCGGGCGCGCCGGCGCCGTAGCAGATCGAGGTCGAGAAGAACGCCTCGAAACTCATCGCAGGCACTCGTCGAGGATGAGCGCGGCGCTGGCCTGCATGACGATGACGAGGGCAAACAGCAAAGCCGAAAGCATGCCGAGATCGGCGATGAATCGCTCGGTGCTGCGTGTACGCTCCGGTTTGAAGGCGGCGCCGCCTTGCCGCTTCGCCTGCCACGACAGGACGCCGCCGAGGAGCGAAAACACCATGAGCACCAGTGCGACGGAAAGCACCACCGGGACCTGGCGATTACATTGCCAGGGCACCAGCGCGTAATTCAGCTGCGTAGAGATGGCCCAGGCCAGAGGCCCCGACACAAGACCACCCCAGGACGTTCCCAAACGCAGCGCGCGCATCAGCCTAGCCTCGGGGCCCAGTAGATGAGCAGATAGATCGGGATCCAGGTCAAGACCACGAAATCCCAGTAGAAGACGTTGTCGCCGACGTCGCCGAAACGCCGGCCGCTATAGGCGTGGCGCGTGAACATCAGCACTGTCAGAACGATCGTGTCGCCGACATCGGTGATCAGATGGATGGTGTGCAGGCCGAGCAGCACCCAGAGCATCGAGCCATAAGCGTTGGTGTCCCAATAGATGTTCAGGGCCGGAAACTCGAACCAGCGCACGATGAGCGGCGCGCTGCCGAGCAGCGACATCACCACCATGCCGATCCGCACCGGCCCGATGGCGCATTGCTTGGCGTAGCGGTTGAGGAGGTGGTTCGGCACCAGGCTGACGATGAGAAGCAGCGTCACGATCGTTCCCGGCCAATGGTTGGGCTCCGGGGCGCTCAGACGCCAGTTGGGCCACAAGGTCGCCAGATACAGATAAGCGCCGGCCGCCAGCGCAAAGCCCATTCCTTCCAATGCCATGAAACCGAGCGTACCCCACCAGGTCGGGCTGCGCGGACCAAGCCCGAAGCTTGGCAGGCCCGACAGATCGGCGGCGGGACGCTGCTTCATTCCTCGTCCTCCGGCGTATCTTTCGGCCAGAACCAGCCGATCAGGGTGATCGCGATCGGCGCGGCGCCCCAGACGATCGCCCAGGGCGTGAAGATCGAATACAGAAAGGTGCCGCCGACAGCGATCGCAGCGAACAAGGGCCAGATCGACGGCGTCGCCGATTTCTCGCGGATATCGGGATGCGCTTCCGCCACCGTCGAGATGAGGAGCTCGCGCACATCGACGCGAAGGCCGGTGGCGACGGGAAGGGCCTCGCGTTCGGCCCAGAGCGGCTCGACATTCGTGACGATTGGAATGCGCGCGAAATTATAGCTTGGAGGCGGCGAAGACGTGGCCCATTCCAGCGTGCCGGCATCCCAGGGATTGTCGCCGGCCGGCGCGCCTTTCAAGGCGCCATGCACGAGGTTGAAGGTGAACAGCACGAAGCTCAGGAAGAAGAGCACCGCGCCGCCGGTGATGAACAGGTTGATGTTCCCCCAGCCAAGCTCGGCCGGATAGGTATAGACCCTGCGCGGCATGCCCCACAGGCCGACAAGGTGCATCGGGAAGAAGGCCGCGTTGAAGCCGATGAAGGCCAGCCAGAAATGCCAGCGTCCGAGGCGCTCGCTCATCATGCGGCCGGTGATCTTGGGGAACCAGAAATAGGCGGCACCCAGCAGTGGGAAAACCGAGCCGCCGATCAGCACATAGTGGAAATGCGCGACGACGAAATAGGTGTCGTGCACCTGCAGGTCGAGCGGCACCGAGGCCAGCATGACACCGGTGAGACCGCCAATGACGAAGATGAAGAAGAAACCGAAGACGAAGAGCAACGGCGTGCGGATCACCGGTCTGCCGTCCCACAAGGTCGCCAGCCAGCAAAAGATCTGCACGCCGTTGGGAATGGCGATCAACATGCTGGATGCCGTGAAGAAGCTTGCACCGAGCTTCGGCAATCCCGTCGCGAACATGTGGTGGACCCAGAGACCGAACGACAGAAAGCCGACCGCGATCAACGACAGGACCAGCCCGAGATAGCCGAACGCCGGCCTTCGAGCGAAAGCGGGAATGATCGCGGAGACGATGCCTGTCGCCGGCAGGAAGATGATGTAGACCTCGGGGTGACCGAAGAACCAGAACAGGTGCTGGAACAGCAGGGCGTCGCCGCCCTCCGCTGGATTGAAAATATGCGTTCCGACCAGCCGGTCGAGGATCAGGAAGGTCGAGGTGATCATGACCGCCGGCATGGCGAAGACGACGACGAATGAGGTCACCAGCAACGCCCAGACATAGAGCGGGATCTTGTCCAGCGACATGCCTGCCGCACGCTGCTTCAATACGGTGACAATGGTCGCGACGGCGACCGCCAGCGATGAGACCTCGGTATAGGTGATCATCTGCGCCCACACGTCGGCGCGCTTGCCGGGACTGAATTCGGGACCTGACAGCGGCACATAGGCGAACCAGCCGACATCCGGCGCCATTGCAAGGGCGAAGGACACCCAGGCGAAGAGACCTCCCGAGACATAAATCCAATAACTGAACGCGTTCAGGCGCGGAAAGGCGATGTTGCGGCTGCCGACCATCAGCGGCACCAGATAGATGCCGGTCGCCTGCACGATGGGCACGGCAAACAGGAACATCATGGTGACGCCATGCATGGTGAACAGCTGGTTGTAGAGGTCCGGCCCGATCAGGCCGCGTTGCGGTCCCGAAAGCTGGATGCGCATGGCGACGGCGCTCAGCCCGCCCAGGCACAGAAACCCGAATGCCGTGATCAGATAGCGCCTTGCGACGACCTTGTGATCAACGCTGGACAACGCGCCGATGATGCCGGGCGGCGTCCGCCATGTGCGCGCGAGCCAGCGGTGAAGGCTGGCATCGTCCATGCCGGTGTCGCGCGGCCCATCACGTTCGGGGGCAACGTCGCCCTTGGCAGTCGCCTCACGTTCCGGCGGCAGGTCGCGTTCGCTGGCCAGGTCCGCGCTGCTCATTTCAGGCCCTCGAGATAGGCGACGATCGCGTTGAGCTCGTCGCCATTGAGCTCAACCACCGGCATGTGGGAGCCGGGCTTGATGCCTTGCGGGTCGGCTATCCAGGCGGCGAGATTGCCGCGGCTCATCGTCAAGGTTCCCGCGGCAAGTGTTTGCCGGCTGGCAATATGGGTGAGATCCGGAGCGACCGTTCCGCCCGCGGGCGTGCCGCCGATCTTGTGGCACATCACGCAGGGACGCTTGAGAAACAAGTCCGCGCCCGCCTTCGCCTCGTCGCCCGTCGGGGCCGCGGCCGGCTGCAGCTGGTCGTTCCACCAGGCGTCGAACTTTGCCCGCGGCTCGGCGATGATAAAGGTGCCCATGTTCGCATGCTGCGCGCCGCAGAACTCGGCGCACTGGCCGCGATAGGTTCCGGGCTTGTCCGCCTTGACATCCAGCACGTTCATGTGACCGGGGATGAGGTCGAGCTTGCCGGCCAGACTTGGGATCCAGAAGGAATGGATCACATCGGTCGAGGTCAGAAGAAGCCGCACCGGCTCGCCGGCGGGGATGTGGATTTCGTTCGCCGTCGTCAGGATGCGGCTCGGCGTGGCATCCTCATAGCGCACCTCCCACCACCACTGGTGCCCGGTCACCCGAATGGTGAGCGCAGCGTTCGAGCCGATTGCCGCAAGCGTCCTGTTGGCCAAGAAGCTGAGCAGGGTCAGCCCGACCAGCGTCGCTGCGGTCAGCCCGACAGCGATGACCACAACGCGCAATTTGCGATGGTCGGCGCTGGCGTCGAGCATCAGCGGCTCGGTGCGCCTGGGTGGCCGCATCAACAGCGGTGCGGCGAGAGCGATCATCACCAGCACCCACACTACCGAGCAAAGCCCTATGAAGAACCAGATCAGCCATGCCAACTCGCTCGCCGCGGGGCCTTTCGGGTCGAGCGCCGATTGCCAGCCCGCGCATCCCTGGAGAGAAAGGACGCTTGCCGCGGCAAACGCCATCGAGGCGAGGCCTTTCACGGCGACTTCCCCAGCGTGGCGGCATCCGGCATGCGGTTTTCCGACGGATGGGGCATCATGTCGTCATTTCGCTGTGGCGCAGCGGAAGAGGGCGCGTTGCCGCTTAGCGAACGCACGAAGGCCGCCAGTTCCCAGATCTGATCGTCGGGGATCTTGTTGCGGAAGCTCGGCATGCCGTTCGGACGTCCGTCGCGGATGGTGGCGTGAATGCTTTCCATGGAGCTGCCATAGATCCACTTCTGGTCCATCAGCGCCGGGCCCATGCCGCCGCCGCCATTGGCGTGGCATCCCGAACAGTTGAACCAGCCGAACAGGCGCTTGCCCTCGCTGAGATGAAAGGCGTTCGCCTCGAAGCTCGCCGCCTTGTTGTTGCTGGGGGAGGGCCTTTGGCCGCCAGGTTCCAGCGTAGTCACGGGCGTCGGCTGCCCGCCGGAGCCGAGCGAAGATTGCGGGCGCGTGTCCCGCTCCTCGCGCTGGCATGCCGCCAAGGCGAGCGTCACGGACAGCAGCGTCGCGAGACCCAGCCTCATCGCACCGGGCTCCCGGCGATGTCGAGAAGCGGAACGCCATATTGCGTCAGAACCGCGTCGATCTCGGCCTTGTGCCTGGCGAGCGCGCTATTCACATCGCCGCGCAGTCGCTCGTCCTCGCGCCGAACGCCCATCGAGATGTCGTACATCAGTGGCAGTTGCGGTCCATCGATGCGAGGTGTGACCGGCGTGATCCGGAGCGGCACCTTTTGCTTCGTAGCGAAGTAACCGGCGAGCGGGCCCCAGACCACGGCGACGTCGACCTCGCCGCTCGCGACAGCTTCCACAATGCGCGCCGCGGGGTTGGGAGCGGAATAGTCGCCGTAGACCGGGTAGCCGACGAGATGTCCGACAATGCCGCGACGGCCGAGCGCCTGGACCGGCGGCGAATTGGCGCCGTCATCGCCGATGAGCTGAACGCCGATGCGCATGTCGCGCAGCCGTGGATCGTTAAAGGACGTTACGTCCGGTCCATCCTGTCGTGCGACAAAGACGTAGGAGGATCTGTAGTAGGGCGAGGTGGTGCGTAGCATTTCGACATTTGCCGGCGTTCCGAGCACCAGATCGCAAAGCCCCGCTTTCAGCGTGTTGCGAACGAAGCCGCGGCGCTGCGCCCACCAGGTGTAGGTAAGCTTCGCGCCAAGGTCGGCCGCAACGATCTCGGCGATCTTGTTCTCGAAGCCTTCGCCGCTGGCGTCGGAGAACGGCATGTTGTTGGGATCGGCGCAGGCGCGCAGTTCCCGCGCATCCGCCGCGCCGGCCAGAACCAGCCAGACCAACGCGACGAGACCGGCCACGAGGGCCCGCGGGGCGGATCTTTTCGCCAGTGCCGTCGGTTTGAATGCATCAAGGCAGTCGGAACACATAGAGCGTGCCTCCCGCCGTTGTCGTGTTTTTCAAGTCCTTCATCGCGTTGACGAAACCGAGGGCAGCAGTGGCATCGCGCGGGTCGAGATCGCCCGAGACGATGGCGCCGGCCCAGCCGCCGACGCCGGACAGGATCGCGACATATTGGTGTCCGTCGGGGCCGCGATAAGTCACCGGCTGGCCGATGATGCCGGAGGAGGTCTTGAACTGCCAAAGCAGTTCGCCGGTCTTCGCGCTGACGGCCTTGAACCAGCCTTCCATGGTTCCGTAGAAGACGATATCGCCGGCGGTTACGACCGCGCCGCTCCATACCGGGAAGTTTTCCTTGAGGCTCCAGGCCGGTTTCTCCGCGGCGATATCCCACGCGGTGAAGGCCCCGCGATTGCCGCCGGGGCCCGGGATCATGCGCACGTTCATTCCGACATAGGGTGTGCCGGCGATGTAGTTCACCTCGACGCCTTGTTCGTCCATGCACAGATTGTTGTGCGGGATGTAGAGCAGGCCCGTCTTCGGCGAGAAGGCGGAAGGCTGCCAGTCCTTGAGCCCCGAGGCGGTCGGGCAGATGTCGCGGACGACCTTGCCGGTCCCGGTCTTCTTGTCGGGGTTTGCCAACAGCCTGCCCGTCTTGAGATCCACACCCTTGCTGGAGTTGACGGGGCCATAGGGTTTTGCGGACAGGACCTCGCCGGTGGTGCGATCAAGGACGTAGAGATAGCCGTTGCGCTCCGGCCGGACCAGCACCTTGCGCGGCTTGCCCTGCCAGTTCATGTCGAGCAGGATCTGCTCATTGATGCCGTCATAGTCGTGCAGATCGTGCGGCGTCCACTGATAGAACCATTTGGCCGCTCCGGTATCGGGATCGCGGGCAAAAATGCCCGATGTCCATTTGTTGTCGCCGGGGCGCAGGTCAGGGTTCCAGGGGCCTGGATTGCCGGTGCCGTGGAAGATCAGATTGAGATCGGGATCATAGGAGATCCAGCCCCACATATTGCCGCCGCCGATCTTCCAGGCCTCCGGCGGCCAGGTCGTCACACCGAGGTCCCTGCCCTTGTCCATGTCGTAATGCGGCTTGAAATCCGGGCCGATCAGCACCTCCTTGTCGGGACCCGTGCTGTAAGCCGTCCAGACGACATGGCCATCGCCGGCGTCGAGCGCCTTGACCCAGCCGCGTACGCCCATCTCGCCGCCCGAATTGCCGACGAGCACTTTGCCCTTCACCACCAGCGGCGCCATGGTGAGGGTCTCGCCGACATTGATGTTGCCGATATGGGTGTTCCAGATCGGCTGGCCGGAGTTCGCATCGAGCGCGATCGTGTGGCCGTCCAGCGTGTTGAAGAAGATGCGCCCGTCGGTGAAGGCGGCGCCGCGATTGACGACGTCGCAGCACGCCACCCCTTGTGCCGCGGGCTCGGGATTGGGTTCGTATTTCCACTTGATCGGTGCGCCAGGTTTGGAGAGGTCGAGCGCGTAGACGATGTTGGGAAAGGGCGTCACGATATACATCGTGCTGCCGACCACCAGCGGTGCCGCTTCCTGGCCCTTGTTCACGCCGGTCGAGAAGGTGAAGGCGACCTGCAGGTTCTTGACGTTGCCTGCATTGATTTCCGCGAGCTCGCTATAGCGGGTCGAGGCGTAGTTCTTGGCTGGCATCGTCCATTGGCCGTCGTCGGGCGGGGCGGCGGAGGCCGGCGGCGAGATCGCAGGCGTCGAGGGCGACTCCGAGGCGGCCATCAGAACTGGGAGACAGGCCAGCATCATCGCCCCAACAATGCTTAATCCCGCATATTGCCGCGCAGCCCGGGTGAGGCGAGCGCGTCCGGACTGCGCACACCCCGCCGTCAGCTGTCGCGCTGCCTTCATTTCGGGACCGAGCCTCCGACGCTGGCGCCCAGTTCGGCGGCTATGTCGGCCTCGCGCCCGGCGCAAAGCGGATGACCCCAGCCGGATGCGCTTTTGCCGCCTGGGTCGAGGTCGTAGATGATGGCGTCCTTGCGGTTGGGATTGACGCCTGCCGGAACCTTGTCGAGGCCGAGCGCTGCGCGGACGCGCCAGGCGACGTTGTGGTCGGCGCAGGAGGAATCGCCGCTGACCCCGAGGCCGCCGACGATCGCCTTGCCGTCGTACAGGGCCAGGCCTCCGCCGAACACCACCACGCCTCCGATCGGTTTGCCGATCAGCGGATCATTGGGGCTGCCGAATGTCTTGGCGTCGCCGGCGTAAGCCGCCGCCTGATTGACGGGGTTGGTGGCCTGCAGGCCGAACAGCGGCCCGCCTGGTTGCACCCCGGCATAAAGATTGGCGGTCGACAGGGCCATATTCGCCAGGCTGAGCCCGTTGGCCGTGTTGGCCTTCTCGGCCGCGACCAGCCGGCTGCCGGGCCATTGCGCGTCCACGGTAGGGCCGCTGAAGGCGACGGCGCAGACCGTACCGTCACGGGCAACGATCGCGGCCCATTCATTGCTCTCGAAGCCGCCATTTGCCGGCCCGCCACTCGCCTTGACATTGGCCTTCAAGGCCGACAGCAGTTTGTCGTGATCGGCCGGGCAGGGCGCTTGCGCCCAAGCGGGATTGTGTGGCAGCACCGCGATGGCCAAGAGCAGGAGGCCAAGAGCGGCCGACGGACACTGGCGGAAATGCATGGCGCTTCGGAACACCTTGTTCAACGCGGACAACAAGGGAAAACAGAAATCTGGTGGCAGAAACTCCGGTCTCGCCGTTCTGCAAGCTGATCCTGCTCTTGCTGCGCGAAACCGAACGGACAACGAGCCCCTTTGTTCCTGCTGCCCAGAAAGGGACTGCAAGAATTGCGTGTGGCAGGTGCATCCATATCGAAGTCCGGCCCAACAGCACCAAGGACCTGGCGGTGCCATCACCGCTCCTGGGAGGCGGCCAGCGTTCCTCGATTGCTGCAGCCGTCAACAGCAGGAGGTACGCGGCTGCTTGGTCTTGCGACATGTGCAGTAGAGGAACCAGCTGTGCCGCCCTGCGTTGGACGGGCAATGGAGCAGCTTCGTTCAGATTTCGCGCCGATCGCACAGCCCGGTTACTGGCTGGCCCTGCTGCTTTTGTTGCTTCCTATGGGGTCGGCGTGTTCTTCCTCATCAGGACGTGCCACTGCCTGTGACTTGATCCGCTGCCTCGGCGGCGTCGAGCTCGAGGCAAGGCGCGCTCGCGCAAATCCCGGTCTGGATCGCCCAGCTGACGAACACTTTCCTGGCCGCGGCGACCGGCCCGCGGCCATCATATGCCGCGCAGCAAGCATCGCTGGCCAAACCGTGCAGGCGGCACCGCTTCTCGAACGGCCACTCCTCCAGGAATTCGATGGCGTCCATCGCGCAACGGATTTTCCTCACGCCAAATGGCACGTCATCAACAAGGACAGGTTCAGCGAACACATCAGTGCTCATCGCGCCTGGTTCTGCCGCGCCGTGGTCGTGACCATAGTTGTCGCTTTGCCGAGAAATCAAAGCACGCCCAACGGGCTCCCCGAAGACATTTGGGCCCATGACCTTCCTCCGCTTGATGCGCCAATCGCCGGCAGGCCAAACAGATGCTCAGCAAGGTGTTGGGCATGTGCCGGCGGCGCTGAGGTGAAATATTGGAAGCGCGATTTTCGGCGTCAAGAGCCGCCCCGTGGCGGCCGACCCTGGCTCACCTGGGGTGGGTTGGCAACTCCGCCGATCTGGGTGACGGGCGGCCGAAGAGACAAGCAGCGGCTGGTGTTTGCGTTCGGCTCCATGGGCTGACTAGAGCTGCGCGTGGAGCGTGCTGGCCAGCCAATCGGTGAACTTTTCGCGCATGGGACGCGATCTCCATTCGGCAAGGCTGATCTGCCTCGAGCGCTTCAGATCTTCGTTGAACAAGTCGATCTGCGTTCGTGCGAATTCCTTGCCATAGACGTTGAGCGTGGCCTCATCGTTCAAACGCAAAGACCGCTGGTCCAGGTTGGTGGAACCGAAGCTCGCCCAGACGTCGTCCACGATCAGCAGTTTGGGGTGATACATCGTGGGCTGAAACTCGTAGATCCGCACCCCGGCCTCGAGCAATTTGCCCCAGAAATAGCGCGAAGCTTTGCGGACGATCGGAACATCCGTCAGGGAATTGGGAACGATCACATCGACGGCGACGCCTCTTTTTCTGGCGTCCAATATCTGCTGCAGGGCGATGTCGTCCGGGACGAAATAGGCCATGCCGATGCGCAGGTGGTCTTTGGCCGCGGCTATGGCGGCCAGCATCATCAGCTCCATGTTTTCGGAGCCGTTCGGCTGCGAAGAAAGGATCAGCTGGGCACGGAGCGCACCCGCGGCTTCGGGCGGCAGGTAGAAGTTCTCGCCCTGCAACGTCTCGCCCACTGTTTCCAGCCAGTTCTCGGCGAAGGCCGCCTGGAACCCGGGCACAGCAGGCCCTTCGATCTGGTAGTGCGTGTCGCGCCACTCATTGGGGTTGCGCGCATCTCCCAGCCAGTTGTCCGCGATGCCGACCCCGCCTGTGAAGGCGACCCGCCCGTCCACAATGAGCAGCTTGCGATGCGTTCGGTTGTTGACGCGGTCGAGCGTGTACCAGTGGATCGGCCGATAGCGCTCGAACCGAACGCCAGCACTCGTCATGATTTGGATCAGCTTCTCATCGAAGGGAAGACTGCCAAGCCAATCGACGAGCACGCGCACTTCGACACCCTCTCGGGCTTTCGCAGCCAAAGACATGGCGAACTCGTAGCCGACCGAGCCCGACCAATAGATGTAGGTTTCCATGTTGATGGTCTTTCGGGCCGAACGGATCGCTTGCAGCATGGCGGGAAAAATCTCGTCGCCGTTGACGAGGGTCTGCACGGCGTTCGCCTCGAACATCTGCCCCTGCGAATAGCTGCTCATGCTCCTTGCGAATTGCGGATCTGCCGCATCGAAACGGTGCGGCACGATGGTGCGGATGACACGGGTCTCGGGGATCAAGTTGATCGCGAGCAGCGTGACCAGACTGGCGACAAGCGCGACGGCCAAATACTTGAGGCTGCTGAGCAGCCTCCGCCGGTTCCGACCAAATCTCACCTTTCACGCGCCCGCTGGAGGCGCCAGGGTGGCCGCCCCATACCAATTCAGACTTTGCCGATCGAAAACGACACACAGTGCTGCGTAGGCCAGCAGCACCAGGAATGCGGCGGGACGGGACGCAAAAGTGCCGATTGAGGTGAGGAAACTCGTTATCGGGTGATTTGCCATGCTCAAGAACTGTTGATCCTGACGCAGGTTCCAGCCTTGAGCCGGGAGTCTGAAGTGCAAGCCTGAAGCTATAACAACTTTCGACCAACGCCTGCATCCTTCGCAGGCAATCGGCGTTGAAGAAGGATCCTAGAGGGCGGGTTTAGACATGGACACGAAGCCAACTGACGCTGACACGGTTTCCGCTCAGGAACCGGATATCATCGTGAACAAGACCGCACATTTCGTCGGGGAATGGATCGACGAGCACAAGGCGGAAGCCGCAGCTGCAATCCCGGCCGAAATCGCCGCCGAGAAGCTCGCCGAACAATGCATCGCCGATGCCGAAGGCCTGGGAATACTGGCTGAGGATATCGGCGCCGAAGTCGGCGATCTCAAGCAATACATCGCGGAAACAGTGCTCGGAGACGAAACTTCCAGCAACGGCAAGATTGAGAGCCCGCCCGATCCGCTCCCGGCGGCGCCGAATGGAGAAACCAATGCCGAAGTTCCGTTTTGAGTTCATCGAAAGTACGGCGCAGCCGGCCATCCAGGTCGACATGGAAAATTTGGATGCCGCCAAGGCCGAGGCGAAACGCGCGGCTAAGGAGGCGATGCTCGATGGGATTGTCGAAGGCGTCGACCCGACATCGTGGGTTACGAGAATCTACGACGAAGCGGGGTATCTGGTCGCCACGATCGGATTCCAGGACCTTGTGGCCGCGCCCCAAGCTGTCGGACAAGCCCACGAACAGACCGATGAGCCCGGCGTGATGCGCTCGGGCTGATGCCGCTCCTGGGCAGGCCATCGGAACCTCAGTCGAGCTTTCCAGGCCAGGTCAGCTCGATCCACGCCGGGGCATGATCGCTTGGCCTTTCCAAAGCTCTTACCGCAGCATCGACGCCCGCCCCTCGCAGCCGGTTTGAAAGTGCCGGACTGATCAGGAGATGGTCCATTCGCAGGCCGGAGCTCCGGTCATAACCGCCCCGGTAGGAGAAGTTCCAGTAGGTGTAGACCCCCTTCTCGGGATGGATCTGCCGAACCGCATCCATCCAGCCCATCTTCAGCAAATCGGCGTAAGCGTCACGACTCTGCGGGAAAAACACTGCATCGCCCAACCAGCGCGCCGGCACCACCGCATCAATCGGGCTTGGCACCACGTTGTAATCGCCGCACAGGACCGTTTCCTCTTTAAGCAAGGTCTGGGAATAGCTGATCAAACGCTGGAACCACGCCAGCTTGTAATCGAATTTAGGTCCAGGCGCGGGATTGCCGTTGGGCAGATAGATGCAGCCGATCACCAGCTCATCCACCTCGGCCTCGATGTAGCGGCTGTGCGTATCGTCCGGGTCGCCTGGCAGTCCGCGCCTGCGCTCCTGCGGCTGTTTCCCACGGGCCAGAATCGCTACGCCGTTGTAAGATTTCTGCCCATGCCAGACGGCGCAGTAACCAGCCTGCCGGATCGCCTCGGCAGGGAACTTCTCATCGGATGTCTTGAGCTCCTGCAGGCAGACGATGTCATAGCCGGTTTCGCCAAGCCATTTCAGGAGGACCGGCAATCGCCCATTGACGCCATTTACGTTGAAAGTAGCGATCCTGGTCATCCGGTTATCTTGGCCGATGATCTCTCCGGGCAGTCACCCCGATACTTGGTTTGGAATACTAGCTGTCTTTCTTGTAGGATTTGGCGGCCTCATCGATCTTGCGCCAATCGTTTCCGTGACGCCGCACCAGCTCCCGCGCCTGGGCCGGCGAAATGTTTTGCGTTTCCACGATATGGTTCACTTCCGTTTCTTCGCCTTTCAGCGGGCGCGAACGTGGCCTTCTGGGCCGGCTCGCCGCTGTTTCATCTGCATCACGTCGTCTCGCCATGGGCTGACCTCTCCTGATCCGGATTAACCGTCGAATGCCGGGAAGGTTTCCGCTCGCGGTTCCTCGAGCAGTTCGGCTTGTCTCGGCTGTGTGGCTTGAACCCAAGGAACTTGCGCGGCGTTCCTTGCGAGCAGAGCTAGCAAGCGCAATCCGATGGAAAAATCCGAAGCCCATTTTGAACCGCAGAAGCCTCGTGGTGCCGAAGCGCGCTTCCCGTACGATCGAGCGGCAGTTGAGCGGTTCCAGCTTGCGTTTCCGCGCGCGAGGTGGAGCGACGAGCTCAGGAGCTGGTTCGTGCCCGGAAAAACGGCGGCGCGGCGGATCGAGCGCTGGCTGGCACAGGAGACAGCGGCTCGCGCAGCCCATGACGACAGTAAGGGGCGGGATGCCTTCGCCTTCGATCCACTGTCGAGCCACTATCTGGAAGTCGCGGACGACCTGCGCATTCGCACGCCTTATTCGAAGACCGTGCTGGAGGAACTGCGAGCGGTTCCATGGGCGAGTTGGGACGACGAACTGCGGGTCTGGCGGGTGCCTTTTCGCGCTTATGAGGAGCTGCGGCGCCGTTGGCCAAGCATCGAAAGAGCCGCCCAGCGCGCCGAGCCGGAGGAGAGGAAACGCCGGCGGGAGGCTGGTAAACACTCCGATGAGCACAAGGCCGCCAGGCTGCGCCATGCCGAACGCAGGCGCCGGCGCTATCCGGTTCCAGCCGAAGACCTGCCTCCGCTCGGTCGCGCCGTGGCGACGGTGCAATATGACGTTGTTGTCTTCACCGGGATTTCAGGCGAGCTCGCCGACCCCTCTGAGCTGGCGCCGTTCTACCCACAGTCGATGGAGACCGGCTTCGGCGCCGTTTGGGCGAGGTGGCGGCCGCCGACCTTGGCTGAACTGATCAAGACATGGCCGGCGCGGCGTCCTGCCGGATCAGCGGAACGATCGAGAGGGTGGTGGCGGCCGACGCTTGGCGAACTCAGAATCGCTCGCCGAAAGGCGAAAAGCCTGGAGCGGAGAAAACGTTCGCGAAGTGCCGATTGATATTCTTGGGTCCATGATGGCTGTCACATGACAAGCGAGGCGGGCCGCCGCCAAGGCTCGCGTACCCGACGTTCAGGTGGAATGTCACAGGCCGAAAAGGAATTTCGGGTGCGATTTCAGCCCCGCGGGACCGGCATCCCCCCAGCCAAGCACGCGAGCTCATCGACTTGATCAGCATCGACGCAGCTTCGCTTCTTCGGCAGGCGCGCCTTCTCAAGAAGACGTAACCGCTCAGGCGCGATTTTCATCACGGCCTCATTTGTTAGCGCGCGACTTGCCGGAGAGGCGTATCACCCCTTTGTCGTTCGTACCGAGTAGTGAGGCAAGCGGACGCTTGAAAGCGGTATCGTGCTTTCGCCCCTGGCTAGGAGGCACGCATGTCCCTGCATGGTGTTTTGGATTCCACCCAACTTGAAATCCTCTCAAAAGCTGTCCATCGCTATTGTTCAAGGCATGGACTTGAGAGCGAGGAAGACCGCCAGTTGGTCGCCATGAGGGCCATGAGCCTTTTCGGCCAGGGCACAACTGACCTTGACCGGCTGTCCGCGAGACTGGAAAAGCTCGAAGAACCTGGGCACGGCTAAACCGGCTGGCAAGCGTGCAGCCGTGACAGCTCCAGCGCAGCGCTCCTAATCCCGCCAAATTGCGCCATCGCTAGCAAAAAGATCGCCAACACCAGCTGCTTGCTGCAGCGTAGAAGCTTCGGCGAAAGCGAATGCGGGGAGAAGAGGGTGATGGTGCCCAGAGGCGGATTCGAACCACCGACACGCGGATTTTCAGTCCGCTGCTCTACCAACTGAGCTATCTGGGCCTGCGCCGGCTAACGGGCTCGTCCGCCGGGTTTCACGGAAGCGCCGGGTGGCGCCCCCCTCGAAAGCGCGTGGGTTATAGCACGGGAATTCGCCCTGTCCAGCGCTTAGGTGTTGATAAAGAAAAATCGCCGGGAAACGGCGTATTGCTACGGGCCTTCACTGCTCGTCTGTGGACGAAGGGCCTTGCTTGGGGCCTCCGTCTTCTTCCTCTTCGTCGTCGCGGCCGGGAATGACGTAGGCGCCTTTCAGCCAGCGATTGAGGTCGATGTCCTTGCAGCGTGTCGAGCAGAACGGATAGTGCTCCCGCACCGAAGGCTTGCCGCATTCGGGGCAGGGGCGCTTCGGCCTCAGCGGCGTGACCTTTTCGTCCGGGCTCATGGCCGCGCGACGTGCCAGTTCTTGTGCGGCTTGAAGCCCTCGCCGGACAGCAGCGCGATACTCTCGTAGAGCGGCAGGCCGACCACATTGGTGTAGGAGCCGACCAGCTTGACGACGAAGGAGCCGGCGAGGCCCTGCACGGCATAACCGCCGGCCTTGCCGCGCCATTCGCCCGACGCGACATAGGCGTCGATCTCCTCGCGTGGCAGTCGCTTGAAGCGCACCCTGGTCTCCACCAGCCGCTGCCTGAGCTTGCCGCCCGGCGTGATCAGGCAGATGCCGGAATAGACCCGGTGCGAGCGGCCGGAAAGCAGGCCGAGGCAGTTCACCGCGTCGTCGATCGTCTCGGCCTTGGGCAGGATGCGCCGCCCCACTGCCACCACCGTGTCGGCGGCCAGGATGAAGGCCGGCGCATAGTCTTCCTCGCTTTTCAGCGAGGCGAACGCCTTCTCGGCCTTGTCCTTGGAAAGGCGCTTCGCCAGCGAGCGCGGATGCTCGGCGCGCAGCGGCGTCTCGTCGACATCGGCGGGCAGCACGCGGTCCGGTTCGATGCCGGCCTGCTGCAACAACTCGATGCGACGCGGCGAACCCGAGGCAAGCACGAGCTTCTGCAGGATGCTCATCGCGGTTCGCGCCGAATTGTTACTTGAAGCGGTAAGTGATGCGGCCCTTGGTCAGGTCGTAAGGCGTCATTTCGACCAGGACCTTGTCGCCGGTCAGCACGCGGATGCGGTTCTTGCGCATGCGGCCGGCCGTGTGGGCGATGATTTCGTGCTCGTTTTCGAGCTTCACCCGGAACATCGCATTGGGCAGCAGTTCCGTGACCACGCCCGGAAATTCGAGGACTTCTTCCTTCGGCATTCGATACCTTTGCTTGGATGGCGGTTCCGGGGCTTAGAGCATGATGCCGAAAAGTGTGAAGCGGTTTTCGGACGACATCATGCTCTACTCTTGATCTGGAGCCGGACGATTTCAGGTCGAACAGACCTGAACTCGTCCGACTCCAGCCGGAATTTGCGGCGGAACCTATATGATAATCGCCCGCTTGTGAACATGCTTAATCCGTCGCGTTTTTTGCTTCCGGAAGCAAGAAACGCCGGCTTATGCGCGTCTTCAGCCGCTCTCGCACATCGCGATAGGCGGCCATGATATGCTCGCGCGTGCCGCCGGTGTCGGTCGGGTCCGGCATCGGCCAGTACTCGACCTCGACGGCGAGCGAGCGGGTAAGCTCGAGCGCGGCGTGATGCGCTTCCGGCGCCAGCGTCACGATCAGGTCGAAATAATCGTCTTCCAGCTCGTCAAGCGTCCTCGGCTGCCGCTCGCCGAGCGTGAGACCCTCTTCGGCAAGCACGGCATCGACGAAGGGGTCGCGCTCGCCGCTGCGCACGCCGGCCGAGGCGACGAAAGTGGTGGCGGGCAGCATCCGCCGCGCCAGTTGCTCGGCCATCGGCGAGCGCACGGCATTCATGCCGCACACAAAAAGAATCGAATGCGGCAGCGCGGCCAGGACTACCCCCGCCAGTGCAGCACGCAGACGAGCGTGAACAACCGGCGCGCCGTGTCGAAGTCGATCTCGATCTTGCCGGCGAGCCGGTCCATCAGTGTTTGCGAGCCCTCATTGTGCAGGCCGCGGCGGCCCATGTCGATTGCCTCGATATGGCTGGGCGTGGAGGAGCGGATCGCCTCATAATAGCTTTCGCAGATCAGATAGTAATCCTTGACGATACGCCTAAGCGGCGTCAGCGACAGGATGTGGGTAACCACATCGGCGCCATTCTGGCGGCTGACGGCGAACACCAGGCGCGACTCGGCCAGCGACAGCTTCAGCCTGTATGGGCCGGCGCCATCGTCGTTGACCGGCCGGAAACTGTTTTCCTCGATCAGGTCGAAGATCGCCACTGCCCGCTCATGCTCGACATCGGGCGTCGAACGCCCGATCGATTCGTCGAGCTCGACGTCGATCAGCCTGTCGCGGTTTTGGTGGTGGCCGGACATCGCTACATGTTCAGCCTGATCGCCACCGATCGTGCGTGGGCGTCGAGCCCTTCCGCCTTGGCGAGCGCGATGGCCGCCGGCGCCAGCGCCTTGAGCTGCTCCGGGCCGAGCTTCAGGATCGACGTGCGCTTGACGAAATCGAGCACGGACAAACCAGACGAGAAGCGCGCCGAGCGCGCGGTCGGCAGCACGTGGTTGGAGCCGCCGACATAATCGCCGATGACTTCCGGCGTGTGGCGGCCGAGGAAGACGGCACCGGCATTGCGCATCCCGGCGAGGAAGTTCTCGGCGTCGTCGAAGGCGAGCTCGACATGCTCGGCCGCGATGCGGTCGACCAGCGGCAGCGAAGCCTCGATCGTCGGCACCAGGATCACGGCGCCGAAATCGCGCCAGCTCGCCGCGGCCGTCGCGGCGCGCGGCAGGCTCTTCAACTGGCGCTCGACCGCCTGCTCCACCGCCGTGCCGAATTCGGCATTGTCGGTGATCAGGATCGACTGCGCGGATGCGTCGTGCTCGGCTTGCGCCAGCAGATCGGCGGCGATCCAGTCCGGATCGTTATCCGCGTCTGCCACGACCAGCACTTCCGACGGCCCGGCGATCATGTCAATGCCGACGCTGCCGAACACCTGGCGCTTGGCTGCCGCGACATAGGCATTGCCCGGCCCGACGATCTTGGCGACCGGCCGGATCGTCTCGGTGCCATAGGCGAGCGCGGCGACGGCTTGCGCGCCGCCGACGCGGTAGATCTCGGAAACGCCGGCAAGGTCGGCCGCGACCAGAACCAGCGGATTGATGACGCCGCCAGAGGCCGGCACCACGATCACGATGCGCTCGACGCCGGCGACTTTGGCCGGCACGGCATTCATCAGCACCGAGCTCGGATAGCTCGCTGTGCCGCCGGGCACATAGAGCCCCACGGCTTCGATCGCGATCCAGCGCGAGCCGAGCTCGACGCCGGCCCCGTCCGTGTAGCGGTCGTCCTTCGGCTTCTGCCGCTCGTGATGGGAGCGGATGCGGTCGCGTGCGAATTCGAGCGCCGCGACTGTGGCTGGATCGGCCGCGGCGTATGCCTTTTCGATGTCGGCCCTGGAGACGGCGATGCCGAGCCTGCTGAGATCGGCCTTGTCGAATTTCAGCGTGTAGTCGATGAGCGCCTTGTCGCCTGCGGCGCGCACGCGCGCGACGATGTCGCGCACCACGGCTTCGACGTCGGCCGACACCTCGCGCTTGGTGGTGAGGAATGCCGAAAAACGCAGCTCGAAATCGGCGTCGGTTTGGCTAAGCGTGATGGCCATCGTCGGTGCTCAGGTCCTGTGAACCGGGCGCGAGGTGGCTTCCCAGGAGCCGCCGACATCGGCGAGCCGCGCCTCGATGCACTCGACGTCGAGCATGATCGTGCCGCCTCCGGAAAAAACCAGCTCGATGATGCCGGCCGGCTTGCTGAATGCGACGAAGCTGACCGCCAGCAGCGACAGTATCTCCGCCGGCTTGTCGCGGGCGATGCCGCTGGTCTTGGCGCCCAGCACGCGGTCGAAATGCAGCACGCTCTGGCGCCGTTCATTGTGCTGGCGGAAGAAGCCGGACCTCGCCTCCCAGACGAAGCGGTTCATGGTCAGCACGAAACGTTTGGCCGCCGGCAGGTATTCGAGGTCGGAGACCTTCATCACGGCGTCCTGGACGTGGGCCGAGATGATGCTCAGATCCTGGTCGTCGAGCGCGATGAGCTTGAGGGCCATGCGGAATGCAAACCTGAAGGTTGATTAGTCAATCTTCTGTTATGCGGTCTTTCCGCTCTGCGCAACCGAGGCGCTTTGTCAGCCCGAAATCCGCTCGATCACCGCGCCGCAGCCGGAAAGCTTCTCCTCCAGGCGCTCGAAACCGCGGTCGAGGTGGTAGACCCGGTTGACGGTGGTTTCGCCTTCGGCGGCAAGGCCTGCGATGACCAGCGACACCGAGGCGCGCAGGTCGGTCGCCATGACCGGCGCGCCCTTCAGCTTGGCGACGCCGTCGACGATCGCCGTCTGGCCGGACAGCGTAATGTGGGCGCCGAGGCGGGCAAGCTCCTGCACATGCATGAAGCGGTTCTCGAAGATCGTCTCGGTGATGCGCGACTTGCCCTTCGCCATCGTCATCAGGCCCATGAACTGCGCCTGCAGGTCGGTCGGGAAGGCGGGGAAGGGCGCGGTCGTCACATCCACCGGTGCGATGCCGGTGCCGTTGCGCTTGACGCGGATGCCGGCATTGGTCGGCGTGATCTCGGCGCCGGTCTCGGCAATGACGTCGAGCGCGCTCTGCAACAGGTCGGGGCGCGCGCCTTCCAGCACCACGTCGCCGCCGGTCATCGCCACCGCCATGGCATAGGTTCCGGTCTCGATGCGATCGGGAATGACGCGCACGCGCGCCCCCGACAGCGCCTCGACGCCCTCGATGGTGATGGTGGAGGTGCCGGCGCCGTGGATCTTGGCGCCCATGGCGATCAGGCATTCGGCGAGATTGACGATTTCCGGCTCGCGGGCGGCGTTTTCGAGTACCGTCTCGCCCTTGGCGAGCGAAGCCGCCATCATCAGCACATGGGTGGCGCCGACCGACACTTTCGGGAACACGTAGCGGTTGCCGTGGAGACGACCGTTCTTGGTTTTGGCGACGACATAGCCGTTGTCGACGTCGAGCTCGGCGTCCAGCGCCTGCAGGCCTTCGAGGAAGAGGTCGACCGGGCGCGTGCCGATGGCGCAGCCGCCCGGCAGCGACACCTTGGCCTCACCCATGCGGGCAAGCAGCGGGCCGATAACCCAGAAGGAGGCGCGCATCTTGGACACCAGCTCGTAGGGCGCGGTGGTGTCGACGATGTTGCGGGCGGAGAAATTGATGGTGCGCGAATAGCCCTCCTGCTGCTTCTCGCGCCGGCCGTTGACGGAATAGTCGACGCCGTGATTGCCGAGGATGCGGATCAGTTGCTCGACATCGGCCAGATGCGGCACGTTTTCGAGCGTCAGCGTGTCGTCGGTGAGCAGCGAGGCGATCATCAGCGGCAGCGCCGCGTTCTTGGCGCCCGAAATCGGAATGCTTCCGGCAAGCTTATTGCCGCCGACAATTCTGATGCGATCCATGAAAGAACGTCCCCTCGGCCCGGACGGGCCGGTTTCAATCGGTTGAGTATATCCGGCTCTAGACTATCGGCCGGTGCGGTTCAAGAAATAGGATTTCCCCATCTGTGGACCGAGTGTGATCGGCCAGTGTGGCCGATTTCGGTTAGTCCTTGTGCATTTTTCCAGCAGTCGGCAATCCTTCCGGCCGATCATCAGGATTGCCATCCCGCCGCGAACGGGCCTGCGCCTTGCGCTTCTGCAGGTTGGCACGCAGCGCCTCGGCCAGCCGGTCCTTGCGCTCGCCGTCGCGTTTTTTCGGCGGATTTGGCTTGTCGTTCATCGCCGGTCCTCGCCGGCGGATAGCCGGCTGTGGTTCAGGCATAGTTAACATTGTGGCGCCGCCATGTCATCGAAGCCTGCTCGCAAGCGGCCTCCACAGCCGCGGCATTCGACACATGCCGCGGGAAAACCGCGCAGCGATTTCGCACGAAGGCATGCGTCGTTTTAAGGTTTTCTTGGCCTTGCGCTTGCCGGTTCGTTATGGCAGAAGCGCCGCCATCGCAGGCTGCGGTAGCTCAGTGGTAGAGCACTCCCTTGGTAAGGGCGTAACCAAGATGGAAACGCGGCCCTTTTTCTAGCGAAATCAGATTGTTATCAGGCAGGCCGTTTTCGGCTGGTGTAAGGTCTCGTAACCACTTTGGTTGCTTTGTCACCAGCGTTCGCCGCCTTGCGCGGCTTCTTCTTCCCGAAGACCTTATCGATGACGCCCTTGCCCTCGCCGTGGGTGTAGTTTTCGAGGAGGAGCTTTTTCGTTTTCCAACGGCCCTTGTTTGCCGTGGTGGCGATGTCGACGCCGTTGCGCACGATCATCTCGGTGGCGAAGCTGTGACGGCCCGGTTGATGGGTGCCAAGATAGGGGATGCCGGCCTTTTCGCAGATGCGCTTGATGTCCTTGTAGACCGAACCGCGCTGGATATAGCCGAACAGGCGGGTGTTCGGCTTCTTAGCGGCACGGCCGTTGTGGCGTGGGCCTGAGCGCCTATTCTTCCAGGGTACGCGCACCTCCCATGCGGCCAAGCGTTCCCGCTTCCACTGGCGGAGTTCCTGGATCTCGTAGACCATCTCGACCGTTAGATCGGCCTCGCCGTCCTCGCCATTCTTCGTGTCGCGGAAAATGACCTTGCGGTTCACCAGGTCGACATCAGGCGAATCATCCTCAAGCGCGATCGCCTCCGAGACACGGGCGCCGGTCTGGTAGATGAATAGCATCAAGGCGCTGATTCGGGGGTCGTCGCTGTGCTCCCGGAATGTGTCGATGTAGGAACGGTCGACCGCGCGCTTGGACGGGGTGCTCGGCCGGCGGACGTCCTTGTCCGATTTCTTGAACCCTTTGATCACCACTTCTCGACATTTGCCGTCATCGGCACTGAGATTGATGACGGCCCGGGTGGGGATGATCACCTGCCGGTTCCATGTCGTGTAAGCAGCACCGGGGTACAGCACCTTGGCGGCGGCACGCACGCCCGATCCGGTCATGTCCGAGATCCTGGTGTCGGCGAAATGTTCGAGCAGCTTCTGGATGTAGCTCTCGCTCTTGCCGGCTTGCAGATAGGCCTCGACGGCTTGGGCGAAGGTGAAGAAGTCCTTTGGGTCGAGATCGATTTCCTGCTGGGCACGCAGCTCGCGATTCAGGCGGACCTTGTTCGCTTTGGCTTCGTCAGTTTCGCCAGTGCTCTCGTGTACGCGCTGCTCGCCTTGCCGGGTTGGGACCGTTCCGGTGAGCCACCAGAACCGGCCGCGCTTGTAGATCGTGAGCGGCATGACGCTTTACTCCACAAAAACAACTCATCGATCTGCCGCGGCGAGATCAGCACCTGCCTGTCGACACAGTAGCAGAGGCCCGTCTTGATCGCCTTCTCGCGCAACGACCTGGCGGACATGCGCAACCCTTTGTCGCGAAAACGCGACGACCAGTATTCCGGTGTCTGCGACATGGTCAGCACTTCGGGCGGCTGGTCATTCATGGCTCTTCCCGGTCGCGGCAGTCATCTCCTCGAAATCTTCTTCCTCGGGCGCGCGCTCGTGCGCATCGATGCGCGCCAGCTCGTCCCATTCCTCGCAGAGGTATTCGTATTCGGACTCGTCGCCGTCGAAGAACGGATGTCGCCCGAGATCGCGGTGCATGCGCCAACGGGTTTCGTCGGCGTAGCGACGGGTGTGGAAGGGCATCACCCAATCGGGCGGTGTCGGCTTCCAGGCGTCGTAGCTGGCCCAGGGGTCACCGTGCATCGGAACATCCTCGACCAGCCAGGTCTGCGAATTTCCCTTGAAGCCGAACAGGCTGTCGCCGGCCTCGATCACGGCGACAGCCCCGTCGTGCACCGCCGCGTGAAGATATGCTCTGGCACGACCTGGTAAGGTCCTTCGAACCACCACCGCCTCTGGCCACTGGAGAAGCCGAGGCGCAGGGATCGCCCTTCGCAAGTCGCTCAATGACGGCGGTGACTTTCATGGCGCGCCTACTGGAAGGCACGGCGCGCGGGCGTCTTGGTGCGGATCGGCGGCACCTTGGAATGCCGGCCGAGGCCAGAGGCCTTCGCCAGCCGCGACCGCGTGGCGGAATAGTTCGGCGCCACCATCGGGTAATCCGCCGGCAGACCCCACTTCGCGCGGTAAGCGTCGGGCGTAAGACCGTGGTCGGTCATCAAGTGCCGCTTGAGCGATTTGAACTTCAACCCGTCTTCCAGGCAGATGATGAAATCGGGATGGATCGACTTCTTGGGGTGGACGGCCGGCTCCTTCGGTGCGGTCGCGTTGACGACCGCCGGGCCGTCGAGCTTGCGCACAGCGGCGTTCACGCATGCGATCAGCTCCGGCAATTGCGCGGCTTGCACCGGGTTGTTTCCGACATAGGCCGAGACGATCGAGGCCGTTAACTCGATGTAGTTCTTGTCTTCCATGCTTACTCTCCGTGGTAGGGGTTGTGTCGTCGAGGTCAGATTGCCTCGGGTCGACCTGGTGACGGGCGCGCTTGCCCGATTGGCGCCGGCGTCTCGAGGAGATCGATTTCCATCATTGGTGGCAAACTGCTCATGCTGCTTCTCTTTGCTACCAAATCGGTGCTCAGTGTAACCATTTTGGTTACAATGAAGTCAAGCAAAAAAGCCGTCTATTTTTGGTCAGGTCTGGGTTCGTGGTCTAATCGAAAGCACCTGGCTGGTCGGCGAACAGGATCTCGGTGCGCCAATGCCGGCGCAGCCTGTGTCCCAACCGACGCAGCGCCTGCAAGACCTTTCGCTGCAGCCAGGGCTTCTCCATCAAGTTCCCGGGAAAGCGAGGATCGCTATGCACGGCGAGCGCCGGCACTTCGATCAAAGGGGAACCCTTGGGATAGAAGCTCTGCGTTTGAACGCTCAGGGCCGGGATCATCTGATAGGATTTCAGACTACCGGCGATCCCACAGGCGGGGTTGAACTTCACATGGTCGACCGCATCCGAGAATACCTTGGTGACGCGCAAAAGGCGCTCTGCCGCCGGTTTCGAGAGAATGTATCCGCCGGACCCAAAAGAGTAGCTGCGCAGGCGCCCCAGTTCGAAGCCGTCGCGCAGCGCATGTACCGTGCGGTCTAGCCACACCCTTCCGACGACACTCTCGACCTTGACCAGGTCCGCATCGCCGGGGATCCAGCTAGACCCCTCAACGAGGAACAGACCTGCCCGCTTGGAGATCAACATGTCGTCTTCGAAAACGCAGCCGTAAGCGTCCTGGCCCGACGCGATCCGCTCCCAGCATTTGCGATGGCTCAGGAAGCAGCCCACCTCTTCCGGCGTCATCGCGGCCGCCCCCGGGACGGGCCTATAGACGTCCGAAATCTCGCCATCGGTGAGCAGACGTCCGTCCACCGCCGGCACTCGTTCGAAGTCCGCTCCGATAGATTTGAGGCGGTCAGCCATGCGCTGCATTCTGCCCGGGCTGCGGTCCAGGTTGATGACGTACGATTTCATGGCGTTATGCCAATCGGCAGCTTTGCTGGCGATCTCTATGAACTGCTCTTGAGGTCGGCGATTTAGTTTGAGACCGGCACGTTGTCTCAGCACGTTTCGCCTGGTTGGCATCACATATCGGTGATGGACGAAGGTCCACCCGAGTCAAAGGATCCGCGCCTGCAGGTTGAAGGTGGGGATTTGGGCAGCTTGGCGTGGGAGCCTCCGGGCGTGCGGCAGTTGTTGCATTCTTGCAACTGCACGTGATCACAATCTCGAGAGCTTAAACGTGTAGTTGTGATCCGCAAAGCTCCAGCGGTACGACTGCGTCGATCCAAGCGGGAGACTCACATGAAACTTGCTTTGCTTTGTTCGGTCGCATTTCTGGCGATCTCGTCACCGGTCCTGGCGGCGGACCTCGTCCACCCTGTCGCCGCCATGCCTTTTTCCTGGACCGGCTTCTATGTCGGCGGCCAGGCTGGCGGCGGCTGGAACGACAGCCATTGGTCGGGAGGTTTCGTTCCCTTCAACACCAACGGGTCCGGCGGCATTTTCGGCGGTCAGATCGGCTACAACTACCAGATCGGCCAATATGTCCTCGGCATTGAAGGCGACCTCGCGGGCTCGACCGTGAAGGGCGACAATCAATGTTCGATTGATGTAGGAACAGCCTGCGAGACAAAGCAGGATTACCTGGGCTCAGTCCGTGGCCGTCTTGGATATGCATTCGACCGCTTCCTGATTTACGGCGATGCTGGTGTCGCCTTCACCAAGTAAAGATTGCCGAGGTCGATGCTGCGAATCAGACCTTCGGCGGTGGGTCGCGGGTTGGCTGGACCGCCGGCCTCGGGGCCGAATACGCCCTCACCGATCACTGGACCGCAGGAGTGGAATGGAACTACTACGACTTCGGTACCAGAACCGGCTTTTCGGATTTGGGGACGGGTTTCAGGATCGACAATCGCGACACGGAAAATGTCGTTGTCGGCAAGATCAACTACAAATTCTGAAGCGCTCGGTGGGTTCATAGGAGCCGCCCCTGCCTGTCGTTGGTTAGGGGTGGCTTCGCCGTGGCAGCCTTCGGCGCCTGGGCCAGCATCCATTTCGCCGGCAGGACTGGCCTGCCGCTCTTCGTGAACGGCACGAGCCGCTTCCAATCGAAAAACCCGAGTTGGCCGGCCACCGGGATGAACTCGACCGGTCGCGCGTTGGCGATGATCAGCCCCTTCGGGCCGAAGAACCACGGGCTACCGAACTCGGTCACGATGTCGACGATGGTGCCGACCCCCACGATCCCACCGCGCGCCAACTCGGCCGGCGGCGGGCAGCGGAAACCGAGAGAGTGGCAGAGAACAGCGCAGTCCGCGTATTCGTCGCGAGTCATGCCCGTCGAGGCATGGATGGCGAAGTCGCCGCGGAATTTCAGGCCCGGATTGCCCGCCAAGACCGGTTTTCGACCGGCTTCCAGCCCATCATGAGGCAGTGCGCCCATGGCTGGCGCACCGATAGAGCCAGCTTCGGAAGGTCCTCCATCACTCACTCCTCGCAATCAGTTTGGGTTTCAGTTTGCCTTGCTTGGCCTTGTTCTCGACCGAGATCGGAACACCCGGCCTCTGCTCAAAGATCGTCTGCAGCACCTTGCGCACCTGGTCGGCGCCGGGCGCGTCGGTGGCGAGGATCATCAGCGCCGCGTCGGCGAGCGCCTGATTGATGTTGGCTGCGGTGGCAGCGACCGAGGAGGCGGCGCGCATCCTGGCCCGGCTACGCCGTCGGGAGAGGCGGAAATATTCCCGCTTTTGATCCTCGTTCAGGCCGGTGAAGCTTCCCGGCTTTGGCGCGTTCTTCGCCGTCAGCAAAGCATAGAGCTTCGTCAGCGCCTCATCGGGCGAAAGTTGCGTTTGGACACGTCCAACTGCAGTTTCCATCACGGCGCCGCCGTCAGCAAAATGCCGATCAGGATCAGCAGCGCGCCGATGAATGAGACCACCGCTCCGAAAACATAACCCTCGATCGGCACCCAGCGACCGGTGATATCAAGGTAGGCGCGCCGTGCGCACGCGCTGATCATGAGGATGAAACCGACGGCCAGAAAGAACGTGCTCATCACGCGCCCGCGATGTTGGTGTGAGTGGTGATGATGTTCGCGCCGCCGTCGGCGCGACCAGGATCCGAGGCGGCCGGCGCAAGACGGTAGTAGTCGAGCGCGGCTTCGGCGACCGCGCACTCTGCCAGGTCTTCGACCGTCCGGCCCTTCTCGGCCGAAATCGCCTTCATGCGAGCTGCGGTCAGCTCGTCAACATACACGGAGATGATCGGCATCACTCGCCGCCTTCGCCGCGGTCGCGCTTACGGGCCTTGGTGATGAGCACCACCTCGCCGTTCGGGTAGATCAGCTCGACCTGCTCGTTGCGGCCGATGCCGTCGAAGATTGATTGCAGGTGAAGCGTCAAGCGCTCGTTGGTCCTCTCGAGCACATCCATCTTCGCCTCGATCTGGGCACGAGCGATGCTGGCCTGGAGGTCGGAGAGACGAAGCGGAGCGGTTACTTGGTCGGTCATGCGGTCGTGTCCTTCTGAGGTTGAACGGGAGAAAACTCGACGGTGTTCAGGCTTTCGCCAGGATCCAGCGCGAGGTCGGCGCCGGCCCTCGTAAGGCGGAAGAAATCATCGCCGCCGGTGAGGATTGAGCCTGAGCGCCGCGTCGCGTACCCGGCCTCGACCATCGCCAGCCAATGCGGGTGGTCGGTGCCGCCTTCGCCGGTCACGAAATAGTTGCGGTAAGATTCCTTGCGCCGGCCGTCGAGACCGAGGGCGTGCCGGGCAAGATCGCGCTGGACCGGTGTCATCGCTTCTTGTCCACCACTTCGAATGTGAACACGCCGTCCACCGCCTTCATCGCGAGATTTGAGGAGCCGGTGGAATCAATCTCGGCCACCGGCATCTCGACTTTGTTGCCGAGCCGGCGGACCAGGGCGATGATGAGCTGGCTCTTCATCGCCTCGACTACCATTTGGTGCTCGTAGGAGAGGTCGCGGATGCTGCTCATGCCGTTATGCTGCCTCCTCGTCGGGCGTGCGGTCGGTGTAGGGTGCGAAGCCACGAAACTGGATGCCGGTGTGCAGCAGCTCGCCCCACTCGCCCGCGCTGTCGCGGTAGACGATCCGCCGCTCGCCATAGGCGGCCAGACATTCCTCGACTACGCGCTCGGCGTCGTTGGTGACACTCGGTAGACCCGGCCGGCAGCGGTCCGCGATGAAGACCATGCCGGGCGTGACCGCGATCTCGGTGTAGCTGGCGCGCCTCATCGAAAACCTCTGTGGAGCTTCGGGAAGGGCCGGCTCGGGATCTTCCGTTTCGGCTTGCCCTTTCCGGTACGTCCCTCGAGCCGCTTCGTCTTCGCAATCTCGCGCTGGTCGACCGGGGTTTTGACGCCATGCGTGGGCTTGTTCAGCGCCACGATGTAGTCGAGGGCGCACGATGGCGGGATGGTGTCATGCGCTTCTGGGTCCCAGCGCCGCCGCTGCAACGCCGGATCGTGATCGAACTGAACACCGTCGAGCGGGTTGAGCCGCGCGCCGCTGGGCTCCTTGCCCACTTGGCGCACGACGATCTCAAGCTTCTCGCGGACGCTCAGCGCGCGCGGCCGCCAGTTCGCAGGCGGACCGAGCACCTGAGCGCCTTGGTCGGGGAGGATGGCAATCCGGCCGGCCATGATCAGCCCGCACTCGGAGGGGTGAGCGCAGCCAGCCGCCGCGCCTTAATCTTATCGGCCAGTTGGCGGCTGCTCTCGTCGTCGTGGAATTGAGCCTCGACGTCGAACTCGGTCCAGATTTCCTCCACGGCCGCGGCGGACTTCGCACCTGCTAGGGCGATCTGGAAATCCTCGAAGAACTTGCCGTAGTCGAAGGCTTCTGGCCTATCCTCCTCGGCAGCTTCGGCGCCGTCGTGCATGCCCTCGACGTCCCGGTCGAACCCGTTCTCAGGAATTGGGTCGATGGCGGCCGCAATTTTGTCCGGGCTCGGCGGCGTTGGCGGTGAAGGTGGCTTCGGCGTGATCCTGGCGGTCTCGGGGCGGGGTTTGGCCGGCTCGTAATCGATGGTGCGCCCTTCCATCTCTTCCGCCGCATAGGTGCTCCCGAGTTCCTCCGGGAAGGCTTTGCGCAGTGCAGCCGCCTCGACGCATTTGTCGAACTGACCGCGTGGCCGCTTGCACCACATCTTATTCGGCACATCTGTGTTGCCAATCGAGGCGTACGTTTCTTCCCAGAAGAGGATGGTGTGGAACGCCGCCTTCTCGCCCTTTACCCAGCGATAGACGACGACGCTTGCCCACTCAGGGAAACGAACCGTCTTGCGGTCATTGCCCGTGCCGAACTCGGCCTCGATCATCGGCCCGAACTCGATTGCATCGATGCCGGCATATTCGCCGGTGCGCGCCGCCGTCGTCCTGATCTCGGCGATTCCGGGCCAGACGGTCTCGACCTCCTTCTTAAGGAGGCTCGACCACATTGGGACGATGTGAACGACCTTCTTGAAGATGTCGAGGTTGCGCGCCTGGCAATAGGAGAGCGCCATCATCACGGCTTCGGCACTCTTTGCGCTCGGAAAAATCTGGTCGACCAGCACCCGCCATTTGGCGGTGGTGAGGCTGAACTCGGCCTCTGCCTCGGGCGGCATCAACATCGATGGCGGCTTGAGGACGAGTGCCTTGCTGGTCGCTTCGGGCGGAACATTGGCGTTCATGGTCAGCTCCTACCGTTCTCGTCGAGCAGCGTGCCGTCCGGCGCCCATATGTGCCGACCGTTCGGATGCTTGGCCGCGCGCTGCTCGTCGGTGCGCGTGTCGATGCCGACGATCGCGATCTTGGCGACGTCGGAATGATCCTTGATCTCGGCGACCGTGACCGAGGTCTCGCGGCCGCGCATCGGCACCATCACCCGGGTGCCGACAGCCACATCGAATGCGCCGGCGAAATAGTCATAGGTCTTGTCGCTCTCGCCGAACTTCACGGCGACGATCTTCTGGTCGGTCATGCTGCCCTCTTGTCTGGAACCCGCTCCATGCCGGCTGGCAGGGTGGCGTCCTTGTTGCGAGCGATGCGACCAGCGATCTTCTCGACCGCCTCCCGCACCTCCGGCTCGTCTTTCAGGGCCATGACCAGCGCGTCGTAATCAGTGATGTTGGCGACCCAATAGGTGTGCAGGGATACCTTGGCTCCGGTCCTGCCGGCGAAGACCGGCCGGGCTTGGGCCTCCCGTGCGGCGTCCGCTGCGCGCTGGGCCAGCTTCTTTGCCTCGGCCTCGGCTTCGAGCCGCCGGGCCTCCTGCTCGCTCTCGTGTGCGAATGAAGACGCGAGGCCGGGTGCGGTGTCGGCTTCGCGCCGGGCCTTCTCCTCCTCGGCCGCGCGCGCGGCGTCGGCCGCCCGCTGTTCAGCCGCCTCGGCGTCGCGACGAATGCGATCGGCGTCCTCGCGGGCCTTGCGTTGGCGCTCCTGCTCCATTCGGTCGAGTTCTTTCAGCCACGCCTCACCATGCTTTTTGAGCTTCTTGGCGAGATCCTTGGCGTCGGTGCGCAGATCGCGCCATTTGTCGTCGACGGCGTTGCCGCCATCGAGCCAAGGACGCTTCTCGACGTTGAATTGTTCGTCCGCCTTGGTGGCGATCCCGGCGAGCCGCTTTGCCCAGACGCCCGCCTGATCGGCCTGCTCCTGGGTGCTGATCGGCTTTTTCAGGAAGCCCTCGACCGTCTCCTTCTCGGCGGCCAGTTCAAGGGTCAGGTCTTTGTGCAGATCGCCGGTCTTGGCCGGGAGGTTGTGTTCCCTCGAAACCGACGGAGGCTCATCTGGCCAAGGCTCGCCGGCCAGCACCGAATGATAGAGCGCTTCGGTGATCGGGTTGCGGCAAGCATAGTTCCAGACCCTATCGGCCTCCGCTTCCTTGCCGCCCTGCAGGCAGATGACATTGCCCGATGCGTCACGCCAGATGGCAACAGGAACCAGGGGCGCATCCTTGAATGGACGGTTCCTGAAAAATCCTGACTCCGGGCTGTCGGCAGAAGGGGCGAGCAGGAGCAGCTGATCGTGGGTCAGCTCGCGATATCCGCCCGCCAGTTTCAAAGCCTGACGCCACCATGCATATTGGTCCGCCGTCATCCGTCTGTTTCCTTTTGTGTTACACGTGAAACCATTTTGGCAACACAATGGGCGCGACGAAGCGGTCGCGGGGCGCAGTGCTGCTTAGATTGGGAGAACCCGGCCGGGCTGGTGCGGGCGAATGGTGCGGGGGGTCACACCGGCCCGGCCGGGAACACGCAGATACTCAACACATGACCGCGAGGCATGATGGTAAAATACAACCAGGGGCAACTGGGCCATCGGTCTAGCGATCCTTCTGCGTGAGTAGGATCGTAACCGACTTGGTACGTTTTGCAAGTAGTGTACCCGAAATGGTTACATCTCAGGCAAAAAAAATGCAGATCAGAGTGTGGAAATCCTCAGCCGGGCGCGCCCGATGACCTTCAAGTCCTTCGGCTGGACGGTTTCGTTGACCGCCGCGGGGTTGTCGCTGTGGACCTGGACGGCGCCTGCCGTCGTGGGCGAAAGGTAACGCCACTGCACCGCGCCGGCGATCTCTAGGGCGAAGATGCCGGGTCGATTGGGGATGTTGTCGTCCAGATCGATCACAAGCGCATCCCCTTTGGCAACAATGCCATTGGCCTGGTAGGCGTCGACCATCATGAACCGGAGGTTGTGGCCCGTTGAGTTCGGCAGCATGCGGGCCAGAAACTCAGGATCCAGCACGAGGCCTGGCGTTTGATTTTTGCCGCCGGCGATCTCGAACACCTGGTTGAATTTGCTGACGTCAATCGCCGCAAGCTCCGGAAACATAAGCTCTTCCGGCCTGACATTGAGGTGCGGCGCGATTCGCTCCGCCCATTTCAAGGTAAGCTTCCGGCCGTTTGGGCCATCCTCTTCCTCGAGGCGGCCCATCTGCGGCCTTGTGGTGCCAACGCGACGCGCCAGCTCAGCCTTGGTGAGCCCGGCTTTCTCCCGGAAGTGCTTAATTCCATTCGCCATATCAGTGCGGTAGCTCAAAACGCTTTCCTGCGAAACTGTGCCAGATTGGTTACAAACCTTGACGTGTAACCAAATTGGTGACAAAACCCGCCCATGGAAAACCTGCATCAACTGACGAAATGGCGTGAAGAACTCAATCTAAGCGCCGCCGACGTGGGCCGGATGATCGACTGTACGCGGCTGACAGTCGATCGGTACGAGGCCGGCCGGATGCCCAGGCAACCATATCTCGACCGCATCGTCGTTATGACCGACGGTGAGGTGAACGCAAACCATTGGTTGGGCAGGGAGGCGGCAGATGTCGTTGCACGGCGCCCGGCTTCGGCTTGACCCGAGATACGATCAACACGGTTCCTCGTTCCGTCCGAAGTTGGTCGGTGCGTTCAACAACTTCCCAAGCCGCAACTCCAAGCGGTTTCCAGCAATCATCGTCGTGGCCCATCGGCATTCCCCTTGCGGTCGTGGCGATGATGGCGGGGAAATTGTTGGATGTGTCCGACAAGGCATCCGAGAATCCCGATGGGTCGTCGTTCCTTCTCCTGTTTTTTGTGAGGAATCGATGCAGGACATTGCTGCAGAGCTACAACAGGTGGTGTTCAAAGCCGCCGGAACTATCAAACCAGGCATGGGCATCAAAGCTCAGATCAACGCTGCGTGTGACGCGCTCGGCTACCCGCGCGGCCACTGGCGGGTGAGGGATGCTTGGTATGGCACCGCTTCCAACTGGAACGGCAAAGCCATCTTCGACCTCCTCGGCCGCTACAACCGTTTGTGCCAGAAGGCAGGCTCCAATGTGGAGCCGGTTAACGAACCTGTAGCCGTCATCGCGAAAGCTTCGAACAGAGGCTGACTTTGACGGAGGTGTGATTTCCTCCGCCAATTACTTCCGCCTTAGGTCCGCACGCAATGTTTCAAGTTGAAACATTCCCAGGAGGTTTAATAAAAATGAAGCAGACTGACGGCGGGCAGACGGTAAACGGTGAAGTAAAGACAGTTATGGCTGGGTTTTGCCAAACAGCAAGAAGCATTGGATCGGCTGCCGCCGAGCGAAGTGCAACTGTGCATCTCGTGGCAGCAGCGGCATATCTGGGAGAAACCGTCGGTCCTTCCATGACTAAACAGATCCTGTCGGCGGTATTGGCCTCGATAGGATAAGCAATGAACTACCAGATTGAACGGCAATACCATTTGTAGCTTGTAGGATTGCCGCTCCTCGCAGTTGAGAGAGCGACATGACGATAATTCGTAGGCATTGCCCGAGACCGATCCGCGAGGATCCGGGCTTCGTGTATGTGATGACGGCTGAGCACGGCGGGGTAAAGATCGGGATGTCGACCGATCCCACCCGCCGCTGCAAGGTCGTCAATCGCAACAAGGCCATCAAAGCGGTGGTGGTGTTCCAGCGGCATTTCGCAGACCATCAGGACGCTGAGCGGCTCACCCACATTGCCCTGGCCAAATGGCGCCTGTCTGGCGAGTGGTATAGTTGCCCGGTCGAAACCGCGGTCGCGGCAGTTGAGGCACTGCCAGCATGAGCCATGCCGCCACAAATTGGGCCATAACCCAGCGCGGGCTCAAACCTGCCACGCGCATCGTCCTCTGGCATCTCTGCGACCGCCACAACCCCGACCTTGGCTGCTTCCCGTCCCAAGACAAGCTCGCCTATGACTGCGAGATGTCGCGCTCTGCGCTCAATGAGCATCTCAAAATCCTGGAGCTGACCGGCCTAATTCGCCGGGAGCAGCATATCAACCCCCGCACCAAACAGCAGGAGAACACGCGCTATCGGTTCGCGTTCGAGGCCGATTTCGTCACGGCACAAGATGTGGTGGAGCCGAGTCCGGAATCTGGACACGGGGCCGAGTCCGGAAAAGAGGGCGAGCCGTGTCCGGAAAATGCCTATAGCCGAGTCCGGAATCCGGACTCTAACCCTGTAAGGGAACCAGTAAGAGAACCTCCAGGGCGCGCTGACGCGCCGGGCGGAGGGGATTTCGATATGCTGTGGTCCTCATGGCCAGAGAAGATGCGACCGGACAGCCGGGAAGCGGCTGCGAAGACGTTCGCAAGCCTTGAAGCTGACGGCAAGGCGCTGGCGATTGCGACGGCGGAGACCTATCGAACGACCATGATCCTTCGGAAGGAAAAGCCCCTGATGATCCCCTTCCTGAAAAAGCAGCTCTTCCTCGAGTTCCATGGCGCGCCACCCATCGACAAGGATGGGGATTTCGTGATCACGCCCGAGCGGCCCGAGTGGGGCGCATGGCTGGGCTCGATCCGCCGCCACTATGGTGAGCCGGGCGTCCAAAGCACGATTAAGTGTTGTCGCATCCTACGCAAAACGCGGTGGCCGAGCGATCTTTCGCTTGCCCAAAGTGTAACCAAAATGGCAACATCTGGAACCGCAACGGCTACTGCTTCGGCGGATCGGGCATGATGAAGATGAAGCGCCTTTTTCTCGATACGCCCGCCGAGCTGGAGAAGCGGATCGACCGCTTCATCGAGCACATGCGGCATGCCGAGGACATCTTCTTCACCAAGAACAAGCGGGGCCTGCCCACGCCGCGCGACCTGCTCTGGATACTGTTTGCCGACGCCGTCGACACGGCCCGAAACATGCCCGACGTCGAACGCCGCATGGTCTCCAAGGTCGGATCGGCTATGCCCTCGTCGCGAGAGACCGAGCATCAGGCCTATGTGCGTGAGCTGTCGCGCATGGCCGACGGGATGCCACAGTACGACAGCACCGAAGTTCGCATCGTGGTTCACCAGTCGGCCGCCGATCGCATGGTCGACATCATGGACCTTCTCCGCTTCGTGCGGGCAGGGCGGCAAGGGCAGGACGCGCAGCGCTACAAGCGGACTTTCCTGGCGCCTGCCGGCGGCCACGGCGTCGAGTTCTGCACGCGCGTCTGGGACCGGCATCGCGTCGAGGTCATGTCGAGGCAGGCGCTGCACGACGTCAAGAGCCGGGTCCTCGGCCAGATCCTGGTCGGCATCGAGAAGGAGTTCGGCCTGGTTCGCACCAGCCGTAGTTTCCGGCGCAAGACCGTCCGGGAAATCGACCAGCTTCGAAGGGAACGCAAGCGCGAGGAGAAACGTCGCCGGCGTGAGGAGCAGGAAAACAATGCCGGTTGACATCGCGATGCCGCGCAACCTGGTCGATCGGCGCAAGAACGCCGGCCATGCCGCGGTCTGCGCCGTCGGCTTCGAGGCTGACCCGGGTGTCTTCCGGCTCGCGACGGCCGAGAACATCGAAGCGCATCTCCCCCAGCTCCAGCCCGGGCGGTGGGAGAGGCTGCATTTCGCACATGTCGTCTGGACGCCGGGGCTCGCGGTGGCGCGCACCATCGTGCTGGGTGCCGAGCGGACGCTCGCCAACTGCCATCTCGGCCAGCATTGGTACCGGGCAAGTCTCGACGTGCTTCACGGCCTGATCCTGGCCGAGGCCGCATCCCTTCGGTCCCCTATCTGGTCGCAGTCCGAGATGATGCACATGCTCAAAGGTCAAGCCATTCGCGCGGCCGACCGCTTCGCGGCGGGGATCGTCTGATGTTCCCGACAGCCGACCAGATTGCCCTTGCCATCGTAATGGCCTGCCGGCCGCACCGAGAGGATCCGTTTGCGGTGTGCTCCGGCGAACTCGGCATGCGGGCGCGCCATGTCGCAATGGAAGCCTTGATCATCGCCTTTCCTGACGCCCGTCGAGTTGGGCTCGGCAAATGTCTCGCCTATGGCACTCCGCGCTCGGCGCAGGGCCAGGTGATCGGCGCCAAGAAAGGCAAGTGGTGGAGCGACGACCATGTCGACGAGATCGTCGGCGCCCTCGTCGCCGAGCAATACGGCGAGCAAGCGCAATGATCGCCCGCCTTTCCCGTTTCATCCGCCGTCTTCGCGACCGCGCAATCCCGCGCGTGTCGTGTCGCGGCATCTACCTGAGGATCAACTGATATGGACACTCTACAAACCGCTGGCACCGAGCCGCTGGATGTCGACGAGGACTTCGCTGAGGCCGTCTCCCAGGAACTCGCCCGAGATACCTCCCAGCCGAAACCTACGGTTCGCAACATGATCGTCACCACCGGCATGTCCCTGAAACGGCACATCGACCGGCTGCGCACCAAGGAGACCGAACTCGAGGCGACCAAGGCCGCCGCGACGGTTGAGTACGAGCGCGTCATCGCGCAGGCGAAGCTGGTGCGCGACAATTGCTACCAGGAGACCGACGCCGATCTCCACCAGATCAGGACGACACTCGAGGTGCTCGACCCGGCCCGCGCCAAGCTGTCTGAAATGGCATAGGCCATGAACGCGGTTGTCCCCTTCGACGAATCCGGACTCGCTCAGGCGATCGAGCGAGCTCGGGTGCTGTTCGACGACGGCGACGTCGCGTCGGCGCGCATGCTGGCGTCGGGTGCCTATGACCAGGCGAAGGCCGCCGGCAGCTATGCTGCTCGCTTCCAATGCCGGCGAGCACCTGATCTTCAAGGCGCGCAAGCTCCAGGGCGACGCCCTGCTGATCGAGGCCCGCGCCAAGATCACGATCGCCACCGAGTGGACTGCCGCCCAGGAAAGAGGGGAGGCGTCGAAAGGCGGCAGACCGAAAACCGTTCCAGACGGGAACGGTTTCACGGCAGCCGAAGCCGGGCTCACCCGAAAGGAAATCCACGACGCCCGCAAGCTGGCGGATGCCGAGCGTCGAGATCCTGGCATCGTAGAGCGGGTGATCGCCGGGCGGGTCGCGGAAGGACTCGAGCCCAGCCGGGCGAACCTGCGCGTGGCGATCGGCACCGACACGGCAAGCGCGGACGAGCGCGGCAACAATCTCTACGAGACGTGCCCGGAAGCGATGCACGCGCTCCTGGCGCTGGAGACCTTCGGCCCTCGCATCAAGGAACCGGCATGCGGTCGAGGCGCGATCTCGCGCATGCTGGAGGCGGCCGGCTATGACGTCGTGCTTTCCGATCTCATTGACTATGGCACCGCCGATCGCCACGGCGTCCTGCAGGAGGTCCGGGACTTCCTCACCAGCGAGGCAGGCGACGATTGCGACGATATCGCCACCAACCCGCCCTACGGCGGCGTGCTCAATGCTTTCGTTGCGCATGCGCTGCGCGTGCACCGGCCGCCGAAGATGGCGTTGCTGCTCAACCTCAATTTCCTCTGCGGCTTCGACGATCCGGACCGCAACTACGCCATGGACGACTGCAAGCCGGCGCGCATCCATGTCTTCACGCGGCGCCTGCCGATGATGCATCGCGACGGCTGGGACGGCAACGAAGCCTCGAGCCGCATGAACTTGGCCTGGTTCGTCTGGGAACAGAACCTGGTCGGCGACTATGCCGGTCCGACGGTCATCAACCGCGTCGACTGGAAAGACTATCTGCCGAGCGAGACCGTATGATGCCTGCCTATCGAAGCTCGGCCGAAGCCGAGATCCGAGATGCCGCTGTGGCTCGCCTGCGCCAGCGCCGCCCCAATGCCAGGATCATCCATGAGATCAACGTTAGCTCGAATGGCCCGAACCGCATCGATGTGCTCGCCGTCGACCGTGCCGAGATCATCGCGTGCGAGGTGAAGTCGGCCAAGGACAAGCTCGATCGCCTGCCGGCACAGCTCACATCGAGTGTTCGGCGCGGCCCATCACGTCATCGCGGCGATCCATGAAAAATTCCTGGTCGAGCAGGAGACAAACCAGTGGGCGGCTCACGAAGAGCGCGACGGAAAATTCTACATGCGCAAGGTGCCTGAGGGGATCAGCCACAAATGCGAAATCTGGGTGTATCCGGAGCGCCGGCGCGCCTTGCCCACCGCCAACCACGATCATCTCGAAAAGTGGGCGTTGCCTCACCCTGTCTTCGAGCGCCCTCTGCCTGCGAGCGCAATCGATCTTCTCTGGCGTGACGAGCTGCAACAGCTTTGCTCGTCGTTGCGCGTCTCGGCGACGCGCCAATCTGTCATGACCGACATGATCGCGGCCTTGCGGTGGCACTGCACCGGAAAGGAGCTGACGCGCGGCATCTGCCGACTCCTTCGAGCTCGCCAGTGCAAGGAAGCCGATCCCGAAATCATCGAAAGGTCTGCCGCATGAACCACTTCGCGGGCTTCACCACGCCGGTCCTGGGTGGTCATCACGCCATGCTGCGCTTTGCCGAGGATGGGCGCGCCGAGCCGGTGCTTGGCCCCGGCGGCGAGCCGAAGATTTTCCCGACCGAGCTGGAGGCCTCGAAGGCGGTCACGGAGAGCCTGCTGCGCTACTTCAATGGTCATATGAGGCGCGACGGAGAAACGATCACCAGCGCCCGCGACGCGGCCGAACGCATCTTTCGAAAGGGCCGGATGATTCCGGTGGAGCACCGCTGATGTCAGGATTTCGCGAGGGCTGGGCTCTCAAGTCGCCAACGGCGGTCACCACGCACTACTTTCGCCGGCGCGGTCTCGGACTCGCCGTCTCTCTCTGCGGCTCCCAGGATGCGCCCGCCGGATGGCTCATGGAAAATTCGGGCGCCGGGCAATGCGAACGCTGCGCCACGGTGCGGGCGAAGGAACTCGCCAGATTGGACGCTGCACCACCAGAGGCGGCCGAGGACGAGCGTGGCGGCCATCGGGCGTGTGATGGGAAGGCCGGCGACTGACGCGCGCTCGCGGGGCCTCTACACTCGACAAGAAAATGGGGCAGCGGAGACCAATCCGCTGCCCCTCCCTACCACAGCCGCCGGCGGTGCCAGCGGTGCGGATTCCTACACCAGCATCGAGCGCGCATGTGCCTGGCGCAGCTGCGACTCCATCGAACGGATGGAGCGGGACGCCGCCGCAAGCGTGTCGGCCCATTTGTCGGCCTTGGTGGGGTCGACCGACTTCAAGGCGATGCACTCGCCATCCTTAAAACCACCGGCGATCGCGGCGATGATGCGCTCGACCGTCTTCTCCATCCTGCTCATGGCAGCGATATCGTCCTTCGAGGGCTCCGGCCTGTTCTCGTCGTCGAACATGCCGCCCTGCTCGATCCGGTCGCGGACCGCCTGCGCCGCGGCCTTGATGCTCGACCAGTCTTTCAACTTGCCGCTGGAGAACAGCCTCACGATGCTGATCTGATCGGCCGTGGGGAGGTCGACCAGATCGTTCGCGTGGCCGAGCGGGAACGCGCCACTGTCGACCAGCTTCTGGATCGTCTCGTCGAGATTCAGCAGCGCCGTGCGGGCCTTGATGCGCGTCGGCTGGACGCCGATATCCTTCGCCAGCTGCTCGACTGTCCAGCCGCGGTCGATCATCGCCTGAAACGCGCGCGCTTCCTCCAGCGGCTTGATGTCGGCACGGGCGAGGTTTTCCACGATCGCCTGCAGCGCCATCTCATTGTCGTCGATCTTCACGACCTCGCAGAGAATGTCGGCCGCCTCGATCAGCTGGTGAGCGCGCCAGCGGCGCTCGCCACCGACGATCTCATAGACCGCCCGGCGGCTTGGCGAGGCCGAGGGCTCGACGTTGATGTCGGACGCTTGTAGCGCTTCGTCTGAGCTGTTCGCCGATCCAGTCGTCGTGCCGCCGCCATTGATCTCCGAGGAATTTGATTTCCTCCGGCGACCACCGGCACCGATGCCCGTTGTTGAGGAAGTCGTTGACTCTAACTCCGACTTGATCTGCCGCGCTTCGTTTGACGTGGAAGTAGGGAAGGCAACAATCGATGACGTGCTTGACCTCTCTCGCCGCCGCGACGGTCCAGAACCACTGCTCCCAGGTTTTCCCGTGAAAGACTCGGTGTGATGGAGCGACGGTGCCGACGCACCATGCGTCTCGCAACCATCGGCAGATCGTTGCGCCGTCGTTTGTGACTGACTGGCTGACGACGACACGGAACCGGTTGCCTTTGACGCTGATCGTTCCCTCTCCGTCGATGAAGCCGGCCGTGTAGGCGACGACTTCGATTGGAGGTCGAGCAAAGTGTTCCATTCTGCGATGTTCTCCGATGTGATTTCTTCGATTCGACCGTCGGTCAGGAAAACCGGGCGAACCGTGATGGCCTGGATAAGGCCGCGCTCGCGGATCGATTCAGCCAGCTCGCGAATCTTCACCGGGTCGAAATGCTTGCGCGGCTGGTCGGGATTCGGGATAACAAGGTTGAGGGGGATGCGCTTCTTCATGGTCGGGCTCCGTGGTAGGGAATTTGCTAGCAACATCAATAACTTAGCATGTAACCGATATGGTTACAAGTGGTTACCAAGAAAAGTTCCGATCAGCGGGCCCCCCGCTTGCGCGCGCGACCGCCAGAAACGAAGCCGTGCAAAATGGTAATCCTGCCTCGGCGTCTGATGATCAGGGAAGCGGATGGCTGGTATCAAAGTTTCCGACAACAGCGGTCAAGGGAGCGGCAGCGGTGCATCACTCAAGGTCCGCAGGTAGGCAATGAGGTCCGCCCGCTTGTTTCCCTCCTTCAAACCCGGGAAAGACATGTCCGTACCGGGCAACGTGAGCGAGGGATTCGAGATGAAGAGATTGAGCTCCTCAAAGGTCCATTTGCCGCCAGCGTCTTTCAGAGCCGCCGAATACTGGACATCGCTTTGGGATCCTTTCTCGCGCCCGACGATGCCCCACAGATTGACCTTTTTGGGCACCTTGACGCCCGGCGAAAGATGACAGGCGACGCAGGTGCTGTCGTATATCTCTTTGCCCGATTGAGCGTTTGCTGATGCAAGGAGTGCGGAAATCGGCGCGATGGCCGGTCTTGCGGCGCCATGATCGCGCAAGTACGCCGCGACGTCCTCGTGGCCTCCGACCTTGGCCAGATGTATCGGCGGACTTCCATTCGACGTCAGGGCGTTGACGTCTGCTCCGGCGCCGACAAGGTGGATAACGCACTCAAGGCAGCCATTTTCGGCAGCAACATGCAGCGGCGTCTGCGCTTTCGCCACCCGATTTGGATCGGCCCCGTTGTCTAGCAGCAGCTTGACGATGGCAGCATGCCCACCCTTATTGGCGGCGTAGAGTGGCGTTCTTTGCCAACTGACAGGCAGGTTGACGTCTGCCCCACGCTTGATCAGCAGCGCTGCCAACTCGACATTTCCACGTTCGGAGGCGATGTAGAGCGCCGTAACACCGTCGATTTCGTTGACATCTGCGCCTTTGTCCAAGGCGGAGGTCACGGCCGCGACGTCGCCATCCTTGACCAAATCCCCCAAGCTGCTCGCTTGCGCGGGCAGGGCCAGGAGAGCGCACGAAACCCACAGCGTCCACATGCGTCCCGGCTTGATCATTGCACCCCTCTAGGCTGCTCGTATCTCACCCTGCAATTTAACCGAACGCAGAGAGTTAGTACACGCTAATATATGAAGAGGGGACGACGATCGGCTGGACGGTGGTGGTGTGTCGATGTTCATGCCAGCCACCCTCAGTCCATGTTGCAGCGAACGAGCGCGGTCGCGTAGTCGATGCCGGTCTCTTCGGCATAGATCGCGGCCTGATCGCCGGGACGACTGGTGGCGGCCGCCGTCGCCGACGGCTCGGCTTTGGCGATGGCTTCGGCCACCATCGCATTGCTATTCAGGCTTGGGTCTCGGATGACGCAGAGTTTGAGCGCCGCCAGGATGTCCGGCCGCGCCCGTTCGCGCGGGATCGCGGCGCGCAAACTGGCCAGGATGTCACCGACGCCCTTCTGCAGCGGATCACTCTCGAAGCCGGAAATGAACGACTCGGCCTGAGTCAGAGCGTCGACGGTCTCGCTGGCGTGATCGAACGGGAGCCTTTCGACGAGCTCGTCGCGGAGCGTGGCGGCGGACTCGAGCGTGAGTGTTTCACACGCCCGCGACCCGCCCTTCGGGCCGTAGAACGAAAGCACGACTTCGCCCTTGCCTCGCGCGGCGCTGTTCAGCGATTCCATCGTGCCCTTGGCGGCGATGCTGATGTAAATCGTCTCCATCACATTTCCCCTTCGAGCTTGTCGGCCAAGGGCGAAATGACCTCGTCCCAGATCGCGTTGCAGATTTCGTTGTCGGCATGGTCGGACACGACATCGTAGCCCGAATTGCCATAGATCAGCTGGAACCAGCCGAGCTTGTCGCCGGTGGGACTTCGCAGATGGATGCCATCCTCGTCGGTCGAAAACAGCGCCAGCATGATTGCCGCCTTGTCGTCGGAACGCCTCACCACCCAGTCCTCGCTGTCGTAGACGGAAATCAGGTAGCCCCGGTCGAGGCAGGCCTTCACCAGGGCGCGGGCGATGCGGCGTTCGGCGCGGATGCGGTTCGCGGTGTCGTGCGACCGGCGCGCCAGCGCCTTCTCGATCGCTTCGTCGAAGCCGGTCTTCGGCTCGCCCATCTCGGCATCCTCGGCCAGCCGGGCGGAAAGCGCCTGGTTGCCCGAGGCGGCGAGAGCATTGCAGATCGCCAGCATCTCGGCCGGCGTCACGTTGATGGTCATTGTCTTTCTCCGTGGTAGGGGTGGATCTCGAGGAAGGCGCGGGGATCAACCCCACGCCAGTCCCCAGCGTTTGGCGCACACCGGCCCGTAGCCGACGTCGATGGAGCGGTGGTCGGTCAGCTCGGTCGCGCAGAAACAGCAGTTGCCGGTGCGCTTGCCGTGCGCCGCGCCGGCCTTCGAGGGGTTCTCGGCCAGAGCGGCGAGAGCGGCCACCAGGCCGTCAGGACCGGGCGACCGGCGCGAGCGGGTGAACTCTCCCTTGCGGTCGATGCGGCCGTACCAGTCGCGGCTCTCGAAGGGTCCCGGCGACGATACGTTGATCTGGCCGGCGTGAGCGGAGCGCTCACCCGCGAGAGCGAGGACGACGGTCTCGCCGTTGACGTCGAAGCGGATCTTCGGATGCTTGAGCTTGTTGGCGATGGCCGTGTCGAACAGCGCGATCAGGCCATCCATCGAGCCGACCTTGGCCTTCGGCGCCGCGGGCTCGCCGGCTTGTGCGCGCTGGGTCAAGGTCGCCACCCAGGGCCATTGCCTTTCCGAGAGACTCGAGCGGCTGTCATACTGGTGCAGGAGGGATGCCGCGAACTCCGCGTCGCGGCCGTGCAGCTTGGGAGCTGACTGGCGCAGGGCTTCGATTTCGAGGTTCATATCTGGTCTCCGTGGTAGGGATTTCCCAGATCGGTGCGGCTCCGGCGGTTATGCTAGGCCTGGCCCGTCCCCGGTTCGATTTCACTCGGCCGGTCAGTTTGACGAGAAGTCACCAATCGCCGGCCCGTTGCTGAAAGGGGAGTTCCGGCGAAGGCTGCAGCGGTGAAAGGAAACGGCTTTCTGCTGCACCGATCTGAATTTCTAAGTTACTTCAATAACTTAGCTTGTAACCAAATCGGTTACAAGTGGGTGCAGGCAAAAAAGAACAATAATTTCAATGACTTCGGTGGCGGTCAGTTCACCGGCTTGAACCGGGATTCCAGGACGGCGCCGGAAATCGAGCGCTGGTCGTCGCCGCATTGCACGAGTGCCTGGTCGACGTGTTCCGGACTGACGCCGATCACCTTCCAGACGCGGCCCTGCTGGTCGGGCGCTTCGGCGCCGAGGTAGGGCGCGACCTGGAGGGGCTGCGGTGGCTGACGCAGGCGGTATTGCGCCGGCAGCTTGGGATGGTGCCAACCGCAGCCCTCGGCCTCCAGGCCATGTTCGAACACTTCGAGCCGGAGCTTTTCTTTCAGCCAGACCGAGATGTAGGCGCGATGGCAATACTGGTTGTCGGTCGGGGCCTCGTAGCAGAGCAGGGCGACGTCCCTGCCGCCCGAGAGGTCTTCCATCTTGGCGACGATCCGGCCAGGATGGAGCCTGTCGAGGCCTTCGAAGTAGAGCTGCTTATACTCCCGTTCGCTGGCGGTCTTGAACCATTCGCCTGGGGCGAGTTCGGGCATTTTGCGGTAGCCCGCCGGATATCCTCGCGGCGTGCCCCTCGACACCCCGATCTTCTGGATTTCGGGCGGCAGCTTGGTGAACCAGGAGCTGGTGAAAATGCGCATCTTCGTCTCTTTCGGCGGTAGGGCTTTGGACAGGTCCAAATGTAAATCCGGTGAACTTCTCAAGCAACCAAAATGACACTGTGTGTTACCATTTTGGTACGTTGCCTCACCCGTACATCTGCATTAGGTATGGGTTCTCTCCAGCGCCTTCGGGCGCTGTCCTGTGGTAGGGATGGAGAGGAGGGCCGATCAGGGGCAACCCGGTCGGCCTTTGATATTTCCGGCGTGGCTGCGGCGCCTCGAAGCGCACTTCGGGATAATTGACCCACGCCGTCACCGTCTCGAAACTGATGGCGCGCGGCAAGCTCTTGACGTCGTCGAGCAGCGTTCGTCCTGCCAGGATCCCATTGCCCGCGAACTCGGCGCCCGAGCGGAAAAACTGGAACGTCCTTCGCCATGGTCCGGTTGAGAGCCAGAGGTCCAGGCCCGGCGCCAACTCCACGCGGTCGAGGCTGTCGCTCTCAAGAAGTTCGCAGAAGAGCTGGTGCCCCAGAGGGCGCGGCGTCTGGAAGTCGATGGCGCGCCGGAGTGTGGAATCGATCAGGATGAAGCGCATTGCAGTTCTCGTGCCTCGAGGCGTTGGTTGATGGTGGGGAGCGTCTCGCTGGCGAACAATTCGAGCCACCACTTGATCAGCTCGGCCTGGTAGCGGTCGTCGACCGCACGATGGCGGGGCTCGCGTAGCTGTCGCTCGATCCAGTCAAGCCGGTCGCGAAGCTCCGGCCGGTAGAGCAGATTGCGGAATGCATCTGCGAGCCGCATGTCCAGGGCGTAATCCCCGGTGCAGCCGAGGGGCGACCAGTCGCTATGCCAGGACGACCACATGTCGAGGGCCTGGATGATGGTGGGGAGCCGGCGCCGCCGCTCCTCCTCGTCTTCTGGTAACGGGCGAAACATTTTGGACTCCGCGGTAAGGATTTTGTATTCTACTGTGTAACCAATTTGGTTACAATATGGGCAACCTAAAAGTGATTTCGGCGGCCGTCCTTGCAGACCTTGACGGTGACGGTGGTCACGTAGGTTCCGACCTCGGCGAAAGGGTCCTGCGGCAGATCGCAGAACTGGCCGTTCAGCTTCTCGATCAGGGCGCGGAAGGCCATGGCCTTGCGCGTCTCGCGGAACTCGGCGCCGGCCGACATGATGGCGGCGAGGCACCCGCCGTCTTCCAGGAAGTGGAGCGCATGGACGACGTGATCGATATCGCGCTCAAAGTCGCGATCTGACTGATCGAGAAGCTGGTGCCCGCTGTTCCCTCTTACGTTCTACCCATGTCTTGGGGCTGACAGCGTCATTGCGGCCAGAAGATGCCGCCCAACTCTGACAATCGGTGGCAGCCCACGCGAGACGGTGGCGGGATTTGCTACTGGTATGGCGCCGGCCGCTAATGCGCCGGGCACTTTTTTGGATTAGGACTCACTTCATCGAATAAGGAAGGTCAAAGTAAAATGGTGAAACCACAAACAAAAATCGCACTTGTTACTGGCGCGTCTTCCGGCATGGGCAAGGAAATCGCTATCCGGCTGATTAAGGACGGGCTCAAGGTCTATGTCGCTGCCCGTAATGTCGACAGGATGGGCGATCTTGCCAAACTTGGCGCGATTCCGCTTCGTATGGATATCTCGGTCGATAGCGATATCCAGGCCGCCGTCGACACCATCATCGCACAGTCGGGCGGCGTCGATGTCCTGGTCAACAACGCAGGCTTTGGCCTCTACGGACCGGTTGAAGACGTCGGGATCGACGAGGCTCGCTACCAGTTCGAGGTCAACGTTTTCGGGCCGGCACGGCTCACGCAGCTTCTGCTGCCAGCGATGCGCCAGAAGGGTGCCGGCACCATCGTCAACATCACGTCCATGGGGGGCAAGATCTACACGCTGCTTGGCGCCTGGTACCACGCCACCAAGCACGCGCTTGAGGGCTGGTCGGACAGTCTGAGGCTCGAACTCAAGCCCTTCGGGATCAATGTCGTCGTCGTCGAGCCCGGCCTGATCGAGACCGCCTTCGGCGATGTCGTCGCCGATGGCCTTGTCAAGCGCTCCGCCAGGAGTGCCTATGCCAAGGTCTCCGAGATCGTCGCCCGGACAACAAGGCAGACCTACGGGCACGGTCGTGGAACCAATCCGAGCGTCGTCGCCGATGTCGTTTCTAGGGCGATCGGGTTGCATAGGCCGAAGACGCGGTACGTCGTCGGCAAATACGCCAAGCCCATGGTTTTCATCCGGAAGTGGTTCGGCGACCGCATGTTCGATCGGATTATCATGAGCCAGATGCGATAGGACACGACACAAGCCGCGCTTACTGAGGCCCTACACGATTTGAACAAAGGAGAACGGGTGATGAGTGCAACTCCCGCCGACAGATGTAAAGTCCCGCAGGCGTTCTGGCGAGCGATCGAGGCTTTGGGGCTTCGGCCGGCAGCGATCCTGAGGCAGGCCCGCCTGCCTGCCACTTTGCACCTCAACCCCCAAGGCCTGGTCACGACTGAACAGTACTTCGCGATCTTCGAGGCGTTGGAAGTTCTTTCATCGGATAGCGGCCTCGGGATCAAGCTGGTGAAGAGCGCCGATACCGCGGTCCATCCGCCATCGACTTTGGCGGCGTTTCACGCGCGAGACTACCGTGACGGATTGTCGAGGGTGGCCAGGTTTAAAAGGCTTTGCACACCAGAGCAGCTCCACTTTTCCGAGGAAAACGGTGAGGTATCCATCAGCAGCGAGTGGCTTTATGCGACTAAGCCAGAACCGGCGATTGCTGTAGACATCACCTTCGCGTTTCTGGTCGAGCTCGGCCGGCGAGGGACGGGGCAGAACCTATCACCCGTGCGCCTCGAGCTGAGGCGGCCCAATCCGGGCAGCGACGCACATGCAGCCTACTTCGGCTGTCCGATCCGCTATGGCGCGCCTGGTGACATCCTCATTCTGAAGGCCCCTGATCTTGATCGTCCGTTTCCGGGCCACAATCCGGAACTGTTGGAGATCCTCACACCGGCACTCGCGTCAGCTCTCGGTGAACTTCAGGCGCTCACCTCAATCCGGGATCAAGTGAAGCTGGTCCTGAAAAGGAACTTGGCCAGCGGACGGCCGGAATTGTCCGGAATTGCCACCGATATGGGTCTCAGCGAGCGCACCTTGCAGCGCCGTATCACCGAGGAGGGGACGACGTTTCGGGAACTCCTCATGGAGGCGCGGCAAGAACTGGGCCATCAGCTTCTCGCCGATCTCTCCGCCGACATCGACGAAGTGGCCTGCCTGTTGGGCTACCAGGATACCAGTTCTTTCTACCGCGCTTTCCGCGACTGGGAAGGCGTCACACCCAACCAGTGGCGCGAACTCAATAGCGGTGGGATGCCAGAGAGGCAAGGCTCCTTGCATTAGCGAGGATCTGGCCGCTGGTGAGAGCAACCGGAACAGAGACTTAACAACCGTTCGGGCACCGAACGCAGATGACATGGGTCGACGCTGTGACCGTCGCCCCAATGAACACTGGACTATTGCGACAAGAAGGGAACAGACAATGAGCAAGCAAACTGGCAAGGGCATAGGGCGGCTCCTATTGCGCATTGGTCTGGTCCTCACGTTTGGGGTCATCGCTGCGCTGGCGTTCGTCAAGTTCGAATATGGCAGGGGCACGCTTTACTCCGATATCGGTTCGGCAAATCCGGGTGGTCTCGGCAAGCTCGAGAAGCTGGTTAGCCTTGAATACCCTCCCGGCAATGTGGCGGTCGCGCCAAACGGGCATGTTTATTTCAACTACCATCCGATCGCCCGTGCGGGGCGGTTTTCCGACGCGACCGTCTTTGAACTGGCCGACGGAAAAATCACGCCATTCCCCTCCATGGCGGCCCAGAAGGATTTTCAGGGCACGTTTGGCATGACCGTCGATAAGCAGAACCGCCTTTGGCTGATCGAGCCGGCAAGCTTTGATTTCCAGCATACTCGCCTGTGGGCCTTCGATCTGGCGACGCGGCAGCGCCTTGCGTATTTTGAGTTCCCTGGCAAGGAGGCGCAGTTCGCCCAGGATCTGCGTGTGACCGACGATGGCAAATATGTCCTCCTGGCCGATACTGGCATAATGCGGTTCACCGGGCCGAAACTCATCGTTTTCTCTGTACAGGATCAAACATTCCGCACCGCTCTGGGAGCCCATCCGTGCACCTCGCCCGAGGACTGGTTGATGCAGACCCCGTTTGGCGTGTACCGCATGGCCGGAGGCCTCGTGAACGTCGCAGTCGGCCTTGACGGAATAGAGATCAGCCCGGATCAAAAATGGGTCTATCTCGCCGGAATGACCAATTCGCATCTTTGCCGGGTTCCGCTTTCCGACGTGCTCGACGCCAACATCGGTCCTTCCGAAGTTGCCAAGAAGGTGGAAGTCTTAGGGGCGAAACCTATGAGCGACGGCATAACCATCGACAAATCAGGCGAGGTTATTCTCACCGATGTTGAGCATGGCGGCCTCATGGCGTTCGACCCGCAGAGCAAGAGCGTTACTACGTTGGTACGCTTACATGATGTGATATGGGCGGACGGCGTGGCCACGGGTCCGGACGGTTCGCTGTATTTCACCGACAGCGCGCTCTCCGCCTATATCGGGCAACTGGCGGGACCGCCGGACAAGGCTCTCCTTGCGGCCCACCAACCGTATTTCCTCTACCGGGTCAAGCACTAAGGTTTCCGGCTTCATGGTAGGCGGCCACGGCTGCGTCGCGATAGGCGACGATCTGCTCAACCGTGTTGCGGAGGATCAGCGCGTTCATGGCTTCGCCTCGACCGGCTTGGCGCTCACGGCGCCGTGCATCTTCTGGAAGGTGAAGACGTCCTTGCGCTCGATCACGATCTCGTAGCGCTTGCTGCCGTCGGGCAGCGTGAACTCGTATTCAACTGGCTTGGTCACTGGTCTGGTCTCCGTGGTAGGTATTGGTGGGCGACGGGACCTCTCCCGCCGCCCTATCGAAGGGATTTTCTGCCTCTATTGGTGCATCGCGCCTCCTGTCCCGTTGCATGAAACTCGGCCTCTTCCTCCTCGGCCGCGAACTGGTCGGCCCGCTGCTCCCTGCAGGAAGGGCAGCGGCAGCTTTCGCTGTCGTCGAAGGGGAAAGGGGTCAGGCAGTCGTCGCAGTAGGGCATGGTCGGCTCGTCTCTGTGGTAGGGAAAAGTGTGACCACAACAGGTTAGCGTGTAACCAAATTGGTTACAATGCGGCCACGGACAAAAGATCGTGTTCGCCCAGTGCAGTTGTCGGAGGTTAGAGGTGTCGACAGGTGCGCCGTACTGCGCTTAGCGCAATAGAAGCCACGACCAGTAATGCCCTCGATCGCCATCCGCCCGAGAACTAAGGATCGATCAATCGGGCTCGGCTTTTGATGCGGCGATGGATAAGATCGACCATGCGCCCAAGCTCATCAATGAGCAGATAAAGGAACTGGCGCGGCGCAAGCGGGACGAGGGGAAGGACTAACCTCAATGAAATGCGCCGCCGAACCGTCCGTTGCATTGCTGATCTTCGCTCTGGTCGGATGCGGCGCAGTGGATGGCGTACAATCGTGAGATGCGTCGAGACGCCGACGGCGCGCGAGCTTCATGCGGGCTAACAACTGCCCCTGAATCTTTAAGCAATGATAAAATCGACTCTGATCTAGCCCGATGCGTAAATGCATGTAAGCAGCTTGGGTTTGTTGTCGAGAGCGCTTTCCCTCCCGCTCTGATCAACAAACAGGTTGATGCGTCTGGTGATAGCTCGCCCGCAGAGTGTCCAATCTATAAAAACTAGGAGCGCCCTGCTGTCCGGGACGTGCTTGTACCGTATACATGCGTGAGCCCTAGCCCCGATTCCCCTCAAGGCTGGGGCTCGTCCATTCGGAATAGCGCGAGGGCTAGATAAATCCCCTAAGCACCGGCGATGATGACGACCGCACCAACCGCCGTTCCAATCTTCTCCGGCAATCCGTCTGCCGGGGAGTTCATCTTACATCTCTATCAGAGCGTAGGCCGCGCCAAAGATGGCTGTCATTATCACGAGGAAAAATGTCCATCCTTTCAAAGCGTGGCGCACGTCTTCGGGCTTGGCGCCCTTCTGGTTGTCGTAATCTTCCATTTGTCCGATCCCAGTTCTTTCGATCTCGACTTGCTACGAAATTGGTTGCCTGGGGGCAACCCTGTCACAGTGTGCCGGCCTGTCGCGGATTCTTTTCTATCGCGTTCACGGCCTAGCATCAGGCGCGGATCTATCTTGTCCCTCAAAATGCGAAGGCGAGTTGGCCGGTCTTTTCGACGCGGCTGGGGATGCCGATCGGCGCGAGGCCCGGCAGCGCATGGATGAAACCGCCCGGCTGGTAGGCGGGATCGTTGCGGTGCTCCTCGCGGAGCCTGCTGTCGTCGGCGGGGTGACGCACGTTGCCCTGCCAATGGCTAAGTCCGAACGGAGGGTTGTGTAGCCTGGCCTTCGTCGCCGTCTTGCCGTGATGATCGATGAGCAGGTTCTGCTCCATCACGATCGTCAGCATCTCGTCGACGGTCATTGCCTCGTCGACAAACCAGCGCTCGCGGGAGAGCCCGGCGCCGGTGAAGGATCGAAAGCCGGTCTCGCTGAAAAATGGCCGGTCGAGGTCGATCACCCGGCCGTCCAGCCCGACCCCTCCGAAGAGACCCGGGTAGCGCACGTCGGTCCGGCAGCCGTGGATGGTCAGCATGAACCGACCGGGCTGGCCGTGCATCGGGATTTCGCCGTCGGGCGCGGCCAGTTGCTTGCCGAGCCAGGACGACGCCGAGTTCCAGCAGTTGAAGCGGGAGCGGCAGCGCGGCGGCCAGGAACGGCCGGAACCGTCCCCGCGCTCCTCCTGGCCGCCGTATTCCTCAATCCGGTAGAGCGTCTCGACACATGCCTCGATCACTAGCTCGTAGGGAAGGCGGCCGGGCTTGTCGCAGGCCATCATCGCGGCGTGGTAGTGGTGGAGGGCTTCCCGAGCGATTCCGACCAGATATTCGTCGGACCCGTCGCGCAGCATGGCGACATTCTCGGCGATCTCCTGACCGCGTTTCTCGGCCTCGATCTGCCAAGCGTGCTTCTTGGCTGGTGCTTTCGCCTTGGCGGTCTTAGCCATTGCCGTACCTCGGAAGTTCTGCGAGCGACGAGAGGGGCGGCAACCCCATGCGCTCGCGAGATCGGTTGATGATGGGGAGAGGGTCGAAACCCTTGACGCCCGGACCTCGGTAGACCCATGGCGGGTTCTCCGGGTCGAGCCGGCCGACGTCGTAGCTGTGGAGCATGTCGGCGAAATATTCCGGCGTGCCCGGGTAGGGAGCGCTATTCCAGAGTGCCCGCAGGATTTTCCGGATGTTGTCGCCGTAGGCGAAAAGCCGGCTCCTTGCACGACGCCAGTTCGCGGCGCGGCGGTCGCGAGTATTCTGCTCCCAGATCACCGCTTGCTCGGCGCGCTGCGCCATAACGGTGTCGGCGTCTGGCTGCTCCTCTGCGATCATCTCGGAAAAGAGCGGCAGTTTCTCTCGCTCAAGGCGCTGCTTTCGGGCCAAGGCGAGCCGCTTTCGCCTCGTGTCCTCGAACGGGCCATATCGGCGTGTCCGGAAGTGGCGCATCAGAGCAACCTCCCCTCGGCCACCTGCCAGACGCCCTCGCCTAGCGGTTCGAACGGGCCGCGCTGTAGGGTCTGGCGGACCTTCGCCTTCCAGTTCGGATTGCGTTCGGACTTCGGATTCTCGGCCAAGGCGCGGTAGAGATCGTCGAGCCGCACGGCCGCGCCGGCGCGCTGCATCACCTTCAACACCTCGTCGACCCACGAGCCGACGGAGGCAAAGCCGAAGATCAGCGAGCGCAGGCGCAGCGGCACGAAAGCGCCGGGAATGCCGCTGGCCGCAAGGCGGTCAGCATCGTCGGCGCCATAGGCGCAGAACACCGACGGCGCGCCGGCATTGGCCTTTGCTCGAGTCCCTGCGGCATCGTGGAAATGCAGCCGCCCTTCCATGAACAGCAGCGCATCGGCCGCGCGCCAGACGCACTCGTGGAACACCTGCGTTTCGGTGCGGGCGAAGATCAGCGCGATTCCATGGGCGTGCTCGGCCATACGGCCCATCCAGCGGCCGATCACGTTGTTCGAGTATGGCGGGTTGAGCCACACGCGACGGTGCCAGGGCCGGGCTAGACCGTTGTCGGCGATGGTGTAGTGCTGGCGCGCCATGTCCCACGGCCGATCGAGCGGAGCACAGGGATCGAGGTCAAAACTCTCGGCGCCACCGAGCGCGGCCAGGATGGCCGGAGGGGTCAGCCAGACGTCGGTGCCCGCCGCCGCGGAGTGATGGCTACCGATGGGCATGGCGCGCCTCCTCGGTCAGCCTGCGCAGCACGTCGCCGACGCTGCTGATGGAATTCTCCAGCCGGGCCTCGTCGAGCTCGGCCAGATCGATCTTGGTTTCGTTCCCGTCTTCATCGATCATCGTGAAGACGCTTGCGGTGGAGTGCGGCTTGCGCAGGATATCCCACGCCCAGCGTGCGGCCGCTTCGGGATCGCCTTCGCCCTCGTAGTCGATCTCCCATGTGACTAGATAGCGGGCCATCAGCGCTGCTCCCGCTTGAGCATGTCGCGCGCCGCTCCGCGCGCCATGGGTCCGTCGCCGAAAGCGCCGTCTGCGATCTCTTGCAATTCAGCAGTGCGCGGGTCAGGTCCGTCGCAGGCGTCTTCCTCCTCTTCGTCCACGTCCTCGCGGGTGAGCTGGTCGAACGTCCACTCGTCGCCCTCCTCGTCGAGGAAGACGATCTTGCCGTTGCGCTTGGCGGTCTGGATATCGTTCCAGAAGATTTCGGTGCCGCCGGCGTATTCCGGCTCGCCCGTCTCCGGGTCGATGTCGCTGATGTGAGCGCGGCCGGTCAGCCGCTCCAATGTTCCGGTGATCGGGCTTCCGGTAGGTGATAGGTAGTTGGCCATGGTCTCTGGTCTCCGTGGTAGGGGGTTGTTGCCAAAATGGTTGCGAACGCCGCTTGACAAAAAGCCGGGGGGAGAGGCAGAAATCGCGCAGCCTGATATTGCTTCGCGATTCGGCCGGTCCCTGAAAAATCAGTTGGTGTTGAAGCCGTCCGGCGAGGGCTGAATGCCAGCCTCTTTCGCCACAAAGCCCACGACGTCGAGCACGTCGTCAGAGCTTAGTTTCTCAATGGTTTCGGCGAAGCGCCGCTTGAAATAGGTCTGGTGCTCGGCACCGGCGTAGCGGGCCAAGCCGATGGCAGCGGCGAAGGTGATCGCTTCCAGGCGAGCGCCGCCGAATCCGGACTCCTGATGAAGGCTGGCCGCGAGGTCGTTGAGCGTCATTGGTCGGTGATCCGTGGTAGGGAAAGTAACCGTTCTGGTTACAAGTAACTTATTCGGTTACACCTCCGATGCAAGTGAAAAAGCGAGGCCCTCGGCGTTATGTTTCAAGGCGTTGTGCCGAAGGAATGCATCGCGCAAATCCTTCGCGTGTCTGAGGTCGACAAGTGGGGCCGGGTCTATAATTGCTGTTCCGGAACGTTCCGGTTCGAGCAGATCACGCTCGCCACTTTCCCCGGCGTTGAGATGCACTCCAACGACGTCAGCCTCTACTCGTCAGCCATCGCCGGTTACGTGCTGGGCAAGCCGATAGACTATGAGTTTCACGGCGCGCTCGACTTCGTGAACGAGTTCGACTTTCGGGAGCCCGATCAGCGCCTCGCCGCGCTGGCTGTCGGCTTCAATCTCGGCCGCTTCGCTGGCGGCAAGGCGAACGCCTACAAGACCAGCCATCGCGAGCACCTGGCTGCGAACTTCGGCAGCTATGTCGAGCGCACCCTGGACAAGGTCCGCAAGCTTCCGGGCATGATCCCGATCAAGAGCTATTCGCCGCGCGACTGGATCCTGCATCTCGAGGAGGCCATCGACCGCAAGGCTGCGATCTTCTCCTATCCGCCGTTCTACAAGGGCGGCTACGAAAAGATGTTCGAGTTCCTGGCCGAGAACATCAAATGGGACGCGCCCCGATATGAGCTGTTCGATCCCAAGGTGCTGCGCGGCCTCATCGAACGCGTGCGGCAGGCCGGCGTCCCGTATTGCATCCTCTCGGACCAGATTTACGACGATCTGAAACCGGAGCTGGAATTCGTCTCCGGCCGCGGCCACCCGCACTACTGCTACGTGTCGACCGGCAAGTCGTCATACCTGCAGCTCGTGCCGCGGTCGGCGCCGTTCCGCTACAAGCCGATCGACCTCGACAAGATCAAGCCGGATTCGGTGGTGACGATCGGCCGGGCCGATGCCGCCCAGATGACGTTCCTCAAGGACGTCTACCTGAAAAAGGGCATCACCCACACGCCCGGCATGGTGAACTATCTGGTGCGGGTCGACGACATGCTGGTCGGCGGGCTTATCTACAACCTCGACAAATTCGCGAAGCGGTCGATCTACCTGCTGTCCGACTTCGCCATCTCGCGCGAGGGCAGGCTGTCGAAGCTCGTCACGAGGCTCGCCTGCAACGGCGAGCTGCTGCGCGACATGGGCAAGCGCTTCATCGACCGGTTCGACAAGGTGCAGACCTCGGCGTTCTCGGACCATCCCGTCTCGATGAAGTATCGCGGCATCTTCGAGCAGACCAAGCGGGACGAGATCGACGGGCCGGAAGGCAAGTATCGCCTGCATTACGTCGGCGCCCGCATCGATGAGACGCCGCAACAAGCGTTCGAGTGGTGGTATGGCAAGCAGTTCAAGCGTTGACTGGAAGGCCCTCGATATCGAGACGCGCCAAGTTGATCCGAAGACGCTCCGCCGCCGCGAGAAGAACGCGCACTACATGGCGCCGGCCATGTTCAAGCGCCTCGTCGAGAACGTCAAAATCGATGGCCGCCTGACCACCACGGTCCTGGTGTGCCAGAACAAAGACGGCTCCCTCGAGATCCTGTCGGGCCATCACCGCACGGCCGCCGCGATCGAGGCCGGCCTGCCGTTGGTCGACGCGCTCGTCATCACCACGCCGCTGACCGAAAAGCGCAAGGTCGCGATCCAGCTGAGCCACAATTCGATCAACGGCGAAGACGACCAGTCGCTGCTCGCCCAGCTCTACGCCTCGCTCGACATCGATGCGAAAAAGTTCTCCGGGCTCGATGACAGCGTGCTTGCCGGCGACAAGGGACCAGGTGCTACCGCGCTCGGCGGGGCGAACATCAAATACGACGAGCTGCTGTTCTCTTTCCTGCCGGAAGACCGCGTGCGTTTCGAAGTCGAGATGGAGGCTCTCGCCAAAAGGGCGAAGCGCTTCCGCATCCATGCCGCGCCGCAGTCGCGGTTCGACGACTTCTTCGACGCCATCGTGCGCACCAAGAGCCAGCTCAACATCGTCAATTCGGGCATCGCCCTCTCAGTGATGGCGCGCCTTGCCGGCGAGCGTCTGGAGCAACTCGAAGCGGAAGCGGAGCACAAATCCGATGCGGCATGATCTGCCCATGCGCGGCGCGCCTTCCAAGCCCGAAGCGCCCGTCGCCGGCCCGCCATTCGGCACCCCGTTCATCGTGGTGCTCGCCATCCTGTCGTTCACCTTCGTCGTGTGCCTCGCACGCGTCCTGCTTCCGTGATCCAGATGCATTCGTGTGTGTGTAACGTAGTGCCGGTGGTTAGTGTGGCCGCAGCGTCAAGCATTATGGGTCAGTTTGCATTTCGGCGCATGTTTGCAGACCTTATGCCCAGCAACGCTTTGCGGCCCGATTTGACCAGCACAATCGCATTCGGTTCGGCTCGCGGCATGATGTCCATGGGTTGTGGGATGGGTGGCAAAAAAATGAGCCATCCCGAACATTCCGAACACTCGCACGCGCGAGTCGTCCGGTGATCAAGACCACGACCAGCGTGACGACATCGAAGCCGAAGGCCAAGGCCAAGGCTGAAACGGCCACAGCGAAGCCGAAAGCCGAGCCGAAAAAAAAGCCGGCGCGCGGCAAGAAGAAGCCGGCCAGCAAGGCATCGCCTCCTGTGGCGCCGAAGCCTGCTCCCAAGCCTGAGCCGGCACCACAGCCGAAGCCGGCGGAAGGCAACCGGGGCGGGGCATCGCCGAAACTGACCGAGCGCGACGTGCCGCGCGTGATCGCGATGCTGCGCCAGTGCGGCGGCATCAAGACGGTCGCGGCGGAGAAGCTGAACGTCGGCCGCACCACGCTCTACGCCTTCCTGAACGAGCATCCCGAAATCCAGGAGGCCGATTCCGAGATCGCCGACGAGTTGCTCGACGTTGCCGAGGGGCAGGTGGTGATCGCGCTTCGCTCTGGCGATTTGCAGACCGTGCGCTGGTACCTGGAGCTCAAAGGCAAGGACCGGGGCTATGTGCGCCGCGTCGAGCAGACCGGCAAGAATGGCGGCCCGGTCGAGACGCAAGCACGGGCGAACCCGAAAGACTACACCGACGAGGAGTTGGACGTCCTGATTGCGGCAGCGCAACGACGGAAGGCCGCCGAAGCGCAAGGGTGAATTGAATGGCGCAGAAGTCTGCCGCCGCCCGCGCGCCGCTCATTGCCCCCGACCTCGAAGACCTGCTGATCGAGCGAGACCGGCGCAAGGCCAAGGGATCGTTCGCCGAGTTCGTCAAGATGGCGTGGCTCGAACTCGAGCCGGAGACGCCGCTGGTCTGGAACTGGCACATGCAGGTGGTTTGCGACCATCTGCAAGCGCTGGTCGAGGGCAAGTTTCTCGAGCTGGGCCTGCGCAATCGCCTCGTCATCAACGTGCCGCCCGGCACATCGAAATCGCTTCTCGTCTCGGTGCTGTTGCAGGCATGGGAATGGGGACCGGCCGGCCGCCCGGGCATGCGGTATCTGTCGACGGCCTACAACGACGGCCCGGTCAATCGCGACACCCGCAAATGCCGCGATCTGATCCTGTCGCGCTGGTACCAGGACCGCTGGCCCGAGGTTTATCTCAGCCGCAGGGCCGAGACCTCGTTTGCCAACAACAGCACCGGCACCCGCGAGGGCGTGGCGTTCGGCTCGCTCACCTCGCAGCGTGGCGATCGCCTGATCATCGACGATCCGCACTCGACCGAGACGGCGGAATCGGCGACCGAGCGCACCGCCACGACCCGCAAGTTTCGCGAGGGCGCGCAAAACCGCCTGAACGACCAGAAGCGCAGCGTGATCATCGTCATCATGCAGCGCCTGCATGAGGCCGACGTCACGGGCGTCATCCTCGACGGCAAGATGGATTACGTCCATCTGTGCCTGCCGATGCAGTTCGAGCCCGACCGCTGCTGCTACACCCCGGTCAAGGTTTCCAGTTCCGTCGGCGAGCCTATCCTGGCGCGCTATGACGCGAGCAAGCAGCACTGGTACGGCGAGAACGACAATCTGCCGGACGAGCGCCGCGCCGAGATCGAGGCGATCAAGCTCCAGCTCGTCTGGCGGCAGGATCCTCGCACCGTCGACGGCGAGATACTCGACCCGGTCCGCTTCCCACCCGATGAGCTGAAACAGCTCTACAACGACATGACGTCGTATGCCGTCGCGGGCCAGTATCAGCAGCGGCCAGCGCCGCGCGCCGGCGGCATGTTCCAGCGTGCCTGGTTTGAGGGTCGCATCGTCAGGGCGGCGCCGAAGGGCACGATCTGGGTCCGCCATTGGGACTTGGCCGGCACGCGCGGCGGCACTGGCGCGCGCACCGCCGGCGTCAAGCTCGGCCGCGATCCCGAGGGCCGCTACTATGTCGGCCATGTCGTGACGCTGCGCGAGGAAGGCAAGTCGGTCCGCAAGACGATCGAGACGCAGGCCGCGCTCGACGGCAAGACGGTCCACATCAGCCTGCCGCAAGATCCTGGGCAGGCCGGCAAGGCGCAGGTGCAGGATTTCGTCGCGCAGCTCGCCGGCTACAAGGTGCATGCCGAGGGCGAGACCGGCGACAAGGTCACGCGCGCCGAGCCGTTCGCCGCGCAATGCGAGCACGGCAACGTCTACATCGTCGAAGGTGAGTGGAACACGCTCTACCTCGACGAACTCTGCCTGTTCCCAGCCTCCAAGCTGATGGACCAGGTCGACGCATCTTCCGGAGCCTTTACGAGGCTGCTTAACATCAAGGGGGCCATGGTGATCAGCGACGACGTCCTTCGGCGCGCTGCCCAGCCTGGGCCGCGATGATCAAGAAACTTTGGGGCGCATTGCGCCGTCGTTGGACACGCGGGCCAGTCGCCGACGTCCCTGCGTCGGCACCGCCGGCAGCAATTCCTCCTGGAGCGCGTCCTCCTACGCGCATCTCGGATGCGATGCTGTCGGCGATCCGCGCGCAAGCGGCCGCACCGAAACAGCCGGTGCCGGTCTTCACCTTGCCCAAGCACCCGGATGGCGTGCTCCCGTCGGGCAACACCGGGCTTGCCATGGACAGCGCCGTCGGCGCGGTTCAAAGCTGGGCCAACGGCTTCGCGCTGAGCGGCTACTTCTCGGAGGGGATCACCTTCCTCGGCTACGCCTATCTCTCGGAGCTGGCGCAGCGCCCGGAATACCGGGTGATCTCCGAGACGATCGCCACCGAGATGACGCGCAAATGGATCCGCTTCACCTCGAACGACGGCGAGGACAAGGCCGACAAGATCGCGGAGCTGGAGGCCGAGTTCAAGCGCCTGAACGTGCGCGACATCTTCTGCCGCGCCGCCGAGCAGGATGGCTTCTTCGGCCGCGGTCACATCTACATCGACACCGGCGATACCGACGATGCCGACGAGCTGCAAAAGCCGATCGGCGACGGCTGGGACAAGCTCAGCGTCACCAAGTTCTCCAAGAAGCCGATCAAGGCGCTGCGCACCGTCGAGGCGGTCTGGTGCTATCCGACCAATTACAACTCGAGCGATCCGCTCAAGGACAATTGGTATCGGCCCGACAGCTGGTATGTGCAGGCCAAGATCGTCCACACCACGCGGCTGATCACCTTGATCGGGCGCGAGGTGCCCGACCTGTTGAAGCCGACCTATTCATTCGGCGGCCTGTCGCTGTCGCAGATGTGCAAGCCCTATGTCGACAACTGGCTGGAGACGCGCCAGTCGGTGAACGACATCATCTCGATGTTCAGCGTTTTCCTGCTGGCCACCAATCTCGGCGAGACGCTGCAAGCCGATGGCGATCAGCTCTTCCGGCGCGCCGAACTTTTCAATTTGGTCAGGTCCAATCGCGGCCTGATGATGATCGACAAGGATAGCGAGGACTTCAAGAACGTCGCGGCTCCGCTCTCCGGGCTCGACGTGCTCCAGGCGCAGGCGCAGGAGCACATGGCGTCGGTGAGCCACATTCCGCTGGTCAAGCTGCTCGGCGTCCAGCCGGCCGGTTTGAACGCCTCCTCCGAGGGCGAAATCCAGGTCTTCTACGACTACGTCCACTCCTTCCAGGAGCACCTGTTTCGCCAGCCGATACATCGCCTGCTTGGCCTGGTGATGACATCGCTCTGGGGCGAGCCCGATCCCGGCATCGACTTCGAGTTCGAAAAGCTCGAAGAGACCAATGAGAAGGAAGCGGCCGAGGTCGAAAAGACCAAGGCGGAGCGCGACGTAATCCTGATCGACGCCGGCGTGATTTCGCCTGAGGAATCGCGCCAGCGCGTTGCCGGCGATCCGGACTCGGACTTCTCCTCGATCGATGTCGAGGACATGCCCGACCTGCTCGAAGAGGAGGACGACGGCCTTGTGGTCAAGGGCAGCTCCGAGGAACGAGACGAGGCGGCTTGACGAGGCCCGCGAAATCCGACTCCGGCTGGTCGAGCTGGTGGGCATGAGCACGCCGGGCGAGATCGACCCTGACAAGTTCTTCCAAACCATTCTCGTGTTGGAACGGTTTGTTTGGGACGCGGGTGTTGCCAAGCCCGAGGAGCCGGCAGATAGTGCGGCTCCCGTCACTGACAACGCCGGCACCGCTTGATCACGCTCCACCTCTGGGAACTCCTCAAAGCACAGACGCCCGACGATCGCGAGATCGCCGAGACGCTGAGGGATCGTGATGTCCAGCCTGCAAAGTCGTCGGACGGCCAAGCGCAACGAAAAGGTGCTTCGCCCCGTCCGACCCAACGTCGGGATTGAGACGGCCTACAGGGGCCGCCTGACGCGCTTGATCGACGCCATGAGCGACAGCGTGGTCTACTGGCTGAAAGCCTCCTACCGGGCCAATACGCCCCGCATAGCGCAGGATGAAACGCCGGCGGAAGCGCTGCGCCGATCGATCCGCAAGCTTGCCGCGCAGTGGACCAAGCGCTTCGACGTCGCCGCGGTGAAGCTCGGCGACTATTTCGCGCTCTCGGTCGAGAAACGGTCGAGCGCCGCCTTGCGCAAGATCCTGCGCGACGGCGGCATCTCGGTCGAATTCAAGATGACGGCGGCGATGCGCGACGTCGTGGACGCGACGATCCACGCCAATGTGGCGCTGATCAGGTCGATCCCCTCGCAGTATTTCGACCAGGTCGAAGGCGCGGTGGTGCGGTCGGTGCAGACCGGCCGCGACCTTGCCGGCCTGGTGCAGGATCTCGAGCGCTATTCCGGCATCACCCGGCGCCGGGCCGCCTTCATCGCGCTTGACCAGAACAACAAGGCGACAGCGGCCTTCAACACGGCGCGCCAGCTCGAACTCGGTATCGATGAGGCTGAGTGGCACCATAGCGGCGGCGGCAAGGAACCTCGCCCCACGCATGTCCAGGCCGGCCGCGAAAAGGTCCGTTACAAGATTTCGACGGGCTGGTACGACCCGGCCGTCAAGCGCTTCATACGGCCGGGCGAGGAGCCCGGATGCCGCTGTGTCGCCAAGCCGATCATCAAGGGCTTTTCATGACCGAGGGGCGGGCGGTCACTGCGCTTTGTTTTCCTCCGCGACAAGGGCAAGGGTGCCGTCGAAAATCGAGTTGGTCGGATGGGCGTCGCACCAGTTCCGGAGCCACAGATCGACGGCAGCATTATCGAGCTCGATGCTGGGCTTCCCGGGGGCGCGCATCATGTTAACGGCGCTGAGATAGCCGAGCACCCAATTCATGAAGTTCGCGCTCTCGTCGAAAAACTTCCTGCCATCGGCCATTCTGAGAATGGCCTTGCCTGGATGGTTATCTCCCTCTGCAGCCACAAAGGCACCGCATGTCTTGAGGCCGTAGCTGTAGATAAACGCGTTGGCATTTTCTGCACGGCACGGCGCCGTCGCTAGACCGAGAACGAGAGCTGACACAATACAGCGAAACATCGAATTTCCTTCCTAAGCGGCGTGCAGCGTCGGGATTGCATCGATCTCGGCGCGGAGAGCCTTCTCGGCCTGCTCCAGATCATAGTTGCGCTGGAGGTTGAGCCAAAGCACCGGGCCGTTGCCGACCAGCTTTCCAATGCGGAGAGCCATCGCCACCGTGACGGGCTGCTTTTCGTCCAGGATGTCGTAGAGCGTGCGACGCGAAATGCCGAGCAGCTTCGCGATCTCGGTCTTCGACACATTGAGCGACGGAATGACGTCTTCGCGCAGAAGCTCGCCGGGATGCATCGCGGGCAGGCCGCGCTTGATGGGTGTCGTGTTCATCAGTGGTAATCCTCTAATTCGACTTCGGTTGCGTCTTCGCCGTCCCATGCAAACGTGATGCGGTAATTGCCTGTGACGCGGACCGAATAGCGGCCCTTGTCGCGGCCCGAGAGGCCGTGGAAGTGATAGCCGGGAAGGTCCATGTCCTGCGGCCGCGCCGCCGCTTCCAAGGCCCGCAGGATGCGAGCGACACGCTTGTCGTCCTGAACGCTGAGACCGCGTGCTTTGCCGGTTTCGAAGAAGCGTTGCAGGGCTTTGTTTCGGAACGTCTTGATCATGCTTAGAGTGTAAGGCGCTACCTTACATAAGTCAACCAAAGTGTGAGGTCAAGCCTTACATTTAAGGAGCGATTTTCGATGCCTGCGAAGTCTGAGGCCCAGCGCCGCGCCATGTACGCAGCGGCCGAGGGTCGAGGCGTGCTCGGCATCCCGAAGGCGGTCGGCGAAGAGTTCGTCGGCAAGGACAGCACGGGGCAGGCGGCCTCGCTGATGCTGGTCGCGCCCGATGGCGATGTCCTGGTGCTCCGGCGCTCGTCGACCGATACCAGCTGGCCCGGCCATTGGTGCTGGCCCGGTGGCAAGTCGGATGAAGGCGAAGACGCCGAGACGACGGCGGCGCGCGAGACCACCGAGGAGATCGGCACGCTGCCGTCTGGCGCGCGCCAGCTCATCGATACGCGCGGCACCCCGAATGGCTGGGTGCATCACACCTTTGCTCAGGCCGTCGAGACGAAATTCGCGCCGGTGCTGACCGACGAACATTCCGGCTATGCCTGGGCTCCCCTGCGCTCGCTGCCCGAGCCGCTGCATCCGGGCCTGCGCGACATGCTGGGCGAGCGGCTTGGCATAGCGGCCGACATGTCGCCTGAGGCATGGGACTCGCTGCGCTCCAACTTCGTGAAGTGGACGAGGGGCGAAGACATCGTGATCGAGGGCGCTTGCCCGATTTGCGGCGGCACCGGCGAACTCGCTGGACCTGGGATCGTGTGCGACGAATGCCGCGGCACGGACGCGGTGGCACAGGCCAACGACGCGCTCGCCATGGATCGCAATAGCGTGCGCTCGTTCGACCAGGACGGCCATCTGCGCGTCGAGATGACGCCGATCTCAAAGGCCAACATCTGCCCCTACTATGGCCGCGAAATCCCGGACTTCGAGGCGCTGGCGCTCGATCCCGAGCGCATCTATCGCCTGTACCGCGATGCGGACGAGCTCGCGAAAGCCGCCCCGACCTTCGTCGGCAAGCCGCTCTTGCTCAAGCACATCCCGGTCAGCGCCAAGGAGCACCCGCGCGAAGCCGTGGTCGGCGCGCTCGGCGATGCCGTCGAGTTCCATGCCCCCTATCTCATGGCGCCGCTCAGCATCTGGGATGGCGCTGCAATCGCGCTGATCGAATCCGATCGGCAGAAAGAACTTTCGAGCAGCTATCGCTACCGGGCCGACATGACGCCCGGCACGCTGGCTGGAGAATCCTACGACGGCGTGATGCGGGACATTTCCGCCAATCACGTCGCCTTGGTCGAGGAAGGCCGCGCCGGGCCTGATGTTGTAGTCGGCGACAGCAAAATGGAGATCATCACGATGAAGAAAGCAGCACTGCTGTCGCGCATGGCGTCCGTCGCCCACGGCGCGATCCTTGCCCACGTCATGCCTAAGCTCGCCGCCGATCAGAAGATCGATGTCAGCGCGGCTCTCGCGGGCGTTACCGCCGAAAACTTCAAGGCCAAGCGCCCCGCTATCCTCAAGGCAGTCGGTAAGGCCGCCGAGGGCAAGCTCGCCACCGACGCCAAGCTCGACGGTCTCGAGGGGGTTCTCGTCGCGCTCGACGAGGTGGAGGTCCAGGAAGCCATGGACGAAGACGACGAGGAGGAGGACGACAGGAAGAAGAAAGCCGAGGACTCCGAAGAGGAGGAGGACGAGGACGAGAAGAAGAAAAAGGCCGAAGACGGCGACGAGGACGATGACGACAAGGTCGACAAGAAGGCCATGGACGCGGCAATCGCCGCGGCTGTGGTGCAGGCCAAGACCGAGGTCCGCGCCGAGATGCTCAAATCGGCCGCCGAAGTGCGCGCCGCCGAGGAGGCCGTTCGTCCCTACATCGGCAAGCTCGCCATGGCCCATGATAGCTCGGATGCCGTCTATCGCACCGCGCTCACCTCACTCGGCGTCAACATCGATGGTGTCCATCCCTCGGCACTGCCGGCCATTCTCAAGGCCCAGCCGCTACCTAGCGTCGGCGCACCGAAGAAGCCGGCCGTCGCCCTGGACGCTGCCGGGGTGAACTCGTTCTACGAGCTTTTCCCAGCCGCCAAGACCCACATCGTCAAGTCGCTCTAAGGCGAGCGGCTTTCCCTTCCAAGCCCGTCGAGCCGGCCAGCAAGCCGGCTCTTTTCATTTAGGAGATCGCCCATGTCTGGGTTCCAGACGCAGGTTGCCTACAATCCCGCCCCCGCTGTCGAGGGCGATTTCGCTTCCACCAATCCCCGCTCTACAGTCCTTGCCGCCGCTGGCGCGCTGGTCTGCGGCGCGCTAGGTGCTGTCATCGGCCGCTTCGCCTGGCTGAGTTATGTCCAAGCCGACAGCGACAATGCGCCGGCCGTGGTCAACACCTTCGGCACCGGCCCGGTCGCAGGCTTCGTCCATCGCGAGCAGCAGGGCCTGATCGAGCAATACCTGCAGGAATCGACGATGCTGGTCCCGGCCGGCTTTCCCATCACCGTCTTCGATGGAGGCGATTTCTGGGTGAAGAACGCCGGCGCGACGCCTGCCCTGGTCGGCCAGAAGGTCTACGCCAACTATGCCGATGGCACGGCGACCGCTGCTCCGTCCGGCTCGCCGAATGGCGCGACCACTTCGGCCGGCTCCATCGCAGCCGGGACCAGCGGCTTCCTGGGCTCCATCGTCGGCAATGTGCTGACGGTCACGACGGTCAACTCGGGCACGATCTGCCCCGGCACCACGATCTCGGGCACCGACGTCGTCTCCGGCACCAAGATCATACAGCAACTCACTGGTACCCCGGGCGGTGTGGGCACGTATGCGGTCAACATCCCCGACCAGGACGTCGACCCCGGTACAGAGATTTCCGGCACCTATGGCGTGTTCACGGCGGGCGGCACGATCGTTGGCGTCTTCGGCGTCGGCGACACGCTGACCGGCGCTGGCATCACCGCCGTCACCACTATTACCCAGCAGCTCACTGGCCCAGCCGGTGGCGCTGGCACCTATGCGGTCGATGTCAACACCATAGTCAACGCGGCTGCGCTCACCGCGGCCACCAATGTTGAAACTAAGTGGACCGTGCGTTCCTTCGCGCAGCCCGGCGAGCTGATGAAGATCAGCTCTTGGCCTCAGGGCTAAACCCGCCGTCAATCTCGAAACCATGCGCCGCAAGTCGGCGATCTGTGAGGATAACCACCATGAAATTTCACGACTTCGATCAGGCCGCTGCGGCGTGGACTCAGCATCGCTCGATGTTCGAGCAGGCCGGTATCTACCTTCCCGATGCACGCGCCTACATCGTCGAGGCGTTCCGCACCAATCATCTCGCGATGGATGCACAGCCTCAGCTAGCGACAGCACCGAACGCCGGCATTCCGGCGTTCCTCACCACGCTTGTGGATCCTGAGGTCTACCGCATCCTTTTCGCCCCAACCAAAGCTGCCGAAATCTTCGGCGAAATTCGAAAGGGCACTTGGATCGACCAGACGGCGATGTTCCCCGTCGTTGAGCAGACCGGCGAAGTGTCGAGCTATGGCGACTACAACGACAACGGCAGAGCCGGCGCCAACATGAATTGGCCGCAGCGCCAGTCCTATCTGTTCCAGACGATTTCCGAGTATGGCGAGCTGGAAATCGAGCGCGCCGGCCTTGGCCGCGTCAATTGGGTTGGCGAGGTGGATGGCGCCGGCGTCACGGTGCTCGCACGATTCCTCAACACGACCTACTTCAAGGGCGTGCAGGGCTTGCAGAACTATGGCCTTCTCAACGATCCGAACCTGGCGGCTCCGATCACCCCGGCGCCGAAGGCTTACGGCGGCGTGAAATGGATCAACAACGGCCAGATCGTCGCCACCGCGAATGAGATCTATTCCGACCTCCAATCACTGTGGCTGCAGCTCGTTACCCAGACAGCCGGCCTGGTCGACCAGAACACCAAGATGACACTGGCCATGTCGCCGGAATCGCAGCTTGCCATGACCGCGACCAACTCGTTCAACGTCAATGTTGAGGACCTGCTCAAGAAAAACTTCCCGAACCTTCGCGTCGTCTCGGCGGTGCAATATAGGGCGGAGACAGCGATCAACCCGACGGGCATCTCAGCCGGCAACGTGGTTCAGTTCATTGCCGACGGCATCGATGGTCAGCAGACCGGCTATTGTGCGTTTAACGAAAAGCTCCGCGCTCATCCAATCGTGCGCGCGCTCTCCTCGTGGAAAAAGAAAATGTCCAGCGGCACCTGGGGCGCGATCATCCGGCAGCCGACGGGCATTTCCCAGATGGTGGGCGTTTAGATGGCGTAGAGATAGTATTGCGCGCCCCAATACGAGCCGCATTCATCCACTGGTTTGGGGCTGGGACGAAGTAGGCTTGCGCCTAAGGCGTTCCAGACAGGCGACCGCTGCACGGCTTCAAGGATTGCAGGAACACTACAGCGTCATACGGCAACAACATACGCGCTTGTGCCGCAAGTCTGCTCACCAGTTCTTGTTGGCGGGCAATGATTTGCTCGCCTTCACGGTCTCTGCCATCTCGACTGGTGTTCCCGTCGGCATAGCACCTATCGGCGCTTGATCTCCGCACCGTGGGCGATCAAACCTGCCTCGTCCGTGGTTCCAGCCTGAAAGCGCCGAGCAGAATTGAAGCTAACCATTCCCTCTCAGCAGCATGCGCGTTAACCGCGAGAACCTTTTTCAAGACGCGTTCAATCATGGCCATATCATCTGGTCCGATGTTTCCTTGGGATCAAAGCCGCTGCCGGCTCCGCAGCTTGTCCTGCCTGCTTGCCGGCTGCCGCGGGGGTTTTGCCTGCGCTGTGCTGGCTTGAGGCTCGGCTGCTGCAGCGGCGCAAGGCCGTTTACGGACAGCGAGTGGCCAATGTCTCATCCAAAATGAATGAGGCTTGAAGCATCATGATATTTGTATTATCCATTGATACCGCAGACTCAGACAAAGGTTCTGGCCGATGATCACTGCTGCGCAGATGCGCGCCGCGAGGGCGTTGGCCGGTATCGACCAGCGAACTCTTGCCGAGCGCGCCGGAGTTTCGCTTCCGACGATACAGCGCATGGAGGCGAGCGAGGGTGTCGTGCGAGGCGTTGTCGACACGTTGATGAAGGTCATCCAGGCCCTTGACGAGGTTGGCGTGGAACTGATCGGCGAGAACCAGACCAGCGAGCGCGGCGGCAGGGGCGTACGCCTCAAGGCCACCGTGGCGCAGAACCCGCAAGGCTGAGCCGCAACCGCATCCGCCCCGGAAACCCTTGCCGGCTTCGGGCAGCGCAATGCGGGGTCGCAACAGTTATCGCGACGGCGACCGCCGACATGCAGCCGACGATCCCGCCGCCCTTTGGAGCGGAATATGGTCATGGATCAGGCTCGGCCTGCAATTCACCATCAAGCACGGCCGACATTCGCCGAGCTGTTCACACCAAAGCTGGTGACGGTGCTGCGCGAGGGCTACCACCTCAAGCAGCTGAGGGCGGATGTGATCGCCGGCCTGACAGTCGCCATCGTGGCGCTGCCGCTGTCGATGGCGATCGCGATCGCCTCGCATGTGGAGCCCGAGCGCGGACTGTTTACGGCGATCATCGGCGGTTCCATCGTCGGCGCGCTTGGCGGCAGCAGGTTCCAGATCGGCGGGCCGGCCGGCGCCTTCATCGTGGTCGTGGCCTCCGCTGTCGATCAGCACGGCGTTGACGGACTGATCCTGGCAATGCTCATGGCCGGCGCCTTCCTGCTCGCGGCCGGTTATCTGAGGCTCGGCGCCTATGTGAAATTCATTCCCTATCCGGTGACCGTTGGTTTCACCGCGGGCATTGCCGTGATCATTCTGTCCAGCCAGTTGCATGACCTGTTCGGCCTCACTCTGCCGGGGAAGGAGCCCGGCGACCTGTTGCCCAGGCTTATCGCACTTGGCAGGGCGGCCGGAACGGTAAATCCAGCGGCCATTGCCGTCGCCACGCTGACGATAGGGATCATCGTGGGCATGAAGCGCTGGCGGCCTTCATGGCCCGGCCTCCTGGTCGCGGTGGCGGCGGCCTCGCTCGCCACGACGCTTCTCGGCCTTCCCGTCGAAACGATCGGCACCCAGTTCGGCGGCATTCCGCGGATCTTGCCCGACCCGACTCTGCCGGCCTTCGACGCGCATAAGCTCGTCTCCGCAATACCCGACGCAATTTCCTTTGCCCTGCTCGGAGCAATCGAATCGCTGCTGTCGGCCGTGGTCGCGGACGGCATGACCGGCCGACGGCACCGCTCCAACTGCGAACTGGTGGCGCAGGGCATCGCCAATATCGGCTCGGCGCTGTTCGGCGGGATCTGCGTGACCGGACTGATCGCGCGCACGGCGACCAACATCCGCGCCGGCGCGCATGGACCGTTGTCGGGGATATTCCATTCCGCCTTTCTGCTGCTGTTCATGGTGGTGGCTGCCCCGCTTGCCAGCTACATCCCGCTGGCGGCGCTCGCCGGGGTGCTGGCCACCGTGGCCTGGAACATGGTGGAGAAGCCCGCCTTCTTGGCGCTGATCCGATCGTCCTGGGGCGATGCCCTGGTGCTGCTGGTAACCTTCGGACTTGTCATCTTCCGCGACCTCACCACCGGCATCGTGATCGGTTTTGCGCTGGGCGCCTTGCTGTTCATCGGTAGGATGGCACGTTCGGTCGAGGTAGAAGCGCATGTCCCGCCGGTGACGGACGACCGCGCCGATGATGAGAACGGCGGCCGCCTCGCCTACGATCTTGGCTCAGCCACGGATCCCGACACCGTCATCTATCGCATATCCGGTGCTTTCTTCTTCGGCGCGGCGGCAACGGTCGCCACGGTGCTCGACCGCATCGCGGACCAGAGCAAGAACTTCATACTCGACTGCTCGGCAGTGCCTTTTCTCGATTCGACCGCGGCAAACGTGATTGAAAGCACCGTGCACAAGGCAGGGCGGGCCGGAGGACGCTTCATCATCGCGGGCGCCTCGTCGCAGGTGAGGCGCACACTGATAAGCCATGGCGTCAAGCGGCCGCTGGTGACCTATGCCGCCTCGATCCGTGACGCGCGGGCGCAGCTGGACGAAAAAGCGGAGACGCGGCTCGGCTAGCTTCGGATTGGCGCGCGCGGCGATCAGGCAGCAGGGGACGGAAGGCTTTGGCGTATGAGTTCGGGGCTCTGACTAAACGGGACTGAGGTGGGTAGCGAGCAGTCGAGCCGTCCCGACTCTTCTATGCCCGAGGCACAAACAGCGCCCGATTATCACCCAGACCGAACTCTCCGGCAATCGGCGATTGGATTCGGCGAGGGGCACCATCATCTTCGCGGATGCTCTGAGCAAAACGGCCGCCCACGGCTGTGAGCTGCGTTCGATTCCCAGCATCCGCTCCACTGACGCCATCGGCGACGGCCACCGTTTTTCCACCAACCGGAGTAAATCAATGTCCACGACTGTCACTGTTGCCTGCAAGCTTCCGCATGGCCTCGTTCTGCGCCTTCACGAGATGGTCGAGCAGAACGAACCGACCGCCGGCGGCAGCTTTCGGAAGGTGAAACGCGCCCAGGTCATCGGCGAGCCCGTTGTCCTGAAAGGCTACCTGCGCCGCTTCGACCGCCGCAAGGAGCCCGCCCCGATGGCCCAGGACAGCGACTACGCCCTGACCTATGGCGTCGATGCTGATTTCTTCAAGAAGTGGCTCGAGCAGAACAAGGACCTCGACGCGGTCAGGAACAACCTCGTCTGGGCCCATACCGAGACTGACATGGTCGAGGGCTTCATCAAGGAGCATGAGGCGCAGAAGTCGGGACTCGAGCCGATCGATCCCCACAACCTGCCGCGTGGCATCCAGGCCTACAAGGCGGATGCCGCGGCCTGACACGCAACCCCCAGGGAGGTTCGCCGTGGGCGTTATCGTCGAGTTCAGCTTCGCGAACTTCATCGCGATCTACCCTCAGTTCGCAACGCTCAGCCAGCCGCAGGTTTTGCAGGGCGCGCTCCCGGTTGCGACGCTCTACTGCCGCAATGACGGCGGCGGCCCCGTCACCAAGACCGAGACGCAGACCACGCTCCTCAACCTCATGGTCGCCCACATCTGCCAGCTCATGTACGGCGCCAACGGTCAGGCGCCGGCCGGGATCGTGGGACGCGTCTCGAATGCTGCCGAGGGCAGCGTGTCGGTGCAGGCCGACTTCCCCGTTACGCCTAACAACGCCTGGTTCATGCAAACCGCGTTCGGCGCGGCCTATTGGCAGGCCACTGCCGCCTACCGGACCATGCGCTACATGCCCGGACCGCGACGCGCCTACAACCCCTGGCCTAATCGCTAGCGGGTTGCGTGGGTGTGTCGGTTGGGAGCTGTTCATTCATCAACGTGGATATCGCCGTGATGATCTGCGGCATGAAGAACGGTTTGGTGATCATGATGCTGTTCGGAACGCCTTCGGCGCCCCACTGGCTGGCGCTATCGCCGCTGACATAAACAACCGGGATCGTGGAATTAACCTGACGTACATGGCGAGCGACCTCCCAACCGGAGGGACCGGGGCCAAGACGTACGTCAGAAACTAGCGCTTTGAATGCGTCCGGCGCTTCGTCAAATGCCGCGATAGCGGCAGATGCGCTGCCAACGCCGACCACCTCGAAGCCCGCTTCCTCCAGCCCTGTTTCAAGATCGAGCAAGATCATTGTCTCGTCTTCAACGACCAGAACAGCGCCGTTGCTCATGTGAGGCGTCCCCGAGGTCACCGCTAACCCGCAACGAGTGCTTTAGTTCCAGCGATATAAGTGAAAGGACCATTCTCATGGACATTCTTGCTCAGTTGTTGCGCGAGTTCCGCGTCTTCCGCAAGCATGCGGAAGATCGCATCCAGACCCTTGAGCGCAGCCTGCGCCTCGCTTCCCCGGCACCGCTTGTGGATGCGCCGGAGACGCCCGCCACCTCCACGGCGGCCGCAGATGGTGCGGCAGGGGCGACCGGCGCGACGGGCGCGACCGAGACAATCGGTGCCACTGGTGCCACTGGCGCCACCGGCGCGGCCGTCGACAGCGGAGCGACCGGCGCCGCGGCCGACGTCGCCGCAACTGGTGCCACCGGAGCTACCGGCCCCGCCGATTCCGCGGTTGACGCGAAGGCCAAGGCAAAGGCGAAAACCGCCGATCAGCCCGGCGACCAGAGCGCACCCAGCGCGTAAAGCGATGGTGAAGCTCTCCGGCGGCGACAAGCTCGCCGCGAAGCTGGCCGAGATCGCGAAGAACCTCCAGAATGCCGTTTCGGTCGACGTCGGCTTCCTGGAGGGCGCGACCTATCCCGACGGCACTTCCGTCCCGCTGGTTGCGGCGCTGAATGAATTTGGCACCCGCGACACGCCACCCCGCCCGTTCTTCCGGGGCATGATCGACGACAAGAGCCCCGAATGGCCCGACGCCGTGGGCAATCTCCTGGTCGCGAACGGCTACGACGCCGAAAAGACGCTGGGCCAGACGGGCGAGGCCATCAAGGGCCAGTTGCAGGCGGCGATCACCGCCTATGACGGCCCGCCGCTGCAGCCCGCCACCATCGCCCGCAAGGGCAACGACAAGCAGCTCGTCGACACCGGCCACATGCTGGCGTCGGTCGACTATGCCGTCAAGAAATCCTGAACCCGGAGACCACTACGATGAGGGCCATCCTTTTCTCGAGCAACCTCGGCGACATTCCTGCCGACCTGGCATTCAAGAACAATTTCTCGGCCGTGACCGATCCGGCCGCCACCGACGACTCGAGCGAGGGTTATCAGGTCGGCTCGGCCTGGGTGAACACCGCGACCGACACTGCCTTTGTCTGCGTCGACGCGACCCCTGGCGCTGCCATCTGGACCGCCACGGCGCAGGTCGGCAGCACGCAGGGCGATCCGGCGGCGCACACCGTCTCCGGCACGCTCACGCCCGCCGATTTGCTCGCCCGCATCATCACCATCGACCAGGGTGGCGGCGCGGCCTCCCTGCAGCAGCTCCCGACCGGTGCCGCCCTCCAAGCGGCGCTGCCGGCCGACTTCCCGTTCAACGACTCCTTCGATGTCTCGGTGATCAACACCTCCATCGTCGATGCCGAGGATGCGACCATCACCACCAACGACGGCATGACGCTGATCGGGTCGATGGACTTCCCGGCGCACAGCAGCCCCACGATCCCGTCGAGCGGCATCTTGCGTTTCCGCAACACGGGCGCCGGCACCTTCACGGTCTACCGCGTCGGCTGATCGACCATGAACCTGCACGGGATCGTCTCGGCGGCGATCGGGACGGTGAACCCGTTCGTGACCGCCAGGCTGAAACGGTCCAGCGGCTACACCACGGCGGCCGACGGCACGCGCACCCCGAGCTTTGTCGACGTGCCCAGCGTCTCTCTGCAGGCGCAGTCGCTTACCTACAACGATCTGCAGCTGCTCGACGGGCTCAACATTCAGGGCGTGCGCCGCGCCGTCTACCTCAACGGTTCGGCCCTCGGCGTGGTGCGAGAGCTGCAAGTCGGCGGCGATCTCTTTGTCTTCCCCGCCGGCACTTTCCCGGAAGGCGACACCTGGCTCGTAGCACTCGTGCTCGAGTCGTGGCCCGGCTGGTGCAAGTGCGCCGTGACCCTGCAAATGGATGGAGCCTGATATGGCGAACGGAACCTTCATGGTGCCATGCCCCGCCGGCCAGTGGACTAAGGTCGCCGACGGGGCCAACTATTCATCGGCTCTGTTGCAGGTGACAAGCATAGGCGGCGTGCTGGCAGCGATCGCCGACAGCCAGCCTGCGGAGGGTGCCTCGAACGGCGTCCTGCTCTCCCAGAGCTTCGTTCCGTTCCCGCTCGCCGCCGGCGACCAGGTCTGGTGCCAGCCGGTCGGTGCCGGCGAGGCCACGGTGCGCGGGATCGGCACCAGCGTCTGATGAGCGGCCCGGTCCCCAGCCAGTCTGGCATCCAGACGGTCCTGCGCGGCTTTCTGCTGCAATACCTGCCCGCCGGCGTCGAAGTGATCTCGGCGCAAGACAACCGCGTCCCGGAGCCGGCTGGCGATTTCGTCACCATGACGGTGAGCCGCCGCGGTCGCCTCTCGACCAACGTCGACACCTATCAGGACTGCGCCTTTGAGGCCTCCATCGCCGATGCGGTGATGACGGTCACTCAGGTCTCCTTCGGCGCGCTCCTGGTAGGGGCGAGCGTCTTCGGAACGCCGGTGACAGCAGGCACGGTGATCAGCGAGCAGACCGGCGGTATGCCGAGCGGCGTCGGAACCTATACCATCACGCCGGCGCAGACCGTGCCAGCGCAGATCCTGTCGAGCGGTGCCGAGACCATCGTGCAACCCACCGACGTCGTCATCCAGCTTGACGTGCACAGCGCGTCCGATGGCAGCGCGTCCGACATGGCGCAGACGATCGCCACCCTGATCCGCGATGAGCGGGCGACTCGGTATTTCGCGGATGCCGGCATGGATGGCGCGCCGCTCTATGCTGACGATCCCAAGCAGGTCCCGTTCTTCAACGGCGAGCAGCAATACGAGACCCGCTACGTCGTCGACGTGCACCTGCAGGCCAACCAGGCAATTGGCCTGCCACAGCAATTCGCCGACCAAGCCGTGATCGACGTCGCCAACGTCGAAACGACTTTCCCGGCCTGACCCTCAAACAGAAAGGACCTGGTCCATGACGACCATCCCGGCCTCGCAGCTTGTGAACGTCGTTCCGAACGTTCTCAACGCGGGCGGCAACGCGCTCGTGATGAACGGCCTCGTGCTGACCCAAAACACCCGCGTCCCGATTGGGCAGGTGCTCTCGTTTCCGAACGACGGTGTGTCGGTGTCGAACTTCTTCGGCCCGTCCTCGGAAGAGGCCGAGATCGCGGCGGTCTATTTCAACGGCTTCAACAACTCGACTCAGAAGCCTGCTACGATCCTGTTCGCGCAGTATGCGTCCGCGTCGGTCCCGGCCTATCTGCAAGGCGGCAAGGCCGACCAGCTCTCGCTGGCGCAGCTCCAGGCTTTGAGCGGCACGCTCAGCGTCAACGTCGACGGATATGTGCGCACCGCGAACGCGATCGATCTGTCGAGCGCAAACAGCTTCTCGGCCGCCGCGGCGCTGATCCAGACCGACCTGAACTCCGCTCCTCCGCAATCGGCCACCTTGACGGGCACCATCGCCCCTGCAACGGCAGCCGTGACCGCTTCCATCGCCGGCAATGTCATGTATGTGACCGGCGTGACGTCGGGCGTTCTGGTCGCAGGGGCGGCGCTCTCCGGCGCTGGCGTGTCGGCCGGCACGCAGATCACCGACCAGCTGTCGGGAACGCCCGGCGGCATCGGCGAATATGCCGTGTCGATCGAGCAGGTGGTCGCCAGCACCGCCGTCTCGGCAACCTATGGCACCCTCACGGTCACTGCGCTCGCAAGCGGCACCTTGGCGGTCGGCCAGACGCTTGCCGGTGCAGGGGTGACGGCTGGCACGCGCATCGTGCAGCTTGGCAGCGGCGAGGGCCTCACCGGCACATACTTCGTCGACGAGACCCAGACGGTGGCGAGCGGCGCTATCACGGCGTCGGCCACGCCGCTGGACGTCACCTATGACTCCGTCTCCGGCGGCTTCGTCATCACCTCGGCCGTTGTCGGTGCGGCGTCGTCCGCCGCCTTCGCCACCGGCTTGGTCGCGGCTGGCCTCTTCCTGACCCAGGCGACCGGCGCGACGCTCTCTCAGGGCGCCGATGGAACGACGCCAGCCGCCTTTATGGCTGCGATCACCCAGCTCACCCAGAATTGGGCGACGTTCATGACGATCTTCGACCCCGATGGCGGCTCGGGCAGTGCGCAGAAGCAGGCCTTTGCCGAATGGGTCAACAACACCAACAAGCGCTATGCCTACATCGCCTGGGACACGGACATCACGCCCACCGAAGGCAACGATGCGACGTCGAGCTTCGGCAACATCATCTCGAGCGCCAATCTCGACGGCACCTGCGCCATCTACCATCCCGCCGGCGGCATCACGACGCCCGCGCAGATCGCGGCCTTCATCTGCGGCGCGGCGGCCTCGATCGACTTCCAGCAGACCAACGGCCGCATCACCTTCGCATTCCGGGGGCAGGATGGCCTGGTGGCAGGCGTCACCACCGCGACTGTGGCGAGCAACCTCATCGCCAACGGCTATAACTTCTACGGCGCCTACGCGACGGCCGCGCAGCAGTTCCTGGAGTTCCAGAACGGCACGGTGTCGGGCGAGTTCGAATGGCTGGACAGCTACATCAACCAGATTTGGCTGAACAACCAGCTCCAGCTCTCCCTCATGGAGCTGCTCCAGAACATCAACTCGGTTCCGTATAACGCGGCCGGCTATGAGCTGATCAAGGCGGCCTGCCTCGACCCGATCAACCAGGCGCTGAATTTCGGCGCGATCCGCGCCGGCGTGACGCTATCGGCGCTCCAGATCGCGCAGATCAACTCGGCCGCCGGCGTGAAGGCGAGCGACACCCTCCAGCTGCAAGGCTGGTACCTCCAGGTCAAGGACGCCACTCCGCAGGTGCGCCAGGCCCGCCAGAGCCCGCCGATCAACTTCTGGTACATGGACGGCGAGTCCGTCCAGCAGATCGAGCTGACCTCGACCCTCGTCCAGTAAGCGGCAACCACCCCACCCGTCAGGAGCCAGACCATGTCGACCCTAACCGCCGCGAACGCGGTCATCACCCTTGCCGTGCCGAACCTCTTTTCGACGCCGGTTCAACTGCAGGGCTTCGCCACCGACAATATCTACGACATGGACAGTGTCGACCAGGTGGAGACCGCCATGGGCGTCGACGGCATCCTGTCGGGTGGCTTCGTCTACAACCCGATCAACCAGACGTTCGTGTTGCAGGCCGATTCCCCGTCGATCGCCTTCTTCGAAACATGGGCGGCGACGCAGGTGCAGGCCAAGGACGTCTACACAGCCAACGGCTCGACGACGCTGCCGTCGCTCGGCCGCTCCTACATCTCCACCAAGGGCTTCCTGGTGAGCCTGCCGCCGATGCCGGCGGCGGCCAAGATCCTGCAGCCCCGCCGTTTCGCGATCCGCTGGCAGAGCGTTCAAAGCGTCCCGAACTGAGGTAATCCATGCGTAAAGAGATCGACGTCACCATCGCCGACGACGGCCGTGACCAGGGCAAGACTTTTCACATCCGCGAAATGCCGGCGACGCGCGCTGAGAAATGGGCGATGCGCGCGCTGCTCGCCGTGACGCGCTCCGGCGTTGAGCTCCCCGACGACTTCGCCGGCATGGGCATGCAGGGCATCGCCATCGTCGGCATCCGAGCGATCACCAAGATCGCTTTCGAGGATGCCGAGCCGCTGCTCGACGAGATGATGGAATGCGTCACCATCAAGCCCGATCCCCGCAATCCCGCCATTCAGCGCCCGCTGATCGAGGGCGACGTCGAGGAGATCGCGACGCTGATCCAGCTGCGGCAGGAGGTGATCAACCTTCACGTCGGTTTTTTTACAGCCGGCGGCCAGTCGAAATCGATCTCGACACAGTCGCCGGTGTCCATCTCCTCGAATACGGCAACGTCACCCGAGCCATCGGTCAGGTTCTCTCAAAGGGCAAAACCTCGCTCCGCGAGCTAGACGAGTGGCTGTCGATCGAGGACGTCCACGACCTTCTCGAGGTGGCGATGGTCGATGCCCACAACCTGATGCTGCTGAGGAAAAGGGACGAGAATGCCAACGGTCATTGATAGCCTGATCGTCACGCTCGGTCTCGATCCCAAGGACTTCACCGATCAGCAGAAGAAGACGTCCGAGAGCTGGCTCAAGACCGTCAACGCCTTCCGCAAGGGCGGCAAGGATGTCGAGGAGAGTTCGAAGAAGGCGGCCGAGACCGTCAACCTGATCACGCGTCGCGTGCTCGAACTTTTCGCCGTCATCACGGGCAGCCAGGCGCTCAGCGAGTTTGTGCGCAAGCTCACCAATGCAGACGCCTCGCTTGGCCGCTTCGCCTCGAGTCTCGGTGAATCGCCCCAGCGCATCGCGGCCTGGGAGAATGCGGCCGAGCGCTTCGGCGGCTCGGCCGACGCCACTGCGTCGACCTTGGAGCGCGTCAACAAGCAGCTCTACAACCTCAACAAGAACGGCGAGGCGCTGCCGCGCGAATTCTCGCAGTTGCAGGCCTGGACCGGCATGCGGATCGACCCCAACCATGGGCTCGATCGCTACCTTTCCGATGTCGCAGCGGCTCTGCAGAGGTTGCACCAGATCGACGCCGGCGCGGCGCACAATGTCGCGCAGGCGCTGGGCATCGACCCGGCGACCGAACAGCTCATGTACAAGATGGGCGCGGGCATCGACGTCTATCTCGACAAGCTCCAGAAGAGCCTGTCGCCCAGCAACGATGCCATCGAATCCGCGCAGAAACTGCAAGCGAGCTGGGCCGAGCTCCTCCAGCACATCATCGCGCTCGCCAACGCCATCTATGACAAGCTCGGCCCGGTCCTGGTCGATGCGGCGGCAAAGATGTCAGCATGGATCGACAAGAACCAGGCCTGGATCCAGACCGGCGTCGTCGACGCGGTGAAGAAATTCGTCGACTGGCTCGAAAAGATCGACTGGAACGCCGTCCAGACCGGCATGCAGAATTTCGCGTCGGGCGCGAAAGAGGTGGTCGACGGGGTCGGCGGCATCGTCCATGTCACCGAGATCCTGTTCGGCCTGTGGCTCGGCGCGAAGTTTCTGCGCGTTCTTGCCAATATGCGCATGCTCGCTGCGGGAGATGCCGGCGGTGTCGCGGCAGGCGGTGCCCGCGCGGGCCTGGGGTTTCTCGGCACGATTTCAACGGGCGTTGGAATGCTTCTTGCCGGTGCAGCCGCAATCAAATGGGGTGGGTCCCACCTGCGCGCCGATCCCCATGTCGGCGACCACGGCACCATCGGCAATTGGGTCATGGCGCACATGCGCAAGCCGCCGGGAAGCCATCCCGGTAAGGATGCCGACGACAAGATCGCGGTCGACGGCAAGCCGATCTCGAGGAGCAATCCGGTTCCGGTCACGATGGCCGAGCAAAGCAACTCTGGCGGCGGCTTCTGGAGCAACCTCCTCAGTGGCATCGGCGCTGCGTTCGGCGGCGGCAGCGCATCGTCCAAGGCCGGCGGCCTTGTCGGCGGCATGGTGGGCGGCACCGGTCCTACTGGCCCCCAGCACGCCTCTGGTGGCACCCGGGGCTGGTGGACGCCCGAACGGCAATCGCAGGCTTACCAGACCCTCACGGGCGGCGGCCTATCAGATGCCGGCGCGCGCGGCCTCATCTCGCGCTGGATGAATGTCGAGGCGGCCGGCGGTCCCTCGACCGTCAACGGCATCGGTTCGTCTGGTGTGGCGCAATGGCTGGGCTCGCGAAAGGCGCGCCTCATGGCCTTCGCGAAGGCGCGCGGCAAAGACTGGAACGATGCCGACACGCAGTATCGGTTCGTTCTGTCCGAACTGAACGGCCCCGAGAGCCGGGCCGGCAGCATGCTGCGCAATGCCAAGACCGACGCGCAGGGCGCTACCGGTGCATCGATGTTCGAGCGCGCCGAGGGCTACAATGCCTGGAGCGGCATGGACGCCTACACCGGCCGGACCTACCGGGGCATGAAGGCGATCAACACCGGCGCCGCATCGGCGGCGCTGTCGAACATCTCGAGCACGCACACGGCCACGACGTCGAACAGCTCGGTCGAGGCCCACATCGGCAAGGTCGAGATTCACAGCCAGGCGACTGATGCCAACGGCGTTGCGGCCGACATCAACGACGCGCTCAGCCGCCGTCTGTTCACCGCGCAGGCAAACAGTGGATTGGCGTGATGGCCGGCATTCTTGAACTTCTGACCCAGGATGCCGTCGGGTTGCTGTCGAGCGCGTTCGGCCTGCAGCCCTGGGGCATCTACTTCGGCGGTGTGCCGGTGATCATCGCCGATAACATCGTGGAGGTGCAGTATCGCCAGCAATGGTCGATCTCTGACTTCCCGGTCGAGCAGGGGGCCTTTCAGAGCTACGACAAGGTCCAGATACCCTACGATGCTCGGCTGCGCTTCACCGCCGGCGGCTCGGCCGCAAACCGCGCCGCGATGCTGGCGTCGATCGCGGCCGTCGCCGGCGACACCAACCTCTATGACGTGGTGACGCCGGAGGCTGTCTACCTCTCCTGCAACATCACCCACTACGACTACAGCCGGCGCTCGAATGAGGGGATGGGGCTTCTGTCGGTCGATATCTGGCTGATCGAAGTGCGGCAGGCCGTCAGTGCCGCCATGTCGAACACCCAGGATCCGAGCGGCGCTTCTCAGATTAACGGCGGCACTGTCCAGACCGCGCCGGCGTGCAGCGCGCAGCTCGCGCAATTCCAGACATCGTCTGGGCTGCCGGCCGGAGGCTTCTGATGGTCATCATCCCACTGCAGGCGGTGCCAAACCAGGCGATCGGCGTGACGCTGGACGGGCAGGTCTCGCAGATCAGCCTTTATCAGAAGAACACGGGCCTGTTCATCGACCTCTATGTCGACAATGTGCTCGTGATCGGCGGCGTGATCTGCCAGAACCTCAACCGGATCGTCCGGTCGCTTTATTTCGGCTTTTCAGGCGATCTGATCTTCATCGACAACCAGGGCGACACCGACCCCTACTATACCGGGCTCGGCACGCGCTACAGCCTCGCCTATGTGTCGGCGAGCGAGCTTCCGGCGCGCTAGGAAATCAGTGCAAATGAGGTATCGATGTGTGGATGCTAATTTAGGCTCGCCCTCAGCCGGCTCTGTCCCCTACACCGAGAGCCGGCAGGCCCGGCAGTTCGACCGAACGCACCCCAACGCGGAACTGTCGGGCCGCTGCTTCTAGCCCACGCCCGCTCCGAGCGGCGAAATGATCTGTGGGCCTAGCACCCTTCCGCCCTTAAAGACCGGACCATGCGAACTATAACCGGATCGTAGGGCACTTTTTCGTCACGGCTGTAGTTGATCGTAAACAGCGCCGCGCGGTCGGCGCATACTTGGATGGCGCGAACATACCTGATCTGATCGTCTTTGAACCCCGAATAGCTGGCCCAATTCGGCGTCAGGCGTTTATACGTCAATTTCCAACCGTCTTTTTCGTCCTGCCCCATGCGATGCTCGATCTCGGCTTCGAAACTGGCTTTGCCCAGCCGAGCACCCCACACGGCTAGGAACGCGTGCCTTTCGCCTTCAAAAGCTGCGCCCTGATCCGAACGCTGAGCCAGCGCGAACCCGGGTGGCACATCAAAGACGAAACCAAATTCCTTGACCCCGAAATGCTGCCACGGCTTTGCCTGGACCAAGGCAGTGGAGCACAGAATGCAAACGCAGGCCAAAATCGTACGACGCATTAGCGTTACTCGTTCAAGGTGCCCGGACTTGCGCTCCACGCCTCCCAACAAAGCGTGAGCGAATCCATGCCCCCATCCAACTTGTTGGCGGAGCGAACGTTCCATTAGCTCAGGCGATGGCGGCCGGCCTCAACTAATCAGCTCGGCAGCGTTGGAACCGGTCGCCGGCAAAGCAAGTGTGGAGTTGCTTCAGCTGCGCCGCCACCGCTGATCGCACGCCTTGATCGTGTCGGGATCATCGCCCGAGCCGCCGCGGCACTGCTCATTGAGGTCGAGATAGGTCTTTTCGAGCGTGGCCTTGTTCGGCTTCGCCAGCGCCGGCGCGACGGTGAAAAGCAGGAGGGCGGCGCTCGCGGCGGCAAGGACTTTCGGCATGGGCGTAACTTTCTTCATGTGAGGCGGTGATCGAGATGGCGTTCAGCCAGAAGCGAATTTCCGTCGAGTTCGAGCTGGCAAACGGTCAGTTTGAAGGCGGCGGCAACACCGCAGAGGTATTCGGGCTGCGCGTCGCCTGCAACATCGTCAACGCCGGGCAAGGCTCGGGGCAAGCGGAAATTTCGATCTGGGGCCTGCCGCTGGCTCTGATGAACCAGCTATCCACCGTCGGTTCACAGTATCTCCAGATGTACAAGAACGGCATTTCGTTGCTCGCTGGAGATGACGAGACCGGCCAGAACGTCGTGTGGACCGGCACTATCGTTTATGCCTATGTCGACGCGCAGGCGATGCCCGACGTGTGCTTTCGGATCAGCTCGCTCCCGGGCGTCTTCCATGCCGCAAAGCCGATCCCGCCGCTGAGCATCAAGGGCTCCGGCGATGCCTCGCAGATGATGAAATCTCTAGCGGGGCAGATGGGCCTGGCGTTCGAAGACGCCGGCGTCAAGGTGAAGTTTGCCAATCCCTACTATCCGGGCACGGCGTGGACGCAGATGCTGGCGATCGCGCGCGACGGCGGCTTCGACGTCGGCGTCGATCGCGGCACGATGGTAATCACGCCGCCCGGCAAGGCGCGAAACAGCGATACGGTGCTGATTTCGGCAGAGACCGGCATGGTCGGCTACCCGTTCTTCCAGCAGGCCTTCGTGCTGGTCCGCGCGCTCTACAACCCGGCTGTGAAGTATCAGGGCAAGGTGCAAATCCAGAGCGACCTGACGCCGGCCAACGGCACATGGAAGGTCAACCGCCTCGAGTATCAGTTGGAGGCAATGATGCCCCACGGAAAGTGGTTCATGCTCCTCGAATGCATCGCGGTTGATGCCTCGGCGCCCGCATGAGTGGCCAAGGCTATTTCGGTCAGCAGACCACGTCTGACGACACCGCCGAGATCAACCGGCTGCGCTTCCTCATTCGCCAGGAGCTGGCGCAGGCGCGCACGGGCATCCCCGTCAAGGTCGTCGCGGTGCACGGTGGCGGCGTCGGCGCGCCACCCACGGTGGATGTGATGCCGCTGATCAATCAGACCGACGGGCAGGGCAACCAGACGCCCCACGGCGTCATCTATGGCATCGCCACGATGCGCAACCAGGGCGGCACCAACGGCATCATCAACGATCCGAAGGTCGGCGACATCGGCCACATGACGATATCGGACCGCGACATCTCGGCGCTGAAAGCCAATGGCGGAGCGCAGTCGAACCCGGGCAGCTTCCGGCGCGGCAACATGTCGGACGGCATCTACCAGGGCGCCATCGCCAATCCCGCCAACCAGGACCAGGCCGTCCAGTTCACCGAGGGCGGCATCAAGCTCTTCGACAAGAACGGGCAGATCATCGAGTTCGCCGCCGGCTCCATCACCATCACCACCGCGCAGTTGCTCGTGACGGGCGACGTCATTGCGGGATCGGGCGGCGCGAACATCAGCCTCCTCAACCACCTCCACACCAACGTCCAGCCAGGTGGCGGGACGTCGGGCCCCCCGGAGCCGGGAACCTGATGAAAACGCTTCTTCTTGACGCCGACACCTGGGACCTGGTGGCCGATGCGTCCGGCAACATCGCTGTTGCCGACGAGCCCTATGCGCTGGCGCAGGACGCGGCGAGCGCGATCAGGCTGTTCGCGGGCGAGCTCTACTACGACACCACTCAGGGCATTCCCTACTTCGACCAGATCCTGGGCAAGGCGCCGCCGGTCTCGCTCATGAAGGCTTACTTCAATCGCGCGGCGCTGACAGTGCCCGGCGTCGTCTCGGCGCAGACCTTCATCCAGTCCTGGACCGATCGGGCTGTCACCGGCCAAGTGCAGGTGACGGACGAGGCGGGCAACATCACCGCAGCGGGCTTCTAGCACATGGCCGACATCACCAACGTTCCCCCGCCGCAGTGGACGGACACGGGCTTCCTGATCCCGTCGGCCGCGGAAGTGCTCGCCGGCGTGACCGAGGACATCAACGAAGCATTCGGCGGCGTCCTCAACCCCGCGCTGAACACGCCGCAGGGGCAGTTCGCCAGCAGCGAAACGGCAGTAATCGATGAGGTCAACTCGACGTTCCTGTATTTCACCAACCAGGTTGATCCCGCCTATGCGACCGGCCGGATGCAGGATGCGATCGCGCGAATCTACTTCATCGAGCGAAACCCGGCCCAGCCGACGGTCGTGCAGGCGCTCTGCAGTGGCTTGCCGGGCGTCGCCATCCCGACGGGCTCGCTGGCCCTTGCCGAAGATGGCAACCAGTATCTGTGCACCGAGGATGGCGTCATCGGCGTCGACGGCACTGTAACCCTGCCGTTCGAGTGCCTGGTGGTCGGGCCGATCCCATGCCCTGCCGGAAGCCTCGACCAGATTTACCGAGCGATCCCCGGCTGGGATTCGATCACGAACCCTGATGACGGCGTGCTGGGAAACAATGTCGAGAGCCGGTCGGCTTTCGAGGCGCGCCGTGCTGCCTCCGTCGCGTTGAATTCGCAGGGCTCGCTTCCCTCGGTCCTGGGCGCGGTGCTGGCGGTGCCGAACGTCATCGATGCGTTCGTAACAGAGAACGCCAGCAATGACGTCCAGACCATCGGCGGCGTCTCGATCTATCCGAACTCGCTCTATGTCGCGGTGGTCGGCGGCGACGCTGACGATGTCGCGCAAGCGATCTGGTCGCGCAAAGCGCCCGGCTGCGCATACAACGGCAATACGACGGTCACGGTCTACGATCAGAGCCCCGGCTATGTCCCGCCGTACCCTGCCTATCGGGTGAGCTTCGAGATCCCCGATCCGTTGGCGATCCTGTTCGCGGTCAACATCGTCAACACGCATCTCGTCCCCGCCGATGCCGCGACGCAAGTCCAGAATGCCATCGTCAGCGCCTTTTCTGGGGGCGATGGTGGCCCGCGCGCGAAGATCGGTACCACGCTATTTGCGAGCCGCTTCTACGCGCCCGTGGCCGCCCTTGGCTCGTGGGCGCAGATCATCTCTATCGAGGTAGGCTCGAACAACAACCCCAGCGCCGTCTTCACGGGCCAGATCGCCGGAACGGTACTGACGGTCTCCGCCGTTGCGTCGGGGGCGCTGGCGGTCGGGCAGATCATTTCCGACACCACCGGCGCGCTGACCGTCGGCACCACCATCACCGCGCTCGGCACCGGCTCGGGCGGCACCGGTACCTATGTCGTCTCGAACAACAAGAACGTGTCAATCGAGACCATGACGGCCGCGATCCCCAATCGCTTCGACATCGCCGTCGACATCGACCAGGTGCCGACGATCTCCCCCAACGACATCTTCGTCACCCTGACCTGATCGATCATGGAAGACACAGGACCTCCCTATCCCAGGCCACCGGCCGGGATACCGAACGGCTTTGGCCAATTCGCCATTGGCATCAGCCCGATCGGCGATTTCCCGCCTTTCGACGTTTGGCGCACCGTCATCAGCCAGTATGCGAATGCGCCCACGCTGACGCAGCTGATTGAGAACATCTTCTCGTATCTCGACCAGACGGCCAACTTCGATGCGTTCTTCGACTACATCTGGAACGTCGACACGGCGCAGGGCTACGGGCTCGACGTCTGGGGCCGCATCGTCGGCGTCAGCCGGGTTTTGCAGGTCACGACCGGGGACTGGTTCGGCTTCGATGAGGCTAAGCCGGGTGCCGATCCGTTCGGGCAAGGCGCGTTCTATTCCGGCGCTCCGCTCACCTCGAATTTCGCGCTGTCGGACGAGGCATACCGCCGGCTCATCTTCGCCAAGGCTGCAGCCAACATCACCAACGGCTCGATTCCGGCGATCAACCAGATCCTGCTCAGCCTCTTCCCCAACAGGGGCAACGCCTACGTTACCGAGGGCGGCAATTACGGGACATGGTTCGGCTTCGAGGAATCGTTGAACTCCGTCGGCTTCAACCAGGCATCGTTCTACGCTGGTTCGTCGATCGAGACGATGACGATGACCTACACCTTCGCCTTCCAGCTGACCCCTGTCGAACTCGCGATCGTCCAGAACTCCGGCGTCTTGCCGAAGCCAACCGGCGTCAAGGCGTCGGTCGTCATCATCTAAGGATCCCTCCATGAAGCTTTCCGCCTTGCCTGCCAAGTTCCCCGTCGCTTGGGGAGCTTCGGCGAGCCCGAGCTACATCCGCTCCATCCCGCTCGGCTCGCAGATCGGGATTGTGAATGGCGCGGCCTCCCTGACCGACGGCTTTCCGCCGCTCAACTTCCTGCCGGTCGGGTCGGGGGGCGTGCCGCCGTTCGGCCAGGACATGAACGGCATTCTGCAGCAGATCACGCAATGGTCGCAGTGGCAGAATGCAGGCGGTCTGGTCCCCTACGATCCGGCCTTCTCGGCAGCGATCGGCGGGTATCCCAAGAGCGCGTTGCTGGCCGGCGCGGCGACCGGCGTCGTTTGGCTGAGCACGGCCGACGACAATACGTCCGACCCTGATACGAGCGGCGCGAATTGGGTCAACATCGGAGCCGCATCCGCGCCCATCATGGTCGGTACCGATGCGGGCTCGGCCAATGTCTGCACCGCCACGGTCCTGCCGGCGCCGGGCGCTTATGTCGACGGCCAGATCTTCGTCGTCCAGAAGGCCGCGTTCGACAACAACGGCGCCATGACGGGCAACATTGACGGGCTCGGTACACATCCTATCGTCAACATGGACGGGACCGCGCTGACGGCAAAGCAATGGCCAGCGAGCGCCACGGGCATCCTCGAGTTCAACAACGCGACGACGTCGTTCCGTCTGCTCAACCCGGCTGTGACAGTAGCCGCCAACGCGGGCCTTGCCGCGACCGATCAGCAGGTCCTTTCGCTGAGCATCACGACTCTGCCGGCACCCACCGGCGCACTTTCCTTGAACGACAGCCTTCCGCTGCACGTGGTGGCGGACGGTGCGGACCGCGAGGTCACCCTTTCGGCGCTCGCCGCTATTCTCCCCGGCGCGATGAAGGCCATGCGCGTCATTACGGCGAGCGGAACCTACACTCCCACGGTCGGTGCCAAGAGCATGCTCGTATTTGCCACGGGCGCAGGCGGCGCAGGCGGCGGCAATGCCACGACAAACGGCTTCACCGGCGGCGGCGGAAGCGCGGGCGGAACGGCGGTCTATTTCGGCCCGGTCTCGCAGCAGACCGTCACCATCGGTGCCGGCGGCGTCCCCAATCCATCATCCGGTTCCGATCTCATCGGCGGTTCCGGAGGAACCACCTCTTTCGGCGCTCTTGCCGTCGCTACCGGCGGCATTGGCGGTTCTTCCAGCGGCACCAACTCATTTGGAGCGGGCGGCCAAGGGGTGGGAACCGGAACCGCCGGAACCCTCTTGGTCCACGGCGGTGGCGGCTCGCCTGGTTCAGGCCATGAAGGCGGTTGCGGGGGCACCTCGTTCTGGGGCGGCGGCGGCTACGGCGGCGCAACTCCTTCGACCGGCGTCCAGGTGCCCGGCGGTCCGGGCTCTCTCGGCGGCGGCGGCGGTGGTGGCGACGGCGGCGGCGCCGGCGGGGCCGGCGGCAACGGTGTGGTCGTCATCTTCGAATTCGACTGATCGCGGCATCGTCGCCCTCGCGTAAGCCAACCACTCACACACATTCGGATTGGGACAAATGAATCCCTTCAGCTACGGCAATGTCCTGACCGCTGGCCAGTGGAGTTATCTGTTCTCGCAGAAGCAGGACGCGCTCGGCTATACCCCGGTGAACCGGGGCGGCGACACGATGCAAGGGCCGCTCAACACCCAGGCCTCTACGTCCGACGGCGCTGGATTCAGCATCCCTCCTGGCGCTGCTCCGGGAGTACCGGTCGACGGCCAGATCTGGATGACCATCTTTGGGCTCTTCTTCCAGATCGGCGGGCAAACGATCGGACCGATCGCCAACGGCACCATCGTCGGGCCGTCGAACTCCGTGGTGGGCGACATTCCCGTTTTCTCGGCGACCGGCGGCACTGCCCTTGCCGACAGCGGGATATCGCTCGCTTCGCAGCTCCCCAACCTTATCCTGGCTACTCCGGCCTTCGGAAGCGGAGTGCCCGCATTCCGAGCGCTGATCGGGGCTGATCTACCCACGCCGCAGCCCGTGGCCCTTGGTGGCGTAAAATCTGCGGCCGCTCCTCCCCATCAGTTCGGGACGGGTGTCGATACCAGCGGCAACCCGACGTTTGCGCAGCCTGCAATCAGCGACGTCTCGGGCCTTGCCGCGAACATGCTGGCCTTTCTTGCCGGCGGCACGAGCGCCCAGCTCGCCGCGGCGATGGTCGACGAGACCGGTAGCGGTCCGCTTGTCTTCGCCACAAACCCGACCGTTGCCCTTGGCTCGGCCTCGACCGCCGTCACCCAGACGCCCGGCGACAATTCGACCAAGCTGGCAACGACGGCCTATGTGCAGGCAGCGATCTTCGCCACCACGACGCTGCCGGCGACCAGGCTGGCCACGACCACGGCGCTTCCGGCGGTCACCTATGCCAACGGAGCATCCGGCGTCGGTGCCACGCTCACCGCCTCTGCCAACGGTGCTTTGACGGTCGATGGCGTCGCCGCGAACCTCAACGACGTGATCCTGGTCAAGAACCAGGCCTCGTCGTTCCAGAACGGCATCTACACGGTGACGGCGACCGGTAGCGCGGGCGCGCCTTTCGTCCTGACGCGTGCGTCCTACTACAATCTCTCCGCCGACATCGATCTTGGCGACCAGACGTTCGTGACGGGTGGAGCGACGCAGGGCGCCACGACCTGGACGCAGAATGCCAAGGAAAACCCGGTCATTGGCACCGACCCGATCACGTTCGCACAGACGGCGGGCGTCGGTTCATACACGGCCGGCAACGGCCTGACCCTGGCGGGGACGCAGTTCGCGATCGACACGACGATCGTCACTGACCTGTCCTCGGCGCAGTCGCTCTCCAACAAGACGCTGGTGAGCCCGGCACTCAGCGGCGTGCCCACCGCGCCGACTGCAGCGGCAGGCACGAATAGCGCGCAGATCGCCAGCACGGCATTTGCGGCGGCCGCTGCGGCGACCGCAGCTGCCGGCACGCTCGTCAACGTCCAGGTAAAGACTGCCTCGGGCACCTATACGCCGACCGCAGGCGCAAGCCGTGCAATCGTCTTCGTGACGGGCGGCGGCGCTGGCGGCACGACGGGCACCGGCAGCGGCAGTGAAAGCGGCGGTGGCGCTGGCGCCACGGCCATCTTCTTCATGAACGGTGTCTCGGCACAGACCGTTACAATTGGTTCGGGCGGCGCTGCCGGCGCCGCAGGTGGATCATCCGCATTCGGCACTGTCACTGCGAACGGTGGCTCTGCCGCAGCCTCTCAGAGCCTCGGTGGCCGGGGCGGCACGGCAGCCAACGGCACACTCAACCTCGGCGGCGGCGACGGCGGCTCCGGCACCAATGCGACCGGCAACTCTCAAGGCGGCGAGGGCGGCGCAAGTTTTTGGGGCGGCGGCGGCGCGGGCGGCCAGACCGCTAACAGCCACAATGCCGGCGCGGCCGCGCAGGCATACGGCGCTGGCGGCGGCGGCGGTTCGTACAGCGCTGGCGCTGGCGGCGCTGGCGCGCCCGGCGTCGTTCTCATACTCGAGTTCAAATAAGGATCGCATTTCATGCAACTGGCAGTCATCCAAGGCACCGATGTCGTCAACATCATTGAGGGCGACCCGACCTTCACACTCGACGGGTTCACGATCGTCCCGCTCGCGGAGCCGGGGTATATCGGCGGCATCTATAGCAATGGCGTGTTCAGCGCTCCCCCGGCACCGCCTGCCGTTGTGCCGGAAAGCGTGTCGGCTCGGCAATTCCACCTCCAGCTAAGCGTTGCCGGTTTGCGCGCCCAGGTCATCGCCTGGATCGGAACGCAGCCTGTCGAGATGCAAGACGCCTTCGAATACAGTGGAAGCTTCGTGCGCAGCGAGCCGATGATGGAATCCGGCTTCGCCGCGCTCGGCTACACGTCGGCCCAGATCGACGCCTTCTTCACGGCCGCCGCGCTGCTCTGACGGCGGGCACGCACGCCGGCGTCGACTCGAGTCCTCGTTCTCATCTGATCAAGCTGCCCTCTAGGGCGGAAAGGAAGTGTTATGCGTCTCGTCGCTGACGTGCGCCGCGTGGTGCTGTTGTCTCTGAGTTTCTGGATGCAGGTGTTCGGCCTCGCTGTGCTCGTGCTGCCGGAGCTCTGGTATCACGTGACCGGGCAGGACTATGACCCGAATGTCGCCTGGTGGCTCGGTGTGCTGCTGCTGCTCGCCGGCATCGTCGGGCGGGTTTACCAGCAGGGGCTGTCGCCATGGAAGGAATGGCTCCGCATCATAGCCGTCGCGGCGATCGTCTTCGCGTTGGCGCTGCTGCTCGCGTGGCCCTCCAACGCAAGCCCCTTGGCTGGCAGTCCGGCAACCGAGGCACAGACGCTCGACATCGCGGTGCCGTTCATTGCGAAAGAAGAGGGCAAGCGCAACCGCGCCTATCGTGATGCCGTGGGCGTCTGGACGATCTGCTACGGCTCGACGCGCGGCGTACACGCCAACATGGTACTGACCGACCAGCAATGCCTCGACCTTCTCAAGGTCGAGGTGGCCGAGCATCGCACCGGGCTGCACAGGTATTTCACCACGGAGACGATCAACGTCCGCCTGCCTGCAACGCGTGATGCGGCCTACACCTCGCTGGCCTACAACGTCGGCCCCGCCGGGGCGGGAAAGAGCACTGCAACGCGCCGCCTCAACGCTGGTGATGTCTCGGGCGGCTGCCAAGCCCTGACCTGGTTCGATAGGGCCGGCCGTAGGGTCCTGCGCGGCCTCTTCGAACGTCGCAAGCGTGAGGAGGCGCTTTGCATGATAAGTGCGAGCCGATGATGCTTGCCTTCATCGCGCCGGTTCTGGCCGTCCTCGGCCCGGTCTGGACTTTCTGCATCAGCCGCGTCGGGCTGCCGCTGATCGTCGGCGGCGGCATCATCCTATTTTACGAGGGCCTGCCGCTCGGCCCGCTGCGCGACATCCCCTTTGTCGGTCCGCAGCTGACCGGCCTCGTCGGCGGGCGCGTCGATCGGGCATATGGCGCCGGCCAAAAGGCCGAGGACGCACTGTGGCAGGAAAAAATAAAGCTCGCCACCATCGCGAAGGCGGCCGACAACAAGACACGCCAGCAGGACGTCGACGCCGCCGCACAAGCCTACATCGACAAGCAGCATAGCGACGCCGGCCGCATGGCCGACCTGGTGCGCGCGCAGAAGGACCAAGACAATGCACCGCCCCTTTCGACCAATCCTTCTGGCTGCAAGCGTGATGGCATCTCTGCAGGGGTGTCAGAGCGCCTCGACGCCATCGGTCGATAGCCTTGTGCCGAAGCCGACCGCTCACGTCGATCCAAGCGTGATGCAGGATTGCGTCGGCGTGGTCGATATCCCTCATCGCTTCGTCTCGACGGAGGAGGAGACCCGGTTGCACGCGGAAGATCGCCGCCGGCTTGGGGACTGCGTTCGCCTCAACCACGCCAAGGGCGATACCATCCAGGCGCTCGTGAAATGAGCGCAGCAGTGCCCCAGCGTCTTCGCGAACTCGACCCGGAAACGATCCTCTGGCTCGATCGCCTCGACAGCAAACAGCGCGAGGCCCTTATCTGGGCTGGCCGGCTGGATCCTCTGCGGCGCGAACGGCTCGACAAATTTCTCGATCTGAACGAGGACCATTTCGAAGCCGGGTTCGCCGTCGTTCAACTCTGGACGCGCTTGCGCTGGCTGGGCTCCACATCGATGTGGATCATTTTGACGGTTGCGGGGTTGTTACTGGCACTGACGCAGATAGTCGACCAGCTGAAAGGACCGAAGCCGTGAGGCTGCCGCGCACCGCTTCCGAAGTTCTGACCGGTCTGATTTTCCTCTTGGCCGGCGCTCTCGGGGTGCTGCTCTACCTTCAGATAGCGCAGGCGCTCCCCCTGTAATTCCTTGCACATCACCTCCAGTCTCCCCATCGGCTTCGGCCGGTGGGGGCTCTTTTGCGTTAGGCGACAGGAAGGTCGGACAGGCAAAGTCCCTTCACCCGCGTCATGTGGATCATCATCGCCGGCATCCTCACGGCGATCGTGACCTTCATAATCAAGGGCGGCTTCGCAACGTGAGCGATCCGCTGAAGCTCTACCTGAAGCACGTCTCAACGATCAAAATCAGAACGGTGAAGCGGCAGCTTGCTGAGATCGCCGGTTGGGCCCTCGTGCTCGCGGGCGTTCTTTGAAGAATTCGGTTAATAAGCGGCCTCGGACCCTTGCAATTTCGTATATGTCACACTGACTTCTAGTGCCATTGGACGAGGCGCGGTCTGTGAGGCGTTATGGAAGTGAGTAAATCCGGGCTTTGGCTTACCAGTTTTTCCGTGATCATCATCCCGGTGCTCACGGTCTGTTTGAACGCTGTTTTCGCCAACTGGCAGACACGACAAAGTGTTGAACTCCAAGAGTTCAACAACGCCTACACCATCCTTTTGAATGACAAGGCGCCGAAGGAGCTCCGGGATTGGGCCACCGACCGGGTTGTCCGATATGTGGCTGACCATCGTGACGTCAATTTTGATGGCGTCGATAGACGCATCGCACTGTCGACTTTGATGACCGACGCAGATTTCCGGAAGCTTTACTGTTACGCACCCCCACCCAAGCTCGTGGAAATGTACAAAGAGAGCCTGGAAAAATATGGTATCCTCAAAGAGAATTATATTGCTTCGAAAGAGGGGTTGGACAAACTGAGGCGACTGCCGCAAAAGGAGCTCTTCGAGATTGCGGCGACGTCTCAGGGCCAGATACGGTCTTTGGTAAACACCGGCAACGCGATGATCAGCGCACAGCAGAAACTTTGTGAACTGGCGCAGACGCCGCCGCCTGAGGAGAGTCTTACCCCGCCTGTTCCCGCCCCAGAGCTAGTCCCAAACTCACCATGACGGGACCCTGGCGGATTAGAGGTTGTCCAACGACTCGAGCGTCATTGTCCCGCCGGCGAACGTCGAATAAGCCAGCCGCGCCACTGGCACATCGCCGGTTAAGCGTGCTGGCCGAAGCCGCGGGTTCGAGCGTGGCGGGCGCGAGTGACGTCCGAGGTCAGCTTTGTTGTCACCGATCAATCCTTCGACGATCGCCCGAAAAGATAGCCCACGGTCAATGAGATTAGGCCCGAAAGGGCTGTCGCTGCATCCTTGTAGGAAAAACTGTCGCCCCCAGCCCATCTTACCGAGAAGATTATCAGGACGGCAGATGCCACGAGGGTGATCACGCTGCGACGTTTGCGGCAACACTATCCCGAGTGCCAAATATTCCACCTATCAAGCCCCGATCAATCTTGCTTTGCTCTCTCTGGTAGTGACCTTCTATTACTTTCCCGGCCAGGTTAGCATCTTTGGGCAGCTTTAGCTCTTCCATCGCAGGTCACCTTAGCTAAGTGTATAGTGCAAGATGCGGGTGACATTGGCACCGTCCCCTGGACGCGCTCTTCGAGCCCGCCCCGTGCCTAGGTGGCAGCTTTCAGGCCGTCTGCACCCGGAGACGGGGTAAGGTCTTTTCGTATTTCGTTGGGAACAGAACCGACTTCGTGTATGTTAACCATTATCGTCGGCAACTGCCAAAGGACGCCGGCGGCTGAGAGACAGCGACCTAGCGCTCCCGTCTGCATCAAGACCGGAGCGAGTCATGTCCGACCATTCCGTCAAGTATTTTTCACGCGCGCGCCTATCCGCGGATGACGTTAGGCTGATTGCTGAAGCGAGGAAGGCGATTGACCGCTCCCAGCAGAGATTGCGGGACACCAGGCCATTGACCGACCCCCACCGGCTAAGCCCGCATCTGACCCGGAACTTTGTGTCCATCGCCGAGACGGGGCACGAATGGCGCGTCATTGTCGAGGAGGCCGGTATAGGCACCGTCATTCGTTCCTTCAGGCATCGCCTGCCGGCCTTCAACTTTGCCCAATGTCAGGTGATGCGGCTTGGTCTCGACAAGATCAGCTCGGTCTACGGTGTCAGCGATGCGTCTTGCATTGCTGTTGGTCCCGAGGGGAACGTCAGGCCTGTCCCCCGCCGTTCCAGCTCATGACGCTTGCTGATGACATTGAGATGGTGCGAGGGCACGTCAGGCTCGGCAGACAGCACCTTGCCCTGCAGCGGGAACGGATAGCCAAACTACAACGCCTCGAACTGCCAGCTGCCGAGGCGATTGAATTCCTCGAACTCGTTGAAAGCATGCAGGAGCTTCACGAACTGCACTTGTCGCGTTTGCTGGAAAAGGAAGCGGGGCACGATGCAGCCTAGATATCGGGGGCCCGGCCTTCGAGGGCATCGAGGGGACCATGGGCGCACAGGCCTGGCCTTTGCCCCGTTGGCAGCGAGGCAAGTCTGGACTACCGTTCGGCGACTGACGTCAGAACTTTAGGCGTAACTAATAAAAAGCCCGCCGCACGCGCCAGACCAAGTTGCCAGATCTGCTCCGACGGAGCCGGAGGCTCCGGTTCGTGAAAGCAATTCCAATCTCGGCATCATGGTTGTTCTCGCAACCACCCTCACACTCGCAGCCGTGATCTCCTCCACATTATCGGTCCACATGCTGACGGTTTTGCAGAGAGGGGGCATGACGCTTGCTGCCGCGGTCGCCCTCGGAGCTGTCGTCGGTCCTGCGCAGGTAGGAGCTCGAGCGATCGAAATGCTGGTTGCTCGTTACCATCATCCGATCTGGACCAAATGTGCATCTGTGACTTTCGTGGCGATCGGCGTCTCGGCACTGTGGGCTGGCCTGCCATACATCCCGGTTGCGCTCGCATTCTACGGTGCCGGCATCGGATTGGAGTCGATTGCGCGAGGAACTCTCCCGTTAGCGCTGTTCGGGCCATCAGGTTACGCGAAGCTCATGGGCCGTCTTGCCATGCCAAGTCTCATAGCGCAGGCGGCGGCTCCTTCGGTCGCCGCTTTGTTGTTGGAACATTCGGGTGCCCAAGGCATGTTGGCTGCGCTAGCAAGTCTCGCTCTGGCGAACCTTTCGCTAGCGCTGCTCCTAGGCTGGCTCATCATGCGGCGACGTTCTGCTGTCCAGATTGGATAACACCGAGTGGGATCTTAAACAGGTCTTTCCGCTTCCGGCCCCAATCTGTTGCTGCAATGCGCCCCCATCCGGCCATTGGAGCTAGCTTGCCCGGCGGCCGTAAGCAGACTTCGCTGCTCAAAAGGCGAGAACGATGCACAGAGACGAAGTTAAGCGCGCAGCGAAGGACTCCGCGGCTAGGTATTCAGCCACGCCTTGGCGTGGGAATTAAAGCAAGGTCGCTTCGGTCGGCGTTAGTCGTGGAAGCCGCTGCTGGGGACAGAAAAGCCACAGGCGGCGTTACTGGACGGCCACGGTCTCGCCGATGATGCATTGGCACAGTGACTCGTCGCTGCTAGAGACCGCTATTTTTCCACTCCAAGGCGAAGCCGGACCGAAGCCTCTAGGTCTTTGGCAAAACCAAGTGCGAACTGAAGAACCGTCGTTTCATTCGAAGCGACAGATCCTTGGCCCTCAATGGCGATCGGCAGTTCTATTTTGCCGCCGGTGGAGGTCACGCGAACATTAAATAGAAGCTGGCCACCGGGCCGCTCCTCAACGGTTATCAATTCGAGAGTTGCCATTGTCACTATCCCACCGGTTACCCAATCCCCCAAACCCCAACCTTGCCTCGCCGGGATTGCAGTTTGAGGCGCTAATCACCAGGGCGGCTGTTGCGGTAGACATCTTGGGCCAATGAAGGGCTGGTTCAAATCAGGCGATTGCGTTCCGCGAGTTCGCGTGCCCGCCTCAGAGTGCCGTCAGTGTCAGCAATCCTGCGCCTTGCTGCTTCGTCGGTTCTGATCGTCAGCCGAGCTGAGATAATCTTGGGTGACTTCGCGACCGCGACGATCACGAGCGGCCGTGCATCCGGTGTTTTCATGGTTCTCATGGGTCTTATCCTTTCACGTGAAATGACTGCAGGGGCAGTCGACATTCGCGATTATCCGCATGGCCGGGCCAGGAGCCCTGAACCGCATTATGGGCTTGCCAATCAGGATTCCCGGCCGGCCTCTTCCCGCCGCTTGGCGTCCTGAATATTCAGTTCACCAACAATCTTTTCCGCCCGGCGCGTCTTGATGCCGACCATCATCTTCTTCTCGAACTCGGCAGGTTGGCCGGTGAAGATATCGAAAACGGTCCAGCTGTTCGGCTCGTCCATCCTGAGCGCGTAGCGGTTTGCCATGCTCGCATCCTTCTCGTTTTCGCCTCTCGCCAGATGCCGACCAGTTCAGGCTTTAAGATAATAAAAACCGAGGCCAGCAACAGCGACAATCCAGAGCGCGACACACGCCTCAAGGCGAGTGGACCGAATGAAGAGAGCGCCACACCCATGCGTTTCGCCGCAGTCTCCATGCCATTCGCACTAGCCCGCCTCGTCGGGACAGGTAACGACCCCTTGATGCCAAGCTTGCCAAACCTGCGAGGCGGTTCACGCATGGACAAGACCCTGGCGGTGCTCAAAATGCCAGGCTCCTCGGTTGGCGCGGCTGTCGGGCGATCATCCTCCAAGGGCACTTCTTTCTTGTCGCGGAACGGGTGCGCATACCCCTCTATAAACAGATTGCCTCGCGATAGATAGGATCACCGAAATTATTTGTCGGGCCCGCTAAATTATCGGCCGGAATAATTGCGAGACTCGGAAAATATCGCGCCGGATGACGTGAATTCCGGCCGATTTTCTTGACCCTGTATTTCGCTTTGTTATTTGGCCACGAGAAATAAAACGCAGCGACCACCTTGTTAACGGCGCAATGGGGGCGCATATATAAAATTCGTTGATTTGGTCGAAGTGGCATTCAATCCTCGCCACGTGCCTCCGAATTGTCGATAGTGAATGCATTGCGTCGCTCCCGGCGCGGCATGTCGCTTCGTTCGAACATTGTTTCGCGGTTGGGCTGAATTTGAAGCGGAAGGCGCATGTGCGCGTTTCCGCAGAAAGCCGCAAGTGACCACTCGCACCACGCCGACCTTCATACGCCTCGCTGAGGAGTCTCTCGAAGGCGCTTCGCGCACGGCATGGCGCCGCGTGGCCGCGTTCACCAGCCATCTCCGCGCGGGGGTCCAAGGAAAATTGGTGCAGATTGAGCCGGCCTTACTCGAGGCGGCGCTCGACAAGGACCGGAGACAACCATGACCACCCTCATGCAACGCAACGCACGACCCATCCAGCACGGAGCCCCGGCGCGCCTTTTTGACATCGGACAGGCGGTCCGGTTGAAGGGCGGTCTCGGCGTCGGTCCAAAGACCGGCGAAATCTACCATGTCACTCGTACCCTGCCTCCGAGGGGAAACTCGCCGCAATATCGCATCCGCAGCGACGCCGAACCGCACGAGCGGGTGGTCACGGAGGACAGGCTGGAACCGGTCGCCGAGGTATCGCACGGCGGCATAAGGCTCATCGAAAGGACATTCGACATGGCCAAGGGACAGAAACGCTCGAACAGAGAGATCAGGAAGCCGAAGCAGGAAAAGCTTCCGCTGAAGCCTGAGAGCGCGTTCGGCCAAATCAAAGGCGCGAGCGGCATCCACACCCAAAGCAAGAGCAAGGGCTGACGGCAGGATGTTTGCGCGCGACGGGCTCGGATGAAGGTCGTGATGGAATTCTATCGCACGCGCGTTGCCGACGACGCGCACGCCGTCGTCGGCCGTGAGACCGTAGAGGCGGCCGACCTCGACGCGGCGATTGAGATCGCGCTGCTTCTGGCAAGGACGCTGAACATGCCGCAGTGGCCAGATGCGGTCGCAATTGCCGACGCCGACGGGACGACGATCTACTCCGGCGTCATTCCCGCGCAGGCGGGGACAGACAAAGGGCCGCCACCATGAAGGCGAGTAACCAGCGCACCGATGCCGCTCGCGAACCCTCGGCTCGTCCAGGCGAGGAAAATGCAGCCGGCGCGCAGGCATGCGCCTTTAGAGACCGCCAATATGGCCGCCGGGTCGAACCCGATCGTTCCTGGACGGTTTATCACGTCTTCACTGGCATCCCGGCATATGTGGACGGCGCCTTCATGATCGGGCTCAGCCGTTCGGAAGCGACCAAAAGCATGCTGTCCCTCAACCTTCGCAACAGCGAGCGCCGCAAGGCGAGGACCGCCGCGCGGTCATTCACCGCCGGCGCTCCCGAAACACCGGCAGGCCAGTCATGACGCTCGCCTTCCCGAACCCGAGCCGAAGCTTCGATGAAGCACGCAATGCCGTCTGCTTCATCGGCTATGACGGCATGTTTCAAGTCCGTTTCTTCATCGAGGCCGAGGCGCTGGCCAAATCCGGCGTTGCCCTGGGCGGAAACGGAAGCGCCGAGAAGGCCTGTCTTTCGGCATTTGACGCGTTGCGGCCCTCCATCCAGGACCTCGCCGGGAAAGTTTATGCCCGCAACCGCCGCGATTCCTATACTTTGACCGCCGCGGATTTCCGGTAGCAGCGTCCGGTGCGATCAAAGCGGGTAAACAATACGCCCCTGCCACGCTCGTCTTTGCATGCAATCGGGCGTAGGGTGCACGATGGCAGCCAAGATTCCGGTTCCGTGGTTGTCTATGGCCGGTCCGATCGGCTTCACTCTCATTGAGCCTGTCGCACAGGCATCCGATTTCCTGTTTGACCATTGGCCTGGAAACGACAGCCTAGCTTGGAGGGACGCGATGAAGTGCTGCGCCGGAGATGCTGCTGCCGAGGACGCGATTGTCGCATTTCTCACCGCGCTTGAGGCTGCGGGCCATTTTTGCCTAGGGAGACTACCATACCTGCATACGGAGAGTTCGAATGGCGATGAAGCCAAACTATCAATACGAGCGGAGTCAACGAGACAAGGCAAAGGCGGCCAAGAAAGAAGCTAAGCTTGCGGGTAAAGCTGCGAAGGAGAAACCTTCATCCAAAGAGCAGAAAGAAGCGCGAGAGCCCGCTGCTGACGAAAGCTGAGGCATGGCGATGACAAAGCGCGAGACGGATACCTTCGAAATCGACGTGGAGTGTCCCCGTTGCCATTATCAGGCAAAGACCCTCGTCGGCTGGATTCGTACTCACACCCAGATGGAATGCTCCAACTGCGGCGACATCATTGACATTGAGAGCAAAAACTTCAGGTCGCATGAACAGCGCTAGGGAAGCTCTATGATACCGTCCGAGCTGCGGTCGCCGCGCCTTGCCGTCCTGATCGATGCCGACAATGCGTCGGCCAAGATCGCCGATGGGCTGTTCGAGGAGATCGCCAAGATTGGCGAGGCCAGCGTGCGTCGCATCTACGGCGATTTTTCAAGCTCGCGCTCGAAAGCGTGGGCCGACGTTCTTTCGAAGCACGCAATCATACCCCAGCAGCAGTTCGCCTACACCACAGGCAAGAACGCCTCGGACATCACGCTCGTCATCGACGCGATGGACCTCCTCCATAGCGGTCGGTTTGACGGTTTCTGCCTGGTTTCCTCCGACAGTGATTTTACCCGGCTGGCCGCCCGCATCCGCGAGCAGGGCATCGACGTCTTCGGCTTCGGCGAACAGAAAACGCCCGAGAGTTTCCGACAGGCATGCAGGCGATTTGTCTATACCGAGAATCTGCTTCCGTCTGCGCCGGGCAACGAACCTGAGGCGGTATCGAGCGTGAAGCCATTGCAACCGCCCTCAGCGGCCGTGCCGATCATTCGGAAGATCATCGCGCAGATGGAAAGCGAGGATGGCTGGGTTCCGCTCGGTGCGGTCGGCACGCAGCTTGCCAATCTGGCCTCCGACTTCGATCCCCGCACCTTTGGTTTTCGCAAGCTGAGCGATCTCGTCCGCAAGACGAACGCGTTCGAAATCGACCGCCCGGAGGGCGGAACGTTGCGCATCAGAATCAAACCGCAGGCAGCGCGGAGGGGAGGGCGGAAGACGTGACCGGTACGGCGCAGCTATCCGAGTCCTTGCAGGTTGGCTATTTATCGACCGTCTGGCTTTTCCATGCTCGCCCGGTCCTGTTCGGTGCGCAGCTGGTCGAGCAGATCGATCAAGGCTTCGCCTTCGGGCGAGCCAGGCCCGCGGGCCATGAACGTCTCGATGTCAACCTCGGAGGGTTGACCGCCCGAGGCCCGGTTTGGCTCATGCCTCACGAAAATCTCATCGCGCTCGCCGACCTTAACGACCAGCCAGCGGTCGCCGTTGGAACTTGTGTAGAATGCCCGTGACGGGTTTGACATGGCGGACCTCCTTTGACCTGTCTGCAAACGGCATCACGCTGGTCGTCTGTTCATGTCGGTTGGCCAGGTAACTACCCTCGGCGTGCGGATAGATATATCCCGCGTGTCCCTCGGCAAGCCCGCTCCGTTATTGCCCCACCAGGATACCAGCCTCGCGCGCAGCCAAAGCGAACGCCCGCCGAACGCTCGATATGGGCTTTTTGTCCGCGCTGGCATCGTGGCAAGCCTGGAGCGCGGCGCGATGTGACGGTCCACGCTTGCCCGGCCACTTCCGAAGCAGAAATGACGAGCATTCGTAAACGTCAGTGATGATCGTCTCGGCGCCTTGAGCACTGGCCCGAACAGTCACCGGCTGAGTGAATTTGGGATTTTGCATCGCTGTCCTTAGGGCATCGACGCCTGGATAGCGAGGCAATTCCACGTTCCGCCCCAATTCGCGCGGGACCTCCCAGTTCGCCGTCAAGCCGTTTTCTTGACGCGAGGTGTTTCTCCTGGTCGAGGATCTGCTGAGCAGCTTATGCGTCTTATCGTGCTCGAGCTCCTGCGCCCATTCCCCAAAGAGCCGGCCGGGCAATGTCATGGGTGCTCAACCGCCTGGCAGGCCGCCAGCAAGCCGGACTTGAGAGCATGAGGCCGCCGACTTCCAAGCGAGGCCCTTCGATGAAGTGCATTTCCAAGTCTTCTTGCCGGTCGACTTGAACACCTGTTCGATTTTCCTGAGGTGACCCTTCCTTTCCTTAAGGTGGTCCTCCGCGGGGGAATTGGCATGGAGAACGAGCGGACGCAACGATTGGTTCTGTTCAACGCCTGGCGTCTATCCGCCACTCGCGGTGATCGTCCCGCCATCCAGGTCGGATGGTGGATTACGCAATCAGCTGCCGAGTGTCATTCCAGAACCGCCTCGCCAGTTGGAAGCTCGTCCGTCAGTGAAGAATTATTTCCGGCCGCGCCTTGCTTAGAAGACAGAGTGGGCCTATGTTGCAAATATCGATCTTGTCTGTCGAACTTTGTTTCTGACGCGATACGCGTCTTCGGCGATCTTCTCCTCTCAAAATCGATCTGAACTGTTTGCCGTGTGTCTTGCACGGCAGGCAATTTTCTATGGATGATTGAAAGGAAATCGCCATGAATACGGGAACCGTTAAGTTCTTCAACGCGACCAAAGGCTTCGGCTTCATCGAGCAGGGTGGCGGCCAGCCGGACGTCTTCGTCCACATCTCCGCTGTCGAGCGGGCGGGTATGCGCTCACTTGTCGAGGGCCAGAAACTCAGCTTCGATCTCGTGAAGGACAACCGCAACGGCAAACTCGCGGCCGAGAACCTGCAAGCCGCATAAATTGTTGCGCGGGCCGTTGACCACGGATGTACTGGCATTGGCCACAGAGCGCAGATGAGAGAGGTCGGGCAAGCCCGACCTTTTTTCTTTTCCTGGTTGGAGACCGCATCGTGCGACACCCTGAAATACCGCAAGGAATATTCAAACCCAAACCGACCGCGATCGAAACGAAGCAGGACGCCACAACCAGGGCAGCCCGCCAAATTGTCAACGGTGAAGCCGCCGCCCGAGAACAGAAGACCGAGCGGTTAAGGCTGGCGAGGCTTGCCAGTGAGGCAACAAATATATCCACGCCGACGGCGAAGAAGCGAACGAACGGGCGTAAGCACGGCTAAGCTGTATCAGCGAAACGATCCGGGCACCCCTGGGACGAGCCGTTTGCCGGGGCAAAGTCTTAGAAATTTTCGCTACAAAGGCGGCGCAAAGTGCGCATCTGCCCTCTCGCTGAACGGGGTAAGAGGCCCGGCCTGATACGCCCAAGTCCCGCTGACTTCCCCGCCCAGGCCGGGTCGCCCCAGCTCCACTTGAAGGCGAGCTACGTGGCCTCGTCAGTCACCCAACCCATGGACTTTCGGGCGCCGGTCTCCAACGGCCCGGCCAGTCATCTTGGTAGCTGCGGCCTCCGGTCTGTCCTCGCTCGCGACCTTGTGAGAGGTCGCGGCTTCACCGGACATAGTTCAAACCCTACGGCTATCATTGCTTCCCGACCTTAGAGGGGATCTTCTCGCGCCTTTTTCGCGCGAACAACTGCACTGTCTGAGCGCGGCCATAAACGCCTCGGCTGCCAGGTCGCATTTGCGCTTGGACGGACCGTTGCTCTGGATCACAATTTCGGCCTGCCTGGTTGTCAGGCCGTGCTTTGCCGCAAACTCGTCTATGTCGGCTCCCGTCCAGCACGACCGCTTCAAACCTTGCATTTTATTTCCTGGTCCCGAAATCGTGAGGAGCCAACGCGGGACCGTCGATAAGGTTTCAGATCAACGTCGAGAGCCCTCAACTCGGCTGGTCGCCAGAGGCGCCTTCTCGTCGACGGCTTATGGAGCGTCACCACGCTCTCGTACTCTTTCCGTTCTGGCCGCTGAATGGCAGGCAACTTACATAGCCAGGGCTATGGCCTCGGCTGGAACCTGCCGCCACCACAGCCTTACTCGACGATTGCAACCGACTGGGCCGACGGGATGTCCTTCATCCCCAGGCTCGAGCAGTTCTGTTTGATGGTCGTGCTGCCGGACCACTGGATCTTGTCGGCAACGACCTGGGTGCAGCCGCCGCTCCCCGAGAAGTTGCCCAGGTAGTTGACCTGCTGCTTGGGGAAATAGATGGCACCGGTCAGAAGCGAGCTCGCGGTGCCGTTGAAGGTGCTTGATGTGCTGGTGCCAGTCCTGTCGCCATAGAACAGCACGCCCGAATAGGTGCCCGAGGTCGGCGCGCTCAGCGTCACCGTGGCGTTGCCGTTCATGCTGACGGTGTTGCTGCCGGACATGAACATTGTCACACCGGTTCCGGATACGACCGCGCCGGCGTTCACTTTCAGGCTACCCTGGACGACATAGGTGCCGGGCTGCAGCGTGACATTGCCCTTGAGGTCCATGCCGCTGCAGTAAGTTCCGGGCTGGAGTGTTTGCGACGACTTGCTGCCGTTGACGGTCTTGCACGGGTTGCCAGCCGCCGGTGCCGGCAGGCTGGAGAAGGGGTCCGACGCCGGCAGGGCCTGGGTGATCGGAGACTTGCAGACGGTGGTCACCGGGTTGCTGAGCGAAACGCCGCCGACCGCGATCAGGCAGTCGGCCTGAAGCGCCGCCGAACCCTGCACCTTGACGGCATCGGACTGAGCCGAATTCGACATGACCGAGCACCCAGTCAGCTTGACGCTGGTGTTGCCCGAGAAGAGCGCCGCCTGGTAGGCCGACGGATTGAGCGCCAGCACACAGGCCTTGGAGCGTCGGTGATGAGCGCTACCGCTCTGGCGCGCTCCGGCACTTTGCTCTCGGAGAAGATCGAAGTGAAGATGCGATCAAGGTTCTGGTTGAGGATGACCTCCACCGCCTTCTTGGCCGTGTTCGGCCCCGAGGTCGGCGGCGCGTGGACGGTGATAGTACCATTGCCGAGGCCGTTGTCGGTCGCCGACTGGGTAGCGGCAGCAGTGATCGTCGCCGTGTCGGATCCAGCGATCTTTTCCAGCGCGCCTGCATAGGCGGCGGCGTCCTCATCTGTGCCGGTTTCGAGCATGGGGTTCAGGAGGCTCGTGCATCGCCGCTTAAGAACAAGCGTTGAACGAATGCTTATTGGCCCAGGAGGGGTCCGAAGCCTGTGGGAACAAGCAAAAGGCCCGTCGCTTGGCAACGAGCCTTCTGACCTGCCGGGCGGGAGAGTGTTATACCGCCTAGCGGCTAGTTCACTTCCGTTTCGGCGTATGCCTTAGCGATGCGCGATCAGCTGACAGAGCTGTCGTAAGTCGCGGTCATAAGTATCCTGACTGCTGAGCACGTCCACGCAGCGTTTTTTCATCCGGACCAGTTGTGCGCCGGACATGTCGCCGACGACACTGACCATTCTCGCGTTGCTCGGATCAGGGGGATTGGTGGGATTGGACAGGCTGCTCAGACGCCTTGCGGTCCCGGCACCTGCTGTGACACCGCTTATTCCGACATCGGCTGCAGAGCCAAACACGTTCGCGTCACCGGTCGTCGCCGCGAGCCCTTGTGTTACGCCCTTTGTACCACCCAGCATTGCATCAGCTCCGGCCCTCAGGGTTTTAGGACCGTCCACCGTGGCACCCAGTCCGGTCGTGATCCCATCTGAACCTCCGACAGTTGCGGCAGCTCCGGGCCTCAAGGTATTAGGACCGCCCACCGTGGCACCCAGACCGGTCGTGATCCCATCTGAACCTCCGACAGTTGCGCCAGCTCCGGCCCTCAAGGTATTAGGACCGCCCACCGTGGCACCCAGACCGGTCGCGATCCCATCTGAGCCTCCGGCAGTTGCGGCAGCTCCGGCCCTCAAGGTATTAGGACCGCCTACCTTTGCACCAATCCTGGCCTTCAAAATCTTGGTCTTGCCTACCGTCGCGCCAGCGCCGGAGTCGATCACAGTCGGGTCGCCTACCGTGGCCCCGAGACCTGCGCTGCCACCGCTCGATCCGACCGAAGCTCCCAGCCCGGCGTTAATGCCGCCAGTTAGGATTTTAGTAGAATTCCGCTGAGGAAGCCGTCAGCAATTTGGCTCACCGGGCTTGAGCTAGCTGTGAGTTCTGACGATGCTTGCTTCAGCCATAGTGAAGACGGGGTTTTGGCAATGTCCCGGTGAATTGGACACCAACCCGGTCGTTCCTGCGCCACCGCAAAACGGACTGGTAGGCGACGCCGTCGGTCGGCACATATAAGACGAAACGTTCAGGCACACGCGCTTCGACGGCCACCTTAAGTTCAGCGCCGCCATTGTTCTGGTTTCGGATCGTGCAACTGATTTCGGAGTTCGTGATTCCGTTGATGATCGCCGCGCCTTTTAGGACGCGCTGTCGCTGTTCTCGGCGATTTTCCATTTCTCCGCACGATCACGCGTCGGACCGGCTGACGACCCAGATGAGAGCCAATTTTCCGCTCTCCCCTTGTCATTCGGAAAATCGTTCCTGTCTAATTCTATAAACTAATAGATTTTGAGCCGACGCTCAGATGGAGCGGGCAATCGAGGGGTGAACCCTCCGCTCAAAGGATCGATCTCATGCGAAAACTGATTTCCGCCGCCCTGGTCGCGCTCGCAGCGGCGGCCACTTCTGGAATGGCTCATGCCGACGAGAAGAAGGTCGTCATTGCCTACCAAACCGGGGCTAATCCCTATAACCTTGGCATCGCCAATGGCGACCTTGCCAGGAAGACCGGATGGAACATCGAATTCCGCCGCTTCAATTCCGGCGCCGACATCTTCGCCGCCATCGTATCCGGCGATGTCCAGATCGGCGATGTCGGATCGAGCCCGTTTTCGGCTGCCGTCAGCAAGGGCCTCGACGTGAAGGCGTTCTACATCTCGTCCGTCTCGCGCGACGGCGAGGCCCTGGTGGTGCGGCCGGAAATCAAGTCGCCGGCGGACCTGCGCGGCAAGAAGCTTGCTGCGGCGCCGGTCTCGACCGACCATTACCAGCTTCTCGCGGTGCTCAAGCAGGAAGGCATCTCCGAGAAGGAAACCCAGGTTATCGCTATTCCGCAGCCCGAGATCGTCGCGGCCTGGAAGCGCGGCGACATCGACGGCGGCTTCGTCTGGGATCCAGCGCTTTCCGAGCTGAAGAAGAACGGCAAGGTCCTGCTCACGGCCGGCCAAGTCGCTGATCGCGGCGCGCCCACCTTCAGCGCGCTGGTCGTCACCGGCGCATTCGCCAAGGCCAATCCGGAGTTCCTCGGCCAGTATGTCAGGCTGATCGACGGCTACAACCAGGCCTATCTGAGCAACCCGGCCGCCTGGGGGCCAGACTCCGAGAGCGCCAAGCTGATCGCGAAATTGCAGGGCGGCACAGCGGCCGAGAATTCGGAGCAGTTGAAGACGACGGTCGTCCCGCCGCTCGACGAACAGGTCTCAGACAAATGGCTGGGCGGCGGCGAGAAGAGCGCGGTGGCGAAAATCCTCAAGGACACCGCGGGCTTCCTGAAGGACCAGCACAAGATCACCTCGATCAAGGACAGCTACGCGGCCTTCGCCGATCCGCAATATGCGGCAGTGGCCAAGGCCTCGAACTAGCAATCCCTGAAGGAAACGCCGATCTGGCTGGCACGCCAGCCAGATCGCCTGGAGGCCACCATGCTTCGAATCCGCGATGCCAGCGTCACCTTTCCGGGTTCCGACGGCCAGCACGTACACGCGCTCGATCACGTGTCGCTCGATATCGCTCCCGCTTCCATTGTTGTCGCGGTCGGCGCTTCCGGGTGCGGCAAGTCGACATTGCTGAACGCGATCGCCGGCTTCCTGCCGCTCACCGAAGGCACGATCACGTTGGACGGACGCGAAATCGCGGCGCCGGGCGGCGATCGCGGCGTCGTGTTCCAGAAAGACACCCTGCTGCCCTGGGCTAATGTGCTGGACAACGTCGCGCTCGGCCTGAAGTACCGGAGCGTCTCGCGCGGCGAACGCCATGAGCGGTCGAGGCACCTTCTTGAACTGGTCGGGCTCGCCGATTTCGCCGAAAAGCCGCCCTACGAACTGTCGGGCGGCATGCGCCAGCGCGTCGGCATCGCCCGGGCGCTGGCCACCGATCCGAAAATCCTTTTGATGGACGAGCCATTCGGCGCCCTCGACAGCCTGACCCGCGAGACGATGCAGCAGCTTCTGGCTTCCGTCTGGGCCAAGACCGGCAAGCAGATCCTGTTCATCACCCATTCGATCGAGGAAGCCCTCACACTCGGCACGACCATCGTCGTGATGTCACCCCGGCCGGGCCGCATCATCGCGCGCTTCGATGCCGATTTCGTGCGCGATTTCGCCGAAAGCGGCGATATCGGGCCGATCCTGTCCCGCCCGCGCTTCATCGAGCTGCGGCAGGAAATCCGCTCGCTCATCCACCAGCCGGAAGGCGCCCGCAGAGGAACCTTGCAATGACGCTCGCCGCCAATTCCCGAACCCCGTTCCCTCCCGCCACGGCTCAGCTGAGGCCGTCTCCCCGGCCGCGCAGCTCAGCATCGGCAAGCACGTTCGGCATCAGCCTGGTGACGGTGGCGGGGCTGATCGCATTGTGGGCACTCGCAGCGCAACTCGGCTGGGCATCGTCGCTCTTCCTGCCATCGCCGGCCGACGTATTGACCCAGTTCAACGCCGTCGCGGCCGATGGCTATGCCAATGGCACGCTGCTCGACCACACGCTGGCAAGCCTTGGCCGCATTGCCGCGGCCCTCGGCATCGGCATTTTCGTCGGCATTCCGCTTGGCCTGCTCATGGGGCTCAATCGTTGGGTAAAGGGCATCTTCAGCGTGCCGATTGATCTCTACTGGGGTTTGCCGCCGCTGGCCTACCTGCCGCTGCTGATCATATGGCTCGGTATCGGCGAAACCTCCAAGATCGTTCTGCTCTCGCTGTCGACCTTCGCGCCGATCTGCTTCGCGGCACAGGCGGGTGTGCGGTCGGTGCCCGTCGAACGCATCAACGCCGCGCTGTCGCTCGGCGCCAGCCGGCTGCAACTCTTTACCAGCATCATCCTGCCGTCCGCTCTGCCGGAAATCCTGACCGGCCTGAAGATCGCCATCGGCGCCGGACTGTCGACGCTGGTCGCGGCCGAGCTGATCGCAGCCCAGTCCGGGCTCGGCTACATGATCATGTCGGCGGCCAATTTCCTGGCGACTGACGTCGTGTTCGTTGGCCTCATCGTCATCGCCGTGCTCGCCTTCGCCTTCACCAGCGGCATGCGCTGGCTGGAACATCGCCTCATCCCCTGGAAGGGCAAGCTCTGAGGCTTGCTCCCATAGATTCCGCAATCATTGAAGGAGACAATCCGATGTCCGGCAACAGCACCCGCCCGCTCGATATCTACTGGTACCTGCCGACCCATGGCGACGGCCCCTATCTCGGCACCGACGAGCGGCACCGGCCGGCAACCTTCGGCTATCTCAAGGAAATTGCGCAAGCCGCCGATCGGCTTGGCTTCCAGGGCGTGCTCCTGCCCACGGGTACACGGTGTGAGGACGCCTGGATCGTGGCCGCCGGGCTGATCCCGCTGACCGAACGGCTGAAGTTCCTGGTGGCGCTGCGGCCGGGCAGCGGGACGCCGGCCCTGTTCGCGCGCCATGCGGCCACGCTGGACCGCATCTCCGGCGGCCGGGTGCTGCTCAACGTCGTCACCGGGGCGGATCCTGCCGACCTTGCCGGCGACGGCAACAAGCTCGGTCATGACGAGCGCTATGCCCAGACTGATGAATTCCTCACGATCTGGCGCCGTATCCTGTCCGGAGAGCCGGCGGACTTCGAGGGCAAGTATCTATCTGCTCACGGCATCGACATATCTTTCCCGCCGGTCCAGCAACCCTATCCGCCACTTTGGTTCGGCGGGTCTTCGGAGGCGGGCATCGAGGTCGCCGCCAAACACACGGACGTCTATCTGAGTTGGGGTGAACCCGTCGAGCAGGTGAAGGAGAAGTTCGATAGAGTCAGGGCACGAGCGGCGGCTCAAGGTCGCAAAATCCGCTTCGGATTGCGCATAAACCTGATCGTGCGTGAAACGGAGGAGGAGGCCTGGGCGGCGGCGGATCGACTGATCAGCCGCGTCACCGACGACGTGATCGCTGAAGCCCAGCATCAATTCACCAAGGTTTCGGAGTCGGTCGGGCAAAAGCGCATCTCCGCTCTGCACCAGGGACGCCGCGACAAGCTGGTTATAGCTCCCAATCTATGGGCCGGATTGGGTCTCGTCCGAGGGGGTGCCGGCACCGCGCTTGTCGGGAGTGCGGAAAGCGTTGCTGCCCGCATTCGCGAATATCAAGAGATAGGGGTGGAGACGGTTATTGCCTCGGCCTATCCGCATCTGGAGGAAGCTTTCAATGTTGCCGAGCTGCTGTTTCCACGGCTCGGACTGCAGGGTGAATTGCCCCTTAAGGAGCGCGGCTGGGATCTGGAGTTTGGGCGCGGCCGGGGCGCGGGCGTCCGAGTAGCGGCGTCTTAGGCAGGTCGAGGAGAGAAGTGGTGCGCGCAGCATCGCTGGTGCCGTGCCAGGCCCGCTTACATCTGAGTTTGACCATCGGAGTTCGGCTTATGTCAAATCCATCAATCGTCGGTTTTTCGGGGAACTTCAGCCGACCCTCGAAGACCCGCGCTTTCGTCGACCTCGTCGTTCAGAACATCGCAGGCCGCCACCACCTTTCCCATCGAACCTATGATGTCGAGGATGTCGGTCCCTCGCTGGGGGCCGCCAAATCGCAGCGCGACCTCGACGCGCAAGCCCAAACCGTAGTTGCAGATGTTGTCGCCGCGGACGTGCTCGTCGTCGGCTCTCCGACATACAAGGGTAGCTATACCGGGCTGTTCAAGCATTTTTTCGACTTGCTCGATCCAACGGCCTTGAGAGGTAAGCCCGTGCTTCTCACAGCCACCGGGGGCGGCGAGCGCCATGCCCTTGTCGTTGAGCATCAACTCAGGCCGCTATTTGGCTTCTTCGAGGCCTTCGCGCTGCCCACAGCCGTGTACGCGACCGACAAAGACTTCACCGATGGTGTGCTTCGGTCCGAACTGATCCTGAAGCGAGCGGCGCAGGCGGTTGATGAAACCGCGGTTCTGCTAGCCACCAAATCCGGTCTCAGAATAGCCGCCGAATAGATCCATGCCGCGGTGCTTCAGCGGGAAGTGTAGCGTCTCGCCTTCCGGGTCGCGGCAAGCGGGCGCGGCGGCGCGGGCTTCTCCCGAGACTGCGCTCGCCCAGGGGCGCTAATCGGGCCTTGGCTCTACCAGACCGGCATCGACGTGATCAGGTAGACGCGCGTGCGTTGGCCTCGCGACTGACGCGGTCGTCATGGCGTCCGGCGGCAGGAGGATTACCATCTTCGCCCCTTCATCAGGCCAGAGAGGCTTGCCTGCCAGCAGGAACACAGTGGCGACAAGGCACATCAGGAGGATGGCGGCGCAGAGGTTGGCAATCATCTCGCCCAGTTGCACAGCGGTTTCTCCCAATGAAACACCCGCCGCTTCGCAGGTCGCGGCGGGTGGTTGATCACAACAACTGACTGACGATGAAGGGACATGTTACTCGCCAGTCCCGACTCCAATGGCATAGCTGGCAATATGTTTCGTCGATGCGACCTTTGAGTTGGAAGGTTGGACGTTGGTCTTACACGGCGGAGCTAAACCTCTAAGCCCCACGGGGCGCGCACCAGCAACTCATTGGCGCCTGGAGACCAAGTGAGCGCGTAGGCGCATCGCGCGGCTATCGCCAGAGCTATCGCCACGGCGAAAGAAGACAGGTTGTTCCTCGCCAGCACTATTTAGGATCACCAGCCCTCGAACCGCCGTGGGCTCCGCCGCCGTAGCTGTGCCGTGCAAGGCTGGAACCTTCCAACGTCGATCAGACGAGTTGCGGCCCGGTAGCCTTTGGGTGCGGCGTTTGGGTGCGGCCACCGGGCCTTGGCCGGCAGGAGACATAGATGGCCGGCGCGCGAATATATGCGCATCTGCTAATACATGGAAATTCAGCCGAAAGGTCGAACCTGCCTTGAACCACCAACATGACGGCCGGACGCTGCAAGGACGCATCGACGTGGGCATGGCTGTTACCGGTGGCTGCCTCGATTGCCATCGCCATCAGAGGCTCGATCCGCCGGCGCTGCGCGACCGCTTCGGCCCTGACGCTCCCGCAATGACGTGGGACTTGAGGCCGAAAATGAAATGCGCGGTCTGCGGCGGCAAGCGGATCACGCTGACCTATTCGCCCGGCCCCAGCCCGAAAAAACCTCAACAAATGACCTCAGACGCCTACGCCGTCGGCGAGGGCAGGTCGGCTGACGAGCGGGCAACGAGACGGAGCTGGGCAGTTTGTAGCTCAGGGCTGCGGGGAATTGAGCCAGCTTGAGTAGCCCGCCGGCTCCGGTCGGCGGGCATCTTGTCGACCCATGGAATTGAGCAATGCGGCGATGACCTCGGCCGGAGGTTGAACGCCTATGAAGCTGCGGACAAGCCCATTTGCACGGCTTTCCCAGTCTTGTCTCGGAAGACAATCCTCTACGACCGAACGCCGGAAGACTTCTCGGATGATCTCAAATTCAAAAGCGGAAATGAAATTAGCAGAGCGCCTGGTCATGGCTCTCTCCCTGTGGAGTTGAATTGACTTCAGCGCCCGTGTCCGGTCGATACTGCGGGCGACAACAGAAGCCTTATATCCGCTCCCATGCCCTCGTCGCTCACAATTGTTGCAATGCTCTTAAAGATGAGGACGAACGCGAGCGGGGCAGTCCGAGCCGGATACGGTGCGGTCGCCCGACTCGGAGCCCTTCTTGCCTATAGCGGGTTCCCGCTGACGGCAGCACGCGATCGCCTCACGCGCTCAGCCGGTCGACCAGCTGCCGGTGGTCCTCATCGCCGGAGCCGTCAGGCAGCGGGGCAGCCGCGTCGAGCCGGCGCAGCGCATCCATGATGTCGTCGAAGGAGACCGGCCGCTCGGTGCCCGGCGGCTGGCGCAGCGCCGGCATGGATTCCACGGCGCAAGCGTCGGATGCCCACGACGACAGGATCGCCCGCTTTTCCCATATATCTAGTGAGCCGTCCTCCAGCACATCCTGCGGGTGCTGAAAATGCCTGGCCGGCGACAGCAACCGGTCGAGCGAAAGGTCTGATATTTCGGGAGCAAGGGAAGGAATGATCGGCGAAAGTGTCTGTCGGTCCATTTCTGTCCTCCGTATCAAAAACTCCTTGTTTCGGGTGCCAATTTCTCAACTGTCCCGGCGGCGCCGACAGCCGTTAATTTTGTTAAGCTCAATCGCGAATTCAAGGCCCTCGCGATCGAATTACCGCATGTTTTCAGCGCACTAGCACTCTACGATCGAGAGCGCCAAAATTTGCGGCACCCTCTTGAAATTGGAAGAAGGCAAAATTAGCTCGAGATGCGCAAGATCGCGAGCCCCGCTCCGGGAGTGGGTCTCAGGAAAGATTGGGAGGCCATCATGGATGTGATGAGCGGCACCGGTCCAGTCCCGACGCCGACACATGTGCCGAGCGAGTTCCTCGCATATGAGGCGGAGTGCCGAGAAGCGCTGCAGCCGCTGCTTGCTGGACTGCTCGACGCGGCCGAAACCGCCGGCTGGAGACGCCGCACCGCCGCCTCAACACTGATGTTCCTGGCGGCGCAGCAGGTATCGGCAGCGGCTACGCCGGCCAAGGGCTGAACCGAAAGCTCGCCAAGCAGGCGAAATCATTTCAGATCCCGCGCTGCATCGACGAGCCGCCGATGCAGATGAGGGTCGTGTGATTGCGGGGCGATTGCGAGAATGCATGAAGGTGGTGGGATGCAGCCGACCTGGCTGAGGAACTCAGTCTTGCCCCGGCCGATGTGGCGCACTGGCTCAACGGTCGCGCCCCGGTGCCGCTTGCCGTTGCCGCCTGGAGGCGTTGGTCAAAGCCCACAAGGCGCTTCCGCCGGCGAGCCTGAGCCGGACCGAAGTGTCAGCGCCGACCGGTTCCGCGCCGCCCGCGGCTCGCCCCGAGGCCGTTGCCGCCGCGACAACTGGCCAACAGCATGATCGAGGAGAAAAGCAGCGCCGCGTTGCAGCGCTATCGGCGGCCTGCTTGCAGCCTGATTCTCGCAGAGCTCAAGCTTGTGCGCTGGTTTCATAGGAAGCGGGCAAAAGGCTATTCGGCTTCCCTGGACGGGAGCAAACGGTGGCCCCAAAGCGACCGAGCCGCGCAGGCTACGAACTCACCATACGCGGAAAGCCAAACCGGAAAGGCGCGTCTCCTATTGATGTCGGCGCCCCTCCGGATTGGCACCTTCTGCCAGGCCTCTTGAACACGGACACCGCCGAACTAAATCGTACTCCGCCGGAGGCCCATCTTGGGGGCCGGCGTGTCGGGCGTATGCAACAGCATCCGCCGACGTCAGTCTTGTACCCATGTTGCTCAGAGGAGGATGTGGCTATGAGAACCACTCTCGATTTCACCCCACTTTTCCGGTCGGGCATCGGCTTCGACCGAATGCTGAACGCGCTTGAGGCCGCGAGCCGCGGCGAAACCATCGACAGCTGGCCTCCATATGACATCGCCAAGCTCGGCGAGGACGATTACCGCATCACCATGGCGGTAGCTGGCTTCAGCCAGGACGATCTGACCCTAACCCAGGAGCAGAACACGCTCATGGCGTCCGGTCACAAGGCGGGCGAGGAGAATGGCCAGTATCTTCATCGAGGCATTGCCAGTCGCGCGTTCCAGCGCCGTTTCGAGCTGGCCGACCACGTGAAGGTGGTGAACGCCAGCCTGGTCAACGGTCTGCTGACGATCGATCTCAAGCGCGAAGTTCCTGAAGAGATGAAGCCGCGCCAGATCGAAATCGCGACGAGCGGCAAGGCGACGCCGAACTCCTCGCCGAAGCAGATCGAGGCTGAGAAGCCGGCCGCCTAAGGCATTCCGCGAGCGCACTCGCGCGCGGGCGCCGGGTCATGAGCCCGGCGCCGAATGGTGCATTGTCACAACGAACGAAAGGAGAAGAAAAATGAGCGTTCGAGATCTGATCCCTTGGGGCCGCGACAACGGCAATCAGGCGACCTTATTCCGCGCTGGCGACCGTGATCCGTTGCTGGCGCTGCATCGTGAGGTGAACCGGCTGTTCGATGATGTCTTCCGCGGCTTCGGTTCGACCCTACCTGCCTTCAGTGGCGCTTCCGCCTTCGGCGGCGGTTGGCCAAGCGTCGAGATTTCCGACGGCGAGACGGAGGTCAAGGTGACGGCCGAGGTGCCCGGTCTTGAGGAGAAGGACATCGAAGTCCTGCTCGACGACGGCGTACTCACGCTGAAGGGCGAGAAGCGTTCCGAAACGGAGGACAGGGACAGGCAGTTCTCCGAGCGCTTCTATGGTCGCTTCGAGCGCCGTATCCCGCTCGGCTACGAGGTCAAGGAAGACAAGGTTGATGCCCGCTTCAGCAATGGTGTGCTGACCGTGACCTTGCCCAAGAGCGAGAAGGCGCAGTCGCAGGGAAAGCGCATCGCCATCAAGAGCTGACGCGTGGCAGGCGCCGGCGGCCGGCTGTAGGGCCCCGCCGGCAGCATCCATGCCAGACAGGGAGGATGAACGATGGAGAGACAGGTTGACAGATCCACCAGAGCACCAATCCCGCGGGGGTGGTCGTCGAACGACAACCGGCAGAAGCCCCTTTCGATGGGACGCTCGACCTTCCCGGGCGACGCCGTCGCACGGATCTACAAGCCGTCCCGCGCGGCGACGACTTCCGGCACGGCCCGCACGCGCGGCTGGCGTCTCGTTTTCGAGCGGCGCACCGCGCCCTTTGTCGAGCCGCTAATGGGCTACACCGGGAGCCGCGATACGCTGACCCAGGTCGAGTTGAACTTCCCGACGCTGGAGTCGGCCGTTCGCTACGCCGAGCGACAGGGGTTGTCCTATGTCGTTCAGAATGCGACGGAGCAGGCTGATGATGGGGCGACCAGGCCTGCCAAGCCCGGAAGGTCGACCTACGGCTTTTCCAACATGACACTCGACCGGCTCGGACTTGGCGCGCTTCAGGAGAGCTACGGGTGCGCCCTCGACGGCGCTGCAAACCGCAACGATCCATCCGGTCCGGAAAGCTGGACGTCGCCGATGGGCGTGGCCCGCGATCCGAAGCTGACGCTGGAGGCCAAGCGCTCGATCCTGATGAACTGGGCTTGGACGGAGTATCTGATCGATCTGGCGACCAATGAGGGCATGCCTGAAAACGACCGCCCCTCGCGCCTCGACGAGGTCCAGCAGGCGCTGCTCGCGCTCGAACGGGAGGTTGCGGCTGACCAAGCCAATTCAGGCATGCGCAAGGCGGCATGAGGTGTGCCTACGAGCGGGTCTGGAGCAAGTTCCGGGCCCGCTTTTTCAACCCCGCGGGCGTAGCCCCGCAGACAGGAGTGACAACACCAGGTCAGGGAGGCAAACAATGCTCGCTCTCACATCGAACCTCCGCGTCGTCGCCGTTGCGATGGGGGCCATTTTCTTCAGCCTCGCTCCCGTTGCTGCGCAAACGGCGGCACCGGCTGAAGCATCCAGCCTGCCGACGCTTGCGCCCATGCTGGAGCGCGTCACACCGGCCGTCGTCAATATCGCGGTCGTTTCCAAAGCCCCCAAGGAAGACAATCCGCTTTACAGCGACCCTAATTACCGGCGCTTCTTCGGGCCGGAGCAGCTGCCGCAGGCCAGGATGAGCGCCGGCTCTGGCGTGATCGTCGATCCGGCGAAGGGCTATGTCCTGACCAACAATCACGTCGCTGGGGACGGCAGCGAAATCTCGGTCACCCTCAAGGACGGCCGGCAATTCCCGGCGAAGCTGATCGGCAGCGACAAGGACACCGATATCGCGCTGCTTCAGATCGACGCTAAAAACCTCACGGCGATACAGACAGGCGATTCAGACGCCCTGAAGGTCGGCGACTATGTCGTGGCAATTGGCAATCCCTTCGGTCTCGGCCAGACCGTGACCTCCGGCATCGTCAGCGCGCTTGGCCGCAGTGGACTCAACATCGAGGGTTACGAGGATTTCATCCAGACCGACGCCTCGATCAATCCGGGCAATTCCGGCGGCGCCCTGGTTACTCTGGACGGCAAGCTGATCGGCATCAACACGGCTATCCTCAGTCCAGCCGGCGGCAATGTCGGCATCGGCTTCGCCGTGCCGAGTAACATGGTTGTTTCCGTGATGAAGCAGTTGATCGCCCACGGCGAGGTGCGGCGCGGAAAGGTGGGGATCGGCATCCAGGATTTGACGCCGGACCTCGCAAAGGCGCTGCAACTCGGAGACCTCCGCGGCGCGGTGATCGCCAATGTCGAACCCGGCTCGTCGGCAGAGAAGGCTGGATTGCAGGTCGGCGATGTCGTCACCGCGATCGACGGACATCCCGTGCAAGGCACGACCGACCTCAGAAACCGGATCGGCCTCACCCCTGCCGGAAGCACTGTCAAATTTGCCGTCAAACGCGCTAATGGCGAAGTCACGATCGACGTGACGATCGCTGCACAGGAAAGCGCGTCGGAGACGCTGGCAGGCACCCTCCTGCAGGGCGCCAAGATGAGTGACGCTTCGGCCGAGGAAGCCCAGCGGGCAGGCGCGGACGGGGTCGTCATCGAGAGCATCGAACCCGCTAGCCCGGCGGCGAGAGCGGGGTTGCGGACCGGCGACATGATCGTGGCGGTCAACCGCAAGCCGGTCTCTTCCGTGTCCGATTTGCGCAGTGCGATCGCTGGCCAGCGCGCAATACTGGCCTTGGAGCTGGTCCGTGACGGGGGGCGTCTTCTGCTGGTTGTGCGATAAACTCCGGAGCCCGCTCGACCTTCCCTCGAGAGCGGGCTCTTCCAATTTCTGGCCGTCGGGATGTTCGCTGCCTACATCACCGAGCATGGGGTGATGACGGACGGCGAGTCCCTTCGACCAACGCTCTCGCCATCAAGCGCGTTGGGAACCGGCAAGTAGGCGTTCGCCATCAGCGATCCCCCGCTAACGGAACGCTTGACGCCGTTCTCCTGCTCGATTCCCCTGATCGAGCGCAGCGATCATGTCGAAGGCAACCAAAAGAACGGCCCACCCCTGATGCCATGCAGGAGCGGGCCTGCGGAGGATAGGGGCTCCGCGCGGCAGCGCACGGCAAACAGCGGAGGGCATAGCGCCGCCGGGCCCCAAACTTACCCGAATGCGAGGTGTTCCTCGGCGTCGGAACATTTTCTTTGTGATCCGGTTTCTCGGGCAGGACCGCCCCCGTTTGAGGTCGCATGGCGTAGCGTGTGCTCGCCAACTTCACCTGGCCGGTAATGTCTCAGGCAGCACACATCATCGCGAAGACGCTCGGCACAGGCCGCCGGGCAGCGTTGGGAACGTCGTGCCGGCTATCCGCGCCATGATTGCTGCACCGGGCTTCCCGGGCTCTCGCTTGACGCCCAGCGGTTCGAGTCGCATTCCCAGCATGTAGTCTAGGCAGCGGCGGCGGCAAATAGCTTCTTCGTCACGCGATTGCGAATGGCGCCTTAGTTCGAGTATGCGATGGAATCCTTGTTTTTTACGGGGGCGGGCGCATGCTTACCGCCTCTTTCTCGACCGCCACGAAATGATTGGCGCCTCATCCTTTTCTACTCGCCGAGCTGCGCCCCGCATCAGACCTTGACGGCAGACCAGGCCAGGCAGCCCGCGGCGACCGGCGTTGTGCTGACGAGAACGGCTCCTTCCGCGTGAAGCGTTATGAGGCCGGCCCAAGAGACCTCGTCGACCACCCAGATTGTCCCACCTTTATCTGTCGATTTTAGGTTCGTCCGCGCCTCGAGTACGGCTCGCATCATTTGGGCCGGGCTTAGACCTTCCCGGAAGACGACGATCGTGTGGGTTGCACCCTCGAAGCGCTGGCCTGCGCCCGCAGTCAGCCCAGCTAGCATGGCAACGCTCATCAAAGCAGCCGCCGCGCCCCGTGCTGGTCCTCCCCGATTGGGCATCAGGAGAACGAGCACCAAAGGCAAGATGCCAAAAATAACCAGCCATCCGATGTCCCATGCCAGGGGCACTTCGCTCGCCATCCTGATCCGGTGAAGGCCGAGCAGCCAATGAATGATGACCGCGTCAACGATGTGCCAGATGCCGAACCCGGCCAAGGCGAGCCGTAGAATTTCGCTCGTCGTGCCGGGGCGCGCGCCAGATGCACGAGCCGCCACGAGCAACACCGTGCCCAAAATGCACAACAGATACATGAGCAGGTGAAAGAGGCCGTCCGCCAGAATTTGGAAGCGCAAGTCTGATCCTGCCGGTTCGCGAAGGCCGGACAGGAGGTGGTGCCACTGCAGGATCTGATGCAGAACGATGCCGTCGAAAAAGCCGGCCAGCGCAAAGCCAACGAGCAGCCACCCGACAACGGCCTTCCGATTGATTGCTGGCCAGTTCAAGCGCATGACTGGCGCCCTACCTCAAAGTGGCCGGACGAGGGGTGACCGGCAACCTCGGTCTGAGGTCGTCGACTGGCGCAGCCGGAATGTCTTCGGTGAGCCCGTGGACGCCATAGCTCGCCTCAATCCAGAACGCACAGATTAGGCCTCCGACCACAGCCAGGAGTACTAGCACTGCCGCAATAGTTTCGAGCATCAGACGTCGCTCCCTGTTCAGCCCGTTTGCCCGAACATCCCGGGGTTGGAGTTGTTCCCTTGGCTTGGAGATTACGGCTGATCATCAGGAACAATACCGTCAATGCGAGGTTGGGACGCGCTTGCCTGCTCAAAGGAGATCACTATGCCAGCCTCATCGGCGAAAGCCGATACTCCGGCTCCGGCGCACAAGCCGGCAGGAGTCACCCGATGGGTGTTCTCAACTAATCACAAGGACATCGGGACACTTTATCTGATTTTCGCGATCCTTGCGGGCATCATTAGCATGCTCCTGTCAGTCGCTATGCGCATCGAACTTCAGGAACCGGGTATACAGATCTTTCCTGGCTTGGCCTCGTTTGTATACGGCTTCGAGGGTGCCACGGCCATTGATGCAGGCAAGCAGCTCTACAACGTATTCACGACAGCACACGCCCTTATCATGATCTTCTTCGCGGTCATGCCCGGTCTGATCGGCGGCTTTGCCAACTGGATGATACCGCTCATGATCGGGGCTCCTGATATGGCTTTCCCGCGGATGAACAACATTTCTTTCTGGCTGCTGCCGCCTGCCTTCATTTTGCTCTTGATGTCGCTGTTCATGCCCAGCGTACCAGGAGGCTATGGTGCAGGAACGGGATGGTTCCTCTACCCAACGCTGTCGACGTCGGGCCATCCTGGGCCTGCCGTTGACCTGGTCATTCTGTCGCTGCACATTGCCGGGGCCTCATCCATCCTCGGGGCGATCAATTTCATCACCACGATCTTCAACATGCGTGCGCCCGGCATGACGCTCCACAAGATGCCTCTCTTCGCGTGGTCGGTTCTGATTACAGCATTCCTTCTTCTCCTCGCGCTCCCCGTTCTGGCAGGCGCGATCACGATGTTGCTGACTGACCGGAACTTCGGCACTGCCTTCTTCCTCCCGGACCAGGGCGGCGATTTGCTCCTCTACCAGCATCTTTTCTGGTTCTTCGGTCATCCGGAAGTCTACATCATGATCCTCCCGGCATTCGGCATTGTGAGCCAGGTAATATCCACCTTTTCGCGCAAACCGATCTTCGGCTATCTCGGCATGGTCTATGCGATCGTGGCGATCGGCGCGATAGGGTTTGTCGTCTGGGCGCACCACATGTACACCAGCGGCATTGGCCTGGACACGCAGCGCTATTTTACCTTCGCGACAATGGTGATTGCGGTGCCGACAGGTATTAAGGTCTTCTCCTGGATCGCCACGATGTGGGGCGGATCGATTCGCCTGCAAACGCCCATGCTCTGGGCGTTGGGATTCATTTTTCTGTTCACAATCGGTGGGGTAACAGGCGTTCAGCTGGCCAATGCTGCGCTCGACCGTGAATTGCACGACACTTACTTCGTCGTCGCGCATTTCCACTACATACTCTCACTGGGAGCTCTCTTTGGGATCTTCGCGGGCTGGTATTACTGGTTCCCGAAGATGACCGGGTATATGTATAACACTCTACTGGCGGGAGTGCATTTCTGGACGACTTTTGTCGGCGTCAATCTGGTCTTCTTCCCGCATCACTTTCTAGGTTTGGCGGGCATGCCGCGCCGCTACATAGACTATCCCGATGCATTTGCAGGCTGGAATATGGTCTCTTCCTATGGGGCCTACATATCTGCCGCGAGCGTACTGTTCTTCCTGGCCGGAGTGGTCGACGCCTTCTACAGACGAAGGGAGGCCGGCGATAATCCTTGGGGTCCGGGAGCCACGTCCCTGGAGTGGATGTTGCCTTCGCCACCGCCGTTCCATCAATGGGACAGGCTCCCGATCATTAAATAGCCCGGGTCGGCGATTTCGGCGCCCATGCGTGACGGTCCCTGCAGCCAATGCCCTGGCTCTCGTGGCCCTCAATCAGCATCCAACACGACGGGGTTGGTGTTGGCCCGGGAGAGTACCGGGCCCCTAGCGAGCCGTTCCTGATCCCCGGTCGGGCTCGCGGATAATTCATCGCCATGCACGAACTTGATAGCCAAACAGAACGACCAGCGCCAAGGAACATTTCTGATCCAAGGATGTTCGGGGAACCCCAACCCTGGAGAAACCTCATGTTCATGCACAATAAGCGACTGCAATACACCGTCCGTGTGTCGGAGCCGAATCCGAAACTGGCATGCATGATAATGGAGCAGTTCGGCGGAGCCGATGGCGAGTTGGCCGCCGCTATGCGCTATTTCGTCCAAGGGCTGGGCGAGGATGATGTCGGTCGAAAAGACATGTTGCTCGACATCGCAACCGAAGAACTAAGCCACCTCGAGGTGGTCGGGTCAATTGTCACAATGCTGAACAAGGGACTCAAGGCACACCTTGCCGAGGGACAGATGAAGGAAGCTGAGCTGTATTTGATGGTTGGCGCCAGCGGCACAACGGCCAAGGAGTCAATCCTGTTTGGCGGCGGACCCGCATTGTGCGACTCGGCCGGAGTGCCTTGGACCGCCGCCTATATCGATTCTCGCGGCGAACCAACGGTGGACCTGCGCTCCAACATCGCGGCCGAAGCTCGTGCCAAGATCGTGTACGAGCGACTGATCAACATCACCGATGATCCCGGCGTCAAGGATGCCCTCGGTTTTCTGATGACGCGCGAAGTCGCCCACCAGAAGTCCTTCGAGAAAGCGCTGTACGCGATAGAGAACAACTTCCCGACGGGCAAACTCCCGGGCATCGAGAAATATGCCAGCATGTACGTCAACACCTCGCAGGGCGAAGGAGACGCCACGGGACCCTGGAACTCGGGAGGCGAATGGGACCGCATCGACAATCTCGAAGAGGTGATGCCCGCCGACGGGGGCGACGGGATGGCGACTGTCAAGCTAAATGCCAAGGACAAGAAGGTCGCGGCCAATCTGGCGGAGCGGACACTCTCGGACCCGGCTTCCGATCCGATGACCGGCGCCGATCTTGGAGCAGGACCGGGGGCGGGCCGCACCAAGAACGGTGACATGGGCGGCGCCGCCAACATCCAGGAGGCGCCGGCGCAGGCAGCGGCCGCTACTCGCAAAACAAATTGATCGTGCCCAGGAAAGCCACGAGCAGAACAGCTGCATAGGTGCTTGACTGCGTGTAGGCCACCCCGGTTGCGATCATCAGCCCGGACGCAGCCAAAAGCAGAGTGCGCCGGTCCGCCCGTACGGCCAGGAATCCAATGCCGAGCGTCAGCAGCGCCGAACCAAGGAGTGCGGCGGTGGCGACAACGCCGATCCCGAGCGGTCCAAGCCCGATTGAAGCCAGGTATACCGGCAAGAGCACTGCGGCAAAGCCATCGCCAAAGTCTCGACAGGCCCGCGCCGCGTATATGTCCGCAGCGCGGCCGCCTTTCCTAAGGTGCTTGACCTCGCCAGGGCCAACGCAGTTGCCTTCGGAATTTCGAAGGGACTCTGTCAAAGATCAGCTACCCGTCATGAGGTGTACTTGATCGAGGGCCAGGTTTAGTCCTTTGGCCAACTTCCCGACAGTCGTCATTCGCCCAGAAATCAATGGAGAACAGCCCGGGTTCGTCGTCGGGCTGGTTGTGCATGGACGTGACCTCTATTCCGCTTTCCCGCAACGCTTTTAGCACTGAGTTCAGGTCGGAAGCGATCAAGAGCAAGTCGCAAATCTGAGCCACGGCGAAAATGAACCATTCGGCTGCTTTGCGCCCCGTGTCGGCCGTTGAGGTAAGCTGTGAGTATCTCGAAAGCGGACGTCATCGACGACAACGCAAAGGACGTCGCACAAGGCACTACGTCGCGGCTTCCTGCTCCATCTCCTTCATGTCCTGAAAGCGGTCCGCGATCCGCGGGTGGAGCCGGCCGCCATCCGCCGCGCCGATGGCAACGACGATCTCGTCGGCGGCCGGGCCATCGGCAATCTGGAAATTGGCGGTGATGAAATGCGAGCGGCGACCGTGCTCGCTCTTGTGCATCATCGGCAGCGACAGCAGCGCTCCCGGCGCGTTGCGCGTGTTGCAGAATTCGAGATAGGTCGTGCCGCCGACGGCCTCGCGGAACACATTGCCGAAGCGCAGTGTGTGGATCATGGCCGAGGCGTGCTCGATCTCGCCGGAGACCCCGACGGCCGCGGCCTTGCCGTAGCTCTCGATGCGCTCCGCGGGCATGAGCTCGAGCAGGCGGCGTGTCAGCTCATGGCCCAGCCGGGGTGTGATGGCCACGATCTCCGGTCGCAGATTCTCGACAAACCCTCGCCCGGCCCAGGGATTGCGCAAGACGCCGGCGACGACGATCGACGTGACCGGCCTGGCGCCCGCCTTGCCGCCTTCGATGTGCACTTCCTCGATGAAGGTGCAGACTTTTCGCAATTCCATGATTTCGAGTCCCGTTGGTGGAAGCCTAGCCTAGTAAGCCCCAGGGGACAGGTATTCCTCCGGTTCGTAGGAAGAATCGGCGTGCGCCACGCTTGGAAGCTGTGTAGCGTTGGTATATCCGCGAGGGCTTAAATTGACCCTTCGCGAGGCGGAAGACCGGGCGTGGACCACGAGTCGCAAATTCTCTCTTTGCGGGACGCCGCCAGCCTCATCAATTCGGGTGGCGATCTCCAGTCGGTGCTGCGCGACCTCGTGCTGGCAGCTTGCCGCCATGCCAAATGGACGCTTGGCTCGATCATGAGCATTGATGCGCCGCATGGCCACGCCTATGTCATCGTGCGCCATGACCCGACGCTCATTCAGCGCACTTTGCCTGACCGTTGGGAACTGGCCACCAGTCCTTCCATCGTCGCGCTCAACCGCAACGAGCCTGTCTACATCAGGGACGCGCGGATGTCCGAGGAGTTTCCGGGCTACCGCCGCGAGGCGTTCGAGCGCGACTACCGCAGCGTGCTCGTCATGCCGATGAACTGCGTCGATGAGGACGGCCGGCCGATGGTGCTGACGGTCGTCTCGCGCGAGATCACCGAAGTGAGCGCTGAGGATATCGCTTTCATCGGCATGATCGTGCATCTGGGCGAGATCGCGGTGGAGAAGCAGCACCGCCTGCGCCAGGAAAAGCAGGCCGGCGAGCGCCTGCAGCGCGCCCTGGCTGCACACACCTCCCTTCTGCAGCAGGCCCTGTCGGAAGGATCGGTGGCCGCGCTCGCCGACAAGGTCGGCGAGCTGCTGCCCAATCCGGTTGTGGTAATCGATTTCCATGCCAACCTGGTCGTGGCCGGCCGCTCGCCGAGCGAAGCGCATTTCGACGCCGCGTCCTGGCAGCAGGCGGTCGGCGGCGTGCTCAACCGACAGATATTCAAGGTCGCGCGCGGCGCCTCGGAAGCGCGCCAGAACGAGACGCTGTTCGTCGATGACGGCAAGCACCGGCTCAAGCTTTCGGTGCGCCTCGAGCCGCTGACCATCGACGACGAAGTGGTTGGGGCGCTGATGATTTTTCCGACGCCGCAGCAGTCGGGCCAGCTCGACCAGATGCTGCTCGACAGCGCCAAATTCGCGCTGAGCGTGCAGATGATGCGCAGCTTCGTGCGCTTCCGCTTCGAGACCAGATCGCTGACCGAACTTTTCCTGGAGGTCGTTGAGCGCCGCTGGCGCGACGAGGCCGATATCGTCAATCGCGCCCGTCGATTGGGGGTCAATCTGACAACGCCGCAAAGATTGATCGTCGTCGACTATGCCGATGAGGCCAAGGATGGCAGCGGCGGTCTTGCCGATCCCCACCACGCATTGGTCCGGCTGCTGGAACAGGCAGGCCTGGGGGGCACTGTCATCGCCGTCGAGGGCGGCCTGGTCTGTCTCGTTGAGGAGGATACCGGGCGGGATACGCGTCTGGGGAAGCTGCCGAACAAAATCGCCGGGGAGCTTGGCCGCTATTTCGAGCGTGAGCCGGCGGTCTTGGCTTCCGAGGTTTGTTCTGCGCTAGCCGACTATCCGACCGCGTGGGAGCGCTGCCGCCGCATGATCCGTATCGGTCGGTCCTTCGGGCGCACCGGCGTTTTTGCCGGCCAGGATTTTGGTCCGCTGCCGATGCTGGTCGCCGCAGCCGACGTGCCCGACGTGCGCAACTTCGTCGACAAAAGCGTCGGCGCGCTGATCGCGCATGATCGCGAGCACGGCACGCCCTATCTGGACACGCTGTTTGCCTATCTGCGCGACGGCTGTCGCAGCCAGGCTTGTGCCGACGCCCTCGGGCTGCACGTCACCACCTTGCGCTACCGCCTGTCGCGCATGAAGGAATTGTTCGGCATCAAGCTGGACACACCCGAACAGCGCTTTGCGGTCGAGCTAGCGATCCGCCTCAGCGGCATTATCGACAGCCGCGTGCCGGCCGTCCGCTAGAACCGTTCCACCCCTGCCGCCATTTCAGGCCCCGTGCAGGCACGGGCACGCCGCGCTTCCGCTTGCTCGGGTCGGCAGCAGCGCGTCGTGAACTCTTTCCTATAGATCGGAGGAAGAACGATCGCCGGCTCCTGACTAGCTTCCGTCCAACGATGTGGAGGAAGACGATGGCAGATGCGATGACACAAAGGACGATCGACCCGATCGCCTTGCGTCGTGCCTTCGGCACCTTCGTCACCGGGGTCACCGTCATCACTACGCGCGACGGCGACGGCAATCCGCGCGGCATGACCGCCAATTCCTTCACCTCCGTCTCGCTCGATCCGCCGCTGCTGCTGGTCTGCGTCGGCAAGTCGGCGGCGAGCTTTCCGGCCTTCAACGAGGCGCAGTCCTTCGCAGTCAATTTCCTTCATGAGGGGCAGGTCGATGTCTCGTCGGTGTTCGCTTCGAAGACGGCGGACAAGTTCCAGTCGGTGAACCATGACCGCGCCCACACCGGCGCACCGGTCCTCACCGATAGCCTGACCTGGTTCGACTGCACCGTTCACAACCGCGTCGAGGCCGGCGACCACATCATCCTGATCGGTCAGGTGCAAGCCTTCGGGACCAGTCCGTCGGCGCCGCTCGGCTTTTGCCGCGGCCGCTACGCCAGCGTGAAGGATCCTCTGCCGGCCGGTTGGCTCGCCTCTCAGGACATGATCATCGGCTATCTGGTCGAAGCGGGGAACCGCATCCTTCTACGAAGCGACGGCAAGGGCGGCTTCGTGCTGCCGACGGGGCGGCGCCGCAAGGCGGACAGCAGACTGCTGCTGGACGGCGGCGAGGCGCTGAGCCTCGTACCGGAAAACACCTTCCTCTATTCGGTGTTCGATGTCGCCGACAGCGACCCAGGTTACCTGATCTATCGCGCCGAACTTAGCCGCGACGGCACACAAGCCACGCTGCCGGACAGCCATGCCTTCTTTCCCGTCGACGCGCTGCCCTATGACCAGATCGCCACGCACGAACTGCGCGCCATGCTGCGCCGCTATGCGCGCGAACGGCAGGACAAGCGCTTCGGCATCTACATGGACAGCGGCGACGGCGGCCGCGTCGCGATGATCGACGGCCAGTCGCAATCGTGGACGCAGGCTGCATCCGAATGACGATCCACGCGGGACAGACAGCATGAAAACGACGGTCGCATCGCTCGAAGGGTCGCGCCAGGACCTGTTCATCAACGGCGCGTTCGTGGCGCCGAAGAACGGGCAATATATCGACAGTTACGACCCGACCACCGGCAAGCCCTGGTACCAGTTCGCCGAAGCCAGCGAGGAGGATGTTGGCGCGGCTGTTGCGGCGGCGCGCGCTGCATTTGCCGATCCGACCTGGCGGCGTATGACCCAGACCGACCGCGGCAGGCTGGTGCGCCGGCTTGCGGAACTGGTGCTGGAGCGTGCCGACGAACTGGCGCTGATCGAGACCCGCGACAACGGCAAGCTGCTCAAGGAAATGCGGGCGCAGATGCGCGCCATGCCTGACAGCTACACCTACTTCGCCGGCATGGCCGACAAGCTGCTTGGCGACACCATTCCGGTCAACAAGCTCGACATGCTCAACTTCAACCTTCGCGAGCCGATCGGCGTGGTCGGCATGATCACGCCGTGGAACTCGCCGCTGATGCTGCTCACCGGCACGCTAGCGCCGTGCCTGGCGCTCGGCAACACGGTGGTTGTGAAGCCGTCGGAGCATGCTTCGGCCTCGACACTCGCTTTGGCCGAGCTGATCATGGAGGCAGGCTTCCCCGCCGGCGTCGTCAACGTGGTGACCGGCACAGGAGCAGTCGCGGGAGACGCGCTGACCCGGCATCCGGGCATCGCCAAATTCGTCTTCACCGGCTCGACCGGGACCGGGCGGCGGATCGCCGCCAATGCGGCGCAAAACCTCATTCCCTGCTCGATGGAACTTGGCGGCAAGTCGCCACATGTCGTCTTCGGCGACGTCGATATCGAGCATGCCGTGAACGGCGTCGTGTCCGGTGTCTTCGCGGCCGCAGGCCAGACATGCGTCGCCGGCTCGCGTTGCTTCGTCGAGGCAAGCGCATATGAGCCTTTCGTCGAGGCGCTGGTCGAGCGCACAAGGCGGGTGCGGGTTGGACCGCCGATGCTGGAGGACACCGATATCGGCCCGCTGGCGCTGTTGGCTCAACTCGCCAAGGTGGAAACCTATGTCGCTTCCGGTGTGCGCCAGGGCGCCCGGATCGCGGCCGGCGGCAAGCGGCCGCAGTCGGACGAGCTTGCCGGCGGCTGGTATTTCGAACCGACCGTGATGACCGACGCCGACAACGGCATGGAGTTCATGCAGGAGGAGCTGTTCGGCCCCGTCGTCGGCGTCATCCCGTTCTCGTCGGAGGACGAGATGATCCGGCTCGCCAACGACACCCGCTATGGTCTCGCCTCTGGCATCTGGACACGCGACATCAACCGCGCGCTGCGCTTCGCCAGGAATGTCGAGGCCGGCACGGTCTGGATCAATACCTATCGCGCCTCTTCCTTCATGTCCGCCAATGGCGGTTTCAAGGAAAGCGGCTACGGGCGGCGCGGCGGCTTCGACGCGATGGAGGAGTTCTCGCGGCTGAAGAACGTCGTCATCGACTATTCGGGCGCCATGCAGGATCCGTTCGTCATCCGCCTTCGCTGATCAAAAAACCCGACGCAACGACCGGGAGACCGACATGAAATTCGCCGTATCGCTAACTATGGAGCGCTTCTCGCCCGACATTCCGATGGAAAGGGTGAAGCGCAACCTGCTGGAACTGGCGCGGATGGCCGACGAGGGCGGCTTCGAGACGCTATGGACGGCGGAGCACCACACGATCGAATGCACGATCTCGCCCAATCCGCTGATGACGCTGACCTGGCTAGCGCAGCACACCGAGCAGATAAGGCTCGGCACCTCGACGCTGGTCGCGCCCTACTGGAGCCCGATCCGCCTGGCAGGGGAGGCGGCGCTTTGCGACCACCTGACCGGCGGGCGGCTGGAATTCGGCATCGCGCGCGGCTCCTACCAGTATGAGTTCGACCGTATGGCCGGCGGCATGCCGCAACAGGAAGGCGTCGCCTATCTGAAGGAGTTGGTGCCAGCGGTAAAGCGACTGTGGGCCGAGGACTATGCCCATGACGGGCACTACTGGAGGTTCCCTTTGGCCGCCGGCGTTCCGAAGCCGCTGCAGAAGCCGCACCCGCCGATCTGGGTGGCCGCACGCGATCCGGGCACATTCGATTGGGCGGTCGGCATCGGCGCTTCGATCCTGTCGACACCCTTGTCGGCGCCGCCGTCCGAAGTGGCCGTCCTTGGCGAGAAATTCCGCAAGGCCGTCGCCGATCATCCGGAGGTGCCACGGCCGCGCCTGATGATGCAGCGCCGCACCTGCGTCTACGAAAGAGAGCAGGACTGGGAGGTCGCGGTCGGACACGCCATCAATTATGGCCGCGCCTTCGAGAACCTGTTCCAGAATATCGGTACCGTGCGCAACGGCTTTCCCGAAGCCGTGCCCTACGAGAGCGTCAAGGGCAAGGATAACTACAATCCCGAGAATATCCGCCGCAACCTCATGTTCGGCACGCCGGACGAGGTGATCGAAAAGCTGCTCGACTACGAGGCCGCGGGCGTCGACCAATACTGCCTCGGCCTGACGTTCAATCTGCCGTTCGAGCTGCAGAAAAAGACGATCCAGCTTTGGGTCGACGAGGTGATGCCGGTCTTCGCCGCGCGCGAGCGTGACAAGGCGCGCCAGGCGGCGAGGGCGTGACCATGGCGCGCTCCGGCCAGCTCGATGTCAAAGGCGTGCTGCTCAACTGGCGCCTCGAGGGCGAAGGGGGGGTGCCTCTGGTCTGCATCCATGGCGTCGGCTCCTACCTCGAAGCCTGGAACGGCGTGGCCGAGCGGCTGAAGGATTGCTTCGCGGTCCTCACCTTCGACCTGCGCGGCCATGGCCGCTCCAGCCGGGTCAAGGGCCGTTACGAGATCGACGATTTCGTCGGCGAAACGCTGGCGCTGGCCGACCATCTCGGGTTTTCCACGTTCAATCTGGCTGGATTTTCCCTGGGCGGTCTGATCGCCCAGCGCTTGGCGCTGACGCATGCCGAGCGGTTGCGGAAACTGGTGCTGCTGTCGACGGTCGCCGGCCGCACGCCCGAGGAGCGGCAAGCGGTGCGCGGCCGGCTGGCGGCGCTGATGGCGAGCGACGCCTCGACGCATCATGCCGCCTCGCTGTCGCGCTGGCTGACGGAGGATTTTCAGGACAGCAACCCCGGCATCATCGCGGAACTGCGTGGGCGTGACGCCGAGAATGACCCCGACTGCTACGCCGCCGCCTACCGGGTTCTCGCCGAAACCGATTACGGCGGCATCCTCGACCGCATCACCTGTCCGACGCTGATCGTGACCGGCGAGAACGACCAGGGATCCAGCCCGCGCATGGCGCGGCTGATGCACGAACAGGTGCAGGGATCCGAGCTCGCAATCCTGCCGGGGCTTCGTCACTCGATCCTGATCGAGGCGCCGGCTCTCATTGCTGAAACGATGGCCGGCTTCCTGCTCAGCGCCGGCTGCGGGAGAGGAGCCGGCGCGCATGGGTAACGGTCTTCGCGGAGCGGGAGCGGCCGGCTTGCCAAGCGGCACCTGGCCGAAAACAAGCCGAGGTTTTCCCCGTGAGCGAGGGAATGACGACGGCAAACATCCCGCGCAGCAACGGAAGACCGGACCGGCCAGGGCATCGCTAAATGCGGGAGCCGTTCGCAGGACGCCGACCTCGTCGCCAAGGAATTGCGAGATCATGACCGGCTGAATGGCCATGACCGCATGGGACTGAACAAACAACAAGGGAACAGACGAAAATGACATTCTGGAACAGACGACAGCTGACGATGGCCGCACTCGCAGTTGCGCTTGGTGCTTATCCTGCCCATGCAGGCGCGGTGCTCGACCGCGTGATGGCGGCTGGCACGCTCAAGGTGGCGACCGACGCCAACTGGGCGCCGCAATCCTTCATGAACGTCAACAATGAGCTTGACGGCTTCGACGTCGAGGTCGCCAAGGCGATCGGCGAGCATCTTGGGGTCAAGGTCGATTTCGTCACGCCCGGCTGGGACATCATCACGGCCGGCAACTGGGCGGGCCGCTGGGACATGCACGTCGGCTCGATGACGCCGACCAAGAAGCGCGCCGAGATCTTCGATTTCCCGGCGGTGTACTACTACACTCCCGCGGCGGTCGCGGTGCACAAGGACAGCAAGGCCAAGACGCTCGCCGATCTCGACGGCAAGGTGGTCGGCGCTACCAGCACCTCAACCTTCGAGGCTTATGCCAAAAAGGATCTGACGCTTGACGCCGCCGGGGCACCGCCATTCGAGTACAAGCTGAACCCGAAGGAAGTCCACTCCTACGAGAACTCGACCACCGCCTTCGACGATCTGCGTCTCGGTGACGGGGTGCGGCTGGACGCGGTGGTGTCGTCGCTGCCGTCGATCCTGGATGCCATAAAGGCAGGTTATCCGATCAAGCAGTTGGGCGAACCGGTGTTCTACGAGCCGCTGGCAATCGCCATCGAGCATGGCGATCCGGAATTGTCGGCGAAGATCGCCGATGCCGTGAAGGCGATGAAGGCCGACGGCACGCTGAGCAAGCTCTCGGAAAAATGGTACGGCCAGGACTACTCTAAGACGAACTAATGTGTCCAAGGCGGCCTGCCATTTGGCAGGCCGCTGAACCGCCGGTGCTCAAAGATGCTCTACCCGGATACCGTCGAGGCCGAAGTCCTCGTTCACAAGCCCTGGTTCGTGGCGACGATGTTCGGCGTCGTCCTCCTGGTCTTCATGGCGTTCAACCTGTCGGGCACCGGCTTGGCCGAATTCATGCGCCCGGTGATCGGCGAGCCGTCGGCGAGCGGCCTCTACGGGCGTTTTGCCGTGGGCTTCGCCGTCGCGGTGATCTTCACACTCAACGTGGTCCTGATCGGCTTCGCACCGCTCAAGCTGCAGATCGGCATCGTATGGCTGGAACTGCTGCTCCTGTTCATCGCCTTCTTCGAGACTTTTCACCTCAGCCTGCCTTTCATCCGCGAGAAGCTGCCGTTCCTGATCGGCCAGGGCGTGGTCACCACGCTCTATGTCTCGGCTATCTCCATCGTCATCGCTTCGGTCATCGCGGTGGCGGGCGCGGTTGCCAAGCTCTCCAACAATGGCTTCGCTTATGCCATCGCCAGCTTCTACACCTCGTTCTTCCGGGGCCTGCCGCTCTTGATGCAGGTCTACCTGATCTATCTTGGACTGCCGCAGCTCGGCTTCGTCATCAATGCCGTGCCCGCCGGCATCCTGGCGCTGTCGCTCTGCTACGGCGCCTACATGACCGAGATCTTCCGCTCCGGAATCCAGAGCATCGACCGCGGCCAGTGGGAGGCATCGCGCTCCATGGGGTTCGGCTTTGCGCTGACCATGCGCCGCATCATCCTGCCGCAGGCATTGCCGGTCATCATTCCGCCAACTGGCAACCAGTTTATCTCGATGCTGAAGGATTCCTCGCTGGTCTCCGTGATCGGCGTGTGGGAACTGATGTTCCTGGCGCGCACGCTCGGCCAGAAGACCTTCCAGCATATGGAAATGCTGATCTCGGCTGCCGTCATCTATTGGATGCTGTCGATCTGCCTCGAGCTGATCCAGTCCCGCATCGAACGGCACTATGCCAGGAGCAAGGTGCGATGAACGCTCCAGCCATCATTGAGGTCAAAGCCGTTTCCAAATGGTACGGCCAGTTCCATGCGCTGAAGGGTATCAACCTGACGGTCCACAAGGGCGAACGCATCGTCATCTGCGGGCCGTCCGGTTCGGGCAAGTCGACGCTGATCCGCTGCTTCAACCGCCTCGAAGCCCATCAGGAGGGCGAGATTGTGGTCAACGGTGTCACACTGCATGGGAGGATGAGCAACGTCGCCGCCGTGCGCTCCAACGTCGGCATGGTCTTCCAGCACTTCAATTTGTTTCCGCATATGACGGTGCTGATGAACTGCATGGCCGGACCGATGTGGGTCAAAGGTGTGCCCGCCGCGGAGGCGCGCCAGACCGCGCTCCAGTTCCTGGAACGAGTCCGCATCCCCGAGCAGGCGAACAAGTTCCCCGTCCAGCTTTCCGGCGGCCAGCAGCAGCGCGTGGCGATCGCCCGCAGCCTGTGCATGAAGCCCGATGTCATGCTGTTCGACGAGCCGACCTCCGCGCTCGACCCGGAAATGGTCTCCGAGGTACTGGACACGATGACTGGACTGGCGCGGGATGGCATGACGATGGTGTGCGTGACGCATGAGATGGGCTTCGCCCGTGCCGTGGCCGACCGCGTCATTTTCATGGACGCCGGACAGATTGTCGAGGAGGGGACGCCCGACGCGTTCTTCGGCAACCCGCGTTACGATCGGACGAAGATGTTCCTCAGCCAGATCCTGAAGCATTAACGTTCCAGGCAAGACTGCTTTTTCGCCTACGCTTTCAAAAAAATCGGACAGTCCGCTGCCGGCCCCCTTCCAGGCATTTACAGTGGCCCCTAATCGCCGAACTTGGCCAAAGCTGCTGAGGTCACACTAAGCGCTAATCTATGCTGAAAGCTAGGACCTCGATTCTATGCGTCAGCTTTCCGCGCAGGCGAGCGGCTGTTGCCGCCGGTCTTGGAATCGCGCTTGCGCTTTGAAAGGTGCGCAAGCAGAGCCGCCAAACCCATCGCGTTGAGAACCCGCGTCCTAGGAACGCCCCCCTTGCGTGCCATCTCGACACCCCAATGCATGTGATCGAGTTCGCGGATCGAATGCGCGTCCGGATTGATGCTGAAGATGCAGCCGTAGTCGAGTGCCTTCTGATGCCACCGCCAGTCGAGATCGAGCCGCCACGGATGCGCGTTGATTTCGACAGCGACACCATATCTCGCGCACGTTCTGAGGACCTTGTCGATGTCGAGATCATAGCCGGGGCGCCGCAACAACTGGCGACCGGTCATGTGTCCGATGATTGTCGTGAAGGGGTTCGCGATTGCCTCAATGATACGGTCCGTCTGCTCTTTCTTCGGCAACTTGAAGCGGCTGTGCACGCTCGCGACAACGAAATTGAACTGCTCCAATACGTGGTCCGGATAGTCAAGCGAGCCGTCGGCCAGGATGTCTGCCTCGACGCCCTTGAGGATACGGAATTTTCCATCATACCTCTTGTTCAGCCGATCCGCTTCGCGGTGCTGTTCCGCAATCTCCTGCAATGTGAGGCCGCCCGCGTAGTGCGCAGACTGCGAATGGTCGGCGACGCCATAGTACTCGAACCCGCGCTCACGGGTCGCTTCAGCCATTGCCTCGTGCGTCTCGGTGCCATCGGATGCGGTCGTGTGAGAATGCAGGATGCCATGCAGATCTTCGTCCCGGACGAGGGTAGGGAGTTGCCGCCTCGCTGCCCGCTCAACCTCGTCCCTGCCTTCGCGCAGTTCGGGTTCGATGAACTGCAGGCCCAGCGCGTCGTAGATTTCCTCCTCTGTCACTGATGCGATCAGCTTTCTCCCGCGGTAGAGACCATCGGGTTTGAGGGCGAACCCTCTCTCGGCCGCACACATCCTCAATTGCTCTAGATGGGCCGCGGAACCGGTTGCTTCGAGGAAGCTCGCGCCAAAGTGCTTCTTGTCCGTTACGACAAGCCTGAGGGTGGACTGCTCGATTTCGGTCCGCTTCTTCCCCTGCGCGACCAACGCGAGGTCGGCAACAAGTTCGCAGCCACGTCGGAAATCACCGGCGATTTCCACGCGCGAAAACTCGGGATGCGCTTGCTTCACGGAAATGATCGCGTGCTCAAGGAGGGCGGCGGCCTTGTGCAGGTGAAGCTGTGTTTCGCCGCTTCGAGCGATAGCCAGGTTCTGCAGGATTTTTGCTTGAAACGAAGCACCGAGGCCTTTGACCGGCCGGATGCGATCTGCCCTTGCTGCCGCTTCGAGCTCGGCCAACGAGTTCACGCCGAGCGCCTGATGAAGCTTCAGTATCTTGTCGGGCCGAAGGCCCGGTACGGCAAACAGCTCCATTACACCCGCCGGCACCTCCTCGCGCAGCTTCTCAAGGCGTGGGTGCGTGCCCGTTTCATAGAGCTGGCGCACAATGTCTGCGATCGCGTCACCGATCCCCGGGATTCTGGTGAGGGCGCCTGCGGCGATGATCCGGTCAAGCGGCTGCGACAACGCAGCCAGACTATCGGCCGCGCGCAGGTAAGCCTTGGTGCGATAGGGATTGCCCCCGCGCAGCGACGAGCGATGTGCGTATTCCCTTAGGAGACTGGCGACGGTCCTTGAATCGGGTTTTGCCATTGTCGAGGCAAACGGGGCCGATCTCCGCAGGTTCCAATCAGGCAAGGGCAGCGAAGAACTCCATGCTTGCTGCCGTTTTCCCGGAGTGGGGCGCTACAGATTCGGCAACGATTGGTCGGCGCGACCCCATCCCGCCAGAGCTTTATAGGCTGCACGTTTCTTCAATTCAGGAGCATCGCCGACGTGGAAATGAGAGGGCGCATCAATCGTCTTCATCTCCGCCCAGGTGATCGGCGCCGCGACGGGCGCGCCCGGTCGAGACCTTGCGCTGTAGGGCATGATCGCGGTCGCCCCGCGCTGGTTGCGCAAATAGTCCACAAAGATGCGACCTTTCCGGCGCGCCTTTGACAGTGCGGCCGTGAAGTGGGCCGGATCGCTCTGAGCGACAGCTTGAGCGAGGCGAGACGCGAAGTTTTTTACTTGCGGCCATTCGGCTTGAGGGGTGAGGGGCGCGATTACATGCACCCCTTTGCCTCCCGTCAACATCGGGAAGGTCGCGAGTCCCAGCGATTTCAGAATATCACGAAACTGGAAGGCAGCCGCGCGGACAGCTTCGAAATCGAGACCCTCATCGGGGTCGAGGTCGAAGACGAGGCGGTCGGGCTTTTCGACATCCTCGATCCGAGCTCCCCACCCATGCAGCTCGATCGTTCCCATCTGGACGCAGGTCATCAGCCCAGCGGCATCGTCGACATAAAGGTATGGCTCCTCGTGGCCGTCCTTTTCGGTGATACCCACTTGGTGGACTTTGTCGCCAAAGCTCCCGGCATCATGCTTCTGGAAAAAGCACTTCTTGGCCCGGCCCTGGGGGCACCGGACCAGACTGATCGGCCGACTGCCGACCCAGGGAAGCATGATCTCCGCGATGGCCGCGTAGTGGTCCGCGAGCTGGCCCTTGGTGATATTGGACTCCGGATAGATCACACGGTCACGGTTGCTGATGGCGATGGTGTTTGCCGGCGACGTGGTCAGCTTGGTCGTGCGACGTTCCGTCTCCAGAACGACCGCCTCCGGCTTCTTGTCTTCGCGCAGACCGAGGTAGCTCGGATGTCTCAGCGTTCCTTCGTTGGTCATCTCGGTGAAAGCAATCTCCGCGACCAGCTTGGGGCGAAGCCAGTGTGCTCCGCGAACTTCGGCTCGCGGGGCCTCGACGGTCGCGGCCTTCTGCTCGAGCGGTGCCATGATCCTCATGAGACGGAAAAGTTCAGCCGTATCGAAGCCGGTGCCGACCTTCCCGGCATAACGCAGCTTGCCACCGTCATGCACCCCCAGAATCAATGACCGGAAGGCGCGGACCGTGTCGGACGGCGTCCAGCCGACAATTACGAATTCCTGCCGCTTGATGCACTTGATCTTGAGCCAGCTTCCGCCGCGGGCTCCCACATAAGTCGAATCGGCGAGCTTCGAAACAACTCCCTCGAGACCGGCCGCGCAAAAGCGATCGAGCAGCTCTTCTCCGCGACCGAGGATATGATCGGAGTAACGAAGGACTGGGTTCTTCGCGGGCAAAATTGCCTCGAGCTTCTCCTTGCGTTCAAGGAGAGGACGCCTGGTGAGATCTTCACCGTCGAGTTGAAGGAGGTCAAAGACATAAAAGTCGATGGTGGCTGGCGCACCCTTTAATGCGTTCTGAAGCGCCTGGAAGTTTGATCTTCCGTCGGCATCGACAACGACGGCCTCGCCATCGATCAGGGCGGAGCGGACCTGGAGCTTGCGGGCTTCCGAAAGAATGGAAGGAAAACGGTGAGACCAGTCCAGGCCAGATCGCGTATAGGCCCGCGCTTCGCCGCCGCCGACGGCAACAAGAATGCGATAGCCGTCATATTTCATTTCGTGGATCCAGCGGTCGCCGGCAGGGACGGTGTCTACGAGCGTTGCCAGCTGGACGGGCCGAAAAGTGGGAAGCGCTAATTTGGTCCGGTCACGAATAGGCGACTTCGCTTGAGGAGCGCTCCACCCAGGGATTGCCTTACGCGACGTTGGCTTGACCACTCTCACGCATCCCAAACCCGAGACGAAATGGCTTAATCGCGTCCAACGCGCGATTGCTTGTTTGGTTTCGTTCCGGGGGGTGGAGCTAGTCTCCATTGTTGCTGACTCCGTGTGCCTGCCTGCAAGCCCGCAGCGGTATCGTTGCCCGAGACGGCAAGTATGCGGACCGCCCATCACGCTTCGGAAGCAGCTCCGCGATCGCCTGCATCAGCTCGTGCAGAACACCAGAGTGGCGCCTCCCGCCGATGCCCCCCGGCCATTATCGACCCGACGGTTGAATGGGTGAAACCGGGCAGCATAACAGTCTGGGTCCGCCATCTTAGAAACAGCCAAAGCTACGGCATGGTGCCGTGCAGAGCATCAGCGAAGAAGGAACCTAAAGCCGCCTTCCGGCTTCTCTCGCCATGACCACGCGCGGGATCAATTTCTTAGACCGGTGGATGGCGGATCATCTGCCGAATGCGATCACGGACGAACCAATGGCCATCGTTTACCTCGTCGAAGAGGCCCTAAAGGCTGCTGAGCGAGACGGGCATTAGCCCCGACGAGATCAGCGAGGAGGTAGGCACGGTGTTCGAAGTGATCCTGGAGGCGATGCAGAACCGAGAAGGCGGCTTGGCGGCCTGAGCTCCGGTGGATCTGTGCATTGCATTAGGAAATGTTAATGCCAGCCGCTGCAAAGGCGGCGCATAATGTCCATCTGCCCCGGCTCGCAAAACGGGGTAGAGGCCCGGCCTGCCCCGCTCTAGTCGTCCCCCGACTTTCCCCGCACGCAGGCCGGGCCGCCTCACTTGACCTGCGTAAACTGCAAATCGGAGCGGCTCGCCAGGGTCAACAGCCGGTTACAACAGGTCACTTGAACGCGTACCTGTTAACAACCCGTCTGCCTCATTCGTGACCCGGATCCAGCGCTGTTCGTCACCGCGGAACCCGGCTATATGTTTCACGACTAGGACGAATGCAGTTGGCTTTAAGACTTCAGTCGCAGTTGCGAGCCGGGCGGCAAATCGGACACTCTTCGACCGCGTCGGGAGCACACCTAAGCCACCTACCGGCGTACAGCCCGGCTTGCCAAAAAAGGAGCCGAACCTACTCCCGCCACCCAAGGCAAGCCGGGCACCGCCGTTTGTTTATCACACCTGGGTAGGAGCGCGCCTTGGGGTCGCCCCGCCTACCGTCCAGCTGGCATCTCTATGCCGCGGGCGGGCACCGACTTTCGACAGCGCCGAACCTATGGAAAATGGCAAAAAAGAACGGGTAGATTGTGATAGCCCAGAGCGTCAATTTCGGGTGCGCTTTCTCGTTAGAGAAACGGGCATCAGCGAAGCGGAAGCGCATGACCTGATTGACGGGTCGGCTACGAAGTTGCCTCGCTTCTTCGTGAGGCGCGGTATATCAAGGGCCATTAGGCCGAAGCGCAGCGGGAGGTCGGTTCCTGCGTTTAGCAGTCGCTATCTTCGCAACCTATATCGCCTCAGTGGGTAACGGCTGGACGCTGCAAGAGCTGATCGACGCGCGCATGTCCGTCACAGCCGGCTACCTCGACTGCCACCGGCATCAGCGGCTCGATCTGTCAGCGCTCCGCGACCGCTTCGGCCCCGATGCGCCCGCCATGGAATGGGATCTGCGGCCGAAGATGAAATGCGCGGTCTGCGGCGGCAAGCGTATCACGCTGACATATTCGCCAGACACCCGCCCGAAAGACCTTCACCGCAAGAAAGCGTAGGGTGTTTCAGGGCGCGCGTTTCGTCTGCCGCCGCCGTCACATCCTATTGTCCGTGTGCGGGTTATCATTCGGGATTTCGGAGCGAGGTAGCAACGGCCCTTCGGGGTCAAAAACAATTCCCGCATCCTCCAAGGCCTGGCGGATAGCGGCAACATGGCGTGCATCGGGTTCCTCGACCCGTTCTCAAAATCGACCATCGATTTGCGCCCTACAATTCGGGGTGGGCCAATCCTGGAAACTGCATCCCGTTCGCCACAGGGACAGGGCAAGGACGCGCCAAGCCCTTCGCAGGTAGAAGTGAAGGGCGGGGGCGCGAGAAACCTCTGTACGGGGCTCTATTCCAATTCGCATCCAGATTGGCAACGATCTGGCAACAAAAACGGTGTAGCTCTCGGCCGACCGGTGTAGGCTGGGGCACGTGCCGAGCCCGTTTGTAACCACATTGGCAATATCGAGCCAAAACGGCGCAGGGTGTTAAAGGCGGCCGCAACGCCTTGCAATTCAAGGCGGCAGCGGCTATTGAGGCGCGCGTCGGCTGCGGTAGCTCAGTGGTAGAGCACTCCCTTGGTAAGGGAGAGGTCGAGAGTTCAATCCTCTCTCGCAGCACCAGCCCGCTTTCGGGGCACCTCCTCTCCCTTGGTCGAGCTCTCATTCCTGCCGATGGTTCGAGGAGGCCAGCTGCCCGAGGTGGGTCTACCGCCGTCCTTCCCAGGCCCTATGACAGGCGCAGACGTGCGGAATACATCTCGGCCTTCTCAAACGTCAGCTCGTTGAAGGAGGAGACCGGTATTGCCCCTATGCCTGCCGATCATGCGCCACCTGAAATCCCCTGACCTGTTCGGCGCAATCGACCGGGTGCCGGCGCTTGGCACGCCGGTTGGCGGGAGCACGTTCGAGGTCTTCAATCCATCGACGGGCGAATTGCTGGCGGAACTTCCCGACATGGGGATTGCGGAGACGCGCGCGGCGATCGACAGGGCCTATGCCGCACAGGCCGAATGGGCGGGGCTGACGGCCCGGGAGCGCAGCGAAATGCTGTGGCAGTGGCATCAACTGATCGTCACCCACACCGACGATCTCGCGGCGATCCTCACCGCGGAGATGGGCAAGCCGCTCGCCGAAGCCAGATCGGAAGTCTCGCATGCGGCGGCGTATCTGCAGTGGTATGCCGAGGAGGCCAATCGCATCTATGGCGAGACGATCTCGGCCCCGTCGACCGACCGCCGCATGCTGGTGATCAAGCAGCCGATCGGCGTCGTCGGCACGATCACACCATGGAACTTTCCCGCATCGATGGTGGCGCGCAAGATCTCGCCGGCGCTGGCGGCAGGCTGCGCCATTGTGCTTAAGCCTGCCGAACAGACGCCGCTTGTCGCAGGCGCCATGTTCGCGCTCGCCGCCGAGGCCGGCTTTCCCGATGGTGTCGTGAATCTCATCTATGCCTCGGAGGGTGCCGCGGTGGGGCGCGAGCTCTGCCACAATCCCAAAGTGCGCAAGATCAGTTTTACCGGCTCGACCGAGGTCGGACGCCTGCTCATGCGGCAGTGCTCGGACCAGATCAAGAAGGTCAGCCTCGAGCTGGGCGGCAATGCGCCTTTCATCGTCTTCGACGACGCCGACATCGATGCCGCCGTGGATGGGGCGGTGCAGGCGAAGTTCCGCAATGCCGGCCAGACCTGCGTTTCGGCGAACCGACTTTACGTCCAGTCGGACGTTCACGATGAGTTCGTCGACAAATTCGTCCGTCGCGTCGGCGAGCTTCAGGTCGGTGACGGTTTCGATCCCGGCGTCGCCATCGGCCCGCTGATCGACAGCCGGGCGCTCGCCAAGATCGAATCCCACATCGCCGATGCTGTGGCAAAGGGCGGCGCGATCCGGTGCGGCGGAGGCCGGATCGCCAAAAACGGCACGTTTTTCGAGCCGACGGTCCTTACCGACGTCTCCAGCGCCATGACGGTGGCGCAGGAGGAGACATTCGGGCCGTTGGCCCCCGTCATCCGTTTCGAGGATGCCGATCAGGTCGTGCGTGAGGCCAACGACACGATCTACGGACTAGCCGCCTATTTCTATGCGTCCAACCTGAAGCGCGTCTGGCGCGTGGCGGAGGCTCTGGAATACGGCATGGTGGGCATCAACACCGGGCGCATGTCGTCGGAAGCGGCACCCTTCGGTGGCGTCAAGCAGTCCGGCATCGGGCGGGAGGGGTCCCGCCACGGCCTCGAGAATTATCTTGAGATGAAATACCTCTGCATGGGCGGCATCTGAGACGCAGGGATTTGAACCGCAGCTCGCGCCAGGTTGTCGGCGGTTTGGCTGCTGGTTGCGCCGCTCAGTTGTTGAAATGGGACAGGTGAAAGCCGGTCTCGTCCTGCAACTCGGACAATCCTTCCTCGGCCGAGCGGAACATGTCTTCGAAAGCCAATTCATGCTCGAAGACGACGCCGCCGACGCGGATGGCGAGCACGTCCTTGTCGCCTTTCGGCGCGAAATAGATCTGGCCGACCGCCTCCCGGACGCGCTTGCCGATCTCTTTTGCGTCCTCCTCGGTCGCGCCCGCGAGGAAAACACCGAACATCGCCGTTCCGATGCGGCCGATCAGATCCTCCTTGCGCACCGAGGACCTGATGGCGGCGGCGATGAGCCGCAAGGCTTCGTCGCCCCATTCGAGGCCGAAGCGCAAATTGATCGCCGATAGATGCTCCGGATGGATGACGAGAAAAGCGCCGGAGCGCGGCCCGGCCGGTCTGGCGGCTCGCCTGTCGACCATCGACGTGAACACGGCCCCGTTGAGGCAGCCGGTCAGATGGTCGTAGGTGCCGGATCTGGTGAGCTCCTGCCGGTAGCGGCGGATCTCGACCTCTCTCCAGCCGAGCAAGGCAAAAAGCGGCAGACCGATGATGATGGGCAGAAGGGCGGCCGTGATGACGCTGCGGCCGAACGGCGTCAACGCATCGCTGAGCAGCAGCAGATAGTTGAGGCCGAGCGACAGGCCGACGCAGCCGGCGGTGCCCAGCAGGGTCAGCCAGACGACATGCTTCCAGGCCTCTGCCGGCGCGGTCTCGGTTTTCATACTCACTGGCCAATCTCCTGTTGGACGCATTGGCATAAAGGCGGTGTGTTACGATTTCCGTTTCAGCGTGGCCTACAATTTGAAGGAAATCAGTGTCTTTCTCCCTGGATGGCGCCGGCGGCTGCGGCCCGCTTCTCGCTTCGATCTGATTCGTCGCTGAAACGGGTCAGCGTTTGGTAGGATCGCCGAGCTGCTTTAGCCATTCCGTTTTTACGCAATGGCGCAGGCAAGGCCGTTGCGCGCCTTTCCGGGTATGTCCTATTGCGGCGGGCCGAAGACGCCCATCTCGGCAGCCCTGGCGACGGATTCGGCTTTGCCGTAGATGCCCGAGGGGGACGCCATCGCCCAGCCATTGGCAACCAGCCAGGCGCCGACATCCTGTTTGCCGAGCATGCACGGCGCGGCGATGGCAAAACGGTCGGCATCGGGCGGCAGGACGCATTTGAGCGCCCGGCCGCGCAGCCAGGCATTGAAGGCGGCGCGGGCGCGCTGCCCGCAGGGCCAGATGACATCGCCGAACGCGCAGGTTTTGGCGGGATCGACCTCGATGGTCCCGCTGACGATCACCCTGCGCCCCATGGACTCGAAGATCGCCGACGAGGTGGCGACCGGGCGATAGAGCAGCGTCTCACGCCAGTCCTGCGGCATCGGCGTCTTCGGCGGCACGGCGAGGCCGAGCTCGCCGAGCGGAGGGCGGGGCTCGATGCGCTCGATCCCCGCCACGTCGAGCGGCGGCGGCGCGATGAGGTGCTCGGCTATCCTGCGCGCCGGCTGGCCTGGCCGCGTGTCATGGACGGCGATGCGAGAGGCAGGTCGGGCTTCGCTCGCGACCTGGGCGGGCGGGGAGGGCAGGTCCGGCGGCAACCAGTGCCTCGACGCGGCAACCAGCAGCGCGCCGGCGACCAGCCCGAGGCTGCCGAGCGTCGTGGCAAGCCGGCCGGTCGATTTAGCCTTGCCCAAAGCGCGCCTCGTCGTTTCACCGGATCATACATTAGGCGCCGATGACATCGCTTGAAAAGCAAGGCTTTGCGTTAAGTCTCGCGCAACCAATGCGGCCTACAATCGAGCATCGGATGTCGAGGGGGATGACATGACGCGCAAGCCGATACTGCTCTTTGCCTTCCCGGCTCTCATGCTGTTCCTGCTGGCGGCGGAACGGACGGCGACGTTTCTGCTCGGAAGCTATTCGGCCAGCCCGACCATGTGGCGCATCTGGCTCGAGCTGCGCCCCTTCTCGACGATGTTCTGGCAGCAGGTGGACTTCTATCTCGGCGGCTCGATGGCCGTCGATGCCGCCGTCATCGTCGTTGCGTCAGGCGTCTGCTGGATGGCTTGCCAGGCCAAGAGATCCGCCGGCTTCTTCCTCGCCAACCATGCCGCGCTGATGTTCGCCGGTCTGATGATAGCGGCCGGCAGCCATTCGGAAACGGCGAGCACGATCGCCAACTTCACGGCGCCGCGCGGCTTTCAATTCTCGCTGGCGATCGACTTCAGCTTGAAAAACTGCATGGTGCTGTGCCTTGGCCTTGCGGCCTGCGCCTATTGCCATGTCGCCTTCCTGCGCGAGGCGAGGCTGCGCGCCGAAGCCCGCGCCGTCCGCATCCTGGCGCTGCAGCGTGATCTGTAGACCCCGCTGATCGGAATGCCTTCCGCTATCGCCCTATGCCGCGTCAGTTGATCTTCTTGTAGTAGACTTTACCGTCGGCCTGCTGGATGCGCTGATAGGACGGATTGGGTCCGGGCGGCGCGGCCTTGCCCTTGAATCCCGGCGCGCCGACGGAGGGGTTTTCACCTGCCGACGCCTCGGCCACGGTCGTGTTGGCGAAACTGGGCTCTGGCGCCCGCGGCATCTCGGCATCGGCGGCGACGGGCTGGCCCTGCTCAAGCCGGGCGAGATTGCCGTTTATCTGGCCGAAACTCGCCTGCAGCTGCCGGTCCAGCGTCTCGAACCGGCTCTGGAAGCCGTTGTTGACGGTATCGATGCGCGCGCCGATCCGCTGCTCGAACTGGCCGAGCTGGTCCAGCCGCGCCTCCAATGCCCGAAGGTCGTTGACGCCGCGATAGAGATAGAAGGCGGCGGTGACGTTGATGGCGGTGACGAGGACCGCGCCGGCCGCGACCACGCCGATGGTTCTCGCCCGGCTCGGCCTGCCCGGCGCCTTTTCCTGTTCGCTGAGTTCGATTGCCGGAATGTCCGCCTCGCTGATCATCGTCATTCAACCACCACCTTTGCGCCCACCTCGACGCGCTTGAAGAGATCTATCACATCCGTGTTCGTCAGCCGAAAACATCCGGACGTGCCGTCGAAGCCGACACCTTTGGGATCGTTGGTGCCATGGATGCGATAGAGCGTGTCGCGTCCGTCGCGCGACAGGTAGAGCGCCCTGGCGCCGAGCGGGTTGTAGGGACCGGCGGGCACCATCGCCGGCAGCTCCGGCTGGCGGACGCGCATTTCTTTGGGCGGGCGCCATTCGGGCCATTCGGTCTTGGCTGCGACCTTGACGGTGCCGGTCCAGCCGAAGCCGTCGCGGCCGACGCTGATCTGGTAGCGCAGCGCTTGGCTCTTGTTCGTGACCAGATAGAGCGCCTTCTCGCTTTTGCGGATGATGATCGTTCCCGGTTGCTCGCCGGTCTGGAAGGCGACCGTCTTGCGCAGGCTGGGACCCATGGCTGGAAGCGGCGGCAGTCCCGACCCGGCTTCCGCGAGATCGCAAGGCACCGCCAGGGCGATGCCGATCAGGCAGACGCCGGCGAAGCCTGTCGCTATCCGCCGCATTTGCTTTCTCGCAAATCCTGATGGAAAACCGCTGCGTGGATCTCCTGGAGTCGCTCTAGCGCTGGGCATTGTCCAGCCGCTCCTTGAACATGCGCTTCAGGTCCTTGTTGAAGCGGGCCCGCCCGTCCACCTCGGAGGGCAGGATGGCGCGATTCAGCGCATCGGCCAGCAGCGCGTTGTCGAGCACCAGCGACTTGATGTGCGGCGCCTTGAAGATCTTCTCCAGCTCGCTGCGCGAGAAGTGGTTGCCGAACCATTTGCGCTTGTGCTTGTTGGCGACGAGCGTGATCGAGACGCCGTTGCCGCGCAATTCGCGGATCTTCTTGTAGAGCCGCTTGCCCTGCCTGAGCGAGGCGACATTGAGCTCGAAGACGATGAAGATCTCGTCGCTGGTGCGCAGCACCGACTCGTGCCACGGCGTCTCGATGTTGGGCAGGTCGATGACGATGTCGTCGAAGCGGTAGGCGACGAGGTCGAGCAGCCGGAAGACGAAATCGGCGCCGCGCGGCTCGAACGGCAATTGCGGCCGCTCGAAGGAATAGAGCGTGAGGCCGGACGGACGCGACAGCTTGATGACGTCCATCAGCTCGACATCGAGCCGCTCCGGCTGGCCGATGATGCCGGCAAGGTCGAACTGGTTGAACTGGTTGAGATAGGCGCCGCAATTGGCGCTCTGGAAGTCGAGGTCGACGAGGCAGGTCGAGGCCGCCCGCTCGGCCGATTTCGAGGCGAGATGCTCCGCCGCCGAGATTGCCAGGGTCGTCGCGCCGGCGCCGCCGCTGGCGGCAATGAAGGTGACGATCCGGCTCTTCGTGCCCTGGTTGCCGGTGTCGTGGAAGGTGACGGCGTTGAGGAGCTCCTTGGGGTCGAGCGGCTTGTGCAGCCAGTCCGACGCATTCATGCGCACCAGCACCCGCGTCTGCTCCGACGTCAGCTCGCCCGAGACCGCGATCAGCGGTACTGAAGCCCAGGCCGAGCGCGCCTCGACGATCGCCGCATTGCCGAGCAGTTCGCCATCGCCGAGATCGAGGATGATGATGCCCGGCCGCGCATCGACCGGCGGCCCCTTGAGGAACTCGACCGCCTCCGAAACCTTGACGTCATAGATCGCTAGCGCGTCGAGCCGGGTGGTCACGTCGTGCCTGAAATTCGCATCGGACGAAAACAGCGCGACCTGCTTGCGTTTCGTCGGAAGCACTCTGGTATCGATGGCGTTCATGATGGCGCGCTCGTCTTAAGGTCTTCGCCCGTCACAGTGCTCAGCATGGAGGGCATGTTGATGTTGGCGAATCCCATCAATCCGCCCAGAAAGAAGAACTGGAAACTCCGGTTCTGAAGGCTGACGGCGATGGTCGGAATGGGGCCGCCCAACCGGGTCTGAAATCCTAGACCTGTTGCCGCATAGGTTATGACGACGTTGTCACGTTGAAGGCCCGGAAAGAAATGGCACATGCCGGGCCGTTGAGTGCCGGTCAGGGCTGGACACGCATTGTCATTGGTGACCGCCGTATCTCCTCTGAAGATGCGACTGAAGGCATTGGCGTCAAAGCTGGAGGAGTTGCCATTGCAGGCCCCAGTGCTGCCCGTATATTTGCACACAAAAGCGGGATAGGCGTCGGCTGCAACCGGGGCGCCGGGGATCGAAGTTGGCGCCGCGGCGGCAAGCACGGTTGCCTTCACCACCGGATCGGAAATTGAGGCCAGCCTTGCGCCGACCTGCACGGCCTTAGCCGCGGCATTCCATTGAAAAAAGGCGTATCCGAAGTCGACGAAACCGAGCGTCAGCGCGAAGAGTAGAGGGGCGACTATAGTCATTTCGACCATGGCCGCACCGTGCTCTGATTTTGCGAAGCGCTCCATCATGGTCAGAATCGGATCAACCGCTCCTCGTGGAAGCCGTTTAGAGTGATCGGGCCGATACTGAGGAGCGCAAGCATGCCGACGCCGCTGTAGGCATAGGTTCCCGTCGCCCTTACGATGCACACCTGTGGAGTCACTGATCGATATTGGGTAACGCCAGCAACGACGGCGTCATGGCAGGAGCCGCTTGCGCCTATGGTCACTGTCACATCCGACTTCTGCCAGCCGCTGACGCGCGGGCTGTCCGTCACCTTGCCACTTACTACAGTCAACGAGACCTTGCCGTAGACTGCTATGTTCGTCGCGATTTCTGCGCAGTCGATCGCAGGCCAACCGACGTCAGTGTACATCTGGCTGTTGCAGCGAGCCCCAAAACGGGCCGCGTCAGTCAGCCCCGCTTCCATCAGCAGCTTGTCGTGGATCAAATTGCCGAATTCGAACACGCCTGCTGACAGCAAAAGCATCAGCGGTGCTACGAGAGTCATTTCGACAATCACCGTGCCGCGCTCTTCTCTGCGGAACTTCGTCAGATGATGTATGGCCTTTCGCAACATCGCCATCACCTGTAGAGCTGCGCTTCGTCGCGCAGATAATTGTCGAGTGTGCCGCGCCCACCCTTGCCCGTGATGTCGACCAGTTCGACATAGATGTTCTTGCCGTCCTTGATCGGCTCGGTGATGAAGAAACTGCCGAAGCGCCTGACGGGTACCGTCGCTCGACCCTTGAAGCTCACGCCGCTAGCCTGGAGAGCATTACAGTCCAGGATCGCGCCGTATAGCAGGCGGCGGTCGGAGGTGGTGATCGGAGTGCCTGCCGCTGCCGGAGGGGTCCCCCTTTCGCCGCCGACCGAGGCGTCGCCGACAATGCTGTCGGAAGTGTTGCCGTCGCCATTAGGATCGATCTCATAGCGATAGACCTCGTAGCGCGTCGGGAGGTCGGCGCCGGTGCCGGACAGGGCTGACGGAACGGCACGCGTGGGATGGTTGGCGGCCCAATAACGGGCGAAATTCCAATCGCCGGCACCCATCCGGCCGCTCATCATTGTGCAGCTGCCGGCGATCTGGCACGAATCGCGCTCAAGGCCGACACCCTTGGTGGCATCCGCTTGGTAGTTGACCTTGTTGTCCGCGACGTACTGGTCCCAGTTTATTGCGCCCTTGCGCACGTTGACCGCGGGTCCGTCCGAATAATTGGAAGAGTTGATGCCGAATCGCGAGTTGATCCCGTTCTGCACGGGACCGGAGTTTTGGCCCGGCTCCGTTTGGACACCATCACGCGAATAGCAATTCTGCGGCTTGGAGTCCGCGAGCATCTTTTCGAGCTCGTTGGCCCCGTTCCCAAATGGTGAGGACAGGAAAGCGAAATTGCCCGGCGCGTAGGAGCCGTCACCGCGCAGCACGATTTGCCGGCGACGATACTGCTTGGTCTGTGCCGCCTGCTCCAGTGTCACGCCGCCAGTTATGCTGGTATCTTCGTACGGATTGCACATGAAGACCGGAGTGTAATCGCAAACGCTGGACGTGAAGCCTGCGACGGCGGTTGCAGCGACGTTGAAACTATTGCTGGCTGAGTTTCCGGTGAGGAATGAAGCTGGGAAGATGGCCGCAAAGCCCGTCGGGGCTACAGTTACTTGGACGAAACGCGTCTCCAGTTCCCCCGCTGCGGGATCGGCGTTAGCATAGTTTGCCGAGGTGATGGCAACGTTGTCGTTGGGGAGAGTTTTCAGGAAACACCAGGAGATGTTCCCAGCGCTGTTGCAGCGCAGTGTACCGCCAGGTTGGCCCGATGTTAGCGTGAACCTGCCATTCGGTGCGGCCGTCGAAAAATGGCCCTCGTTGCTGACTAACGTCGCCATGGCGCGTTCGGCCCGCGCCCAAGCGCCAGTGGTGCCGTCCAGCTCAGCCGCGCCGGAAAGCGCCAATGCATCGGCGCCTTTCTGCAGATCATTATGCATGTTGTTGACCCGGCTCATGTCGATCGCCAGGAGCGAAAAGCCGATGATCGCCGGCAGCATAATGGTGACGAGGATCAGCGCGATGCCTCTCTGATCGCGCCAAAATCTGCGTATGGTCCCCAACATGACCTTACTCTCTGTCCTTCTGCACCGGCCCTCGTCGCCTGGCGCGTTCTTCTCCACATCCTCCGTTCAATTCACGGCGTACTTGCTCCGGTCGGGCCGACATTCACTGTCATATTGGTCGCTGGTGCGGACGTCGTGGGCGGAAGCTTGTATTTTTGGACCACTTCGACGGAACGTGCGCCAGTACCTTCGATCTTCGTGTTGTTCGAAGCAGGATTGTACGGGTCGACCGTCTGCAGCAGTTCGTTGGCTTTTTGCGAATCGCCCGACGCCAATGTCATGGTGTCGTAGTTGTTCAGATAGTCGGCCGCGCAGCCTGCAAGCATGCTGGAGCTGAGAAGGACGAGCAGGAGCTTATTTCTTGACATAGAGCAGCTTGTCCTTCGATTTCACGTCCAGCATGTGGCCGTAAGGGCCGGTGACGCCGTCGCCGTGCTCATATTTGCGGATCATGTCCTTGTTGACTTCGAGCTGGCCGAGCAGGAACAGCTCCGGGTCGTTGGCCGGCTTCGTCTTGTCGAAAGGCGTCGCCAACTGCTCGCCGGGCTTCACCGGCCGCACCAGATGCGGCGTGACGATGACGACCAGCTCCGTCTCCTCCTTCTGCGTACTCGAATTTTTGAACAGCGCGCCGATGATCGGTACCTGACCGAGCCACGGCACCTGGTCCTGCAGCCTTGTGTTCTTGCTGGAGAGCAAACCGCCCACCGCGAAGCTTTGGCCATCCCGCAGATTGACCACGGTCGACAGCTTTCGGTTGGTGAAGATCGGATCGCCAGCAGACGTGAAGCCGGTCAGATCGCTCACTTCCGGCGCCAGCTTGATATGGATCTTGCCGTCGTCCAGCACCACCGGCGTGAAATTCAGATTGACGCCGAACTGCTTGAAGACGATCTCGACCTCTCCTTGCGAGTTCACGCTGCGCACCGGGACCTCGCCACCCGCGTTGAAGCTGGCCGTCTCGCCGGAAACCGTGGTGAGATTGGGTTCGGCCAACGTGCGCACGACGCCCTTCGACTCCAGCGCCTCGATGATCAAGTCAACTTTGATATTGCTGTCAATGACGCGGGTGATCAGCGCGGCAAAGGGGTTCGAGTTCGACAAAAGCCCAGTGACCAAATTCCCAGGTCCGAGCACCACATTGTCTTCGTCGACAGCCGCTATACCGGTACCGGTCCGCGTCGTACCGCTCCCGTTTGTGCTCCTGATCGACACTCCGAGATCGCGGCCCGCATTGCGCTTGGCCTCCAGGATGCGCACCGACAAATTGACCTGTTCGCTATCGTCTATAGTGACGGCGTTGATGATGGCGTCGGGGCCATATTGCTGTGTCACCTCTACAATAGATGCTAATGTCGCGGCGTCCTTGACATGGCCGCTTAGTCGAACCTTGCCGTTAATCGAACCGATTTCAATGCGCGCCTTCGGCGCCACCTGGCGAATGGCGGCCGCCATGTCGCTGACATCCTGGCCGACTTCGATCTGGATGGCGCCCAGCGAGCGCTTGTCCTCGGAAAACAAATTGACGGTGGTGGTGCCGACGCTCTTGCCGATGATATAGAGCGTCTTGTCGGTCATCGGCTGCGCGTCGGCGATCTTCTCGTCACCGACGACGATATCACCAAGCGTGGCATTGACCTGGATGGTGGCGGATTGAGAAACGGGCACGAAAACGCGGTGCAGCGACGGGCTCGATACGTCGATGAAGCGGTCAGCGGCATGAACCGCGGGGCTCAGCGGCAATACAATACAGGACCAGGCCAGAGCGGCAGCGGCCAATGATCCCCGGAAAATTCGCATCTAGATCGTCCCCCTTGCGGATCCATCCCAGCGGACCCACCCGGATCCCCCTATCCGAATGCGCCTTTCGCTATCTCTGTCGCGGCACGTCGTATGTTTCTAGCTTCACGCCGCGAAACACTCCGACTGTAGCCCGCGCTGGCGGTTCCGGCTGCACATATTTCACCACTTCCTTTACAACTTCTTGCGGTTGTGGTGCGGGTGCCACAGTGGGCTTCGCCTTGCTCAATTGATCTATCTGGCTGCCGACCCGTTCCACGGCCTGGGCCAAGCCATCAATCTTCTCGCTGGCGCGCTTGCGCTCTTCTGCCGCCGCGGCGTCTGCAGCCTTCTGCCGCTCGAGCTCGGCCTGCCTCTTGGCGACATCCTCCGGCGTATCGCCGGTCAGGTCTGCAAGTGTGACTCTCTCCGTCGCTTCGCCCTTGTTGGCCGCAGTCTGGCGAAGCGCCAGGGACAGCTGACCGGCACCGGCGGCTAGCGTCAGCTTCTGCGCATCCTTGGTGCTGACCTCGACGGTTACCGCTTTAACAACTTGCGGGTTTTCTTTGCTCTCGTCGGCGACCTGATCGACGGCAAGCACCTTGACGCTCTGCAGCAGCACGTCGACGAAACTTCTGTCGGCGCCTTCGTCGCCGCGCACGTTGCGGGTCAGAAGTATGTCGACGCGGTCGCCGGGAAACACAAAACCCGCGACGCCCAGAACATCGTTAACGCGGATCGAAACGGCCTTCATTCCTTGCGCTAGCACCGCCGAGAGCGTGGCTCGCTGGCCCGGACCGGTGATCTTGGTAGCGAGAACCGGCTCGTTCACACCGATAGCCTGCAGCGCCTGCTTTGTGCCATCGCCGGCGAGCAGGTCTTTGGTCGTCTTGAAAGCGCCAACTGGTACCGCACCTGCAGGCCAGGGAATTTCGCGTAATTTGTCGGCGCTCAGCGAGTCGCCGAATTTGAGCGGCGTAGCAGCCACTACAATGGTGTCACGCGCCAAATCGCCGGGCTTGGCCATGGCGCTGCGTTGGTTTGCTAACCACATATTAGCAAGCACCACTGCCAGCACGCCGAAAACTCCGGCGAGAATGATCATGATTACAGTATTCGCGCGCATCGCCAGCCCCCGCTGAACTACAACCATCGACGCCAGGATTTTCCTGGCGTCGATGATCTCACTGCTTATCGATTACGTACCCGAAATCGCCGAGTACAATGCGGTCCACTTGCCGCTCACCCAGCCGCCGACCAGGATAATGGTCGCGATCACGGCAACGGTGATAATGCCGAGAAGAACCGTGTATTCGACCATAGCAGCGCCGTTTTCATCGTCGCGGAACTGCCGGGTCATCGTCATGAGCTTCTTCATGCCAATTTCTCCCTTTTGGAGGTTTGAACCCGACGAGACGAGCCTAAGGATGAACCCCATACCCAAGCATCCCCCGTCACGTTCAATCCTTGTCCCGGAGAAAAGCCGAGTCAAACGGATTAACAGTCCGTTAATCTTTCAATACTCGATCTGAAGGCTTCTCATTTTTCACAAGAGCTTGATTCGCTTCATTTTTCAAGCGATCTTAACCATTCGTTCATAATTCTGCCTCGTTCGGTCGAACGTTCCGCCACATTAGCGGTGGCGCATAAATCATTATATCTGGCAACTTAGGCGAACAGGTATGGCCAGGGCGACAAAGGTCCTAAGACTTTGGTCGGCGCGCCAGGAACGAGGCAAAATAAAACGATTTCTCACGTGCGTCTTTTTTAACTATGTCGCAAGTAATACTTCTCGTGTGTCCTATACGCCGCTTGTGCCCCTCGTGGTTAACGATTAGTTTTCGATGTCGGGGAAATCAGAAGGGGTTCGGCGACATGTTGGGTCGCTTCATAAAAGGGCCGGGTGAGCAGCGCGCACCGCAAACAACGCACGCGCCCGCGACGCCCAATGGCGCGGTGGTCGTGCAGCCGGTTCAGTCCGAGCCAGCTACCGACGATTTTCTGTCACTAAAAGTGGATCTGCACAGGCATCTCATCGACAGGTTCAATCTGACCGCCCTTGAAAACGCTTCTAAGGACGAAATACTCGATGAAATCCGGCCTATCGTGCGCGAATTCGTCCGCGGCCGAAACACGCCGTTGAACGCGCGAGAGCTCGATCAACTGACCAGCGACACGGCGGACGAGATGCTGGGGCTCGGTCCGATCGAGCCTCTGCTCAAGGACGACTCCATCGCCGACATCCTGATCAACACACACAAGCACGTGTTCATAGAACGCCGCGGCGTCTTGGAGGAGACCTCAATCCGATTCCGTGACGAGGCGCATCTCCTTCGGATTGTTAACAAGATCGTTTCGAATATCGGCAGGCGTGTTGACGAATCGGCGCCGATGGTCGATGCGCGTCTCGACGACGGCTCGCGCGTCAACATCGCGGTGCGGCCGATCTCGGTCGATGGCCCGCTGGTTTCGATCCGCAAGTTCTCCAAAAATCCCTATTCGCTCGAACGCTTAATGGCATTCAACTCGATCCGCCAACCCATGGTCGAGCTGCTGCGGATTGCGGTGCAGTCGCGCAAGTCTATTCTGGTTTCTGGCGGTACCGGCAGCGGCAAGACCACACTGCTGAATGCATTGTCGAGCTATATCCCTGCAAAGGAGCGCCTAGTCACGATCGAGGACGCAGCGGAACTGCAATTGCAGCAGCCGCATGTCGGCCGGCTGGAGACACGTCCGCCCAATGTCGAAGGCAAGGGCGAGGTCCGTCAGCGTGAGTTGTTGAAGAACGCGCTGCGCATGCGGCCGGACCGCATCATCGTCGGCGAGGTGCGCGGCGAGGAAGCCTTCGACATGCTTCAGGCTATGAATACCGGCCATGAAGGCTCGATGACAACCATTCACGCCAATACGCCCCGAGATGCGATATCACGTCTCGAACAGATGGTCGGTATGGCCGGCATGCCGATGACCAACGATTCGATCCGGGCGCAGATCGCCTCGGCTATAGACATAATTGTGCAGACGCAACGCCTTTCCGACGGCGGACGACGAGTGGTTTCGATTTCGGAGATTACCGGAATGGAGGGCAACGTGGTCCAGTTGCAGGAGATCTATCATTTCGTTCGTCGCGATATCGCCTCGGACGGCACGATTATCGGCGAGTTTCGCGCCACAGGCGTGCGGCCGCGTTTTGCAGCTGAAGTGGCGACCCTGGGGCACCATTTCGCCAAGGACGCCTTCAATCCGCAGGTGCCGCTCTGATGTTTTCCGGCCAAACGCTACTTTATCTGGTCTACGTGCTAGCCGCGGCTTCTGTCATCCTCGCCGTGGAGGTTATGTACGTTTCGGTCGCCGGGACACGCGCAAGGGCAGGCATAATAAACCGCCGCCTTCAGGTTATGGGCGAGGATGCTCCAGCAGAACGAAGCCTGCAAGGACTTCTCCAGGAGCGGGGGTTGACCGTTTCGGGGGATTTTGCCTTCGGCGCCGTAGCCCTTAATCGCCTCTACACGCAGTCCGGCATAACCGGCAATCCAATCAGTTTCGCAGCGGTCTTCATCCTGGCAGGACTCGTGGTTGCGATGATCGCAACACTCCTGCTGGGGTTCTCGGCTCCCGCCGCGGGTCTCATCTTCCTATTTGTTGCATTCGCTTTGCCTTTCCTTGTGCTGCGGCGGGCTAGAGACAAGCGAATAAGCAAATTCGCTACCCAGCTTCCTGACGCGCTCGACATGATAGTGCGCTCCCTCCGCGCCGGTCATCCAACAACGGTGGCGATCGGGCTTGTGGCACGCGAAATGCCGGATCCTCTTGGCACCGAGTTCGGCATTGTCTCGGACGAGATCTCGTTTGGCCTCAGCCTTGAGCAGGCCGTGCGCAAGCTGTCGGAGCGTGTCGGTTTCGAAGGATTGCACCTTTTGTCGGTGTCACTTTCCATTCAGGCAAAGACCGGCGGCAATCTTACCGAAATTCTGTCCAATCTCGCGTCGGTGCTGCGCGAGCGGCGCAAGCTTCGGCTGAAGATCAGGGCCTTGTCGGCCGAGGGCCGAATGTCAGCGTGGATAATTTCTCTCTTTCCGGTGCTAATGTTCTTCATTTTGTTGGGAATCGCCCCAAGCTACTATGGCGATGTTTGGAGCAGCCCTCTCATTTGGCCGGTCTTCGTCATCTTCGGATCTTGGGCCCTCTTGGGCGACTATATCATGTATCGCATGGTCAATTTCGATTTCTGAGATTGGGGCATCGGCTTGCTGAACGACCTTGGAAATTCGCCGATGTTGCTGTCGGTTGCTGTGTTCCTGGCCGCGGGCACTCTGTTCCTGCTGGTTGCTGTGATATTGATGCCAGTCTTTCAGACGAGGAAGCGGATCGCTGAAAGTCTCTTATCAGAAGGCATCACGAGTCGCCGCTCGTTGACAGCTCAGCAGGAGATTAACAGGATTTCGGCCCAGCGGCCGGTCGAGGCATATTTTCGTGCCCTAGAGAAAGAGCGTGGCGAACCCAATGCCTTGGAGGCGAAGCTGTTTCGTGCCGGCTTCCATCAGCCAAGTGCCCCAATCATCTACACGATTTCTCGTCTGGGCGCGGTGTGCATTGGCTTTCTCGTCAGCTACGCTATGTTTTCCCACATGCTGCCACCTCGATTGCCTAGTGTATTTGCCTTTGCGGGAGCGGCTCTAATCGGTCTGGGATGCATTGTTATCCCAAGCATCATGCTCGATCGCTTTGAGAATACTCAGAAACAGATCTACAGGCGTGGCTTTCCTGACTTCATGGACATGATGATCACTTGCGCTGATGCAGGCATGAGCCTGGAGGCTGCGGTTGATCGAGTCGGGAACGAACTTGCGGGCACTCACAAATGGCTTGGCATTCAGCTTTCGATCATGAATCTCCAATTGCGCGCCGGCAAGCCGTTGCGCGAAGCGCTGCGCGAATTGGCTGATCGCATTGGGCTGGAAGAAGCGAAGGCTCTAGCGGTTCTGTTTCGTCAATCGGAAGAACTCGGGACCAGCCTGACGGAGGCGTTGCGTGTCTACAGCGACGAAATGCGCAACCAGAGAATCATGCGCGCGGAAGAGCAGGCCAATGCGCTACCAGTCAAGATGATGATTCCCCTGGGCCTGTGCATCTTCCCGGTTGTGCTGATGGTGGTCATGTTGCCTGTGATCATACGCATGAAAGGCGTTTTCTTCTAGTTGAACATGTGCTTTGGTCCTATATGGGTCGGGGGACTCTCGGGGAAACTACATGAAGAAGCTGATCGCCGCGGCCGGCCTGTTAATGATTGCACTAGCCGGCTGTCAGACGAACGGGAAGGACACTGCGGATGGCGTGGTTCGCACCAACGAGCCGGCCAAAGGCGACTACACCGCCTTTGGCGATGCCTTCGACGGGCTGAAGACCGTCAGCGACGTTGAGTACTATGCCTCGGACCAGGCCGTCACCGAGGCCAAAACCCAGTTCCGCTCCGAGAACTATGGCAACGCCGGGGCCCTATTCTACAAGGCGACACGTTTGGCGCCTAATGATGGCGTCGCCTGGCTGGGCCTTGCTGCTTCCTGCGACCGCATTCGTCGTTTCGATCTTTCTGATATGGCCTACGGCCGGGCTTACCGTCTGCTTGGCGCGACGCCGGAATACTATAACAATCTCGGCTATTCCTATCTGCTGCGCGGAAAGCTGCAGCAAGCCCGCACCAATTTCCTCAAGGCCTATGAGCTTGCGCCAAACGACCCGACCGTGGCCAACAATCTGAAGCTACTGTCATCCAGCGTCCGCAACATAGAGCGGTCATGAGCCCTCTGCTCGCCGTATCGCTCCTGTTCAAGGCACTCGCGATCCCGTTGCTTGCCAGGATAGCCTGGACCGACTTCAAAACTCAGAAGATATCGAACCCTGAGGTGCTCCTACTCTTTTGCCTGGGTGTCGGTTCCTTGCAACTAATATCCGTCCAGGCCGGGTCTTGGTGGGACATGGGATTAAGTGCAATCGCCGGATTGCTGCTGTTCGTCGTTCTCTTTCCTCTCTGGGCTTTGCGGAAGCTGGGCGCCGGCGACGTGAAGCTGATGGCGATAATTCCATTCGTGATTGGAGGCACTGGCCTTGCCTTCTTCTCGATTTTGCTTCTGCTGTTTGCGCTCGCTACTGCCGCCATCATAAGATTTCCTTTCATGCTGCCCGAGGGGGCTTTTCGCATTTACGTTCAGCACCTAGACCGTAAGGGTGTCGTGCCGTTCGGAGTGCCAATCTCGTTTGCCGCGATCTGCACGATAGTGCTGGTGCTCACGAATAGCGTCTATGCTCATGTGTGATGGACTGCGATAGCGCGTGCAGCCAAGCTAAGCTGGACCTGATTAGAATGCAAACGACAGAGGTCACACTTAATAGCGGTAGCCTCGCAGCGTGGCGCGCAAACAATTCCTTTTATATTGCGATCGCGACTTATATGCTACCTGCGGTTTTCGCAGCTGAACATTGGGGAATCCCCATTGACGTGAAGCTTTACAATCAAGGTTTCTGGGTATTCGGCTGCGCTGTTGCAGTCGTCCTGTTTTCAACTATCTCTGTCCGCGTAATGCTTAGTCGGCCGGAGCGGATATTTCCACAGGTAAAAGCGCAGCTCAGAAAATACAGGCTTAAAGAAAGAATAATAAGAGGCGTTCCAGTTTTAATAGTGTTTCCCATATTTTTTTCGGTTTTCACAAGTATGAAAGCGGGCATAAGCAGGATAGTGCCATTTTATGCGGACTGGAAGCTAATTGAAATAGATAGAGTTGTGAATTTCGGCGTCGATGCTTGGAAGCTATTTCAGCCGATATTGGGGTTTGGGCGTGTAACGTTTATAATTAACTTTTTTTATAATCTTTGGTTTATATTTATGTTCGTGGTCCTATTTTGCGTCATATTCTCAGTGGGCAACGATCGCCTTCGCTCCCGCTATCTGGTGGCTTTTGTTCTGACGTGGGCAATCCTCGGAAATGTTGCAGCGACGATATTTGCTTCAGTTGGTCCCGCCTTCGTCATGCCGTTGTTCGGTGACGGCACCTTCGCGCCGCTTATGGACTACCTCGAGACAACGAACAATGTTTACCCTGTATGGGCTTTACACGCCCAGAACATGCTTCTCGCTAATGCAACGTCAGACGGTCCCCACATGGGTAGCGGAATTTCTGCCTTCCCTTCGATGCATCTTGCCATAGCCACGTTGAACGCAGTCTTCCTCTGGCGGTTTGGCGGTATATTGCGTTGGACTGGCGTTGCCTTTCTAGTTGTAACTCAGCTGGGCGCCGTGCACTTGGCTTGGCACTATGCGATTGATGGTTACGCTTCCATGCTAGCGACGGCGGTCATCTGGACGCTCACGGGATGGCTGTCAAAAAGCTCCAAATTTAGCTAAGGCCATTTATATTGGGGGGACCTTCGCTAGCGCGGGTCCAGGCGCACTACCTTGCAGTTCCGATGCAGAGCAGAAGTCCGAGGCAACTGGACAACTAGGTCAACCGCCATTTCCATAGCCGAACCGGCTTCTTCGGTATGATGGGCTCGCCGGCCGCAGCTGGTCTCGGAGCCTCAAACATCAGCCGTTCGGCAAGCGCGACAGCGCCAGCCCCCACCGCGCCGACAACAGCTAAAATCAGAAGCTTTCTAAGAAAATCCAACGGCCCACCACCCGAGTGAAATTTCAAAACCCCGCGGTCTGTTTCTCCACCAGCTTCAGTCTACCCTTTTCCACCTTGAAAAACGGCATCGATCTTTGGCTCGAGCCGTCGGCGCGGAAGCGGAACAGGCCGGTCGAGCCGCGGAAGCCGCTGGCGTTCTCCAGCACCTGTTTGGAGAAACCGTTCGGGCCGACCGAGCTTGCTATGCCGGCCGACAGCGCCACCATGTCGTAGGCGTAGGCGACGTTGACGTCGGGCTGATAGTTGTAGGTCGCCTTGAAACGGTCGGCGATCGGTCCGGTCTCGCTCTGGTCGAGCGTCGCGATATAGGCGCCCTCATAGAGCGGATCGATTGGGCGCTCGAGCCAGCGTTCGGTGCCGATCAGGTTCACCGCCTTGCCCGGAATACCCTTCGCCTTAAGGGCCGCCAGCACAGCGACAGGGCTGCCGTCGCCGCTGGCGACGACGACGGCGTCGGGCGCCTCGACCAGCGAGCCCATGTCCGACACCACCTTGGCGGCGTCCGACGCCGAATAGGGAAGCGTCACGGCAAGCGTCGCGCCATAGATGCTGAGCGCGTTGGCAACCCGCGCCTCGACGGCGCCGGCGTTCGCGCCCGCCGGCACCAAGAGCACGAATTTCTTGGCGCCCTTGCTGGCGACCGCTGCCGCGCCCGCCGCCGCGCTGTCGGCTTCGCTCAGCCGCACCGAATAGACGCCGGGGCCGCCGGCGAAATTGTCGGCCAGCGCCAGCACCGGCGGCCGCTGCGTGCCGGAGAGCTTGGCAAGGTGCTGCGCCGCCGCAAGCTCGGCCGGCCCGATGACGATTTTCACGCCGCCCGAGGTGATCGCCTTCACCGCCAGGTCCTTGGCATAGCCGCTGTCGCCGCGCGTGTCCTCGATCGTCAGCGTCACCAGCTTGTCGCCGAGATCGGCCATTGCCAGGCGTGCGGCATCATACATCTTCCTGCCGTTCTCGCCCGCGCTGCCGGGGGCGGAGAGCGGCAAAAGCATGGCGATCTTGGTCGAGCCAGTGCCGAGCGTCAGATTGGCCTTGGGAACGGTCGCTGCAGAGCTGGCGGTCAGCTGCGCTGGCGCGGCGGTGGTGGCTTGGCTTGCCGGAGCGGCGATCGCCCCGGGATCCAGCACTTCCGATGCGCCGTTCTTCGACTGGCAGCCGGAGATCGCCGCGACAACGGCAAAGGCGAGCGCCGGGGCCATTCCAGGAAAAGTGCGCAGCGGTTTCCCGTCCGCGATTGCGCAAAAACGCATAGCCGGACCAGTTCGGCGTTTCCCGGAAACGATGAACCGCTCCAACGCTCGCGAAAACCCGCGTCGGAAACGCCGCGCCACGCCGGCATGCGTGGCGACCCACGCCGGTCGCACGCAAGCGTCGGCCTCGGCGCAGACTGTCTTGGCCATCATCGCAGCTGGTCGGCGCGCCCGTCAGCTCAGTGCATGTACTCGACCATGCGGTCGTGGAAGCATTCGCACTTGTTGAGGTAGTCCTCGTCCTTGTAGTTGGTCTTGAGATAGCCATAGGCCTTGCCGCAGGCGACCTTGGCTTCCGAGGCCCAGACGAAGGCGGGGCGCGACGAGTTGATCCATTCCGGGCTGTTGGCGACGGCGACCGATTCGTCCATCAGCTTCACCACATGGTCCTTGAGCTCGACCATGTTGTCGGTCAGCACCAGGTCCGAGGTGCCGACGGTGCGGCAATAATTCACCGCCGGCTCGCCGATGATATCTGCGGCAAAGCCGGTCGATCCGGCGAGCAGCACCGCCACGGCCGAGGCCAGCAGTCTTACGGAATGTTTCATGTAAGCCCCTCTCCAAATTGCGAATTCACGGTTCGCTAACGCTAGCATAGCAGCACGGCCGCGCATAAGCACTAAATCGTGGCCGTGTGCTGTTGATGGTTCGTGTCGTCGTAAAGGATGTTGATTGTTCCGGCCGCAGGCGCGTTCTGAAGAACGGCGACATCGACGAAGTTGGCGGGATTGCCCGAGCCGCTGGCGTCCACGCTCACCGTATTGGTTTCGCTGTTATAGTGGACGTAGTTGTTGATATTGCCGGCAGGCGCGGTGTCGAACAGGGCGCTGAGGTCGATCTTGTCGCCCTCCGAGCCGTGGTAGCCGGTGATCAGATCCTTGATGTCCAGGCTGTCCAGCTTGAACGTATCGGCGCCCAAAGTGCCGGCCATGGTCGACGCAGCTCCGGAAGCGGCGCTATCGAAATTGCCGAATCCGATATCGGCGACCGCGCCCGTCTCGCCATTGGCGGTCGTGAAAGTTGCTTCGCCATAGGTCAGGACCGAGCCGTCGGCCGACACCGAATGCTGGTTGTTGCTTTCCAGTCCGATCTCGACGATGCCCAAAGCGGCAAGGCTCTTGAACTCACCTGGGTCCGACACGCCATTGCCATTGGCATCCTGCCAGACACCAAATTGCGCGAAGTCGTGGTCGGCGGCGGTCAGCTTGCCGTCATGGTTCGTGTCGTAGACCTGCTCGAGCGCGGCAAGGTCGGTCGCAGCACCCACGGCGTGCTGGGTGAAGACGATTTCCGAGCCGTTGTTCACCTTGCCGTCGCCGTTGAGGTCGATCGCCAGGATACCGTCATGCGAATCTACCCAGGCGGTCTTCGAGGCGACACCATCGCCGTTGTAGTCGAACGAAACAGTGGAGTGCGTGAGATCGGTGGTCTGGATTCCGTCGTGGTTGAGGTCGAGCACCACCGGGGTGGCGACGGCGAAGGGCGTCAAGCCGTCTTTTACGTGAACAGTGAAATTCGCCGTTCCAGTCTGGTCGCCGTCACCGTCCGTAAGCTGCAGCGTCACCGGAATCGTGTGGTCGACCGTGGTCGATGTCACACCGACGTCCGTGAGGTTGAGCTTGGTCTTGCCCGAAGACTCGTATGCGTCGACCCAGGCGATCTGCAGGCCTGCAGGCGAATTGATGGTCAGCGACGTCGCACCGGTCGTTGGAATGAAGGAAGCGGTGCTTCCGTCGGTGTAGTGGGCGACGAATTCGACCTTGTTGCTGGCGCTCACCGCGTCGAACGAAAATTTGGCATAGCTGACATTCGCCATGGTGATGGCCGGGGGCGTATAGCCGCCAGCGCCGTCGTAGTCGTTCGGCGCACCGAAATCGAAGCGCATGAACTCGCCCGCGTCGAAGTTGTTGTTGCCAAGTCCCCAACCGGCGGTCGAGCCGTTGACATTGGACGTCTGCGCGAGCGACGGATTGCCGCCTGCCAGCCAGGCAGCCTCGTGAGCTCCAGTGAAGATGCCGCCGGCATCCGTGGGTGCCCATCCGGTCACCATCACGATGTTCTGGCCGCCGGCCGTCACGACGATGGAATTGCTGGGGCCGGAGCCAAAGGCGCCGTTTGAGGCGACAGAGACATTGCTTGTCGACCCGTCAAGCTTGGCCAGCAGATCGAAGGTGTATTGCCCCGAGGTGCCGGCCGCGGTGTTCACCGTGACCGTGAAGACCGCCGTGTCGCCGGCGTCATGGCTTCCGTTGTTGTTGTTGTCGGCGTAGGCCGTCAGCACGTTGCCGACCTGCTCTGTGACAAGATTGTGCCCATTGGAGGTCAATCCGGTTGTATTGACCGTGATCGTCATGGCCGCGCCGGCGCCGTCAGCACCGGGAACGAAATTGATGGCCCCGACGGCGGGCGTCTGCGCGGGGTCGTTGCTGGCCTGCTGGCTCTGCACGCTGTTCAGCGTCGGCACGTCGTCGACGATGTTGACGGAGAGCGTGCCGGTGGCGTTCTGGCCGTCCTGGTCGGTGAGCGAGACGGTCATGTTCTCGAACAGGCTGTTGGTGCCCTGGCCGGCGGCATGCGCCTCGTTGTCGTTGAGCGTGTAGGTGTAGCTGACGACGCCGGTTGCGGCATTGTAGCCGGTGACGTTGAGCGTGTTGCCGAGCGCCGTGGTGAAGGAGCCGGCGCTGAAGACGCCGTTGGTGATGAAGGCGTGGCCGTCGATGCTGAGCGTGGCGATGCCGTCGGGCGAGGCGATGGTGAAGGTGCCGCCCTGGGTGGTGCTCTCCTTGGAGGTGTCGGAGCCGGCCGATTCACCGGCGCCGCGGCTGGC